>JAGBHT010000018.1 GCA_017935365.1 Ruminiclostridium sp. | reverse complement strand
GAAACCTTTGCCCGTGTACAGGAACTTCGCAAGAACAAACGCAGACCCGCCAGAACAGGCAAGACCAATATGTTCTCCGGTCTCGTCCGCTGCGCCGATTGTGGTGAAAAATTGTACTACTGTACCAGCAACAGTTTTGAAACCAGACAAGATCACTTCGTATGCTCCACTTCCCGTAAAAAGGGCAAGGAGGTTTGCGACACCCACTTCATCCGTGCCGTGGTACTGGAAGAAGGTACGCTCCAACACCTGAGATTGGTTATCCAATGCGTTGCCGATTACGAGGATGCGTTCCGCAGAGCGTTGGGCGCAAAGCGAAGTGAGGAAGCAAAGAAAGAGCTTTCTGCCAAAAGGCGAACCTTGCAGAAATCCGAAAACCGTCTGGCTGAACTGGACAGATTGTTCAAGCGTATTTATGAGGACATGGTCAACGGAAAACTGTCCGAAGCTCGCTTTCAGATGTTGTCTGATGACTATGAGCAGGAGCAGGCAGACCTGAGAGCCAAGATTGAAATGCTTGAAAACGAAATACAGAATCAAGAAGATCAAGCGGAGAATGTCGATAGGTTTATCCGACAGGCAAAGAAATACCTGTATCTGGAGAAGCTGACACCCACGATTCTGAACGATATGGTCAACGCCGTATATGTTCATGCACCGGACAAGTCCAGCGGACATCGAGTGCAGGATGTGACCATCAGCTACAACTATATCGGCATACTTCCCGCCAATTTACTCTATGACGTTATGAACGGAAAAGCGGCATGATTACTCATGCCGCTTCCCGAAAACATTATTATACTGTTTTATTGGACCGCCCCGAAAGCGGGTAGCTTTTTCTTATTACTTATTGATAAACTTGTCTATAATGTACTTTGGTCTTGCCTTGACCTCGGTATAGATCTTTCCTATATATTCCCCGACAATTCCGAGTGCCATTATCTGAAGACCGCTTAAAAACCATATCGAACACATAAGCGAACTCCAGCCTGCCTCGGTATTTCCAAGGCAATTCTGCACAATAGCATAGATTATCATTGCTATGCTGACAAGGAAAATTAAAAATCCGACAACCGTTACAAGTCTTATCGGCTTTACCGAGAAACTCGTAATACCGTCAAATGCGAATGCAAGCATTTTTTTAAGCGGATACTTTGATTCGCCCGCAAAACGTTCACTGCGCTCATAATACACAATATCGCTCTTGAAACCTATCTGCTTTACTATGCCTCTGAGGAACAGGTTGACTTCTTTAAACTGCGATAAAGCCTCGAGCGCACGCTTTGATATAAGTCTGTAGTCTGCATGGTTATCAATTATATCAACGCCGAGCAGTCGCATAAACTTATAAAACATTCCGGCAGTACCGCGTTTGAAAACAGTATCCGTCTTTCTTGATGAACGCACACCGTATACTATATCACAGCCGTCGTGATATTTGTCCACAAACTGGTCAACAACGTTTATATCGTCCTGCAGATCTGCATCCATTGATATTGATATGTCCGCAAGGTCTTTTGCTGTCATAAGTCCTGCAAGAAGTGCATTCTGATGTCCTTTGTTGCGGGATAGCTTAAGTCCCGAGAATAAATCGTCACTGCCGTGAAGCTCCTCAATTATCTCCCACGTCTTGTCCTTACTGCCGTCGTCCACAAATAAAACGCGGCTCTTGTCGGAAATCTTTTTATCGTTTATGAGAGTTGTCATCTTCTCTTTAAGCCGCTTTGAAGTTTCGTGAAGTACAGCTTCTTCGTTGTAACAGGGAACTACAATGTAGAGTATGTCGTTGTATTCAGTCATTTTCTAAAATTCCTTTCATATAAGTAATCCTGACTGTTACAGTATACCCCATTTTGGTCGATTTGTAAAGCGGATAATGTGAAAATATGACGAAAAATCGGTAAATATAGTTATTATAGACATAATTTTTACATAAAGAAAAGTGGCTATGACACCGAAGTGCCATAGCCATAGGAAAAGGGTGCAGATTATCTTAAAGGGTAAAAACCCCTCTAAGCCGATTTTAATAACGTATCTCTGTAATTATACGTTGAACAGGAGCTCTTCGTATGTGGGGAAGGGCCAGTACTTTTCGCCGACGATCGTTTCAAGCTCATCTGCAACAGCACGCAGGCTCTGCATTGTAGCGAATACTTCATCGTGGTAGCACTTAGCTGCTTCATAAGCGTCCGAGATGCCCTGTGCCTTTACGATCACGCTGTCAAGCTCAGCAATCTTAGCGTTGAGGTTTTCAGCCAGAGAATCGATCTTGTTGGCGATAGACTGCTCAAGGTTATATGCAACGCCTGCATTCTTCTTTGACAGAAGTACATCGCAAACCTGCTTCTCATAAGCCATAACAGCGGGGAGAATTTCCTTTGTAGCCATTTCAGCCGTTGTAAGAGCCTCAATGTTAATAGTCTTGCTGTAGTTCTCAAGCAGGATCTCTGTTCTTGAGTGCATCTCAACTTCTGAGAATACCTTGTGCTTTGTGAATACCTTGATATTCTTCTCGTCAAGGAAGTGGGGAAGTGCGTCTACTGTAGACTTGAGCTCAGGCAGACCTCTTACCTCTGTAGCTTCCTTTACCCAAGCGGCATCGTAACCGTTGCCGTTGAAGATTACTCTGCTGTGTTCCTTTATTGTCTTTACGAGCAGTTCTTTAAGAGCCTTCTTGAAGTCGTCAGCCTTTTCGAGTTCGTCGGCGAACTGTTCAAGCTCTTCTGCTACGATCGTGTTAAGTACTATGTTAGGACCTGAAATGTTGAGTGAAGAACCAACGCTTCTGAACTCAAACTTGTTACCTGTGAATGCGAACGGTGATGTTCTGTTTCTGTCTGTTGTATCCTTGGGGAACTTAGGCAGTGATGTTACACCGATATCAAACTGTGCGTGCTTAGATTCAACGTTTGTACCTGCAACAAGTGCGTTGATTACATCGTTCAGTTCTTCGCCGAGGAAGATTGAGATGATTGCAGGAGGTGCCTCGTTAGCGCCAAGTCTGTGGTCGTTGCCGGCGGTTGCTACAGAAAGTCTGAGCAGGTCTGCATATTCGTCAACAGCCTTGATGATAGCTGCGAGGAATGTTAAGAACTGTGCGTTCTCCATCGGAGAATCACCGGGGTTCAGCAGATTCTGACCGTCATCAGTTGAAAGCGACCAGTTGTCGTGCTTACCTGAACCGTTAACGCCTGCGAAAGGCTTTTCGTGCAGTAAGCATACCATATCGTGCTCAAGAGCAACCTTCTTCATCATTTCCATCATAAGCTGGTTGTGGTCAGCCGCGAGGTTTGCAGATTCAAAGATAGGTGCACATTCGTGCTGTGCGGGAGCAACTTCGTTATGCTTTGTCTTTGAAGAAACGCCGAGAGCCCAGAGGTGCTTGTCGAGATCCTTCATATAGTCGCTTACTCTCTGTTTGATAACGCCGAAGTAGTGATCTTCAAGTTCCTGTCCCTTTACAGGAGCGGCACCGAAAAGTGTTCTGCCTGTGAAGATAAGGTCTTTTCTCTTATCGTATGTTTTCTTGTCAACGAGGAAGTATTCCTGCTCTGCGCCGACTGTAGCAACAACGCTCTTGGCTGTTGTGTTACCGAAGAGTCTTAAAATTCTTAATGCCTGCTTTGATACAGCATCCATTGACTTCAGAAGAGGTGTCTTCTTGTCAAGTGCTTCTCCTGAGTATGAGAAGAATGCTGTGGGTATGTATAATGTGTTATCCTTTATGAATGCGTATGATGTGGGGTCCCATGCTGTATAGCCTCTTGCCTCGAATGTTGCACGCAGACCGCCTGAGGGGAATGATGAAGCGTCAGGTTCGCCCTTGATAAGTTCCTTACCTGAGAACTCCATGATGACTGTACCGTCGCCAACCGGTGAAATAAAGCTGTCGTGCTTCTCGGCTGTGATACCTGTCATAGGCTGGAACCAGTGGGTGTAGTGTGTTGCGCCCTTTTCTACTGCCCAGTCCTTCATTGTGCTTGCAACTACTTCTGCAACGGGAAGTGTAAGCTCTGCACCGCCGTGCATTACCTTCATCAGCTCTTTGAATGTAGCCTTGGGGAGCTTAGCCTTCATTACCGCCTCGTTGAATACGTCCGAGCCGAACAGCTCCGTTACATCATAAGTTTTCTCTGCCATTTTCCTTTTCCTCCTACTTTCGTTAGATGTTCTTTGAAAAATAAGAAAAGGACGCTTTGATCCCTCAAAACGTCCTCGTTTCTGATTACAGTTATTATAATACACTATATCGGCTGATTTGTCAATAGGTCATTTTGCACAAATTTTGAAAGCTTGTCTGTGCGATAATTCAAAATTACACAAAAACCATTGAAAAGCCGTCGCTTTTTGCAATTCTTACAGCTCAATCTTGCCGTAAAGAGTTGCGTTTCTTTCAGTTTCCACAGCTTCCTTTGAGAATTCGCCTGCGTCAGATACTGTATTCTCTGTTGCAGTCTGTGAACGCTTGTACTCTCTTTCAAATGAAGTAGAGAAGCCCGTGCTCTGCTTGTAAGAACGGTTGCCGCCGTTGCCGTTTCTTCTTCCGCCGCCTCTGCGGTCGTTTCTTCTGTTATTATCTCTGTGGGGCTGAGAAGCCGAAATAACGACCTTTCTGTAAGGCTCTTCGCCGATAGAGTTGCTGTATACGCCCTCGATCTCAGCTACCTTGCTGTGGATTATACGGCGCTCATAAGGATTCATAGGTTCAAGAGTGATACGTCTGCCCTGACGGAGCACCTTGTTTGCTGTACGCTCTGCAAGCGCCTTGAGAGTTTCCTCTCTCTTATCCCTGTAACCGTTACAGTCAACAGTGATACGGCAGTAAGGCTCATCATGACGGTTGCTTGCAAGAATTGCAAGGTACTGTAAAGAGTCGAGTGTTTCGCCTCTTCTGCCGATAACGATACCGAGCTTTTCGCCTACAATATCAAGAACTGTGATGTCCTCTTTTTCGATTATGTTTACCTTGAAGTCCTCAACGCCGAGAGCAGTCAGTACTTTTTCAAGGTAAGCGGCAGCCATAGCTACCTTTTCGGTGTGGTCAGCGTCTTTTGTAGCAGAAGCTTCTGCGGGAGCATCTGTTGTTGTTTCATCGGCAGATGCTGTATCAGCTGTTACTGTAGCAGTAACGGGAGCTTGCTGAGCCGCTACTTCTTCATATTCGGCTTCGATCTTGTAATCGCCCTTCTTGCCGAAAAGCTTCTTTACAGGCTCTTCTACAACTGTTATCTTTATATCGGCTTCATTTACACCGAGTTCTTTTATTTCCGAAATTGCAAGCGCCTTGAGTTCGTCAAGCGACTTACCTGTATATATCTTTTTCATAAGTCTGTCCTTTCCGGCGATTCTCAATCGTCGTCTTCTTCGTGGTATTCTTCGCCGTATTTCTCGGCGTCAGCTTTTCTTGCCGCCGCGAGCTTACGTCTGTTTATTTCCTTCTGAGAAAGTGTCTCTGTCTTTGTTACAGTCTTTTCTTCGCCGCTCTCGGCATCGGTTACAACAGCTGTTGTAGTTACCTGTCTGTCCTTGAGCTTTCTTTCCTTCATCTTCTGTTCAGCCTCGGCTCTGAGCTTTTCAGGGCTGTAGAGCTTCTGGAGAACTATTGTCTGTACTATACCGAGCGCATAGTTGATACCCCAGTAGAAACCTACGCCTGCGGGAACGCTGAACGAGATCCACAGTGAGAATAAAGGCATGATATAAAGCATAACCTTCATACCCGCACCGCCTGCGTTAGCCATTTCAGGGTTGTTCTTCTTGCTGTAGTACTGAGAAAGTACAGTCTGAACAAGTGACAGTATAAATGCAAATATCGGTATGATTATCAGCGGTTCAAAAGCAAGCTTGGGTGTAGAACCGAAGTTCAGTCCGCAGAACATCATATTGCTTGACAGTGAAGCAAGTCTGCCCTTTACATCATTTGAAAGTACGCTTTCGTTGCATGACTTGAATACATCGGGGTACTGCTCATAAACCTGAAGAGCAAGAAGCTCCTTCTGCATACCCTTGTATTTTCCTGCAATAGCTGAAATTCTTGACTTCGTTTCAGCTGTAAGTCTTGAATTATCGCCCGTAAACTGCGTATAAGCATCATCTGATGTTACAAATAACGAGCCATACTTATTTATCTGCTCAATAGTAAGCTGATCGGCAGAAGGATCTTTTTCTTCGTACTTTGTCTTATACTCTTCGTTGTCCTTGTATTCGTGAGTCAGCTGACCGTTCTCAGTTGTTACATAGATTATGTTCTGATCGCCGCTGAGATACTTATCAATGATCTCCTTATCCTGCTTGTTATATTCGTTAAGGAAAATCTTTGTGTATTCGGTTTCTTTCGCAACTGTTATTACATTCGAAATATCCGATGAGCTTAAATGCTCCATGTGTGTCATGGGCTTATAAACAACATCGATGACACCGAACAGTATTACCATTGTCAGAACGAGAGGTCCGCAACCGCCTGCGGGGTTATAACCCTGAGCCTGGAGCTTCTGCATCTCTTCTGCCTGTTTTTCACGGTTGTTACGGTATTTCTGCTGGATCTCCTTTACCTTGGGAGCAAACAGCTGTGAAAAAGCCATATTCTTCTGCTGCTTTATCTGAAGAGGCAGCATTGCCAGCTTGACTATAATAGTGAATATCAGTATTGCCCAACCGAAATTCTGTAAAAGAAGATAAATAGGCCACATAACGTAGCCGAGAGGCGTACCGATTATGGTGTATAAGAAATCTATGGAAATCACCCTCCGTTAGTAGTGCCGATATTACGGCTTAGTCCTTTTGAAAAAATAAAATTGTTCGGGTACATAGTCATAGCCGCCCTCAGAAAAAGGGTTGCATCTGATAATTCTCCGTATAGCCAAATAGCTGCCCTTTACCGCACCGAACCTGCGGAGTGCGATCATCGCATATTCCGAACAGCTCGGAGTAAAGCGGCAACAACGAGGCAGCCATTTTGACAAAGTCATTCTGTATATCTTTACGAAAAATAAAAGTACATATTTCATTTTATTTTTGTATTTCTGCAGGAGTATTCTTTTCCTGCACGGCATACCGTTTAAGCAGTCTGTTTTCCATCTGCCTGTATACCTGTGTTGATTTCATAGCCGGTGTCTTTGCCCTTGCCACGAAAATAAAGTCGTATCTTTTCTGCGTTTTTTCGCGGAGCAGGGGGTCAATAAGGCGGAACGCTTCTCTGATGACTCTTCTGGCACGACTTCGCTTTACTGCGTTGCCGACCTTCTTGCCTGTAACGATTCCTATGCGGTTTACCCGCCTTTTGCTTTCCCTTGCGTAGCATACGAATGCGTCGGTAACAATGCTGTCACCTTTTTTGAACAGAAATCTGAACTCCCTGTCCTTTTTTATGCAAACGTATTTCTTTGCATACTCATTCATTGACAGAATCAGTAGCTTAAGTGCTTTCTGCCCTTTGCACGTCTTCTTGCAAGAACCTTACGTCCGTTTCTTGTAGACATTCTTTTTCTGAATCCGTGTTCTTTCTGTCTCTGGAGCTTCTTAGGCTGGTATGTTCTTTTCATTTCTTTCTTCCTCCTGTTAATACTTGGCACCGATATGTGCCTGTCTTGCGCCTATGCAATTAAATATTATACCTTAATCGGTTGCCGATGTCAAGACATATTTGCAAATTTGTCGCTTTTGCATCTTTCAAAAACAGTTTAGTACTACATTATAAACACGATTATAAACACGGTGTTAATTAAAATGTGCCGAATGTCGGAGAAAAATTCCGTTTTTTGATATATTATTGAAATGCAGAAAGCAAGCGAGCGGTGAACATAAATAAAACCGGGCACCGAAAAACGATGCCCGATATTGCGTTATACCGATATCTCGGCGGTACTGCCGCCGTTAGTCTGTTTTTTGATCACTATCTGCTTGTCTATGCGTTCTTTGAGTTCTGAAACGTGTGAGATTATACCTATCAATCTGTTTCCGTCTGCCAATGACATAAGAGTGTCTATAGCCTTTCGCAGTGATTCTTCGTCAAGTGACCCGAAACCTTCATCTACAAACATTGTATCAAGCTTTACACCGCCGGCGCTTGACTGTATCTCATCAGACAGACCGAGTGCAAGCGACAGTGACGCTTTGAATGATTCGCCGCCGGAGAGCGTCCTGACATCACGTTCTGTACCGTTATAGTGGTCGACAATGTCAAGGTCAAGACCGCTTTTTGACTTTTTTCCGCCTTCTTCACGCCGTTTCAGTTCATACTGTCCGTCCGACATATTCATAAGTCTTGTGTTGGCTTTTGCTATTATACGGTCGAAATATGCCGCCAGAACATACGTTTCAAGGCTGATTTTTTCTTTACCGGGTATATCGCCGCTGACTGTATTGCATAGTGATGATTTTACTTCCAGTTCATGCCGTTTCTTTTCGATAACGGAAGACAGCGATTCTATATCGGAAATGATTTTTTCGTTATTCTCTTTGCGTGACTTCAGAATATGTATTTTATCTTCGCAATCTTTCTTCTTTTCCGTAAGGCTGTTCTGATTTGAAATAAGCTCCGATACGTCTTCCTTTGCGATTTTGTTCAGGCGGTCGGTAAGCTTTTCGATATTTTGTGTAAGCGACTTTACATTTGTATCATATTCGTGGTATTGCTTGTCGTTTTCCTCTGTTTTCTGTGCTATAGACTGAATAAAGTTTTCAAGGGTTTCAATCTCCTTCTGCGCATCATTTTTGCTTGTAAATTCAAGCTTTTCCTTTTCTCTTTGATATAGTGCGTTTTTTTCGTTGTATGAAGTAGTGCTCTCAGCTATCTGCTTTTCTGTTTCATTCAGTTCGCCGGTAAGTGCGTCGATGTTGCTTTCTTTGGCGGGTATAAGTTTTTCAAGCTTGTCTTTGCGCTCTATGTTGCGCTCTTCGTCCTGTATTTCTTTTTCAAGAGCTTTTATCTTTGTTGAGTTTTTTTCATATTCCGTGTTGATGCGGTTTTTTATATCCGATATGTTTATTTCTTCGGATGCCGTGTCATTCCACAGCGTTTGCGTAGTCTGACGGATGATCTTTTCTTTTTCCCGGCAGGAAGACTTCTCTTCGGAACATTCTTTGCTTTTGTCGGTGGTTGCCTTTTCGGCTTTTTGTGCCTTTTTATCTGCCGATTCAAGTTCATCTTTTGACGGAGCCTCGCAAGCGGTTTTTGCAGGACACGGGTGAGATAACGAGCCGCATACGGGGCAAGGCTTTCCGTCCTCAAGAGTTTTTGCGATTATTCCCGCTTGTTCGTCAAGAAAGGCTTTATTCATCATATTGTAACGGTTTCTGAGTTCTTCGCTTTCAGCCGAAAGCTTCTGATAATCGTTTTGCAGAACGATTAAATGTTCCTGTGATGAATTGAAATCGTTTATTTTTCTGAGCAGATCCGTAAGATTTTCTTTATACTGCGACGCTTTTTCCTTTTCATTTTCGAGCTTCTGCTTGTTTTCGCCAGCTTTTTCAAGCGATCTCATCTCTTCACGGAGTTTTTCAAGTTCGTTTTCACAGCCGCTTTTCTTGTTTGTCAGTTCTTCTGAAAGCGTTTTTCCGTTTTTGATTTTTTCCGAAAGCTGTTGAATATCAGCAGACAGCTTGTCAAGTTCATCATATTTTGCAAGCTGTTCGGTGATCAGAGTGACTTTTTTCTTTTTTTCTTCGGTGATTTCGGAATATCCGGAGAGTTCACTGCGGATCTCTGTGGCTTTTTCAAGCTTTGATTTATTTGCTTCAAGTTCAATATTACAGCGGTTTATATCTTGCGTTAAACCATCACGTTCTTTCTGTTTTGTGAGTGCAACCGTTATATTGCTCAGCTTTTCTTCGATTTTGCTTTTTTCCTGTTCGCAGTCCGAAATTTCTTTTGCGTCACGCTCTGAGCGTTTTTTTACAAGCGTGATGAATTCTTCGTCTGCAATGTTTGCATTGATTGCCTCGTTTATGGCAACGCGCAGCTCGTCGTCGCCCTGTGCCGTTATATGTCCCAGATTAACTCTGAGGCGTTCTGCAAGCGTTTTTCTTTCTTCTTCAAGTTTCGCTTTATCCTGCTTCATTCTGTCAAGAAGACGCTGGTAGTTTCCTGTTGAAAAAAGCTTTCTGAGTATTTCCTGTCGCTCGTTTGTGGGCGCAAGAAGCAGTTTAAGAAAATCGCCTTGTGCAATCATAGCGATCTGCACGAACTGGTCATAGTCGATACCGATTATATTCTTTATGGTTTCATCGGCTTCTTTTGTGATTATTCTTCCGTCCGGCATTTCCAATGTGACGCTTTTAGTTTGCTTCGTAGATCCTTCTCCGCGAGTTTTCGGACGTTCGTATTCGGGATTTCTTTTTATAGTATAATCTTTTCCGTTGTATGAAAACAGAAATTCGACTTCGGTCGGAGTTTCTGCTTTTGCATATTTTGAACGCATCATTCCGGGTGTTCTGTTAGCACCGCTCATTTTGCCGTAAAGCGCATATGTAATAGCGTCAAAGATAGTGGTTTTTCCTGCGCCTGTATCGCCCGTTATAAGGTACAGTCCATTGTTTCCGAGCTTGTCAAGCTCAAGAACGGTTTTGTCGGCATAAGGACCGAACGCCGATAAGGCAAGTCTTTTTGGCAGCATCAGTTTTCCTCCCAGATCTCTTCTATCAGTTTTTTGGCATACGCTTTCTGTTCTTCGTTCATTTCATTGTTGTTTCTCAGCTTATAGAATTCCTCCAACAGCCGGATGGGCGACTTTTTCTCTACATTTGCGGCAAATACCGTATTGTCTGCTCTTGTCCTGAGATTATCGTAATCAAGCTTCATAAGGTTATGATATATCGCTCTCAGTCGTCCTGCCGCGTCAGGGATATCCTGCTCGTCCGTCAGCGTGATATGCAGATAATCCTCCTGAAAGGTTGTGCCTGAATAATAATCCATCTTTACTATTTCGGAATATTTACCCTTTATTTCTTTCATATCATGCAATGGCACAAGCTCTGCGGTTCGGTAAGTCGTGTTGCCTTTTCCGGACATTTCGACTATAGTTACCGACTTTTGGTCTTTTGCCTCGGAGAACGAATATTTCAGCGGAGTTCCGCAATATCTTACGGTACTTTTTCCGCAGTTCTGCGGAGCGTGGAGATGACCGAGCGCAACATAGTCGAATTTGTCAAAAACCGATGCGTCAACATTGTCAGTGCCGCCTACCGACAGCTCTTCCGATTCGGTCCTCACAGATCCTGTGACAAACTGATGCGTGATAAGTATATTACGTTTGTCTGTATCGACATTCATCTCACTTACGGCACGTGCAACGGCATCGTTATATGTTGTTATACTGTCATCTTCAAATATGTGCCGCATATGAACAGGCTTGATAAAAGGCAACATATAAATATTGACCTCTCCGTAATCGTCCTGCAGAGATATGGGTTCAACAATACCATTATAAACCGGCGACATATATATTCCGCTACCGTCCATTATTTTTGAGCCGAACGCTATTCTTTCGGGGGAGTCGTGATTACCGCTTATGCAGAATACTTTTATCTTGCGGTTACACAGTTCACTTAAAAAACTGTCAAACAGTGTGACTGCCTCTGCCGGAGGTACGGATTTATCATAGATATCTCCTGCTATTATTACGCCGTCGGGTTTTTCAATATCGATTATTCCGATTATCTGACGTAGAATATATTCCTGATCTTCTGTCATAGAATATTCGTATACACGTTTTCCGAGATGCAGGTCGGATAAGTGGATCAGTTTCATAAATTGATCTCCCTTCATATTACATATCAGTACTTTAATAATTATAACATTTTTGATAGGCTTACGCAAGTTTTATAGGACTATGTGTACGTTTTTTTGTACATATATGTTGTGGTAAAGCGTTTATGCATATTCTGTGCGTTATTTTGCCGGGTGCTGTTCTATAATGCATATCACAAAGAATATATAAAAACAAAAAACGGGCAACTGTCAGATTGCCCGTTTCAGTCTGTCGAAAAAACTCTATCATTATCAAAAAATGGGGTTGAGGGGCGTAGCCCCCAACAGGGACTAGGGACGGTAGCCCCAGTAATATAGCCCCTTCCCATGGGTAAGGGGTTTGGGGTTAGGGATAGAGAAATTTCACTGTTTTTTTAAAAAAACAAACTTATTCTACAAGCTGAAACGGGCAACTGTCAGATTGCCCGTTAGAGATTGAAAATCCCCGCACAGTATTTTCTGTGCGGGGACTTCTTGTTATCCGCTATATTCCTTTTTATTCTTGTCTGAAAGTAAAGCGACTTACAAGTTTCTGAAGAGTCTGAGCCTGGGCTGAAAGCTCTTCTGAAGCGGCGGCACTTTCTTCTGCCGTAGCTGAGTTTGTCTGTACAACATTTGAGATCTGTTCTACGCCTATATTGACCTGCTTTACCATATCTGCCTGTTCAAGGCTTGCACCGGCGATCTTGTTTACGATATTACTTACTCCGCCCGATCTTGCCTCTACTTCGGCTACAGCCTGAGCAGTTTCGTTTGTGATGTTGTTGCCGTTTTCAACTGCGGCAACAGCGCGTTCGATAAGAACGGTCGTATCATGAGCCGCATCGGCTGATTTACCTGCGAGGTTTCTTACCTCATCGGCAACTACGGCAAATCCCTTGCCGGCTTCACCTACTCTTGCGGCTTCAACTGCGGCATTAAGCGCAAGAATGTTTGTCTGGAACGCAATATCCTCGATAGTCTGTATGATCTTGCTTATCTCTGCCGAAGCTTCGCTGATATCCTGCATAGCGCCTGTAAGGCTGTTCATCTTTTCGTTTGCCGCACCGATATACTCGGCTGTTTCGTCAACAAGCTGTCTGCCTTTCTGGCAATCTTCCGTTGTAGCCTCAATATGAGCATTGATATTGTGGATAGTAGCGGCAAGCTCTTCTACAGATGCCGCCTGTTCGGTAGCACCCTGAGCGAGTGACTGAGCGCCTGCAGATACCTGCTGTGAACCGCTAGATACCTGATCGCCTGCGATGCTTATCTGGCTTAAAGTATCATTGAGCTTTGTGTTGATATCTCTTACAGATTCAATAAGTACCTTGTAATCGCCGCGATAGGTGTTGTCTGCATCGGCACTGTGTACGTCAAAGTTGCCCTGAGCCATATTGCTTAAGATATTGCCGATATCGCTGATCATAGCATTTTGTTCATTTACTACCTTTGCGGCAGACTTTGCGAGTATCTTGACTTCATCGTGTGATTTGACCATAGGTACGGGGCTTGTAAGATCACCCTCGGAGAGCTTTTCAATACGTTCTGCACAAAGTCTGATGGGCTTTCCTATTTTCTTGCTGATAAAGCCTGCGATCATGCCGCCTGCTATAGCAGATGCCGCACAGATTATTGCGAGTATGATAAGTCCTCTGAAGCAGTGGATCATATAGTCGTTGCTGTGTGCAGTTACAGCAATTGACCAGCCGTTTGTACCGGAAATAGGAGCATAGCCGACATATTTTGATATACCGCCCGATGTGTATTCTGCAAAGCCTGTTTCACCGGCTTCCATTTTTTCGTGCGCCTGTGCAAGTGCTGTATAGCTTGTGTCTTCTTCGGCAATCTTCTGTATGTTCTCTCCGTCCTTGACAAGCTGCATATCAAAGTCGGCAATGGTATTACCGTTTTTATCTATGATATATGCCGCGCCGTTTTCATTGATCTTCAGTGTGCGGACGATATCATTGAGAAATTCTTCGTCAGGAACAAAGTATACACAGCCTACAACTGTAGTGTTGAGCTCGCCGTTATTCCAGATAGGAGCGGCTATTATAACGCTGAGCTTACCGTTGGATCTGCCGATCATAGGCTCTGTTATCGTAGTCTTGCCTTCCATAGCGGCTTTGTAGTAAGCGCGGTCGGCATATTCGACACCGTTGGAGCCGTGACCTTCAAAGTCGATTGACGCACCTCTGTTAAGTCCGAAGTTTGCCACTATTGCATCGACTTCTCTTTGTTTCTGCGTATTTGTATAAATTACCGATGACAGTTTGGGGTTGCAGCCCGCCTGTATAGCAACATTCTGTATTGCCTTGAGTTCCCATGAAACTCTGTCAGCTGCAACTATAGCCGTTTCTGTGAGCGTCTGCTCAGTGAGTGATTTTGTAGTGGTATAGATGATAGCCACCGATGCAATCGTCGCTACCAGAAGTGAAATGACCACCAGCAAAACCGTAAACAGTGTCATTTTTTTGCTTATGGATTTCATAAATGAACCTCGATTCTGTATCCGCTTTGAGGATACATATTTATAGTAACGTTAATTATATCACTATAGAACAAAAAAGGCAATATAACGGACGCTTTTTCGTCATTTGTTACAAAAATGCCGTTGATTTTTTCACTTGCCGCCTATGCTACTCAGTATTGTATAAAATTTTTTATATTTTTAAAGAAAACTATGGACAGTTGCGTCTGCCGGCGTGTATTATGTATGAAGATGTACATTTTCGAACGGAAAAAGAAACGAAAACGGTTAAAGTATAATACGAAAGGCAGAGCCGCGGCTCTGCCTTTTACTATATACTGTTTACTTTTTACCTTTTCGTTCTTTTTTGCAACTGTTACAGCCCTTGCACGCCGAACAGTCGCCTGAGCAACCGCCGCCGTTTCTGACAAGATATATGATCACAAGTATGAGAGCGATCACTATCAGTGCAAGCAGAATGATGCTGGGTATGTTCATCTTATCCATAATTTTACCTTACGCAATACCGAAAATCATTCCGACACAGCGTACAAGGAATGCCATTACCCAGGCAATACCGCACTGTATAAGCACTGTTGCAATGGCTGAACGCACGCTTCCGAGTTCACGTCTTACCGTTGCAATAGCGGCAACGCACGGAGTATAGAGCAGTGTGAACACAAGGAACACAATTGCCGTAAACGGTGTGAACAGCGTCTGTATCTGCGAAACATCTCCGCCAAGCAGAAGAGTAAGGGTGGAAACAACGCTTTCCTTTGCGGTAAGACCTGTGATAAGCGCGGTCGACGCTCTCCAGTCGCCGAAGCCGAGCGGTGCGAATATCGGGGCGAACAGACTTCCGAGCATTGCAAGCAGGCTGTTTTCGGTGCTGTCGGCAACATTGAGCCTGATATCAAACGTCTGCAAAAACCATATAACGATTGATGCGGCAAAGATCACAGTAAACGCTTTTTGTATAAAGTCCTTTGCCTTTTCCCATATCAGCTGACAGACGCTTTTTGCACCCGGCAGACGGTAGTTGGGAAGTTCCATTACAAAAGGTACCGGCTCGCCGTGGAATACGGTTACTTTCAGTATAAGCGAATATAGAATACCGCAGATTATTCCGAAAAGATACAGTCCTACGAGTACAAGCCAGCGGTACTGAGGCTCAAAGAACGCTCCTGCGATGGTTGTATATATGAGTATCTTTGCCGAACAGCTCATGAACGGGGTGAGAAGTATTGTCATTTTGCGGTCACGTTCACTCGATAATGTTCTTGTAGCCATTATTGCTGGTACTGAACAGCCGAATCCCATCAGCATAGGAACAAAGCTCCTGCCCGAAAGACCGAGCTTTCTCAGCGGTCTGTCCATAACAAACGCAACTCTTGCCATATATCCCGTATCTTCAAGGATCGACAGGAAGAAGAACAGCGTTACTATAGTAGGCAGGAAGCTCAGTACACTGCCGACGCCGGCACATATTCCGTCCACTACAAGCGAGTGTACAACGGGATTTATTTCAAGATAGGTAAGCCCGCTGTCGATAAGCCCGGTAAGATAATCTATACCTATTTGCATAAGGTCAGACAACGCCGCACCTATAACAGAGAAAGTCAGGAAGAAAACAAGAGCGATTATGCCTAAAAAGCAGGGGACAGCGGTATATTTGCCTGTCAGCAGGCGGTCTATTGCCATACTGCGTTTATGCTCCCGGCTTTCGTGCGGACGTACTACTGTTTCACGGCACAGCTTTTCAAGGAACGTGAAACGCATATTTGCAAGTGCCGCCTCTCTGTCCATGCCTGTTTCCTGTTGCATTATGGATACAAGGTGGTCGAAAGCATCGTGTTTCTCTTCGGGAATTGTGATTTTTTGCTTTATCAGCTCATCGTTTTCAACAAGTTTTGTTGTGGCAAATCTTACAGGAAGTCCTGCCGCCCTGATTTCGGGTTCAAGAAGTGTTGCCGCAGAATGAATACAGCGGTGTACTGCGGCGATAGGATCGTCAGGATCGTCACTGTCGGCGCAGAAGTCCATACGGGCAGGTTTTTCGCCGTATCTTGCTATATGTATTGCATGATCGATAAGTTCATCTATACCCTCATTCTTAACTGCCGAGATCGGCACTACGGGTATACCGAGTATACGTTCCAGGTCATTTACATGGACAGAGCCGCCGTTTGCCTTTACCTCGTCCATCATATTGAGTGCAAGCACCATAGGAATACCAAGTTCCATAAGCTGCATTGTGAGATACAGGTTACGTTCGATATTCGACGCGTCTACTATATTGATAATGCCGCTGAGATTGTTGTTGAGAAGAAAGTCGCGGGTCACTATCTCTTCACTTGAATACGGCGACAGCGAGTATATACCGGGCAGGTCGGTGACGGTTGCCTCGGGGTGATTTCTTATAGTTCCGTCCTTGCGGTCAACTGTTACACCGGGAAAATTTCCGACGTGCTGATTTGAACCTGTAAGCTGATTGAACAGAGTAGTCTTACCGCAGTTCTGATTTCCTGCGAGGGCAAATGTTAGCGGTGCGCCTTTTGCAAGCACAACTCCGTGTTTCAGTTTCAGCTTTTCATACTGTGCAAGCTCGCCGACACCGGGGTGCGGTGTGTCGCTACGTCTTGAGCCGGCGGCTTTCAGGGTATTGTCTTTTTTATGCACATCCTTTACAGTTACCTTGCGCGCCTCCTCTAGTCGCAGTGTCAGTTCGTATCCGCGTACCTCAAACTGCACCGGGTCGCCCATCGGGGCCACTTTCTGCAACGTTATTTCAGCGTCGGGGGTAAGTCCCATATCAAGCAGATGATGCCGCAAAGCACCGGTACCGCCTACCGTTTCAATATAGGCGCTTTCTCCCGGCTTTAATTCGTCCATTGTCATTGTGACAAGTCCTCCATGACATAAATTATATGTTAATATGTCTGCATATTGCGTTTGCCGAAAATGTAACAATATGTCGGAAAATGCGGTTTTGCAGGCTTAAATATAACCTGTCGCAACAACCGACAGGTTACCGTTCAGTCAAACAAAGCAGGATTTATCAAAACGGATGTAAAATTTATACAACCGTTAGATATAGCTAATCGTTTGATATAAGTATAGCATGGCAGGAAAGGGTAGTCAAGAAGAAAATGGTTATTCTGAACTAACCAAATGACTTTGTTGTGCGGAATTCCGGCTGTCGGTAAGGGAAAAGCCGCACAGGGCGACGAGAGAAAATATCCGTAATTATAAGCAAAAAAATCAACGCCCATATATAATATATATGAGCGTGAAAAAATGGTGGAGCCGAGGAGAATCGAACTCCTGTCCGAAAACCGATCCGCCAACCTTTCTACACGCTTAGTGAAGTCTTTTGAAATTCCCTTTCTCCTCTCCGGCTCACAGGATAGAAGTCCGGTAGTCCTTTGATGTGTTGACGGTTACAGGACTCTCACCGAAAACATTGGCTGTTAGTCGACGCCCTTTATAGAGCCACAGCGCTCTCTACAAGGACGGTAGCGCACTTAGGCAGCTACTAATTCAGATCTATTGTCTGCGTTTAATTTTAAAAATGCCCCGTTTAAAGAGATAAGGCGATCTCTGCGTGCTTAGCCGGGTTCACAATCCCCGTCGAAACCTTTACGGCCCCGTTTGTTTGGATAATTATTGTAGCACAAAGAGCGGGGTTTGTCAAGCTGAATTTTTACGTTTTTAAGCGGTTTGGAGTAGAAATTTCGGAGATATTCCGACTTTTTTCTTAAATCCCACTTGACTTGGAGTGAACTCCATGTGATACAATACAGACAGGACAGAAAGAAAAGAGGTGCCGATATGAAAAATATTGAACGCGGATATTTTACCGGTGAGCGTGCACTGTTCGGCTTGTGTGACCTGTCGATAAAGGATTCGATATTTGCCGACGGCGAATCGCCGCTCAAAGAGTGTAGCAATATAGAGCTTGACGGTTGTATGTTCCGCTGGAA
Organism: Ruminiclostridium sp.; assembly: GCA_017935365.1. Classification (GTDB taxonomy): domain Bacteria; phylum Bacillota; class Clostridia; order Oscillospirales; family Ruminococcaceae; genus Ruminiclostridium_E. Next base: position 46,760 of record JAGBHT010000018.1, on the reverse strand, counting down.
GTACCCGTTGTGGTATTCAAAGCATATCGCTGTAAATAATACAACGTGGTTTGAAAATGCAAGGGCAGGCGTGTGGTACACCGATGATATAAAAGTCAGCGACTGCCTTATCGAAGCTCCGAAGAACTTCCGCCGCTGTAACGGACTGACGCTTGAAAACGTATCTTTTGCAAATGCCGCAGAAACGCTCTGGAACTGCAATAATGTAGAGATTGACAAGGTTTTGGCAAAAGGCGATTACTTTGCGATGAACTGCAAGGATATGCGCATAGACGGACTTACGCTGTACGGAAACTATTGCTTTGACGGTGCGGAAAATGTAACGATAAGCAATTCAAAACTTCTCAGCAAGGACGCATTCTGGAACAGCAGGAATGTGACAGTCAGAAATTCGTTCATTTCGGGAGAATATCTCGGCTGGAATGCGGAAGATCTGACGCTTATCGACTGCACGATTGAAAGCTTGCAGGGACTTTGTTACATTGAGCATTTAACGCTGAAAAACTGCAAACTGCTTAATACAACGCTTGCATTTGAGTATTCGTCAGTAAATGCCGATATCACAGGCAGTGTAGACAGCGTGCTCAATCCTTCTCAGGGCAGAATTACCGCAGATTCGATAGGAGAACTTACAATAGAACCCGACAAGGTAGATCCTTCAAAAACAACGATAATATGCCGTTATAACTGCGGCGGTAAAGGTTCAAAAGGGTGTGCATAAGCGCATTTCAGGAAAGGAAGATCAAAATGAGCAAAAAAGTACTTGTAATATCAACATCACTCAGAAAGAACAGCAACTCGGATATTTTAGCCGACAGCTTCATAAAGGGTGCAGAGGACGGCGGTAACAGTGTGGAAAAGGTCTGTCTTACCGATAAGAAAATCACATTCTGCAAAGGCTGTATGGCTTGTCAGAATATCGGACACTGTGTTATAACCGATGACGACGCAAACGAAATAACCGAGAAAATGCTCGGTGCAGATGTTATTGTCTGGGCAACTCCCGTTTATTACTACAGCGTCAGCGGTCAGATGAAGACGCTTATCGACAGGGCAAATTCGCTGTTTTCAAGGGATTATAAGTTCAGAGATGTTTATCTTCTGAGCACTGCGGCTGAGGACGAGCCTTATACAAATGAAGGCGCGGTAAAGGCTGTAGAGGGCTGGGTCGACTGCTTTGAAAAGGCAAACCTTGCAGGTGTGGTATTCGCAGGCGGCGTTGACGCTCCCGCAACTATAAAGGGACATTCTGCGCTTGACGAAGCTTACAACATGGGTAAAAATATCTGATAAAACGGAAATCTGAAAGGATTTTGCAATGAAATTTGATTTTGATAAAGTGAACGACCGCTCAGATACATATTCACTCAAGTGGGATATAAAAGACGGTGAACTTCCGATGTGGGTCGCGGATATGGATTTTGAAACCGCTCCGTGTATCACCTCGGCGATAGAGCACAGGGCACAGCACGGAATATTCGGCTATACGATAATCCCCGATGAATGGTACAACGCATATATTTCATGGTGGAAAAACCGTCACGGAACAGAACTCCATAAAGATTGGCTGATGTTCTGCACGGGCGTAATTCCTGCCATATCATCGATAGTCCGCAAGATAACAACACCTGCCGAAAAAGTAGTGATACAGACACCGGTATACAATATTTTCTGCAACTGTATTGAGAACAACGGCAGACAAGTGCTTGAAAACCGATTGATATACGAGAACAACGCTTACCGTATGGATTATGACGACCTTGAACAAAAACTTGGCGACCCTCAGACAACGCTTATGATACTGTGCAATCCGCAAAATCCTGCCGGCAGGATCTGGAGCAGGGAAGAGCTTGAAAAAGTCGGCGCAATGTGCAAAAAGTACGGCGTTACGGTTATATCAGATGAGATACACTGCGATATAACCGAACCGGGAAAGCAGTACGTTCCGTTTGCAAGCATAAATGATGATTGCAGTGACAACAGTATTACGCTTATCTCTCCGACCAAAGCGTTTAATATAGCAGGGCTTCAGACAGCGGCAATCAGCGTTCCGTCGCCATGGCTTCGCCATAAAGTATGGAGAGCGATAAACACAGATGAATGCGCCGAACCGAATGTTTTTTCGGTTACGGCGGCAATTGCGGCGCTGACGGACGGCGGAGAATGGCTTGACAGTCTTAATGAATATCTTTCTGAAAGCAAAAAGACAGTGTATCGCTTTCTCGATGAGAACATTCCGCATGTGAAAGCGTTGCACAGTGACGCTACATATCTTATGTGGCTTGATGTATCGGCAATAACCGATAACAGCAAGGAGCTTGCTTCCTTTATAAGGAAAGAAACAGGTCTTTACCTTTCCGCGGGAACGGCATACAGAGGAAACGGAAATCTGTTCTTAAGGCTTAATATCGCTTGTCCGCATTCGGTGCTTGAGGACGGACTTGAAAGGCTTAAAAAAGGCGTAAACGCTTTTGCGACAAAATGAATATCAACAACCGGGCGCTGATAAGGACGTCCGGTTGTTTTGACAATATACCTCCGTTTTGAGCCGTCACTATCAAATTTATTAGCAACTAATAAATCGGTTTATATCTTGTGATAGTTCAGTAATACAGCTATAATTTAGTCAGTCGCAAGACATGATGAAAATTATGGAAGTAAGAGATATGTTGAATGCGAATGTAAAGAAAGTGCTTGAAGAAAATATGTGGGATCTGGCTACCTGCTCAGACGGCGAGCCTAATGTTGTACCGGTAGCTTTCAAGTCGGTAACAGATGACGGAAAACTTGCCGTAGGTGATGTTTTCCTTGATACAACGCATAAAAATCTTGAAAAAAACAACGGCAGAATTGACGTTTCGGTATATGCACCCGGCTCACTTGAGGGTTATCAGATAAATGGAAGAGCAGAATATCTTACAAGCGGAGCAATAGTTGATAATTTTAAGACGGCTGTTGAAAAAATGTTCTCCGGTGCGGCTACCGCAAAGGGTGCGCTTCTTATCACACCGGAAAAAGTGATAGTAACTACACCGGGCGCAGATAACAAGAAAGAGTTATAATATAAAAACGGACAGGACCGGACAGTAAATGACGGTATCATCTGTCCGTTTTATTACTTATAAATTACATAGTAACTTGCACTGTCATATCAAAAGAGGTATAATAGTAAAAGAAAACGGGGTGAGCATATGTACAGACCGGATATACGCTGTCCGCTTGAATATGGACTTGATGTTTTCGGAGGTAAATGGAACTCCCGCATTATCTGTGTGCTTGCCGCGGCTTTAAAATCGCTTACGGAAAACGAACTCGTCAGCAGAAAAATCATATGACGAGATACCGCCGAGTGTAGAATATTCGCTTAACAAAAGGGGACTTTCGGTAGTCCCGATATTACAGAGCATATGCATATGGGCGGGAGCATACTATAAGAATGAAAACGATACGTCAATGATACAGTGCAGAAAATGTGACCACAATCATTGAAAAATATCGTACAAACAGCCTTACGGCAGAAAAGAGGAACAGATGAAAATAGCAGTAACTTATGAGAACGGACAGGTTTTTCAGCATTTCGGACACACCGAAGCTTTCAAGGTGTATGAAACGGAAAATAACGAAATAAAAAGTGAAAGCATAATCCCGACGCTTGGTAACGGACACGGTGCGCTTGCAGGTTTTCTGAAACTGAACAATGTCGATACGCTTATCTGCGGAGGAATAGGCGAGGGTGCAAAAAATGCACTTGCAAGCGCCGGCATAAAGTTGTACGGCGGTGTTACGGGCAGTGCGGATGAGGCGGTAAAAGCTCTGCTTTGCGGTACGCTTGATTTCAACCCGGCGGTTCATTGCTCGCACCATGACGGAGAACACGATCACGGTACGGCGCATACCTGCGGCGAGCATGGTTGTCATCACTGAATAACAGAGTAGTAAAAAACCGCTGTTCGCATAAACGAACAGCGGTTTTTCTGTATCTCCCGTATCATTACTGATACATAATATCGTCCTTGTTGAACTTCTGCGTATATCCGAAATAATAACCGAGGTGGGTGGCGACCGGTATTCCCGCATAGCACAGCATATAGATGAACGGTACAAACACGCCTGTTGAATCGATAGTGCTTTCGGGGACAAGCATAAGCGACAGCGGATAGACAAGACCGTCAATTACCCTGTGTACAAACGTCATATCAAAGTACCAGCCGCACAGCTTGTCAAGAAGCAGTATAACGGACGGAACAAACATTATCAGCATAAGTATCACTCCTATAAGCACCCATTTGTTTTCCTTGGGCGGTTCTGCCTTATGAAGCCTTACATATTTCTGTTCTCTGTCACCGTCGCGGTAGCCTGCTGTGAACATAAGAGAGTAGAAAATGCACAGCGCAAGTATAAATACTATAACCTTGAAGAATTCAAAGTTCATGAATGGCGCTGTTGAAATAGTGACGATCGTACAAAGTAAATTTCCGAAAACCATAAACAGAAAACCGGATAAAAGTAACTTCCATAACGGTTGTCTTTCAGATTTTGAATAATAATCCATTGTATGCTCCTTTATTCTGACGTGCTGTCGGAAGCCTGATTTATCTTATTACCGGTAACTATGTTGGTAAGCACTTCTTTTGCACGTTTCTGATATTCGGCTGAATTCTTGTAGCTTATCATACCTTCTTTTTCAAGACGTATAGAAAAAGCAAGTGTATCGGGACAGGAACTTTCCCACTTTGCGTCTTTGGCAAACTCTGTGCCGCGCAGAGGTATCCTGAGCTTTCCGTTGTATTCGCTCATATTGAGCGCCTCACCAAGGTCGGCGAACATTGTTTCGTATGAAATGTCTGTATCTATATAGTCCTGCGACGGGTCATATTCTTCCGGTGCTTTTTCGGTAGTTAAAATATCTTCATCGCAGATATACAATTCTGCTACACCGCGCTGTATCTCGCCATAGAACTTAGCGGTGTTTGACTGTACATACTGGCTGTTAGAACTCTTTGTAAGGTCAATGAAATATACCGCAACGTGAACATAACCGTTGTTATCGTAGTCGGGGCAGTACTGCTCAATCGCAAGCTCAATATCGTTTACTTTCTGATACAGTCCAGGTGCCTTATCTGTATCGGATATTACAAGCATTACAGTAAGATCAGGGTTTTCTCTGGTGATTATCTGATAAGCAAAGAATGCCACAAGAGCGGCAAAGAATACGCCGATCACAACAAACCACTTGTTGCGGTAAAAGAAATTGTCTATCTTTTTGACAGCGGTCTGTTCTTCGGGCTGTTCGTGAACATCCTGTTCAATTATGTCGCTTTCTTCTATAATTCCTTGTTTAAGCTTTAAAAGCTCTCTTTTTTCATCGCTTTCTTTTGACATAAAGTCGCCTTTCTTTAATTGCTTTGCTGATAGAAAATTCCGTTGTGCAGATTTTTCACAAATTCCATTGCGTGTTTCTGACTTTCATCATCGGTGCAGCGTACCGCAACATAGATAGCTGTTGAAAACAACTGCATTCTTTTTCCGTATGCGGTATTACGGATATCGATCATATAATCGCTTTCACCTGTTATCTCACTGAGGTCGGCGAAAACCAGTTCGCCAGATACAGACGAATAACTGTCGTATATGCTCTTCATTTCATCTTCAGGACCGATGAATATCTGACAGTTTCCGTTTTCAACCTCGTTGAAAAGTTCGGTATCGCCTAAAAATTTATCCGGTACTGCCTGTTCTATGGTGATATTCCGCTCGCCGTTACCGTCAAAGTCGGGGGTGTACTGTGCCATCGTATTTTCAAAGTTCGTGCGGACGGACATTGCGTAGTTTCCGACGCTGTATATCGTTATGTCCGGTTTCTTCTTTACAAAAAAGACAAGATATATTATTACAGCCAATATAATAAGAGCGATACCGCCTGCAATCATAGCCTTATGATACCAGAGAAAATTCTTTGTCTTTTCTCCGGCTGTCTGCGCCATTCTTACGTCATAGCCGGTTTCACGGATACTGCTGTCTTTTTCATCGATAAGTCCCTGCTTCAGTTTCAGCAGTTCGCGCATATCTTTATCGTTATTGTCAGCCATTGATCGGTCCTTTCTGTACATTTTGACAATTATTCTATAACCGGAATGTTAAGGCAGTTTAAACGTTTTAATGATTTTGCCGTATTTATTAAGTATAACATATCGGCAAAAGTTTTTCAAGAACGGTTGACGGCATAGCTTAACCGTGATATTATATATGTAATATAAACGTCAGGGAGGAAAATACAATGACAGATAAAGAAATGAAGCTTGAACGTTTTAAAGAAGAAAATAAGAAAGCTGTAAAAGGGCAGATCGTACTGACGGGATCTTCTCTTATGGAGATGTTCCCTGTGAACAGATTCCTCAGCGAACGAGGTATTGATATCACGGTGTATAATCGTGCTATAGGCGGATATATCACGGACGAACTTATGCAGGTGCTTGATACCTGTGTGTTCGAGCTTGAGCCGAGAAGGGTGTTTATAAATATAGGTACAAACGATCTCAGCGATTCAAGAATACCTATGGAGCGTATAATGGAACACTATGACAGCATTATAAGCTCGATAGAACAACAATTGCCGAAAACAGAAATTTACCTTATGGCATATTATCCTGTAAACTATGAAGCCGCCGCAGAAAATATGAAGGAGTGCCTGAAAATCCGCACGAATGAAAAGATAACGGCGGCAAACGCACTTGTAAAACAGCTTGCGCAAAAGCACGGTCAGCACTATATAGATATAAACGACGGTCTTAAAGACGAGCAGGGAAGACTGAAAGCTGAGTATACAATAGAGGGTCTGCATATAAACGAGCAGGGCTACAGAGCGATTTTTGATGATTTTCTGAAATATCTTGAAGGCTGATTTCAACGATCCCTTGCCTTTGATGAAAGGCAAGGGGGATAAATTTATATATAAGACAAAAAATAAACCCGTAAGAAAATCTTACGGGTTTGGTGGGAGCGGGTGGATTCGGACCACCGAAGCGAAACGCAACAGATTTACAGTCTGCCCCCTTTGGCCACTCGGGAACACTCCCATATTAAATTAAAGAAAAAATTGGAGCTGGTGGACGGACTCGAACCCCCGACCTGCTGATTACAAATCAGCTGCTCTACCAACTGAGCTACACCAGCTTGTTTGTTTTTATTTGTTTCTTTGTCAATCGACGTGTTATATTATATCATATTCAAAACCGTTTGTCAAGAGTTTTTTAAAACTTTTTTTAATTTTTTTCTCTCTTGTTTTAGTTGGTTTTGCTGTGCCGTGACAACAGATAATATTTTAGCACATAATTCAGTGCTTGTCAACCCTTTTTCGACGATTTTTTAGATTTTTCTGCATGTTTTTTTAGCATTAACAGTAAAACCGCTCTGTTATGCGGCAAAGCGGTTGTTGGTAAGCTGAAATTGTTGCGAAGTTATATCATAACTTTCTGTAGTCGCTGAGTACGGTGTTTGTCATCAGCCAGCTCAGGCAGTCCTCAAACAGTACGCCAAGCCGCGGCTCTGTACCATAGCTGTAGGTTGTCTTTACGGCGATCTCGGTGAATGTGGTGGCGCGGTTCAGCGCTATCGGCAGACTTTCACCCTTGAGAAGAGAAGCGGTAAGTACCGATGTGAATATATCGCCTGTGCCGGGGTAGTGTACCGGAATATGATCCCAGTCTATGCGCCAGAAGCTTCCGCTTTCCTTATCAAATCCGACATTTGAAAGTTTCTGCCCGTCGTCGTCAATCAGCGGAACGCCTTTGATCACTACTATTCTCGGCTTGTCGCTGAGCCGTGCAAGCCATGAGCGTGCCTGCGAAACGGACATTACCGGCGGGCATTCTTCGCCGAGTAACATACAGGTTTCTGTAAGGTTGGGTGTGATCACATCGGCGGCGTCAACAAGCTCTTTCATACGGCGGATAAGTTCGGGTGTGTATGTGCTGTAGGGCTTTCCGTTGTCGCCCATTACGGGATCAACTACTTTCAGCGCGTTGGGGTTTCCCTGAAGAAACTCAAGACAGCAGTCTACCTGTTGCGGTGAGGATAAAAATCCGCTGTAAACCGCATTGAACTTCAGGTGCAGTTTTTCGTAATGCTTATAGCAGGCGGAAATATGATCCGTGAGATCTTCCATAGCCATATCGGTAAATCCGCCCGTGTGGGTAGACATTACGGCGGTAGGTACGGGACAGACCTGTATCCCCATAGCGGAGATAACCGGTATTATAACGGAAAGCGAGCATCTTCCATAGCCAGAAAGGTCGTGGATCGCCGCTATTATTTTATGTTCAGACATTTTAAATCGTCCTTTCTGTTTACACATCGGTTATATTTTAACACAAAATTTGCGAAATGTCGAGATGTAAATTTGCTTAAAAACAGGTTGTTGCAAGAATGTTGTTTTTGCGGAAAAATGAGGTTTACAAGGAAATTGCCCTTGTAAAATTTATCATGCAATAATTTTACGCCTGTAACACAATATATTAACGAGCCGAAAATGGCGGATATGAAAGGATAATGGGAAAATGAGCAAGAAGACTTCCAATAATATGATATGTGCCGCTACTGCAATGGTAGCAGGCGGTATCGCTTTTGCTGCAACAAAGGCTATGACTTCAAACAAGACGCAGAATGTCAAGAAAGCAACAGGCAAGGCGATAAAGGCTGTAGGAGCGGTAATAGAATCGCTCCAGATGTAAAGCTTACAGCAAAGAGCCGTTCACTTTAAAGTGGGCGGCTCTCAGTCTGTGTATCTCAGCGGTTGACTTGAAGGCGGTACGGTGATATAATTATTACACTATTAAGAGATAAAGGCAAGGTGCATTTATGATGACAGGACTCAGAACCAGAGAGCCGCTCGGATTTGAGAAATTCATGGAGAAAGTTCAGCAGGCGGCTGAAAGTAAAGGTTGCGTGTTCTTCCTTGACAGCAAAGAGGGACACGAACAGGTGAAGAACGGGCTTATTGCAAGCGATTGCAGCGGTTGGCTTGTGCCTGTGGGAGAAGCCGATGAATTCAATGCGGAATATATGGATTTCAGCGAGTGCGATTGCTGGGACAAGTATTTTGCATGGGAAACGTGGTATGAGGACGCTAAAGGAAATATCATGATCGAAGTTTCAGTGGTGTGATATTATTGTTGTTATTTCCATAGGGTCGGGAATAGCAATGCAAAATCCATATATGTCAAAAACGGTTTGCCGGCGACTGGGTTCAGTCGTTTGCAAACCGTTTTCTGTTTATATTTTAACCGTAAACATAAGCATATTCGATGTTGATTTATCTGCGTCGGCAGGGGGGAGTGTGCCTGTTTCATCGGCGTTTACCGAAACATTTTCTGCTGTGATAGTGCCCTTGTGAAGCTCCGCTATTGCCTGCCCCACCGATAAACCTATACCGTAGCCGCCGTTTTTCTGCGTCCTTGCGCTGTCGCCGCGGTAGAAGCGGTCAAACAGCTTTTCGGGGTGGTCGATAGGCTCGCAGGTGTTGGCTATGCTGAGCGTTATATTCTTTTCGTTGCCGCTGAGCTTTGCGCTTATAGTACCGCCGCTTTCGGTGTACTTCACCGCATTGTCAAGAAGCACCGTCATAAGCTGTATTATGCTGTCACGGTTTCCGTTGAGCTGAAGCCCTTTTTGAATATTCTGTTCTATCATTACACCCTTGAGGGCGGCAGGCTCTATGAACGCACTTACAGTATCTTCTGCCGCCGTGCTTATATCAAAACTGCACATCGGAAGCTTTGCGGAACTTTCGTCCATTTTGGCAAGCATAAGAAGATTCTGCATAAGTCCGCTGAGTCGGAGCGTCTGTGCACGGATATTCCTGCTCCATTTGTTTTCGCCGTTATGCAGTTCCATAGCGTCTGTATTGGCAAGGATAATGGCAAGCGGGGTCTTTATCTCGTGACCTGCGTTTGTGACGAATTGTTTCTGCTTTTCTATACTGCGTGCAACGGGGGCGATAGTTTTCTTTGAAAGCAGGATAACAAGCAGTAACATCAGAAGCCAGCCGAATATTCCGGCACCGACCGATATAAACAGTACCGTGAAGAATGAGCTTATCTGCATACTGTTATCAAGCAGGATAATCACTCTGCCGCTAACACGTTTTGCATCGCTGATTCGGTAAAGATAGCCGTTGTAGTTGCCTGTACCTGAGGCGGTACTTTTAAGCGCCTGAGTTATTGCAGTCACTTCGTCCTCTGTAAGAGAAGAAATATGTGTAACATCGGTTCTGATTATATTTCCTTTATCGTCCAGCGCTACAGCGGCATATCTTGCGGATTTTATTGCATCTTTGTCGTGCTTGCCGAAATCACCGTTTTTCTTATCGTCCGGCGGTTTCGTTCCGTTGTCCTGCGGCGGTTGAAAATCGGGATAGTTCTGATTATCGGGATTATCCTGACTGCCCGATGTATCGGTGTTCTGCCGAGTGTCGTTTGCGTCCTGCGGTGGCTGTGTATTATCAGCATTTGAATCGCCGTTCCATATGGTTGACGTTTCAAAATTGTAGCAGAGCATCTCCATAAGCCTGTCGTTATCACCACTGGTTGTGAGATAATTGAAGACGTTTATTCCGCCGATAAGCACGACAAGCAGAATTGTTACCGCTGTCATTGCGGATATAATAAATTTTTTCTGTAGCTGTTTTACCATCAGTCGGCATCTCCTATCTTTGCAAGAGTATAGCCTACACCGCGCTTTGCTCTTATTTCAATATCTGCACCGACTGCGGCAAGGCGTTTTCTGACGTATGATATGTATACCCATACAGCACCGCTTTCCGCATCGCTCTCATAACCCCACACTTTAACAAGAATGTCCTCGGTGGAAAGATAGATGCCCTTATTTAGCATAAGAAGTTCCATAAGCTTATATTCTATTTTCGGCAGTACGACCGACTGCAACGGACCTTTAAGCTCACAGCTGCTGAGATTTAGTGATACGTTGCCGAATGTCATTATGTCGGGTGTGAACTGATCTTTTCTGCGGAGCATTGCCCTTACTCGGGAGAGCAGCTCGCCCATTACAAACGGTTTCGGAAGATAGTCGTCCGCACCCATATCAAGCCCTGCGATCCTGTCCTCGACTTCAGCCTTTGCGGTAAGCAGAAGTATAGGGGTGGTGTTTTCCTCGCTCCTGAGCGTTTTAAGCACCTCTAAGCCGCTCTTTTTCGGCATCATTATATCAAGTATTATTCCGTCATACTGCTCGGCTCTTGCATAATCAAGAGCGTCCGCACCGTCATAGACCGTATCTACCGTATAATTATGATATGTAAGAATGTCGGTTACAGCTTCAGCCATACTGACCTCATCTTCTGCAAACAGAAGTTTCATAATATCACCGTCCTTTATGATATTCATTATAGTGTGGTTAACTTAGAACAGCCTTAGAACTTAAATGTAAAGCTGTCACCGGATTAAATTCTGTTATATTTCCTTAAGATAAAAATGATCCATCGTCCCGTGAACAACCGTTTCCGGTCTTTCGATCCGACAAAAACCCAGTTTTTCATATAAACTCATTGCAACTTTCAGATTACTGTGTGTTTCCAGATAAAGCCGTTTATATCCGGCGTCCTTTGCCCAATCTTCTGCAATTTTCATAAGCTCCTTGCCATAGCCCTTGCCTTTTGTAGAATCGTCCAGATAAAGCTTCTGTATTTCTGTGCAATCGGGAATGCCGTCAAATTCAGCTGCTCCGACACCGCCTATCACCCGATTATCTTCATTCAATGCAACAAAATAGATGCGCTTTTCTGTGTCGGCATTATAATATGCACTAAGGTGATCAAGCTGTTTGTCAAAATACGCCGTCCCCGGAATGTTTAAGTGCAGGTTTTCTAAATTTGTCCTGATGATCCTTGCGATTATCGCATCATCTTTTGCTTCTATTTTTCTGTATTTCAGCATTTTAAATCTCCCTGTATTTCGACTTTTTGTCGTTTTATTACATAGCCGTTGTTTACATTGTAGCATAACCGCTCAGTTTTTTCAATGTTCACAAGAAAATGATACAAGCATATTACTATTTTAGGCTTATGCTGAATTTGCGGTAGCAAAAAGCCCTCCGCACAAAGCGGAGGACTTATTGTATAATGAAAACCCCCGGCTGTGCCGGGGGTTCAAAAGAGCTTAAGCGTTGAATAAAAAACTCCAACGTGGTAAAATTGAAAAGCGGTCTGGCAACTGCAACAATAACCACGAAGGAGAAAAGTCAAATGAATGACAATAATAGTTTAGCACATACGACATGGAATTGCAAGTATCATATAGTATTTGCACCGAAATATAGGAGAAAGATACTCCTACACGAAAACAGAGAAGAAATGGGAAAAATATTGAGAGAGCTGTGCGAGTGGAAAGGAATAAAAATAATAGAAGCAGAAATATGTCCTGACCATGTGCATATGTTCGTAGAAATACCGCCTAAAATAAGTGTATCAAGTTTCATGGGCTACCTGAAAGGAAAAAGTAGGGTGATATTTCATGAGAGACATGGTAACTTGAAGTACAAATATGGAAATAGGTCATTTTGGTGTAGAGGATACTATGTAGATACGGTAGGCAAAAATGCAAAGCGAATAGCAGAATACATACAAAATCAATTAAAATAAGATCAAATAAGTGATAAAATGACGCTACGGGAAATAAATAACCCATTTATGGGTAGCAAGTAATAAGCTTTCGCAGGTGTCAGACCTTATTAGCATCTTTAGACGTATGCTAGAAAATAGCCTTTTAGGCGTTATCTGTAAAGCCACCGGCTCCGCCGGTGGATATTTACTAATCTATAATATGAAGCCAGAACTTGTTTTCTTCAAGCAGCTGTGCGTCATAGCCTTTTTCTGTGGTGACGCTGAATGTCTTTTCTACAATATCAGAGCATTCGCCGTCATCACCGATCGATATTCCAATAATAGTAAGGTGACGGTTTCTGAAAGGCGATTCGCTGTCTTGTCTGAATATTGCATAGCGTATACCATTATCATAATTATCTTTATAGGGTTTTTTTGAAATATCCTGTGCACAGTTTGCATCATAGCCGAAATCCCAGCCGTCCTTTGCGAAATCGAGAGCTGTGGACATTACATTATAGTCAAAGTCGAAATATTCATCGCCTTCTTTAAGCTCGCCGAAATAATGGGAGTAACCGCTTGCATAGTCAAATGAGAATGATGCAACATTTTCGGGTAATTCTCCGAACAGGTAAAGAGAAGTGCCTGCGGCGGACTGCGTGTATTCCTTTGTTCCGACCTCATTACCGTCATTATCGTATAAATGCACTTTAGCGAGGCGATAAGTGGGACTTCCAAGTTCATGATAAATAAGAAGTTTATCACCGATCTTTATAAATGACGGAGCGTACAGCTCAAAATCTTCATCGGTGTCGGTGAGTACTTTCAGTTCGTTATCATTCTGTTCAACGGCAATCGGAGAGCCGTTCCATGTAAACTTGTCACCGATCATTTCAAGCGACAAGTAGTTTACTTTTATCTCTTTCGGCTCATTCTTATTTTTGAAAGTTGTGAAGATACGGTTTAAATGAAGCTCTCTGGACTGTTTTTTAAGCATGGGGAATAGTTTGTCGCCGAAGCGTGATTCAAGCGGGGTTGACATCATCCATTCGTCGATCTCTTCCTGTGTAAATTCATTGCCTGATGTTTTGCTGTCGGTTTTGTTATCGGAGCTTTCTTCGTCATCGCTGTCGGGTTCATCTGTCTGTGAGCTGTTTTTTAAAGATGTTGCCGGAGATTCTGCATCGGATGATGAGTTGCTGAGCGAACTGTCGGCGGTAACTGTCGATGAGCCGTTGTCTGTTGAGCCTGCACAGCCCGATAAAGCGGCAATTGTTCATATGGCAAGAATGCCTGCAAGAATTTTTTTGTACATTAGTGAATACCTCTCTGAATTATTACGATTTGAACTAAAGTAGCTAATATCGTGCTTAAATTATAACATAATTTACTTAATTTTTCAATACACAAATTCAGCAGAAAATGTATACAAAAAAGGCTACCGCAATGCGATAGCCTCTTGATGTATACTTATAATTATTCAGCAGATGTTTCTGTGCTTGTTTCGGATGAAGATTCGGCTGTTGAAGAATCAGCGGAAGATGCGTCTGAAGATGTAGCAGATGAATCTGTTGATGAAGCATCAGAAGAAGTTGACGAACTGTCGCTTGTAACGGAAGATGTTACAGATGATGTTGTCGAACTTGTTGAAGATGTATTTGACTTGTTGAAATTACCGCTGTACATAACGATGAAGTTAACAACAAGAGCAACTACAAAGAAGATGATTGCGGAAATCTTTGTAAGTCTGTTCAGCTTTGCTTCGTTTGAACGACCTGAATTTCTCTGATAATAGTTGTCTGCACTACCGCCTGTGATCGTCTGCGACATACCCTGCTTTGTATCCTGCATAAGTACCACCAGTACGATGAAAACACAGGCAATAATCAGAACAATAGCACTGATTATTTCTAATATTCCCATTTATATGTCCTCCTTATAGGAATACGGGTATGTCCGAGTGTCTGTTTATCGTACAAACCCAAAATTATTCTAACACGCAAATGCTATTATAACATAAAAGGAAATGAAATGCAAGTGTTTTTCGGGAATTATTTTAATGCAGAAAGCGCTTTTTTGCCTATATCGTGGCGGTAATGAGCCTTTTCAAAGCTGATAGTACCTACCGCCTTGTAAGCTGTGTCAAGAGCGTCCTGTAAAGTATCGCCGTAAGCGGTAACACCGAGAACTCTTCCGCCTGCCGTAAGGAACTTCCCGTCTTCAAGCTTTGTACCTGCGTGGTAAACGAATGCACCCTCGCACTGACCGTTTTCGTCAAGTCCGCTTATTACCTTGCCTGTTTCGTACTTTTCGGGATAGCCGCCGCTTGCCATAACAACGCAGGCGCATGACTTGTCGCTCCACTTTATATCAAGCTTATCAAGCTTTTCTTCCCAGATAGCTTCGATTATATCCATAAGATCGGTTTCAAGTAAGGGGAGGACTACCTGTGTTTCGGGATCGCCGAAACGGCAGTTGTACTCAATAACCTTTGCACCGTTAGGAGTGAGCATAAGTCCGAAATAAAGGCAACCCTTGAAAGGTCTGCCCTCAGCCGCCATAGCCTTTATAGTCGGGAGGAATATCTTTTCCATACATTCCTGCTGTTTGTCGGGAGTGTAGAGAGGGTTGGGAGCTATCGTACCCATACCGCCTGTGTTAAGTCCCTCGTCGTTGTCGTATGCACGCTTGTGATCCATTGAGCTTATCATGGGCTTTACAGTCTTGCCGTCTGTGAACGCAAGAACAGTTACCTCGGGACCTGTCATGAATTCTTCTATTACTATCTCACTGCCGGACTTGCCGAACTTGCCGTCAAGGAGCATTGAACGTACTGCGTTCTCGGCTTCCTGCTCGTCCTTTGCAATTATTACACCCTTTCCGAGCGCAAGACCGTCGCACTTTATTACAGCAGGGAAGCTGTTCTGTTTTTTGATGTATGCTATAGCCTCGTCTGCGTCCGTGAATGTTTCATAAGCCGCAGTGGGAATGTTGTACTTCTTCATCAGTGCCTTTGAGAACACCTTACTGCCCTCAAGAATAGCGGCGTTGGCTCTCGGACCGAATGTCTTGAAACCCTCGGCATTGAGCTTGTCGACCATGCCCATAACCAGCGGATCATCTGGGGCTACGAATACATAATCAGGCTGAAGTTTCTTTGCAAGCTCAACACAGCCGTCAACATCGGTTGCTTTTACGTTAAAGCACTCGGCATATTTCGAGATACCGCCGTTGCCGGGTGCGGCATACAGCTTGTCTACTTTCTTTGACTTTGCGAGAGCTGTTATTATGGCGTGCTCCCTTCCGCCGCCGCCTATTACAAGTACGTTCATTTTTAATGACCTTTCTTTTATAAATTAACGTTTATCGGACTATTCAACAATAAGTCCGAGCAGTTTTGCGAACATTGCCGCCTGCCACACATCGACCTTTGCGCCTTTGAGTTCCGCTCCGGTGTCAGACACTGTAAGACCGTCTATATTGCAGGAGGTGAAGTCAAGCCCCGCAAGCTTAGTCCCGAAGAACACAGCTTTTGCAAGCGTGACGTTTTTAAGTTCCGTCTGTTTTATCTCACATGATGAGAACAGAGCAGAGGAGAAGTCTGTATCGGTTATAAGCACCGATTGCAGCTTTGAACGCTGAAAGTCCGACAGTTCAAAACTGCCGCCGTCAAAGCTTACATTTTTATGATATGAGCCTTTGAAAGCCGTTCCGACAGCCTTGCAGGAGGTAAAGGAGCAGGCTCTGAAATAGCTCTCGGTGAAATCACAGTTTGATATATCACAGCCATTGAAAACGCAGTCAATAAACGTGCATTTTGAAAAATCGCAGACTGTAAAGCGACTGCCTTTGAAAAGACAGTTTTTGAAATAAAGGGAAGAGAAGTCTTTGCTGTCGCAGATAAGCCTTGAAAATTCCATGCCTGCGAAATCCGTTTCATCTTCCCGTACTTTTGAAAGTTCCGATTCAATATCTGCTACAGTGTGCAGATTATCGGGAATAATCGGGGGTGTTATTTTAATTGACATTACTTTTTACTTTGCTGAGTTTAATTCAGCGGTCGGTCGATTTTTCCGTCTGCTGAGGCGGATTCTGAAGTATATAGAATGGGGTGGACTGAATTGTGAAAAATTCTGCGTTTGACGGCATAATATAGCGAAAACTTACCTCGTTGTTTTTCGTGGTTATCTTTACAACAAAGCCTTTTTGTTTTATAAACAGTTTCATAGGCTTGTAGGTCACGTCCACAATGTCGGTATATCTGAAAATATATGTATGTCGTTTGCTTGCGATACGCATAAGACGTTCATCGGCGTAGTAGCTATACTGTTGTTCGCCGCCTGCTACTATCAGTATATACCATATCGGCAGAATCGGCAGAATTACAGCAAGAGCAATTTTGATTATTATAATTGAAGTGTTATTCGATATTGCGCCTCCGTCTAATAATACTCTCAGTGTATATGAGGCAAACATCGCTTCAATAATACAAGCAATAATTATTTTCTGCACTGCAAACGGTGACAGCTCACGAAATGAACCGCTCTGCCTGAATTCAAATCTGCCGTCAAGGGGATCTTTGTCTGTATAAGTGAAATTCATAGTAATACCTTTGCAGATGTAAAAAAACAACGGGCGGACGTGCCGCCCGTTGACTTAAGCTATCAGTGGTGGAAAAGTCTTATTCCTGTGAATGCCATTGCGATACCGTACTTGTTGCAGGTGTCGATAACATTGTCGTCACGGATCGAGCCGCCGGGCTGAGCTATGTATTCAACACCGCTTCTGTGCGCTCTTTCGATGTTGTCGCCGAAGGGGAAGAATGCGTCTGAGCCGAGTGCCACACCCTTCATTGTAGCAAGCCAAGCCTTCTTTTCTTCTGTAGTGAATACAGCGGGCTTTACCTTGAAGATGTTTTCCCATGCGCCGTCTGCAAGAACGTCCATATAGTCCTCACCGATGTAAAGGTCGATAGCGTTATCTCTGTCGGCACGTCTGATGTTGTCTACAAACTGTAAGCCCATAACCTGAGGTGACTGTCTTAAGTACCAGTTATCAGCCTTTGTACCTGCAAGACGTGTGCAGTGGATTCTTGACTGCTGTCCTGCACCGATACCGATTGCCTGACCGCCGCAAGCGTAAGCTACAGAGTTTGACTGAGTGTACTTCAATGTGATCATTGCGATAGCAAGGTCGATTTTTGCACTCTCAGGTATATTCTTATTCTCGGTTACGATGTTTGAGAACAGATTTTCATCGATAACCAGTTCATTTCTTCCCTGTTCGAATGTTACGCCGAATACCTGCTTGCGCTCGATAGGCTCGGGAACATATGCGGGGTCGATCTTGATTATATTGTAGTTGCCTTTTTTCTTTGACTTGAGGATCTCAAGTGCTTCGGGATCATAGTCGGGAGCGATCACGCCGTCTGAAACCTCACGCTGGATTATCTTAGCGGTTGAAACATCGCATTTGTCGGAAAGAGCGATGAAGTCGCCGTATGAAGACATTCTGTCGGCACCTCTTGCTCTTGCATAAGCGCAGGCAAGGGGAGAAAGTTCGCCGAGATCGTCTACCCAGTAGATTTTTTTCAGTGTGTCTGTAAGCGGCAGACCTACTGCGGCACCTGCGGGTGAAACGTGCTTGAAAGAAGTAGCCGAGGGAAGACCTGTAGCCTTCTTAAGTTCGCTTACCAGCTGCCAGCCGTTGAAAGCGTCCATGAAGTTTATATAACCGGGCTTGCCGTTGAGCACTTCGATAGGAAGTGAATTGCCGTTAGCCATGAATATTCTTGACGGCTTCTGATTTGGGTTGCAACCGTACTTTAACTGAAGTTCGTTCATTGTTTTATCCTTTCGCTTACTTGTTTTTGTTTACTATGCGTGATTCGTACTTGCCTGTGGCAATATCGATGTAACGTGTAAAGAGTGAAACCTTGTTGTCGGCATTGAGGTTTTCCCATACCATTGATGTGAATGCGTCAATATCCATATCCGGGATTACAACTGTCTTGGGTTCGCCCTCGAAGCTCGGCAGGGGATTTCCGTCACCATTGTAGGTGTGTATGAACTTACCCTTTCCGTTCAGGGGATTGCTGTAAGCAAAAGTGTATCTCTGACATGATGAACCGTCGCCGTCTGCACTCTTAAGGATAGACATAGCGTAATTCATTTCGCCGTTGTCAAGATGAACTATACCGGAAATTCTCGGTGTGTAGTTGGGCTTGTCGTCCTCGAATTCTCTTGTTCTGAGAGCCTGCTCGAATGTCATCTGCTTGTCCATAAGCTCGTAGATAGTATCGGTCTGGTCGCCGTTTGTTACTATCGTCTTGTTGCCGAGAACTCTTACGGGTGCATAGATGATAAGGTGGGGATCTTCCATCTTGCTTTCATCAAAAGCCTGTGTTCTGATACCCTCGCCGTCTTCAACGAAAACTCTGTTACGGCTGTTTTCGCTTCTGCCCATAATAAAGTAGGCGATTACCGCTTTTGTGCCGTCTGCGGATTTTCCTATCACGATGCCTCTGCCGTGATAAGCAAGAGAGTTAAGCTCTTTTTCAAGTGTTACAACTTCCATATAGCCTCCTGTTGCGGTTTTGCGTGGAACACGCAGTTTTCTGAATATAACTTGTTATAACGTCCTCAAAATCCCGTTTAGTCGGGAGAATGCGGACATAAGGTTCAATCGTCGATAACGGTTATGCCGTCTTTTACGGTTATCTTTCCCTCGCAGAAAAGACGTGCGGCACGGGGGAGTATCTTCCACTCAGCCTGCTCCATAACTCTCTTCTGGAGAATTTCGGGTGTATCGCCGTTTTTAACCTCAACGGCTTTCTGAAGAATGATCGGACCTGCGTCACATTCTGCCGTTACAAAATGAACTGTAGCTCCCGTTACTTTTACGCCCTTTTTCAGAGCCTCCTCGTGAACGTGAAGTCCATAGTAGCCCTTTCCGCAGAAAGATGGGATAAGTGCGGGGTGGACATTTATCATCTTGTATTTGAACGCGTCGCATACCTGCTCGTCAAGTATTGTCATAAAGCCTGCGTATATAACAAGGTCAGCTTGTTCTTCCTTTAAAGCGTCAGCCATAGCCTTGCTGTATGCGGCAACATCGGCATAGTCACGTCTTGCGAGAACTCTTGTCTTTATGCCGTTGTCAGCGGCTCTTGTCAGTGCGTAGGCATCGGGCTTTGAAGCGATAACGCAGGTGATTTTACCTCCGCCCAGTCCCTCGGACTTTTCAGCATCGATAAGCGCCTGAAGGTTTGTTCCGCCGCCCGATACAAGAACAACGATATTTTTCATATTATTCAATTATGATGCCCTCGTCACCCTTGACGATCTCACCTATGCAGTAGCTCTCAACACCCGCATTTCTGAGTATCTGTACAGCTTCATCGGCATCGTCCTTGTCAACTACAACAGTCATGCCGATACCCATATTGAATGTGTTGTACATATCGTGCTCTGAGATATTTCCGACTTCCTGTAAGTGCTTGAAGATATAGGGTACTTCATAGCTGTGCTTTGTGATCTTTGCTGTAAAGCCGTCGGGGAGTGAACGGGGAACGTTCTCGTTGAATCCGCCGCCTGTGATATGTGAAATTGCCTTTACCTGCTTCTTTGAGATAAGCTCTAAGATAGGCTTAACATAGATCTTTGTAGGTGTTAAAAGTGTTTCGCCGAGCGTCTTGCCTGTGGGAAGAACCTCGTCAAGAACTTCCTTGCTGTTTATGTTGAACACCTTTCTTACAAGCGAGAAACCGTTTGAGTGAACACCTGTAGAAGCAAGACCGATTATGATATCGCCTTCCTTTACAGTGCTGTTGTCGATTATCTTTGACTTGTCAACTACACCGGTCGAATAACCTGCAATATCGTATTCGTCCTCAGGCATCATGCCGGGATGTTCTGCCGTTTCACCGCCGATAAGCGCACAGCCTGCCTGTACACAACCGTCAGCTACACCCTTTACTATAGCGGCTACCTTTTCGGGTACGTTCTTGCCTATAGCTATATAGTCAAGGAAATAGAGGGGCTTAGCGCCGCAGCAGATAATATCGTTTACGCACATAGCAACGGCATCTATACCGATTGTATCATGCTTGTCCATCAGCATAGCAAGTTTCAGCTTTGTGCCGACGCCGTCTGTACCCGAAACGAGTACGGGTTCCTTGATATCGGAAACATCAAGCTGGAACAGACCGCCGAATCCGCCGATACCTGTAAGTACACCGGGGATATTGGTGCGTTCTACGTCCTTCTTCATCAGACGAACGCCCTCGTAGCCTGCGGTAACGTCAACGCCTGCTGCTTTGTAGCTTTCTGAAAAACTGTTCTTCATAATAATAATTCCTTCCGTTTGGGGACTTTTGTCCTTATGTGGTGGTTTCTGATTTGCTTTCGCTTATTTTTCTGTCGAATTTATCCTTGTGCATTTCTGTAGGGATATCCGTGGGATATTCACCGCTGAAACAAGCGGTACAATAACCGCACTCACAGCCGTTTGTGTGGACTGCAAGCTTCTTTGCACTGTCAACGCTCAGGTATCCGAGCGAATCCGTACCGATTATATCGCTTATCTCTTCGACTGTATGGTGACAGGCGATGAGGTGATCCCTCGAATCAATATCCGTGCCGTAATAGCAGGGATTTAAGAACGGAGGAGCGGAAACTCTCATATGAACTTCCGTAGCTCCTGCCTCGCGCAGTAATTTTACGATCCTGCCGCTTGTAGTACCTCTTACGATAGAGTCGTCTATCAGCACTACACGTTTGCCCTTTACAACGCTTGCAACTACATTCAGCTTTATTCTTACCTTGTCCTCTCTTGACGACTGTCCGGGAGAGATAAATGTTCTGCCGATATACTTGTTCTTGATAAATCCGATACCGTAGGGGATACCCGACTGGTGCGAATATCCTATTGCGGCGTCTATACCGGAATCGGGAACACCGATAACTATATCAGCCTGTACAGGATGTTCAAGCGCTAAGAAAGCGCCTGCACGCAGTCTTGCCTCATGCACCGACGCACCTTCAATGACTGAGTCGGGACGGGCAAAGTAGATATATTCAAAAACGCACATTGAATGCGGACGCTTGCCGCAATGGTCTTTTATAGAGCGTACTCCGCTCTCGTCAAATACAACGATTTCGCCGGGAAGCAGATCCCTTACGAACTTTGCGCCTACCGAGTCAAGCGCACAGCTTTCGGAGGCAACTATATATGTTCCCTCCTCGGTGATACCGTAACACAGCGGTCTGAAACCGTTCTCGTCACGGGCGGCGATAAGCTTTGCGGGTGACATGATAACCAGCGAATAAGCGCCGTTTATCCTGTTCATCGCACGGTTGAGAGCCTCTTCTATCGAGGGAGCTTCAAGCCTTTCCTTTGTTATAAGGTAGCTTATTACCTCTGTGTCGCTTGTTGTGTGGAAGATAGAACCCTGCTTTTCGAGTTCGTGGCGGAGCTCGTAAGTATTTACGAGGTTGCCGTTGTGGGCAAGAGCCATTCTTCCTTTATAGTGATTTACGAGGATAGGCTGAGCGTTAAGACGGGCGTTTGCACCTGTTGTGCCGTAGCGTACATGACCTACCGCCATGTTGCCGAGCCCCAGTCCTTCAAGACGTTCGGGTGTGAATACATCGTTCACAAGTCCCGTGTCCTTGTAGGAGTTGAACACGCCGTCATCGTTCACCACGATACCGCAGCTTTCCTGTCCTCTGTGCTGTAATGCAAATAGTCCGTAATATGTGGTTGCGGCTACATTGGTCTTTTCCTTAGCAAAAACACCGAATACACCGCACTCTTCATGCAAACCGTTTGTCAATGGAGTCATTCCTTTCCGTTCCAGCAATATGTGCAAAGCTCGCACTGTGGCTTGCCTATTGCCCGTACAGTGCCTTCAAGAGACTGGAATTCAAGCGATGTCAGCTTTAATCTGCGACATATCTCCTCACGGAGCTTCTTTCCGCGCTCTGTATTTGTGTCACTGTACTCGTCGATAAATCTGATACCATCTGCACCCTCGGCCTCATCAATTATCTGTCTTGCGATCAGCTCCATCTCCGATGTACTGCGTGAGAAGTTGAGATACTTACAACCGTACATTATCGGAGGACAGGCGCTGCGCATATGTACTTCCTTAGCACCGTTCTCGTAGAGGAACTC
Organism: Ruminiclostridium sp.; assembly: GCA_017935365.1. GTDB lineage: Bacteria > Bacillota > Clostridia > Oscillospirales > Ruminococcaceae > Ruminiclostridium_E. The sequence continues at coordinate 23,971 of JAGBHT010000018.1, read as the reverse complement.
TACTGTTTCTCTCATCTGTGTTCCTCTTACTATGCTGTCGTCAACAAACAGCAGTTTCTTACCCTCGATAAGCTCATGGACGGGGATAAGCTTCATCTTAGCGACCTGATTTCTCATTGTCTGGTTGGTCGGCATAAAGCTTCTTGGCCATGTGGGGGTATATTTTATGAAAGGACGTGCGAACGGGATACCGCTACGGTTTGCGTAACCTATAGCATGGGGAACGCCCGAATCGGGAATACCGCATACATAGTCAACGTCGGGCAGTTTACCGTTCTTAATATCGTTTTCTGCCATTATCTCGCCGTTGCGTGTACGCATAGTTTCTACGGTAACGCCCTCGTATACTGCGTTGGGGTAGCCGTAATACGTCCACATAAACGAGCATATATGCATTTTGCTTTCATCGCCGTCACTCAGCACTTCACAGCCGTCCGCAGTTATCATATCTATCTCGCCCGGTCGTAGTTCTTTATATGTACTGTAGCCGAGCTTCTGGAAAGCGAACGATTCAAGCGATACGCAGTAGCCGTCGCTTCTTTTTCCGACAATGATAGGAAGTCTGCCGTACTGATCCCTTGCGGCGATGATTCCGTCCTTTGTCAGAATGATGAGAGACATTGTGCCCTCAATCTTGCTCTGTGCATATCTTATGCCTTCTGTAAAGCTGTCCTTCTGTGCAATAAGCGCACCGATGAGCGAGCCAGAGTTGATACTGCCACTGCTCATGGTTTCAAAGTTTGCACAGCCGCTTTCAAGAAGTTCGGCAGAAAGCTGTTCTGCATTTCTTATTATGCCGACACTGCATATCGAATAGATACCGAGCTTTGAACGCACAAGCAGGGGCTGAGGGTCGGTATCGCTGATACAGCCGATACACAGCTTTCCTCTCATACCTGTTGCATCACGCTCAAACTTTGTTCTGAACGGTGAGTTTTCAATGCTGTGGATAGCACGCTGAAAGCCGTATTCGGGGCTGTATGCCGTCATACCGCCTCTGCGTGTTCCGAGGTGGGAGTGATAGTCTGTTCCGAAGAAAACGTCGGTTACACAGTCGTTATTTGACGCTGCGCCGAAAAATCCACCCATATATTATCCTGCCTTTTCCTATTAGATTCTTTTCTCTTTATGTATTGGGATTATTCACCCATAAGACGCTTCATAATTTCTGCGTAAGCGTCCTCAACACCGCCCATATCGCGACGGAAACGGTCCTTGTCAAGCTTCTCGTGTGTTGTGCTGTCCCAGAAACGGCAAGTATCGGGAGAGATCTCATCAGCGAGGATTATTGTGCCGTCTGAGGTCTTACCGAATTCGATCTTGAAGTCGATGAGGTCGATATTGAGCTTCTTGAAGAAGTCGAGCATAAATTCATTTACCTTGAAAGCGTACTTTGAGATAAGGTCGATCTCTTCCTTTGTTGCAAGACCGAGTGCGAGTGCATAGTAGTCGTTGATGAAAGGATCGCCGAGATCATCGTTCTTGTAGCTGAATTCAAGTGTGGGGCAGAGAAGCTTTGTTCCTTCCTCAATGCCGAGCTTCTTTGAGAAACTACCTGCGGCTACGTTTCTTACGATTACTTCGAGGGGAACTATAGAAACCTTCTTTACGAGTGTTTCTCTGTCGTTAAGCTCTTCAACAAGGTGAGTAGGAACACCTGCCTTTTCAAGAAGCTTAAACATATAGTTTGTCATTTTGTTGTTGATAACACCCTTACCTGAGATAGTACCCTTCTTCAGACCGTTGAATGCTGTAGCGTCGTCCTTGTAGGATACGATAACGAGGTTGGGGTCGTCAGTAGCGAAAACCTTCTTTGCTTTTCCTTCGTAGAGCTGTTCTTTCTTTTCCATTGTGTTTATCCTTTCCTTCACACGGCTGTGCCGTAATTTTGTCAAATCCTATTATATATAGTACACCGATCAAAGTTCGGCAAGTACCTGCTCCATTTTCTTGTCCGCTTCCAGAACCTTGGCTGTCTGTGCGGCACGGTATGCCTTCATCTTGTCCATGAGTGCGTCGTCAGATACTGCAAGTATCTGCACGGCAAGGAATGCGGCATTTGCGGCACCGTCTATAGCTACTGTGGCTACCGGTACGCCTGCGGGCATCTGGACTGTTGACAGAAGTGCGTCAATACCCTCAAGAGCGCTTGCTTTTATCGGAATACCGATAACGGGCAGAGGAGTCTGTCCTGCAATTGCACCTGCAAGGTGAGCTGCTTTACCTGCGGCGGCGATTATAACGCCTGTGCCGTTCTTTTCGGCGTTTCTTGCAAACTCGGATACTTCTGCGGCGCAGCGGTGAGCGGACAGAACACGCAGTTCTGTGGGAACACCGAAATCCTTGAGTACCTGAGCTGCTTTTTTTACGATAGGCAGATCTGAGTCACTGCCCATTACAATAGCTACTTTTTTCATTTCCGGACTTCCTTTCAGAAAATAAATAAAGCTGTGTAATCTGAAATTGCACAGCTCAAAAAATACACTTATTCTTATAATACGGCGTTGAAAAAGACATATATGAAAATTTACCGAGGCTTATCAAAGCTGTTGTAAGCTGTGTTTTATTCATAAAATCCATGCTTTTCCCTCCGTCGTTGGTACTTTATTATTTTACCTTATTTTAATAGCAAATTCAAGTGCTAAAGCGGAAAATCTCTTAAATTGTGCTTTTTCAACAATAATCCCTTTTCGTTTTTGTGCTATATGTACATTTGTTACTTTATAAACTTTTTTTGAGTTAATTTACTGTAAAAACGTTTACACGGCGTTACAATTTCATTATTTCTGATCACTAAGCGGAATATAAGGAAAATCAGTAATGTAGTTACATCTGAATTGTTACAAAGGTGTAACGGTTTTTTATGCAAAATAACGAAAAAATCTTGAAAAAACGATTTTTGTAAACGTTTACGGTAAAAAAACACAACTTATCTTCCAAAACGCTTGCAAATTTGTGAAATGTGTGATATGATTATGTCAACGAGGAAAAAGTGAACAAAACTTTTGATGAGCTACAGTGCTTTTTAGTGAATTCTACATTGTTATATATATTTCGACACATATCGTTATATAAACAGTGAGCATGAAAGACACAGGCTGATTGAAAGCCGAGTGAACCGGACCTCACTAAATGAGACCGAAAGGTCAGGCAGTGAAAGCATCAAGCTTCACAAAATGAATAATTCTGGAGGAATTACCAATGAAGAAAAGAATTTTAGCAGCTGTATTAGCATCTGCATCAATTCTCGGCGCAGTAGCAGGTTGCTCAAGCAACAACGCTACAAGCTCAACAGCATCATCTTCTGATGCTACATCTTCTGCAACAGACTCAAGCAAGACTGAAGACAGCAAGACTGAGGACAGCAAGACTGAGGATTCAAGCAACGCAGGAACTTCCGATAAGTTCACACTTAAGGAAGGCGAAGGCAAGACTCTTAACATCGCTGTATGGAACGAAGAGTTCAAGAACTACTTTGAGAAGTACTTACAGGATAAGATGCCTGAGGGCGTTACAGTAAACTTCAAGATCACTGAAAACAAGGACAATGCTTATCAGAACAAGCTTGATGAAGACCTTCCCAAGAACGAAGCTGCATCTGCTGATGACAAGATCGATATGTTCTTATTCGAAGCTGACTACGCTCTCAAGTATGTTAACTCAGAGTACACACTTGATGTTAAGTCACTCGGTCTTACTGACGAAGATCTTTCAGGTATGTATCAGTATACAAAGGACGTTTGCACAACTCAGGATGATGCAAAGTTACTGAAGGGTGTTTCATGGCAGGCAACTCCCGGTCTGTATGCTTACAGACGTTCAATTGCTAAGGACGTTCTCGGTACAGACGATCCCGATAAGGTACAGGAAGCTCTCGCTGACTGGACAAAGTTTGACGAAGTAGCTGCTAAGGCTGCTGATAAGGGTTACAAGATGCTCTCAGGTTATGATGATGCATACAGAACCTTCTCAAACAACGTTGCTGCTCCTTGGGTAAACGAAAACAAGGAAATCATCATTGACGACAACATCATGAAGTGGGTTGACCAGACTAAGACATACACAGACAAGGGTTACAACAACAAGACATCTCTTTGGTCTGATGCTTGGGCTGCTGACCAGGGTCCCGAAGGTAAGGTATTCGGCTTCTTCTACTCAACATGGGGCATCAACTTCACACTTGCAGGTAACTCACTTGCAGTTAAGGAAAAAGACGGCGGTAAGCTCGAAGTAGGTAACGGCGGTTACGGTGACTGGGCAGTTTGCTACGGTCCTCAGGCTTACTTCTGGGGCGGTTCTTGGCTCGCTGCTGCAAAGGGCACAGATAACGCTACATTAGTTGGCGATGTTATGAGAGCATTCTGCTGCAACAAGGACTTCGGCGTTCAGTTCACAAAGGATACACAGGACTACTACAACAACGAAGCTGCAATGAAGGAACTCGCTGCTTCTGACTTCAAGTCAGCCTTCTTAGGCGGTCAGAACCACATCGCTCTGTTCGTTGAAACAGCTCCCAAGATCGACATGAGCAAGATTTCTATCTACGACCAGGGTCTTAACGAGACATTCCAGGCTAAGTTCAAGGAATACTTCGACGGTACTGTTGATAAGGATACAGCACTCAAGAACTTCTATGAGGCTGCTATTGTTAAGTATCCTGAGCTCAAGAAGCCCGCTGATGCATAATCAAGGCTTTTTAGCTTAAAACTTTTGACCTTCATCTTGACTGCGGGTTCACTGAATTCGCAGTCAAGTATGTTAATGGGGCGAATTGCGGATGCTTCCGCCTTATTAACATACTTGACTGCTCAAGATGGAGAATATACCGAGATTTTTATAAGGAGTGTTTTTATGGCTCAGGCAGCTAATGCAGGAAATGTGCCGGTAAAAGCCAGAAAAGGACAAATCGGGAAATATAAAAAATGGGGCTACATATTTATGCTCCCGTTCATATTAGTTTTCCTTGTTTTCCAGGCTTGGCCGCTTATTCAGACTTTCTATTACAGTATGTTCAGATACTTCAAGTCGGGTCTTAGTTGGATAGGACCGGAGTTTGTCGGATTTGATAACTTTGTGGCAATTTTTGATATGAGTTCAGGTAACAATATACTTGCACTCACATGGAATACGCTTATCATGTGGGTACTGGGATTTGTTCCGCAGATAATCATTTCATTACTTTTTGCTTACTGGTTTACTAATGTAAGACTTCGTTTAAGATGTCTTGGATTCTTCAAAACTGTAATGTATATGCCTAACCTTATCATGGCATCTGCATTTGCAATGCTGATATTCTCAATATTCTCCGATATCGGACCTATCAACGAGCTTATCAAGCACACTACCGGCGGCGAGGCTTTCAGATTTCTCAGCTATACGGGCAGTACGATGGGACTTGTAGCGTTCATGAACTTCATTATGTGGTTCGGTAACACGACAATTCTGCTGATGGCGGCAATGATGGGTATCAACGAATCTGTTATTGAGGCTGCTGAAATCGACGGTGCAAGTAGCTCACAGATATTCTGGAAGATAACTCTTCCTCTTATCAGACCTATACTCGTATACGTTATGATCACTTCGCTGATCGGCGGTCTTCAGATGTTCGATGTACCGCAGATCCTTACCGGCGGTCAGGGAGGCCCGAATAATACTACCAAGACGCTTATCATGTATCTGAACGAACAGATCGGTACATCTAAGAACTATGGTATGGCAGGTGCGCTTTCAGTAATTATATTCATTGTATGTGCGGCACTCAGCCTGGTTGTTTACTACTTCTTTGCTGCTGACAGAAGCAACAAGAAGTCTAAAAAAGGAGGTAAGTAAGTATCATGGCAAAAAAGGAAAAGGTACTTGAACATACCTCAGCACTTCAGCTAAACAGAACAGATCCGAATATGAAGGTAAAGCCTACGCTTATTATTCACAGAATAATCTGTTATATCGTTCTTGTCTTCTTCTCAATTTTGTGTTTGTTCTTCTTCTACATCCTGCTTGTTAACGCAAGCCGTTCACATTATGATATTATGTCCGGCTTCTCGTTCCTGCCGGGAAATCAATTTATCAATAACTTCCAGAGTGCGATTTCAAACACAACGATACCTGTAGTAAACGGTGTTATCAACAGCTTGATCATCGCAACGTGTACAGCGATATTGTCGATTTATTTCTCGGCAATGACAGCGTATGCAATTCATGTATATGACTTCAAAGGTAAGAAATTTATCTTTAACTTCATATTGCTTATCATGACGATTCCTACACAGGTTTCTGCACTCGGTTTCTTCAGTATGTGTACCGACTTGGGCTTAAGAGATACATATATCCCTCTTATAGTTCCTGCTATTGCGGCTCCTGCGGTATTCTTCTTCATGATTCAGTATATGAAGAGCTCGCTTCCGATTGATATTATCGAGGCAGCAAGAATTGACGGTTCGGGCGAATTCAGAACATTCAACACGATTGTTCTTCCTATGCTTAAGCCTGCTCTTGCAGTACAGGCAATATTCAGCTTCGTTGCATCATGGAACAACTACTTCCTTCCTTCGTTGATTATTGATACATCAACAAAGAAGACAATGCCTATCATGATCGCACAGCTTCGTTCGGCAGACTTCTTAAAGTTTGATATGGGTCAGGTTTATATGTTCATTTTCATAGCAATCGTACCTGTTATCATCGTTTATTTCTGCTTATCGAAATTCATCATCGCCGGTGTTTCACTCGGTGGTGTAAAGGAATAAGACAATTTTGGGTTAATATATTTTATACAGAAACGGCATCGGAATTATTCCGGTGCCGTTTTACTGTATGCTAAGAAAGGGAAAAGTATTAGCAACACTACACCTGATGCAAATCAATAATCCCTTTTGATAGTTGATATCCGCTTATACGCAGAAAAATCCCCCGTTAACTAATTAACGGGGGATCAGAGTTTATTCGGTTATGGATTAGCCAAGTCTTGCTTCGAGATCAGCGAGTTCCTGCTTTAAGCCGTCGGGGAGCTTGTCGCCGAACTGCTTGTAGAATTCCTTCATCTCTTCTACTTCCTTCTTCCAGAGGTCTCTGTCAACTGCGAGCAGCTTGTCTTCAACTTCTGATGTAACCACATCCTCGATACCCTTGAGGTTGATGTCACCCTTCTTAGGAAGGTAGCCGATAGGTGTCTTTTCAGCGTCAATTGTGCCTTCGCATCTCTTGATGATCCAGTCGAGAACTCTCATGTTGTCGCCGAAACCGGGCCACATATAGTTGCCGTTCTCATCCTGCTTGAACCAGTTAACGTTGAATATCTTAGGAGCCTTGTCGCCGAGCTTCTTGCCCATTTCGAGCCAGTGTGCCCAGTAGTCAGCCATATGGTAACCGCAGAAGGGCTTCATAGCCATAGGATCATGACGGAGTACACCTACTGCACCTGTAGCAGCTGCTGTTGTTTCAGAAGAAACTGCAGAGCCTACATATGTGCCGTGCTGCCAGCTGAATGACTGGTATACCAGAGGAGTTGTAGCTGCACGTCTGCCGCCGAAGATGATAGCTGAGATCGGAACACCCTGGGGGTTGTTGAACTCAGGTGAAATGCAGGGGCAGTTCTGAGCGGGAGCTGTGAAACGTGAGTTGGGATGAGCGAGCTTGTTGCCTGCTGCTGTGAATTCCTTACCGTTTACCTTGTTGCCCTTCCAGTCTGTTGCATTCTCAGGAGGATTCTTGTCAAGACCTTCCCACCAAGCTGTCATATCATCATTGTTGATAGCAACGTTTGTGAAGATTGTGTTCTTTCTTGTTGATGCAAGCGCATTGTAGTTGCTCTTAGCGTTTGTACCGGGAGCAACACCGAAGAAGCCGTTCTCGGGGTTGATAGCGTAAAGTCTGCCATCGGGACCCTGCTTCATCCAAGCGATATCATCGCCTACTGTGAATACTTCATAGCCTGCCTTCTTGTATCCCTCGGGAGGAATAAGCATAGCGAGGTTTGTTTTACCGCAAGCTGAGGGGAATGCTGCTGTGATATACTTGATATCGCCATCGGGCTTCTTAACGCCGAGGATAAGCATATGTTCAGCCATCCAGCCTTCCTTCCAACCCTGGTAAGAAGCGATACGGAGAGCGAAGCACTTCTTGCCGAGCAGTACGTTACCGCCGTAAGCAGAGTTGATTGACCAGATTGTGTTGTCCTCAGGGAACTGAACGATGTATCTCTTTTCGGGATCAACATCAGCCTTTGAGTGAAGGCATCTTACGAAGTCGTTGGAGTCATCGGGCAGGTTCTTGAAAGCCTGAGCGCCCATTCTTGTCATGATGTCCATGTTAAGAACAACGTAGATTGAGTCTGTCAGCTCAACACCAACCTTAGCGATAGGTGAGCCGATAGGTCCCATTGAATAAGGGATAACGTACATTGTACGACCCTTCATAACGCCGTCATAGAGCTTTGTCAGCTTAGCGTACATTTCCTTAGGATCCATCCAGTTGTTAGTAGGACCTGCATTCTCCTTCTCTCTTGAGCAGATGAATGTTCTGTCTTCTACACGGGCAACGTCGTTTTCAGCTGTTCTGTGATATAAGCAGCCGGGGAGCTTTTCCTGGTTGAGCTCGATCATTTCGCCTGTTGCGATAGCCTCATCGCGAAGAGCCTTGAGCTGTTCCTCGCTGCCATCGATCCATACAACCTTGTCGGGCTGTGTGAGGGCTTTCATTTCTTCAACCCACTTTAAAACATTCTGATTCTTTGTCATAACCGATTGTTCTCCTTTTCTTTATTTTATCAGCTTATGCTGATGAAAGTCATTCGGTAGGGAATTATCGATACGGTTCATTCGTACCTTGTTCCCCATTTACTATTATAAACTATTTTTTGCAATAGGTCAATAGATAAATTGCAAAATCGGCAAAAAAATTGCACAAAGTAAGCGTTAGATAACTTTCTTTGTTTTGCAGCACCGAAAACTCTCGTATTTGGCTGTATAAAACAAAATAAGTATAGTCTGCGTTCACTATGTGCTTTATTTTACTTCATGAATATCTACTGATTTTAAAGGAATTAAATGTCAGCTTTGACTTCCTTGCGGAGCAGGATTATCGCAAGCAGGTTAGGTATTGCCATTAGTCCGTTGAACAGATCCGATACGTCCCAGACAACAGTAGCCTGAATTACCGCGCCCACGAAAGCGGTAACAATGAAAATTGCAAGATATACGCCTATCCACTTCTTTGTGAAAAGGTAAACAAAGCAGCTTCTGCCGTATATCCACCAGCCTGTAACGGTTGTTATCGCAAAGATGAATGTAGCAATACTGAGGAAAGCGCCCGCAAAGTCGCCGAGACCGTCCTGGAATGCTATCAGCGCCATATCAAAGCCAACGCTTGATTTCTGATCTGCACCGCTTGAAAGAATGCAGAGAGCTGTCATTGTACAGATGATAATAGTGTCGATAAATACAGAGAGCATAGCCCACATACCCTGTGTATGATGCTGATCGGCACTTGAATTGGCGTTGATCATAACAGATGAGCCAAGACCCGCCTCATTTGAGAATACGCCTCGTTTAACGCCCCACTTCATAGCTTCCAGCATTACTACGCCGACAGTACCGCCGCCAACAGCCTTGAATGAAAATGCTTCTGTGAAAATGCGGGCAAATACAGAGGGGACATTTTCGATGTTCATTATAATAACAGCAAGGCAACCGAGAAGATAACCGCCTGCGGCTATCGGAATTACCCATGATGTAACTTTACTCAGACGATGGATGCCGCCGGGTGCTATTGCGGCGATTACACCTGCACACAGTATGCCTGATACCCAGAGCGGAACGCCAAGGCAATTCTGAAGAGCCATTGATGCTGAATTTACCTGCGCCATATTGCCTATACCGAAGCTTGCACCTATACAGCAGACCGCAAACATTCCTGCAAAGAATGTTCCGAGTTTTCTACCGCCGAAAGCTTTCTTTATGTAAGCGAAAGGTACTCCGCCTGTAAGCCCGTCGGACTGTACAGTACGATATTTTGCGCCGAGATAGTTCTCGGCAAAGCTTGTTGCCATACCGAGTAATGCCGATATCCACATCCAGAATATCGCACCTGCGCCGCCAAAGGCAATTGCACTGCCGATCGCGATAATGTTACCTGTGCCGACCGTTGCGCCCAGAGCCGCAGTGAGCGTCCTGAACGGAGAAACTTTCTTTCCGTCCGCTTCGGGCTGCTTTGTAAGCAAAGTACGTTTGATTATAGTAGGGAAGTGTAGTATCTGCAAGCCTCTGGTTCTTATCGTGAAGATAATTCCCGAACCTGCAAACAGTATCAGCACGGGTATTCCCCATACTATGTTTTCATTTATCCACTCTAATATTTCCATACTGACTCGTTCCTTTTCAAGTGCATACAAGCGTGGGTGCCTGTACGTTATTATCCAAATAATTTGTATTCCCGTTGTCCGTTTTTTATGACGGGAATAATTATACACCGATATGCGTTTTCTGCATCGGAGCGGGGGTATTTATGTTCGCTTTGCAGGAAAATTATAAAAAACAGTAAAAATCGGTAAAAAATTGAATGGTTAACTCTTATTAATAATAGCAAACAAAAGTATAAATGTCGGAAAAAATAACCCCTCCGGTTTTCCCGGAGGGGCGTAAAAACCTATTCTATTCCGACTATTCAAAATTTTTGGGCTTTTTAGTTATTCCGTATGGAATACCGGACGATTATTCGCCACAGTATTCCTTCTTGTAGTATTCGACAAGACCTACGAGTTCTTCGTAACGCTTCTTGGAGTTAGCAACTGCCTTGTCAAACAGTGCGTTAGCTCTTTCGGGGTTAGCACGCATAAGAGAGTTGTAACGAACTTCTCTCATCATGAATTCCTTGTAATCGCCTGTAGGAGCCTTGCTGTCGAGTGAGAACGGATTTGTTCCTGCAGGAGCAGCGGGGTTGAATCTGAACAGATGCCAGTAACCAGCCTGTACAGCTTCCTTTTCTACCTTCTGAGCGATTGTAAGACCACCCTTGATACCGTGGTTGATACAAGGAGCGTAAGCAATGATCAGTGAAGGACCGTCATAAGCTTCAGCCTCAGCGATTGCCTTTAAGCACTGGTTCATATCTGCACCCATTGAAACCTGAGCAACATATACATAACCGTACTTCATAGCGATACCGGAGAGATCCTTCTTCTTAACGTCCTTACCGCCTGCTGCGAACTGTGCAACAGCACCGATGTTTGTAGACTTGGAAGCCTGTCCGCCTGTGTTGGAGTAAACTTCTGTATCGAATACGAATACATTTACATTCTTGCCTGATGCGAGAACATGGTCAACACCGCCGTAACCGATATCGTATGCCCAGCCGTCGCCGCCGAATATCCAGTTGGACTTCTTAGCGAGGTAGTTCTTAGCCTTGAGAACTGCATTCTTTTCAGCGCAGTCGCAATCAAGAGCTTCAAGAGCAGCAACGAGATCCTTTGTAGCAGCAGCATTTGCCTTACCGTCGTTAGCTGTTTCGAAGTATGTATCGATCTTAGCCTTAACGTCAGCATTGTCAGTCTTTTCAGCAATAGCCTTTAACTGACCCTGTGCTCTGTGTCTTAATGTATCCTGAGCGATGAACATACCGAGACCGAATTCAGCATTATCCTCGAACAGTGAGTTGCCCCAAGCGGGACCCTTGCCTTCCTTATTTACAGTATAAGGAGTTGAGGGAGCAGAACCGCCCCAGATTGATGAACAGCCTGTAGCGTTAGCAATGTACATTCTGTCGCCGAAGAGCTGTGTAATGAGCTTAGCGTAAGGAGTTTCACCGCAGCCTGCGCAGGCGCCTGAGAATTCGAGCAGGGGCTGCTTGAACTGTGAACCCTTAACTGTTGTTTCCTTGAACTTCTCGTGAACTTCGGGCTTGTCAGCTACTTCCTTAACAGCGTAGTCGAACATGGGCTGTTCGTTCATCTGAGAATCAAGTGACTTCATAACGAGTGCCTTGTTCTTAGAGGGGCAAACCTGAGCACAAACACCGCAACCTGTGCAGTCGAGAACAGAAGTTACCATTGCGAACTTCTTGCCGGGAAGACCCATAGCGTCCTTCATCTTAGCGCCTGCAGGAGCCTTAGCAGCTTCTTCCTCTGAAAGGATAACAGGACGGATTACAGCGTGAGGACAAACGAATGAACACTGGTTACACTCGATACAGTTCTCGGGGATCCACTCGGGAACGTCTACTGCGATACCACGCTTCTCATAAGCTGCTGAGCCCTGGGGGAATGTACCGTCAGCCATACCAACGAATGTAGATACGGGGAGCTTGTCGCCTCTCTGAGCGTTAACAGGGATAAGGATGTTGTTAACGAAGTCAACGAGATCCTTTCTGTCGCCTGTAGCTGTGTGTACGGGAAGTGTACCCTCAGCGTCAGCCCATGATGCGGGAACGTCAACCTTGACTACTTCGCCTGCGCCTCTTTCGATAGCGGCGTAGTTCATGTTAACGATGTCTTCACCCTTCTTAGCGAATGACTTGTAAGCAGCCTTCTTCATATACTCGATAGCATCCTCAGCGGGGATGATGTTAGCGATTGAGAAGAATGCAGACTGTAATACAGTGTTTGTCTTGTTGCCAAGACCGATTTCCTTAGCTACCTTGATAGCGTTGATGATATAGAAGTTGATATTGTTCTTAGCAATGTAAGCCTTAACGGGAGCGGGGAGCTTCTCGTCGAGCTCGTCAACTGTCCACTGGCAGTTGAGCAGGAATGAGCCGCCGGGCACAACGTCCTCAACCATATCGTACTTGTCGATGTATGAGGGGTTGTGGCAAGCTACGAAGTTAGCCTTGTTTACGAAGTAAGTTGACTTGATAGGTGACTTACCGAAACGAAGGTGAGAAATCGTAACACCGCCTGACTTCTTTGAGTCATATGCGAAGTATGCCTGAGCATACATGTCTGTGTGGTCGCCGATGATCTTGATTGAGTTCTTGTTGGCACCAACAGTACCGTCTGAACCAAGACCCCAGAACTTACAGCAAGTTGTACCTTCGGGTGTTGTGTTGGGGTTCTCACCGATAGGGAGTGAAAGACCTGTAACATCATCCTCGATACCGATTGTGAATCTGGGCTTTTCGGTATTGTTGTAAACTGCAATGATCTGAGCAGGGTTAGTATCCTTAGAACCAAGACCGTAACGACCTGTGAATACGGGTACATCCTGGAACTTGTTAGCCTGCTTGAGAGCTGCAACAACGTCGAGGTATAAAGGTTCGCCGAGTGCGCCGGGTTCCTTTGTTCTGTCGAGAACTGTGATCTTCTTGACTGTTTCGGGGATAGCTGATACGAAAGCATCAACACTGAAGGGTCTGTAAAGTCTTACCTTAACAAGACCAACCTTCTTGCCCTGAGCTGTTAAGTAGTCGATTGTCTCTTCGATTGTATCGCAAACAGAGCCCATAGCGATGATTACCTGTTCAGCATCGGGAGCACCGTAGTAGTTGAACAGCTTGTAATCTGTACCGATCTCAGCGTTTACCTTGTCCATGTACTTCTGTACGATAGCGGGTGTAGCTTCATAGTACTTGTTGCTTGCTTCTCTTGCCTGGAAGAAGATGTCGGGGTTCTGAGCTGTGCCGTGCAGAACGGGCTTCTCGGGGTTGAGAGCTCTGTTTCTGAAAGCGTCTACAGCTTCGTGGTCGAGCATCTTGTCAAGTGTTTCGTAGTCCCATACTTCGATCTTCTGGATTTCGTGTGATGTTCTGAAACCGTCGAAGAAGTGCAGGAAAGGAACTCTTGCTTCGTATGTAGAAAGGTGAGCTACAGCACCGAGGTCCATAACCTCCTGAGGGTTAGTGGAGCAGAGCATAGCGTAACCTGTCTGACGGCAAGCGTAGATATCGCTGTGGTCGCCGAAGATAGAAAGTGCGTGTGTTGCAAGAGCACGAGCGGAAACATGAATAACGCTAGGCAGTAATTCACCTGCGATCTTGTACATGTTGGGGATCATGAGCAGTAAGCCCTGTGATGCTGTGTAAGTTGTAGTACATGCACCTGCTGCAAGAGAGCCGTGAACTGCGCCTGCTGCGCCGGCTTCTGACTGCATCTCTACTACCTTTACTTCCTGTCCGAAAATATTCTTTCTTCCGGCTGTTGACCAGGAATCTGTTACTTCAGCCATAACTGAAGATGGTGTAATGGGGTAAATCGCTGCAACGTCAGTAAACGCATAAGACACGTGACCTGCGGCGTTGTTACCGTCCATAGTAAGTTTTTGTCTTCCCATGGGAATCGTCCTCCTTTATTTTTGCATATCGCCATACCAAGACGTATGCTTTCAAGTTAGTATTATATCATAATCGTTCCTGATTGTAAACCTCTAAAAGTGAAAATTTTCAGAATTTTTTAGTTTCATGTACAAATTTCTTCGGTATGCTACAGCTAACCGCAAAGCCGTTCCGCAGTACCAAGCCATTGTTTGACCGCAGAGAAAAAATGAATAATTATGTTTGTGAAAAGTAAGAAAAAATTTTCCGCCACTCCTTGAAATAATCGCTGTTTAATGATACAATATTATATATAAACTTACGATGAAATTCACTGCGACAGCAGTTATGGGAACGGAGCAGAAAAATTGATCCATTATTTAAAGGATATCTGGGAGAATATACAGAGCGTTTTTGCCACGATGGGACTTGTTGACTATCTTGATATTCTCCTGCTTGCCTATCTTATATACAAGGGCATAAAAATTATCAAGGAAACACGAGCGGAACAGCTTATTAAAGGTATAATCCTGCTTGCGATACTTTTCTTTGTCGTTAACCAGTTCGAGTTCAAGGCGATGAAAGTCATTATAGAAACATTCCTGAATGTCGGAATTATCGCAATACTCATAGTGTTCCAGCCTGAGCTTCGCCGCGTGCTTGAAAAAATGGGACGTACCACGAAAATGAAAAAACTGGCGCTGAACTTTGAGGGTAAAGCAGATGCGGCAACCGCCGATATACATAACTGTATCGAGGCAGTCTGTATCGCCTGCGAACAGCTTTCACAGACGGCGACCGGCGCGCTTATCGTGTTCGAGCGTGAAACAAGACTGGGTGAACAGGTGGACACAGGTACGATACTCAACGCAACTCCGAGCCCCGAGCTTTTCGGAAACATATTCTTCCCAAATACACCTCTTCATGACGGTGCGGTAATTATCCGTGACAGCAAGGTGTATGCCGCAGGCTGTTTCTTACCAAAGCCACAGAAAGAGGAACTTATCTCCAAGGCGCTCGGCTCACGTCACAGAGCGGCTATCGGTATGAGCGAGGTTTCCGATGCGGTCATCGTTGTTGTTTCGGAGGAAACAGGTACTATCTCGGTAGCCGAAAACGGCAACCTTACACGTTTTTATAATAAGGATACGCTTCGCAAGCTCCTTACGCAGAAACTTGTTCCCGAAAAGCCCGAAAGCAAGAAACTGAAAGATAAAGCGTCAAAGAAAAGCAGGAAAAACGCACCCGATGTCAAAAAAGAAAAGGGGGCGGATAAATAATGAAGGAATGGATCAAAAGCTTTTTTCAGAACTTTGTCAAGAATTTAAAAACTATCATATTCGCGCTTGTGATCGCCATTATCGTGTGGTTTGCAATTTCAATGCAGATTTTCCCGGATGTCACAACGCACGTCAGTGACATTCCGGTTGAAGTTAAAGCTACCGATTATATGACTCAGAATAATCTTTCTGTTACTGACGGATACGTTGACAAGGTTTCGGTACAGATAACAGGTAAGCGTTATGAAGTCGGAAATATGACATCTGACGATTTCACGGCAAAGGCTGATTTATCTGCGATCACCTCACCCGGAGAATATACTGTAAAGGTCAATGTGATACCTGTGAAGGAAAACAGTTGTACTGTTGACGATGACAATGTAACGCTCAGGCTGAAAGTAGCCAAGACGGTATCAAAGACATACAGCATTTCAAACGGCAGTATGAAGGCTACCGCCGAGGGCGTTACCGCAACGGCAGGTATGAAGATAGACAGCGTGACCGCCGAACCGTCAACAATAACACTCACGGGCGACAGCACGGCTATTGAATCGGTAAAGTCGGTTGAGATACGTTCCGTATTTGCAGGCGAAACGTCCGAATCGGTCACATCAAAGGGACAGATAGTACTGCTCGGCAGTAACGGCGAGATAATCGAAAATCCCGATATCAAATATGATAAAGAGAGTTTTACGGTAAATATAACGCTTTATAAGCAGAAAACATTACCGCTTACCGTACAGTTTACAAATGTTCCGTCAAACTTTGATTTAAGCAGTCTGAAATACAGTATCTATCCCGAATCGCTGACTGTTTCGTCGCCTGATGATTCGCTTGATTCACAGGAAAAATTCGAGATAGGAACGATAGATCTGAGCCAGCTTACTACAAAGTATCTGCAGAAGCTCACACTTCCTATAACTTTACCTGAGGGTTACAAGAATATCAGCGGAAATACTTCCGCAATGGTATCGTTTGAAGACGCCGAAAATTACACATTCTTAAGCTATACCGTGCAGAAGGACAATATAAGAGTAATCAACGCACCCGACAACTTAGATGTTGAAGTTCTGACAAACGAGCTCAGCGTGAATGTAACAGGTCCTGCCGATGAAATAGCAACTCTTGCGTCCAAGGATATTTATGCGACAATAGACCTTATGGGAACCACTCTCACAGCAGGTCTTAAAGATGTAAATGCAGAATTTACGTTGCGGGGAACAAAGGTCAAGAGCTGGGTGACAGGCGAATATAAGGTTTCCATACAGGTGACCGAGAGGGCAGAGGACACCTCGAATTAAAGCTGAAACGGAGAGATTTTTGTGAATATTTCATTGCTTTCACAGGCGGTCGGAACGTCTACCGATCCGTTTGAGAACGCACAGGCACAGATAAAAGAAGCCGAAACGTTTTTCGGTCAGATGTGGGACGCATTTGTCGGGTATCTTCCTACGCTTATTGCTGCGGTAATAATTTTAATTGTCGGAATAGTTATTTCAAAGCTTGTTCTGAAAATGATGAGCAAGGGAATGAAGCACGATGTCATTGACAAGACAATATCACGCTTTGTTTATTCGCTTGTCAGAATACTGCTTTATGCACTGCTTGCTACTATAGTTCTTGCGGTGCTCGGCGTTCCGATGACCTCGATAATCGCCGTGATCGGTACAGCCGGTGTTGCGATAGGCCTTGCGCTTCAGGACAGCCTTTCAAATATAGCGGGCGGATTCAGCATAATGCTCACAAAGCCGTTCAAGATCGGAGATTACATCAAGGTCGATGATGTTGAGGGTACGGTTGAAGCAATCAATATGTGGTACACCGAGCTTCATTCATACGATAATAAAGCTATCTTCTATCCCAACGGGCAGATAACATCAAAGAAGGTCACCAACTATACAACGCTTGGAATAAGGCGTGTGGACATGGTATATACGATTTCATACAACGCCGATTTCAGAAAGGCTATCGCGGTTCTGAAAAGCATAACCGATAATCACAAACTTATTCTTAAAGATCCCGAACCTAAGATAAGAATAAACGAGCTTGCGGACAGCGCAGTAAGAATAACCTGCTATCCGTGGGTAAAGGCTGAGGATTACTGGACAGTGTATTTCGACCTTAATGAAGCGGTCAAGGAGCAGTTTGATGCGAATGGTATCGAGATACCGTATAATCAGCTTGACGTACATTTAAAGAAAGATGAATAAGAAGAAGGCGGAATGTCACAAGACATTCCGCCTTTGATCATAAAAAAATAACCCTGCATCAGATCTGCGATGCAGGGTTTTACTTATTCTGCCTTTGTGGTATCAGGTGCTGTGGTAGATTCAGCTACCGTTGTATTGCTCGGAGCCGGGGTTGTGGCTGACGGACGGATACTCTTTCTTGTAGTGGTTGTTGCTTCGGTTTCGGTTATTGTCGGTATAGTGGCAATTTCGATCTTCTTGATCACTACCGAAACAGCAGGCTTTGAAGCAATTCCTTGCTCATCGTCAATTGTATTGCCTGATGAAACTTCAACCTGGCTTATCTTATCAAGAAAGTCAAGACCTTCTATAGCCTGACCGAATATTGTGTAGTTTCCGTCTATGCTGAATGCACCGCCGCTCGAAAGATATTTTGCTCTTACATCTTCGGGTGTCGCGTTGAGCTTTGCAAGATAATCGGTGTATGTTTTTTTATCTTCTTCCGTCAGTCTGTCCTTGTATTCATCAAGGTCGGAAGAAATATTTTCGGCTGTTTTTGCTATGTCAAAAGGCGTCTTGTTGTTTATTATAAAGAACTGGCTGTTGATGCCGTCACTGCTTTCGGCATAACCGAGTGCGCCGTAATAAGCTCTCATACGGTCGTTTGTTTCACGGGGGATTTCTGTCTTGTCGGCGGTAGTTCCGCCTGTACCGTTTCCTCTGAGCGAGCCGCCCTGTATCATAAAGTCCTTTATAACTCTGTGTATGGTTTTACCGTTGTAATATCCGCTTTCGGCAAGCTTTACAAAGTTATCCACACCCTTTGGTGCGACTTCCGGGAAAAGCTTGAAACGTATCTTGCCGGTTTCTTCTCCTACCTGTATTGTCATTTCTGCAAGAGTATCGCCGGGTCCGACAGTTATTTCCGCAGTGTTGTCTTCTTTCTGCGAGTTACAACCGCTTGCCATTACCATAGTCGCAGTGAGCGTGATTGCCGCCGCTGCTTTACATAAAGACCTAAACCTCATTTTATCGGTTCCTTTCAACTGTGTCGCTTATCAGTTTGCCGATGTTGACTCGGCAACACTGCTTGTTGCGCCGCCGGATTCGTTCTGCATTTTTTCGATTTCTTCGGCTGAAAGATATTTGTCTGATGTCGGTTCTTCTATCGTGAACTTACCGTCTTTGTAAGTGTCGAGTGTTACCTTTACTATTTTGAGTTCTTCAAGAGGCTTCATATTTGACTTGTCAGAGTCTGTCCAGAGTATCTTGTCAAGCACGTCAAAACCGTTTATGACCTGACCGAATACAGTGTAAGAACCTGCAAATCCGGGAACACTGCCTCTCTTTTCAAATGCTGTAATAAGCTCTTCGGGAATTACCTGAGCGCTTGTTTCCTGATTTGTATAGCCTCTGAGTTCCTTCTTGTTTTCTTCGGTTACTTCGAGAGCGCCTGTGAAGAAGAAACGGCTGTCGGAATAGCCCTGCTGTGAACTGTAGCCCAGAAGTGAGCCTTTGAACGGCCATAAATTCACTGAGCATTCGTTTTCAATGTACTTGCCGTCATCGGTAATGCCTTCGGTTCCCTCATCGTTTGAAGCGCCCGTTATTGCGTATATGCCCTTCTGTAAAGCAAAAAACGGCTTTCCGTCATAGAAACCTTCTTCTGCACGCTTCTTGAAGTTTGCGACCGTGTTAGGAGCAAATTCTGCATACAGTACAGCTGTTATTGTACCGACATTGGTTTCGATTATTGCAACGTCCTGACCCTCAGCGGGCTTGTCAAGCTGTACAAGGTTCATTTCCGAAAAGTTATAGCTTCCGAGTGCGTTTGTATTCTGACCGCCGAGCATTGAGCAACCTGAAAAGGCTGTTACTGTCATTATTCCTGCAAGGACTGCCGCCAATTTTCTTTTAAAATTCAAATTCTTATTCCTTTCAAGTGTGAACAATTATCTTCTTTTGCAAAAATGCCGCCTTTTAGGGCGGAAATTTCTGCTTATTCTATTATAATTCACGCCGCCTGAAAAGTCAAGCTGACGTATTATTACATCGTTATTATGATCCGTATATCTGCGGTTAGTCGCCGAGCCTCAACATTTCGTCTATGCAACGCTTTGCACCAAGACGTATTTCTTCGTCAAGCTCGATCTCTTCGCCGCCGTTACCGCATACGCAGTTGTAAACGGTAGCGAGGTTTGTGAGGTGCATATTGTGACAGACGCAGTCCTTTGACAGAGGATAGAACTTCTTGTCGGGTTCGTCAAAGCTTAAGTGCTCCACAATGCTGTTTTCCGTGCCGATTATGAATTCCTTTGCGTCGCTCTTTTTAGCATAGTTCATAATACCTGTTGTACTGCCTGCATAGTCTGCGAGAGCCGTTACAGCGGGCGCACATTCGGGGTGAACGAGCAGGAGAGCGTCAGGGTGCTGTGCCTTCGCCTTTTCAACATCCTTTACGGTCATACGCAGGTGAGTGGGACATCCGCCGCTTACAAGCTTGAATGTCTTATCGGGGCACTGCTTCTGAACAAAATCGCCGAGGTTGCAGTCGGGTATGAAGAGTATCTTGTCGCTGTCGAGTTTTTTTACGATCTTTACTGCACTTGATGATGTTACGCATACGTCGCATACGGTCTTAAGCTCAGAGGTCGTATTTATGTAAGCCACAACTTTATAATCGGGGTACATTTCTTTCAGCTGTGAGATGAGGTCCTTATCCATCTGTTCTGCCATAGGACATCCCGCGTTGCTGTCGGATAAAATAACCTTTTTCTGAGGAGAGAGTATCTTAACTGTTTCAGCCATAAAGCGCACGCCGCACATAAGCACTGTACTCTGCGGTGCTTTTGCCGCCATCTGACTGAGTGCAAATGAATCGCCTACAAAATCGGCAACATCAAGAATATCCTGGCGCTGATATGCGTGCGCCAGAATGCATATATCTTTTTCTTTTTTTATTCTCAGGATCTCATCCTGCATTTCTCTTACTGTCATTGTCTGTACCTTTCTTGAAAGCAGATTTTATAGTACCGGTTTGTAAATGCTGTTTTGCTTATATATCGTAAATCATACCGGTACTGCGGTGCTTAGCCATTTTGTCGAAAGGAAAACGGCTGACACCTGAAGTTATTATACCTTTTTTTACGGCAATCGTCAAGTAAAACAGCCACACTCTTATATAAAAGTGTGGCTGTATCCGTATTAAAGCTGTTTTATTGCGAGAACCGAGCTTTCATAATTGGCTTTCAGTTCTTCGAGCATTGCGGGTGTCGTTTCGTCTGTCTTGCCACGCAGAGCCTCTGTAACTTCATACGCTGATTTGTACAGCTTTTCAAGTCCGAGGTTAAGGCAAAAACCTTTAAGAGTGTGAGCGGCACGGAAAGCTGTTTCATAGTCTTTTGCTTCAAGTGCTGTGAAAATATCATTGTAGCTTGTATCTTCGGTGAATTTTCCGAGATATTTCGTTATCATCTTATCGTTCATCAGTCTTGAAAGCACATCGGTGTAGCTTCCTCCGAGTGCCTTGTAGCATTCTTCAAGTGTCATTTTTCCTCCTTTGAGGCGTTTTTATCAATGTACATAAGTCTGTCCGCCTCGGCTAACGCTTTTTCTATCGGCTGTACGCCGTAAACACCGCCGATAGCGGCAGTGCATTTTATATCCGGATAATCTTCAAGTTTTATATCGGATATGGTTTGCTTTATTTCTTCAAGCTTCTGATAGAATATCTTTTCGGGAATATTGGTCATCAGCAGCACGAATTCATCTCCGCCGAGCCGTATAAGAATATCACTGCTTCTTATACAACTCTTGATACTGTCACACATCGCTTTCAGTACACAGTCGCCTGCGGCGTGTCCATAATGGTCGTTGATCGTTTTGAAGTCGTTTGCATCGAGCATTGCAACCGCATCTATGTAACGCATCGATTTTGTCTGCTCTTCATAATAGCGGCGGTTATACACGCCGGTGAGTGCATCGTGATACAGTTGTCGGTTGTAATTGACTATATTGTCCATAAAGTCGGTCTTGCCGTATGCGCCAAGCAATACGCCGTCTTTATCCTTGTATATCATTTCAAGAACAAACGGCTTGCCGTTGATCTCGACATATTTGGATATGATCTGATATATGCTGTCATCAGCAAATTCAAGTTTGCTCATCTGACCGCGTTTTTCAAACGCTTTGGCGGAAACACAGTTTTTACATCGCTGTGTCTTGCCCCATATAGCATAGCATTTATGCCCGAGGCAGACGTCGATCATTTCCTCGTTGCCTTCTTTACAGCCAGCTCTTACTACTTCATTATCGGTTACATCCACCAGTCTTACAACATCGAACACATTTGTGAGCCGGTTTATCGTTTCTCTTATTTCGACGTCTTCGTCTGCGCCGAGCCTGTATTCCGGATGTATAACAGCGAGCTCACGGTCGTTGATATCGATTATTCTGCCGAGAACGCCTGTATATTGCGGATTTTCTTCGTTGCTCCAGAGAGTGCGTATGCGTATCTCATACCATCGTTTCTGCTTGTTGATATCAAGCATTGTTTTCAGGCTGACAACGGGAGCGTCCGGTGTTGCAGCCTTTATTATCGCGAGCATACTGCTTATGGTATCCTCTCCGATATAGTCTTGCTTCAGTCCTTTAGGGTGCATTGTCATTTCCTGAAGTCCGAGCTGTGTCGCACCGTATTCGGTCAGCCGCAATACATCAAGCACCGCGTCATATTCAAACTGTATTTCATCCGAATCATCCGAAAAGAAGTTCCAGCGATCTCTGGCTGGTATCGGAAGGTGAGAATTGAAGTTGACCTTTTCAGAGGCAACCTTATTTTCAACAAGTTCTTCGGTAGCGCGCATTAGAAGCCTGTCGTCCTGAGTATTGTCAAGCTTGTTTGTGAGTTCTTCGAGTATCTGATTTTCGCATTCTTTGAGGCATTCAAGAAGCAGTGGATTAAAAGCGCCGCATTGTCCGTCGAGTATCATTTCCATCGCTTGATCATGCGAGTATGCTTTTTTATAGCATCTGTCGCTTGTAAGTGCGTCATATACATCGGCGAGGGCGGTCACCTGTGCGGATATCGGTATTTCTTCACCATTAAGTCCGTCCGGATAACCTCTGCCGTCGTATCTTTCGTGATGCCAGCGACAGATTTCATAAGCTTTGTTGAAAAGCGGATAGTTATGCGTGTTATGAAGGTCATGAAGCATTTCCGCTCCGATGACCGAGTGGGTTTTCATAATCTCAAACTCTTCGGCTGTTAGTTTACCGGGTTTGTTCAGAATTTTATCATCAATAGATATTTTGCCGATATCATGCAGGGAAGAAGCAGTGCTTATCAGCAGCATATCGTTTTCCGTCAGGTGATATTTATCGGTCTTTTCTGTCAGCTTCTGCAAAAGGATAGCTGTCAGCTGTTTTATATGATGAACGTGCATACCGCTTTCTCCGTTTCTGAACTCAACTATGTGAGCCAGAACATTTATCATCATGCGGTTGTTCTTTTCGTTTTCATAAACCTGTTCTTCAAGTGCACCGAGCAGTTTTTTCTGCTTGCGGTACAGCATAAGGGTGTTGGAAACACGTTTGTGAATAACAAAGCTGTCGAACGGTCTTCGGATATAATCGGTAACTCCCAGTTCATAAGCCTTGCGTATGTAGTTTTGCGATGTTTCGGTGGATATCATTATTACAGGAGTATCATCAAGCCAATGATACCGCTTCATAACGTCAAGCACACCGAACCCGTCTATCACAGGCATTATTATATCAAGCAGTACAAGGTCAATATCGTATATGCGTTCTTTAAGAATGTTCAGTGCTTCTTCACCGTTTGCCGCTTCAATGATGCTGTAATCGTCGCTCAGCATATCACTGAGCATCTCGCGGTTCATCGCAGAATCGTCAACAACAAGTATCTGAGCGCTTTTCTGTGCGGAACTGTTCACAATATCCACCTCGTTTCTGCTGTTTATTATTATATTAGTATAAACCTTTTTGCGTTTCAAGTCAATAGAATAAGCCGAATAAATGCGAGTATCAGTCTGTTGCACAAAAAAATTCAAAAAAGCACTTGACTTTGCATTTTGGTTATGATATAATATCAACGTTGACAATTTGGCAAAGATAATTTGTCAACAAATTAAATACGCAGGTGTGGCGGAATTGCACCAAATCTTTGATTTGGTGGTAGCGGAACTTTTGTTCCGCAGGCAGACAGCGCCCAACCGAAAGTTGTCAACAAATTAAATACGCAGG
>JAGBHT010000017.1 GCA_017935365.1 Ruminiclostridium sp. | reverse complement strand
TACGGCAAGCACGCAAAGAACGTGATGAAGACAGATGTCCGTGAAACCGAAAACAGCTACGAGCTTGATATCGATCTGCCGGGCTTCAAGAAAGAAGATGTATCGCTGAAACTTGACAGCGGTTATCTTACGATCAGCGCCACCAAGGGTCTTGAAAAGGACGAAAAGGAGAATAAGGACGGCAAGTATATCAGACGTGAGCGTTATGAGGGTCAGTGCAGCAGAAGCTTCTATGTAGGCGACGGCGTACAGGCTAAGGACGTAAGCGCCAAATTTTAGGACGGTATCTTAAAGATATCTGTTCCGAAAGCCGCTCCTCAGGTCGAAACGAACAATGTTATCGCTATCGAATAAACGACAGCAGGTAGGCAGGCAGTTACACGGTCGGATAATAACCCGACCGCCCGATATATGGAAGGAGAAATGACTTATGTTACCCGCAATTTTCAATGAAAATTTATTTGACAATTTCTTCGACGATGATTTCTATATGCCGTCAGTATTCGGCGGCAAGAACGATCCGCTCTACGGCAAGCACGCCAAGAACGTGATGAAGACAGATGTCCGTGAAACCGAAAACAGCTACGAGCTTGATATTGATCTGCCGGGCTTCAAAAAAGAAGATGTATCGCTGAAACTTGACAGCGGTTATCTTACGATCAGCGCCTCCAAGGGTCTTGAAAAGGATGAAAAGGAGAAGAAGGACGGCAAGTATATCAGACGTGAGCGTTACGAGGGTCAGTGCAGCAGAAGCTTCTATGTAGGCGACGGCGTACAGGCAAAGGACGTAAGTGCCAAGTTTGAGGACGGTATCCTAAAGGTATCTGTTCCGAAAGCCGCTCCTCAGGTTGAAACGAATAATGTTATCGCTATCGAATAAACCTCACGGTTTATTGCAGAAAACCTTGAATAATTGACTTATCGGCAGTGAGAATTTTCCCACTGCCGATATTTTTCGGAAAAATTTTTTAATAAAACCTATTGCTTTTGTAGACAATAAGGTGTATAATATAAATCGGACTAAATCGGTCGTGTTTATCGCACCGCTTTACAGTGCGGAATACGGCATTTAGCATAAAGAGCAAAAAGAAAGGATCGGTAGTATAAATGCTGAAAACAACGATATACCTTGACAATGCGGCTACCACTAAGGTAAGCGATAACGTTCTTAACGCTATGCTGCCCTATCTTAAAGAGGAATACGGTAATCCTTCCTCTATCTACACACTCGGAAGAAATTCCGCAATAGCCGTAAACAAGGCAAGGCATCAGGTCGCACAGGCACTCGGCTGTGAGGATAACGAGGTTTATTTCACAAGCTGCGGCAGTGAGAGCGACAACTGGGCGATCAAAAGCACAGCTAAGATGATGGCTCAGAAAGGCAAGAAGCACATAATCACTTCTGTATTTGAGCACCACGCAGTTCTGCACACACTTGACGCTCTCAAGAAAGAGGGCTTTGAGGTAACATACCTCCCCGTTTACTCAAACGGTATAGTAAAGGTTGAGGACGTAGCAAACGCTATCCGCCCCGACACAGCGCTTGTTACTATAATGTACGCCAATAACGAGATCGGTACGATACAGCCTATCCCCGAGATCGGCGCACTGTGCAAGGAAAAGGGTGTAATATTCCACACCGACGCAGTTCAGGCTATCGGTAACGTTCACATCAACGTCAAGGAACAGAACATAGATATGCTCTCCCTCAGCGGCCATAAGATACACGCACAGAAAGGTTGCGGCGTTCTTTATGTAAACAAGAAGTACCGTCTTCCCCCGTTCATTGACGGCGGCGCCCAGGAAAGAGGCAGACGTGCAGGTACGGAAAATGTCCCTGCTATAGTAGGTCTTGGCGTTGCGATAACAGACGCTGTAAACGGCATCGATTCAAAGAACGAGAAACTCAGGAAGTTCAGCGACAAGATTTACAACGAGATAATGAAGATCGACCGTGTCCACTTAAACGGCGACAGAGAAAAGCGTATGCCCAGTAACCTCAACTTCTCATTCGAGGGCGTAGAGGGCGAAAGCTTACTGCTCCAGCTTGACCTGCAGGGCATTGCCGCTTCAAGCGGTTCAGCCTGCACATCGGGTTCACTTGATCCCTCCCACGTTCTGCTGAGCATAGGTCTGCCCCACGAGGTAGCACACGGCTCACTGCGTATCTCAATGTCAGAGTACACGACCGAGGAAGAGATCGACAAGCTGATCGAGGTTCTCCCGGTTATAGTAAACAAGCTCAGAAGTATGTCACCACTGTGGGATCACATAATCAAGGGCGAAACATTCAAGATAAAGTAAGCATACACTATATTTGAAAGGAAGTATTACTGATGATTTATTCAGAAAAGGTAATGGACCATTACGCTAACCCCAGAAACGTCGGCGAGATCGAAGACGCAAACGGTGTAGGCGAGGTTGGTAACGCTAAGTGCGGCGATATAATGAAGATGTTCCTCAAGATAGAGGACAACACAATAAAGGACGTAAAATTCAAGACATTCGGTTGCGGTGCGGCAATTGCAACAAGCTCGATCGCTACAGAAATGATAAAGGGCAAACCCTTATCGGAAGCTTTAAAGCTTACTAACAAGGCAGTTGTAGAAGCGCTTGACGGTCTGCCGCCGGCAAAGCTCCACTGCTCTGTTCTTGCCGAGCAGGCAATCAAAGCCGCTATCGCAGACTACTACACAAGACAGGGCATTGACCCCACACCTTTTGTAGGCGAGATCAAGGAAGACCACTGCGACAGCTGTTGCGGAATATGACCATATAAGTAAAGAGCCTTGCGGTATGCAAATCCGCAAGGCTCTTTTTATATCCTGCAATCAGCAATTATCAATCGTGCTTACCTATCATCTTCTCCATCCACACCATATCATAGTATCGTCCGAATTTCTTGGCACACTTGTGGAATGTTCCTACAAGCGTATATCCAAGCTTTTCGTGAAACTTTACGCTGTCGTGGTTCAGATATTCGTCGTCATTTTTAGGACAAGCAATGCACGCATAGGCATTCTTTATGCCGATAGCAGACAGTCTTTTTTCAAGTTCATTATATAAAAGCGTGCCTGTGCCGTGACGTTTTTCGTTCAGATCAACATAAATAGATGTTTCGATCGAATGGTCATATGCCGCCCTGTCCTTGAACACCCCGGCATAGGCATAACCTATTATTTTACCGTCAATCTCTGCCACTATGTAGGGATATTTTTTCAGCGTTTTTTCTATCCTGCCTCTGAAATCGTCGACTGTCGGTACTTCGATCTCGTATGTTATCGCTGTGTTCTCAACATAGTAATTGTATATGCCGAGCAGTTTTTCTGCATCGTCCAGCGTTGCCGTTCTTATTGTTATTTCACTCATTGTTCTGCATTTCCTGTTATTTTTTAAACAAAAAGTGCCACAGCTATACCATTGCCGTGACACTTCATTGTGTTTCTGTCTGTTATTATAAAGCCTCTGAGCCTTCTTCGGGAGTTTCAAATATCTCTTTTTCTTCTCCGTCCTCGGTAAAGGCAAAGTTATCTGTATCGGTATCGTCCGCATCGGCATCTGAAATATCAACATCAACGCCGCTGTTTATCGACACTACCATATCCTTGAGATTGTTTATCTCATTCTTGAATGCCGTGCCGGTCGTTGCCGCCTTTTTCATAAGCTCGGCACTCTTTTCCTTGCCGGCATTAACAATGTTGTTTACGCTCTTTGTAAGTTTCTCACTGCCTGTCTTTACCGCACCTGTGCAATAAACCGAAGCCTTGTGGAGTTTGTCGTTGCAATTTTCCTTTACAGCCGCTACAGCCTCAGGATTATTATCTATATATTTCTTAGCTAAAATATAACCCGTACCGACTGCCGCCGCAATACCGAAAAATATCATTGCTTTATTCATACTAAACATCCTTTCCGGGAGATCCCGTTTTCTTATACTCAGTATATACCATTTTTTCCGAAATGTAAAGCCTATTTTGTCGGATTTACTGCCTCAAGGCGATATATCGGGAAGCCCTGCTCGGAAAATCTCTTTTCATATTCGGTAACGATATTTCCCTCAAAACCGCTGTTATGAAGGTCAAGGCTTACATTCTTAAGCTTGAAACCGCACTGTGACAGATTTTCTATCGAGAACTCGAACAGCTTCATATTGTCGGTCTTCTGATGTATCTCACCGCCCGGTATAAGTATGTGCTTATATATCTCAAGAAATACGGGGTGTGTAAGGCGGTGTTTTTTGTATGTTTCCTTGGGATAAGGACAGCTGAAATTAAGATAGATACGCTCTGCCGAATTTTCAGGGAAGAACTTTTCAAGATATTCAGCCTTACCCATAAGAAATTTCAGGTTAGGCAGATTTTCCTTTATAGCAAGCTCCATTGCGCTGACTATTACGTTCCGTGCCATTTCTACCGCAATGAAATTGATATCCGGGTTACGCTTTGCCGCTTCAACGGCAAATCCGCCCTTTCCGCAGCCTACCTCGAGATGTACGGGATTGTCGTTTCCGAATATCTCGCGTACATCAAGCGTCCTCTGCTGTGTTTCGCCTCTCTGCTCGGCGGCATAATCGACAAGCCAGCCGAGATTTACATCACTGCAAGCCTCAAGTCGCTCATCGAGGTATTTTTTTCTTCTCATTCTCATAGGATTACCGCCTTATCTTGTTGCCGTAAGCATAACGTAATATGTCTTGAAACGAACCTTATCAACAATATTCTTTGTTGTATTGTCAAGCACCACTATATTCATACCGCGACCGTTTACCGAGAAATCCTTGTTTCCGATTTTAATAACTGAATTTTTCAGGGTACTCTTCATATTTGTCTTGTATCCGAGGATCCTGAACTCTCCGGTGCTGATATCCTCACTTGACGAAAGCTCTTCCTTTGTGACCTTGCCGCTCTCTATTATGGCAATATAGCGGTCAGCCTTCTGTGCGTCCGCAAGCTGAGTAAGTCCCAGCTGTCTGAGCGCCTCTCTTGTACCGTCGTTAAGTCCGCTGACGGTATCGCCTCTTGCGGAAATAAGTACAGTGTAATTTTCGTTTTCCTTAAGTCTGTACATATAGTTGAGGAAGTTATCTTCACTTCTGAGCAGAGTATTCTTGTTATCCTCGGCTTCTGTTGAAAGCATAAGTTCGGTATAAGCAGGAACTATGCTCTTATATGGCATTACACCGTGGAAACCTTTTTTGGTTACCGTAAGTCCGAAGTAGTTATACCACAGATTGGCGCCTACCACTATAGCCATGAACAACGCAAATATTGTTACAGGGCGTGATATGAACTGTACAAACCCGTTTTTATATTCTTTGAATTTTCTTTTCTCAGGAAGATAGCTTTCATCTGCTATAAATGTTCCACCGAATGAAGATCTTGCTTTCTTTTCTGTGAGCGGGTCGTTATCCTCGCTGTGTTTCTCAGCAACGGCGTCTTCTCCGTCCTCTGCCATTATTTCGTCCAGTATACGCTGTTTTTCAGCGTCTATATCAGATTTTTCTTCTGACTGTTTTGCGTCACCTTCCGAAGTA
Organism: Ruminiclostridium sp.; assembly: GCA_017935365.1. GTDB lineage: Bacteria > Bacillota > Clostridia > Oscillospirales > Ruminococcaceae > Ruminiclostridium_E. Next base: position 11,634 of record JAGBHT010000017.1, on the reverse strand, counting down.
ACCGAATTGCCCGACTTTGCTCTTTTCTTTTCTGTTATGACTTCATCAACGGTCTTGTCAAACTCAACAACCGCCTCCGGGTCGTTTCTTCTTGCCATATAGACCTTTGCACAGTTGAAATAGTATCTTGCGATCGACGGTATGAACATTATCATCATAATGTAAAGGTACATTGAGAAACGTTCAATGACAAAGTGCTTTGTCGCAATAAACCATATAATGAAATTGAATACTGCGAAGTTTGTAAATATAGCCGACTCTTTCGGGTATGCCTTTCCGTATCCGGTGAAATTCGCAATAAGCGCAAGCGCGGCTATAATTGCGGGTACTATCAGATAGATAGGGCTGTAACCGTCTGTTATAAAATTGAGGTTCAGGTATCCCTTATACTGCGGTAATATCAGCACCGCCAACCTGAGTATCGGCCATGAAAGGAAATACACAAGCGCTGTAAGTACGCCGTATATCGGTATAGTTACCTTTGTAGGCTTTATAAAAGCCGCGATAAGATATACCGGTATCATAATTATTACCGTGCTGTGGAACAGGCAGGCAATGAAAATGTACAGCAATACCATAAAGTGATTGCGCTCTTTCATAAACTTATATGCGCACAGAATGATCGCAAATGCGATAGACTGGCGGATAAAGCTGAGTGAGCAATAGAAGAACGTAAGCGAAATGAACATCATTGTCGACATCCAGATATTCTCACTGTAGCGGAATATAGCGTAGGCTGTCGGCACAAGGATAAGCAAGGCGTATATCGCATACATTACATTTACATTTGCGGTAAACAGCGATATGAGTTTAGTTATCAATGTGAACGCCGGTTCATATCCGAGGTTGAATATCGCAAGCCCTGACGCGTCCTTTATGTTCCTGAAAATGTAGATGTACGAATAGTAGTCGTTTCCGAGTCCGTATCTGAAAATGCTGATAAAATACATTGTGGCAAACGTCACAAGTACATAACACAGCTTTTTGCCGACGCTCGGCTTATGTTCAATAAGCGGATAGGCAAGCGCGACAACCAGCAACATAAGTATTAGGTATACTGTCATAATTTGTTCCTTTCATAATAAAAAAATAAAGCACAGCACAACTGCAAAGTTACTACCAAGCAGAAAATGCAGTGCATATCTGTTATATAATTATGTATTTTCCCTGTGTCACGACAGGCGCAACATCAAGTGTATAATCAACTCCGCATTTCATACCACAACGGTTGAGCTTAAGCGCTACCGCGTCATATGCAATTTTCGGAGTATTGTTTTCCTGGCTTAAATGACCGAGTATCAGCCGCCTTGCACCCTTTTCGACAAGCTCACTGCAAAACTCTGCGGAGCTCATATTTGAAAGGTGCCCGTGGTCGCCCGATATTCTGGTTTTCAGATACGGCGGATATTTCGGATTTACATTGAGAAGTTTAGGATCATAATTAGCTTCGATATAAACCGTATCACTGCCCAGCAGATTGTCCCTTACCTCGTCTGTGACATATCCGAGATCGGTACAGCACGCCACTTTACTATCCCTGAACTTCAGAGTATATCCCACACTCTCAGCCGCGTCGTGCGGTGTGTGGAAAAAGTCAATATCCATATCGACCGGCACACTCTTTATCTCCGACAGCGGATGTATTACCGCAGACTGTTCGACCAGATTATCCTTGAACAGTCTTTCCGATGTACCGTAGGACGCATAAACAGGGACCTTTGTCCTTTTGGTTATCTGTCCGAGCGCTTTCGTATGATCGATATGTTCGTGTGTAACAAGTACCGCTTTTACCGCCTCAAACGGAATGCCGCACAGCGCCAGTCCGTCTTTCAGAGCCTTGAAACTGCACCCTGCGTCGATCAGAACACCTGAGGTGCTGTCGCCGACAAAAACGCTGTTGCCCTTACTCGAAGAGCATACAGGAACAACTCGTGCCATCAGAGAGCCTTCCTCATCTTTTCATCGTCGGGATAATAGCGCTTTACTATGTCTGCACCAAGCTCCCTTAATTTTATTTCCATATTTTCGTATCCACGCTCGATATGGTGGATATCTTCTATCTCTGTTGTTCCCTGAGCCGCAAGTCCGGCTATGATAAGCGCCGCACCCGCTCTTAAGTCGCTTGCCTTTACGGGAGCACCTGTAAGGTGATCAACACCTCTTACTACCGCTACTCTGCTATCAACGGTAATATCCGCACCCATTCTGCGAAGCTCGTCAACATACTTGAAACGTGTATCAAATATGCTCTCTGTCACCATACTTGTGCCGTTTGCCATAGCAAGCAGGGTCGTCATCTGAGGCTGCATATCGGTCGGAAAACCGGGGTGAGGCGATGTCTTTATGTCAGTTCCCTCATAGTGAGGTCTGCCGACTACTCTGACATTGTCGGTCTCATCTTCAATTTCAACGTATACGCCTATCTTGCGGAGCTTTGCCGTGATAGGCTCAAGGTGCTTGGGGATTACATTCTTCAGCGTTATATCACCGCAGGTTGCCGCCGCGGCTACCATAAATGTTCCCGCTTCTATCTGGTCGGGAATAACAGAATATTCTGTTCCGTGGAGCTTTGACACGCCCTTTACCTTGATAACGTCCGTGCCTGCGCCCATTATATCCGCGCCCATTGAATTGAGGAAATTCGCAAGGTCAACGATATGAGGCTCCTTAGCGGCATTTTCGATTATCGTAAGTCCCTCAGCCTGTGCACAGGCAAGAAGCGCATTTATCGTTCCGCCGACTGTAACTTTATCAAAATATATCTGTGTGCCGATCAGCTTGTCCGCCGAAAGGTCTACTATTCCATGCTTGATATCAGCCTTTGCGCCAAGCGCTTCAAAGCACTTGATATGCTGATCGATAGGTCTGCTTCCGAGGTCACAGCCGCCGGGGAGCGGAACGCTTGCTTTTCTGAATCTGCCGAGCAGTGCTCCCAGGAAGTAACTGCTTCCTCTTGTTGAGCGTGCAAGATCATAAGGCACTGTGCCGTCGGTTATTCTTGAGGTATCGACCTCGATCTTTGACTTGCTGAGCCTTTTTATCTCAGCTCCCATGCTTGAGAGTATCTCAAGCGCTACCTCAACGTCACTTATTGACGGAACATTTTCAAGCACGCACTTATCTGTCGCAAGTATTGCCGCAGGTATTATAGCAACTGCCGCATTCTTGGCACCGCTTATCTGTACTTCACCTTTAAGCGGAGTACCGCCTTTTATAATAAACTTTTCCAAAAGTCACACTTCCTCGATTCGATAAAAATATGTAAACAAATTATAGAAATGCCGTAAAACGGCTTGAAATCTTGATAGAATACCATACCGGCATATTACATCAGAGCATACCGACACAGTATAGTTTTATTATAGCATATCTGCGGAGAAATTAAAAGCACTTTTTTTGTGCGTCTGATTTTTCGTCATATTACACTATATAGGCTGTGATTTTTGTGGATTTTTTATACATATAGTCTTTATTATGATTTTTTATTATCGCACTTATTATAAAGCTGTGTACAGAACTCATCTATCTCTTCTTCAAGTTCCTCTGCTGTCTTTGCGTCGACCATCATACTGCGGAGCTTCTTGTAAAGCAGTTTTCCGCTTTTGCTTTCCTCCCTGTCAGGCGGACGGACATAAGAGCTCTGTGTTGTGCGCTCATTCGGCATTGCAGGCTTGTATCTGTCAACATTCCGGACATAATGCGGTGAGATCTGCCCTGCTCTCAGATCGTCAAGCGAACTTTCCGCACGTCTGCCGTATATCATGCCATATAGACAGCCGCACTTGTACAGTGCCATTACCATCTGTGGCGACGGCGCTACACCGAACAGTGTTGCAAGCGAGATCGTATAATCCTGAAGCTCGGCATATTTGTCATATCCGCCGAACCGCATAGTAAGGCTGTCCGTCTTAGCAATAACCGCCGCTACCGCCTCATTGACCGCATTTGTATACTTGTTTGTCGGGCAGATATCTATCGGGCGGAAATACTTGTCACGGTACTGTTTTATCAGCATTGCCATTTCCTGCGGTGTTTCCCTGAAATCATCCACAAAGCGCACCATCGAAACGTTATCAAGATCGAAATTCTTTTCAAATATCTCCATAGCTCTCATAACATCACCGCCGTGCAGACAGATCTCGGATATTACAGGTCTTTCTATCTTTGTAACAAGGTCGGTAAACTGCGCCGGTACAACCACATATGCAAAATTGAACGAGTTTATATACAACAGATCCCTTACCGATGTCATATGGAGAATAACCTTTGACATATCACTTGCGGGAGGGAGCAGAATAAAAGTATCGGTTGTCATTTCAATATACGAAACCCCGAACTCGTGCAGTGAGTTCATATAAGCCTGTATCTCCTCAGGTCTTACTTCCTTTACAAATGATGAATCACACAGACTGTTATCAATTATGGAAACTTTCACGCCGATATACCGCCCTTTCCGAAATTATATCATAATATTTTATCACAAAACCGGGTAAAATTCAATAGCGGACGGCAACTCTTGACATAATCGTGTTAATATGGTACGATAATATGATAAAATATGAAAGGGGTAAATACTTTGCTGGAACTAAGGGACGTAAAATGGCAACTTCCAAGCGGAGAACCTATTATAAAAGGCATAAGCTGTAAGCTTGACAGCAGACTTACAGTTATCACAGGACCGAACGGCGGCGGCAAGACCTCACTTGCAAAGCTGATCGCAGGTGTCGAAAAACCGACATCGGGCAAGATCATACTTGACGGTACGGATATCACCGATATGGATATCACAGGCAGAGCAAAGCTCGGCGTAGCTTACGCTTTCCAACAGCCCGTGCGTTTCAAGGGACTGACTGTAAGAGATCTTCTGGAGCTTGCGGCAGGAAACAAGCTCGGTCACGATGAGCTGTGCGCTCTGCTCGGCAAGGTCGGACTTTGCGCCGAGGAATACATTGACAGAGAGATGAGCGGCACTTTATCCGGCGGTGAAGCAAAACGTATCGAAATTGCGACCGTACTGGCACGAAACGCAAAGCTTTCCGTTTTCGATGAACCTGAGGCAGGTATCGACCTGTGGAGCTTTGCACGGCTTGTCGAAACCTTTGAAGAAATAAGAAACGGTATAACAGGCTCGCTTGTTATAATATCACATCAGGAACGTATTCTTTCTATCGCCGATGAAATAGTTGTAGTAGCGGACGGTGCAGTACGCACCGCAGGACCGAGAGAAGAGATACTTCCGAAACTTCTCGGCGGAGAATATGCGTGCAGATGTCCCCAGAGAAACGGAGGCGGTTGTCAGTGAGCAATATAATGGACGTAAATTTCAACGGTACAACAGCCGAAATGCTGAAGATCATTTCAGATTACGATGAAGTGACAGGCTTCAACGGGGCATACAATATCCGTGAAGACAGCAAGTGCGCCGGCAGAAAATCATCGGAAAATATAACTATCGAATCAAAGGACGACAAGCCCGGAATAAATATCCGTGTAAAGCCGTTTACAGTCGGTGAAACGGTTTATATTCCCGCCTGCGTTACCCACAGCGATGTAGACGATCTTGTGTATAACGACTTCTATATCGGCGAGGGTGCCGATGTGGTCATCGTGGCAGGTTGCGGCGTACACAACGACGGTGAAGAACAGGCACGTCACAACGGCATACACCGTTTCTTTCTTGAAAAAGGCTCAAAGGTACTTTATAAGGAAAAGCATATCGGCACAGGAAAAGGCACGGGACTTAAGAAAATCGACCCTGTTACCGACTGTGTTCTCGGCGAGGATTCATATCTTGAAATGGATACCGTCCAGCTCCGCGGAGTTGACAGCACAACAAGAAGCACTTCTGCCGTACTCGGCAAGGGTGCAAAGATAGTCGTCCGTGAGCGTATAATGACTGACGGTGATGAGCAGGCAACCACAAAGTTCCACGTTGAGCTGAACGGCGAGGACAGCGGCGCGGACCTTGTTTCGCGTTCTGTAGCAAGAGGAAATTCTCATCAGGCTTTCTATTCGGTAGTAGAGGGTAACAACCGTTGCACGGGTCACTCAGCCTGCGACGCAATTCTTGCAGATAACGGTAAGGTTGACGCTCAGCCCGCCCTGAATGCCGCCAATGTTGACGCTCAGCTTATCCACGAAGCGGCGATCGGTAAGATTGCCGGCGAACAGATATTGAAACTCTGCTCTCTCGGACTTACAAGAGAAGAAGCCGAAGAAAAGATAATAGAGGGCTTCCTGAAATAATTTACTCATATAAACAACGACTACAGCACAGCCGTGGAAAACTCACGGCTGTATTTTTTTCATGTTAACCTATTGACAACCGTATTTTTTTGATAAAATCATAACAGCGTTATGAAACACTGTTATGAATGGTGGTGGAACTGTAGCCATTGTCGGCGGTATACTGATTTCATCAGGCGGTATCGATCTGCTTACATTCTTCATGTTCTTACTGGTAGCGTAACGTCTTTACGAACCGTTACAGGCGGATTTACAGAACCTTGCCGCAGTAATCAGTGCAGATACGAATATAGCAAGAATGAACGAAATACTTCTTCACGATGAGCAGACAGGTACTGACAAGCTTACCAACAACGGCTGTGATATATGCTTTGATAACGTTAACTTCTCATATAAGGACGGCGAAAATATACTGCACAATGTAAGCTTTACCGCAAAGCAGGGCGAAGTCACCGCTCTTGTCGGACCGTCCGGCGGCGGTAAAACGACCGTTTCAAGACTTGCCGCAGCAGGGCGCACCCGACGAGCTTTACAAAAACGGCGGTATCTATACCGACATGGTTGATAAACAGCTTAAAGGAAGCACATGGTCGATAGCATAAAAATATAACTAAACGCCAGAACAAATCTGACCCGACAGGCTAAAACCTATCGGGTCTTTTATTTATGCGGGTTTGAACATACTTATTCACAAAATTCCGACGTTTTCAACCCGAAATTTCACAAAATTCCGCTGTTTTTAAGCCGTATTTTCACAAAATTCCGCCGTTTTCGGCGAGTTTTTTCACATTTTTCCGAAATGCTTTTGATTATTGCCCTTGTTTTCAGCAAAGAATTACATACAAAACCCGCTTTATGCCCTAAAAAACGCCCCTATATCTAAATAAGTCTTGAAATTTACGGCGATTTAGTATAAAATATAATAAGTAATGCTGTAAAACAAACGTTTGCATTTTGCAAAACTGAAAGGAAAGCAAATGGAAAAAGTAATCAACTTTTTAACAAATAGATGGTTTAAACTCGGCGTGTCCGTGCTGTCGCTCGGATACCCGGTATTTCTCGGATTTGTGGCATGGCTTATGATGGGCTATTACCTTGAGCCTACCCATCAGGGCGCGCTTGTAACTCTGTACATTTTCATAAACCTGATATTCTTCGGGCTTATGCTGTTCACAAGAAAGCAGATAATAACAAGGATCGTCGCAATGATATCGCCGTTTGTCGCCTTTGCAATACTGCTGTTCGGATTCGGCAACTGGTTTGCGGCTATACCTCCTATAGTTGTAAGCGTACTTATCTTCTTCCTTTCGGGAATGGGCGAAACCACAAAGATAGTCCTCGGCACTATCTACCTTATAATGTATGTCGTCGGAATACTTGTATACCTCACATTCAAGATGCTGTTCGGCAATATCACACTTATGGACGTTGATCTTTCAAGAAGAAGCACAAGCTACCGCTACTCTCCCGACAAGCAGTACAGAATAGTACTCTATGTTGACCCTGAGAGCGACGCAAGCCGTTCTGTATCATTCTATCTTGAACAGGCAGACAGAGATATCAGCCTTCCGTTCCTTGAGTGCAGAAACGCCATGAACGGACTTCATATAATCACTTCCGACTACAACAAGCCTGCCGATGTGACATGGAAAGACAAACATACTCTCTATGTTGACGGAAGAAAACGCGAATTCAACTTTGACGCAGTTGCAGACGATACAGCCGAAGAGGAAAATTATTGATCAGAATAAAAGGAAAGGATATGCGGATATGAGCATCAGACGTACAGTAAACCTGACAGGCATAAATTCAAGTGAAATATATACGCTTAACTATCCGCAGTCTGTCCTTAAGTTTGCGGACTATGACTTTTCAGGCTTTATCAAACGTTGTACGGATTACTGCAAGCGCTGTATGTCAAGCGGCGAATACCGCCTTGAAGATATAGTCGCACTGCGTAATTCGCTCGGTGCGTGCCACAAATATGTAGAAGCAAATATCCACGGCATTTACGAAAAAGTGGTACAGGACCTTTTTATCGAATACCTTTGCAGAGAAAAGGGACTTGGCATTTCATCGCTGTGGAACGAACTTATAAATGCAAAAAATCCTTTTGAAAAACTTATATTCACAAGACTTACCGAATACCGCCACAACAAGGCGGTAAACCGTTGGGTGAGCCTTCTCCAGCTCCAGGAATACGCTAAGAAAAAGATAGATTTTGTATTCGGCGAAAAAGTGACCCTTGAGCAGGCTTACGCAAAACGTGACTATTTTGATCTTACCTTCAGCGTAGCCGCAAATGAGATGGGCTACCCTTCCGAGTGCTTCACAGCCGCAAAGGTATACACTGTCGGCAGACTGCCGTCAGCGCCGTTCATAACCTCCAACATCTCAAAAGCTATAGCAGGCTCGGCACTGCCCGAGATCGACTACGACGACGCGGTGCACCGTCCTTTTTCTTCAATGCACTCCGACAGCGAGGCAATGGACGTATTCGCAAAAATAAAGAATTATATTCCCGAAAAGCCCGATTCGGTGCTGAACACCATCATAACAACAATGCGTTCTCTGCCTAAGAAGGTATACGTTTCCGACAGTCTTAAAGCGGTCATCGACCTTGAAATCGACCTGTTGCTTGAAAGCGGAGGAATATTACAGCGCTGTGCACGTTGCGGAGAATACTACCTGCGTGACAAGGATTATGATTATGATTACTGCGATAAGGCTCAGCCGGGCGGCAGAACCTGTCTTGAACTGAGTACTACTACCCCGCCGAGAACGGCAGACGAGATAAGACAGCTCGAGGATATGACAAAAGAGCTGTACACATATATGTCAAAGCGCATAAATGTTGACCTGACACAGCGTGATTTTGCCGAATGGTATCAGAGCTTTATGGCAATAAAGGAAAGCATATTGCATAATACGCTGAGCGTTGCAGAGTTCCGAGAGTTTGAAAACTACTCTCACGACCTGCACTTTGCTCCGGTAAAACAGCCCGAACCTCCCGCAGAAAAACAGCCCGAACCCACGGCTGACGATAAGCAGAGCAATGCTCAGAAGCAACCCGAAGTAAAGCCGTTCGTATTTGAACGTGTTGACCGCAGTGTGCTTTACGAGCAGGAGAAGCGCCGCAGAAAGCAGGAACAGGAACGTGAACTGCTCGAACGCGAGCAGGAAAGAATATCAGCACAGCCGCCCGAGCCCATACCTGACCCCGTGCCAAAACAGCCGGTTCACGTTATGAAGGCAGAGGAAACCGAAAACCTTGATGTGACCGTATTTGACAATCCGTTTGACGGTGCATTTGACGAAGAAATATCCAAGCTTGAAAACGTTACGGCCAACCACGATTTCAAGCCGCTTGATGATATTTTCAGCTTTGGCTCTTTTGACGATTTGGAAACAAACGCACCGCATGCGGACGAAAACCACGCACCCGACAATGTCGCATTTGAAAAACCCTCTTCCGACAAGGAAAACAGCTCTGCCATAGACACAGGATTTGCGGGCGAATTTGCAAAAGCCGATTACAGCATCAGAAAAACAGCTACCCCGAAGAGTAACTATGCGGCAAATATGTACAGACACACGGTTGAAACAACACAGTCGGAGCAGTCCGATTTTGCAGAAACATATCCCGAAATACGTCAGGACGGAGAACGCCTGACAGCCGATGACTTTGACATACTTCCGTCGTCACCTGTCCCTGAGGCATCTGAAAAGGCAGAAAAGCCTGCCGTAACCGAGTTACCCAAACCCAAACGTACAACACAGGGTCATGCCGCACCGGTTATAAAACTTGATGCACCGAGCATTGAAGACCTGACAGACAGCGAGGATATACCGGGCTCCGACAGGCGCAGACGTTCGGACAGCGCAGTGAGCAGAAATACCGCCAAGCGCCTGCTTGACGGCATAATAAGACCCACAAAGATACGCAATCCGTTTATAGACGAAAACGATGATGAATAAATACGAACTTAAAAGGACACTGCTTGATTTCTTCTTTCCGAACCGCTGTCCTGTGTGCAACAAAGTCATAGGAAGAATGGATTATATCTGCAACGACTGTGCAGATAAGTTCCAATACTGCGGCAAGGAAGAAACCCTCTGCGGCGGCAGACTTATCAGCGTATGCAGATATAACAGCGGCACCGAACCAATAGTTTTAGGGGCAAAGCGAAACCGTGACGGAAGCAAGCTCAGCTTTATGGCATACACACTTATGCAAAAGATTACGGAAAGTTTTGACACATTGCCCGACGTACTTCTTCCTGTGCCGATATACCGCACCGATAAAGCGAAAAAAGGCTACTGCCATACAGAAAAGATATGCCGTGAAATAAGCGAGCTTACAGGAATACCGACAGTAACCGCAGTTGTTAAAATTAAAAAGACAGCTCAGCAGAAGTCACTTGGCAGAGAGCAACGTCTTACAAATCTTAAAGGTTGCTTTGCTGTAACAAATGAGAATACTCTTAAAGGAAAACACGTTCTTGTAATTGACGATGTAACCACAACCGGTTCAACGCTTACCGAGATATATCATACAATTGAAAACTGTGACCCTGCGGCAGTCGACTTTGCTGTATTCGCAAGGACATAAAAATGAAGCTGTGATGAAATGCAAAAATTTCATCACAGCTTTCCTGTTTATCAAAATCATTGAAATTGCAGTGCAACATATTATAATAAAGTCAGAGCAATAAATGTATTGCCAACACCGCTGAAAACAGTTTCCGTACTGACAAGGTGTTAATAATTTCGTGAGTAAATCCGTGCAACTGCACTAACATTAACCTTCCAAAAAAACGCTACTAACCTGAGATATATGTACTAAAACTGCGGACGTGTAGCGTTAAGCGTTCCTGAAATGACAGGATATACGATATTCGGGAGGTTATACGAGTTTAGCCAACACCCTAGCGGGGTACGGGTGTGAGTAAGGAAAGAGGGATGCCCGTCTGAGCATTGCAAAGGCAATGCTCCCGCTCCTCTCGTCGCTCAAGATGAATAACTGATTTAGGAGAAAACCTAAGGGACAGGGTTAGGGGCTGCAAGTCCCTTATCCTGTTCCCTTTGGTTGTCTCCCTCGTTAATAGTAGCAACGTTATCGCACAGAATAGCGAACCCGAGAAGTGCTGTCCCGTAAAAAGCAGTATCGGTAGCCTACTATCAATATCAATTACTAAAACGGTATAATAGAAGTGATATACAAAAAAAGTGAGCCTTGCGCACTATTATGAATTGATCCCAAAAAGTTAGACAAAGAATTTGATAACAAATTATGCAAAGCGACTAAGAACAGACTTGGTCGCTTTTGCTATGCGGCTTTATGCCTGTATGCAACAGGAGATAAGCCATCAAGCTTAAGCTTAATGC
>JAGBHT010000016.1 GCA_017935365.1 Ruminiclostridium sp. | reverse complement strand
GCATTAAGCTTAAGCTTGATGGCTTATCTCCTGTTGCATACAGGCATAAAGCCGCATAGCAAAAGCGACCAAGTCTGTTCTTAGTCGCTTTGCATAATTTGTTATCAAATTCTTTGTCTAACTTTTTGGGATCAATTCATAGCTTATGGCTGTTTTCTTTACCTTTTGTGAAAACGTTAACACGGCATTGCAAAGGCTGTGCCGTTACTAAGGAGTATTAAAAATGAAGATATATTCTGTTAATGATAAGGAATTTGCCGCATACGGCAAGGTACATACCGGCTATGACGTTAGTGACCTGCTTTCAGCGCTTGACAAGAGCACGCCGTTACCCGACGCTGTAGGATATGTTCCGAGTGAAGCGGCACTTGAAAATACAAAGCTGTTCGGACTTTTGCAGAACAACGCTTACGGCGGTATGCCTATCCAGCTCGGTTGGTGCAACGGTCACAACACAAAGCTCAACTGCCTTGAGTATCACCGTGACAGCGAGTTCAACATAGGTCTGTACGATTTTATCCTGCTCGTTGCAAAAGAGGACGATATAGTCAACGGCAAGCTTGACACTTCAAAGGTTATGGCGTTCAAGGCAAAAGCAGGCGACGTGGTTGAAGTTTACGCTACAACATTACATTACGCACCTTGCAACGCTACAAGGGACGGTTGCTTCAAAGTTGTTATCGCACTGCCTAAGGGTACAAACGGCGCAAAGCCCAACATTACACCCGTATATGAAGAAGATAAGACGCTCTGGGCTTGCAACAAGTGGTTACTTGCTCATGCAGAAAGCGATGAGGCAAAGCAGGGCGCTTATGTAGGTCTTGCAGGTGAGAATATCGATATCAAGGATATTATATAAACATTTGTTATGATATAAAGCCGTACCGGTGCAGACTGCATTGGTACGGCTTTTGTGTATAAATAACCGCCCCGTTTCCGGAGCGGTTATATTTTTTAATTCTGTACTTCGGTGTTACTGTTTTCGCTGTTATCGGAATTTTCTGTAGCATATTCATCCGACAGATTGTCTTCTATCCACTTAGCCATCATAAGCGGTGAAAGAATGATATCCATTGTCTTCTGTTCGCCGTCGCTGACGCTTTCCATAGTGACTATCTCACCCTTTTCGCGTCCCTCGCTGCCTATGATATCGTATGTCAACTGGCAACGGTACTTGATGGTGCAGAGCAGGAATTCGGGCGGGATGACCTCGCAGGTGGAGATCTCTTCAAGCCATACGAACGGGCTCATGCCGCCTATGCTGATGTCCTCGATGATCCAGCCGCTTGCGGCGTAGGAGTCGTTTGCGCACATATAAAGAGAGAACTTGAACTTTTCTTCTCTGTCGTCCTTGAACAGACCGACTTCAAAGCTCTTTATAACGTAGTTGTTGATAATGCTTGATTCAAATCCGCAGCAGGAGCAGGTTCCGCCGTAGCCGAACATTGTACCGTTTATGTCCTTTGCAAAGTAATTGCGGTATATACGCAGATTTGAAAGGCTGCGCAGTGCCTTGTACTTTGTACGCAGGAACTGTAATTCATCTGCGGTAATTGAAGGCAGGGGCTTGTAGTAGTACGGGATCTGGTCGAGCAGTACCTGGTTCGGTTCTTCTGTGCTTGAATAGAACTGGCTGAGAACATTGTTGTTTTCGCCTGTCAGCAGATACTCGACATACTTTGCAAACTCAGGCTTGGTGCAGTCGTCACGCAGTACAACGTACTTTGTGATATTCTTGCGTTCCTCGTCTGTTATCGGGTCGTTTATATCGATAATGCGTATGATCTTGTCTTTTTCACCGAGGAGTGCTATGCGGGGAATTTTAAGGTCGCATATGTAGAGGTTCGGGATAACTGCCGATACCTTTTCATCGGTGAGATTGCTTTCGCGCAGTAAGCTCATCAGAGAGGACTTCTCAAATGAGTAGCCCGACTTCATAAACGAAAAGTCGAATACACGTCCGTTGAACATACCGCAGTTGATAAGTGCGTATACGTCGCCGATTATTTCAAGAAGGTCGGCGTTGGTGATACTGCTGGGTATCATAAACTGCTTGCCGTAAGCGGCAAATCTGAACTTCTTGTTGATATCGAGCTGGAGTGTGATGTCGCTGCCTTGCTGTTTCATCTCACGCAGGAAGGTCATTGTGTCCTTGCCCTGTGTAAAGCTGTTTATCAGCATATTTATGACTTCGTTGTATATCTGATGATTTTCAAAGCTGTTCTTGTGGGCAACTATGCAGTCATAAGCACGTTTCAGATTATGTACAGTCATTCTCGCAACGTCAAAGTTATGAGTGATGTCACGGTAATGTACGTTGAACTGGAAGTATCTCATTCCTATCTTGTAGTCCTGACCGTACATGGTATCGAACAGACCGAGCGCACCGATGAGTGCTTCTTCGTCGGCAACCGCATCATTTATAACGTACTTGCCGAGCTTTAAGCTTACTATGCTCCTGAAGCCGAAACTTAAGTCAAAATCCTTGATTGCGGGATTTTTCTCGCTGTCAAGAACATAGGTATTACCGTCAAAGTTGAAGTTGTAGCAGAACTCTCTGCCTTCTTCTTCGGTTTCCTCATCGATCCAGTTGTAGCTTGCCATTATGATGTTTTCGGGCATATCCGCAACATCTTTACGCATCTTGGCAAGTTCGTCCTCTATATACTCGGTGAATGCCGCACCGCTTTCGTGTTCCTGCTTTGAAACGTGGTCGGTCATAGAGAAGAATCCGAGCTGTTTTACCTCGGAGTAGGGCATAGCTTCATTCTTGCCGGGGAGCAGGAGCGATATGCTGTTGTGGAATACACCGCGCAGATCGCCTACCATTGCACTGGTTGTCAGATAGTTGCTGAAGAATTCAAACACATAGTGCTTGGGACGCATATAGTACTTTTCCGAATTCGTCCTTTGCAGAAGTTCGAGGACAAAATATCGGGAGTATTTTTCTATCATGAACTTGAGGTCTCTGTTTATGGCTTCTGAAACCTCTTCCTCGCATTCGTGGCGTATACCCGTTCTGTGGGTCGTGATATATGAGTTCGGCACGCTTATGAAGAATGCCGACAATTTTTCCTTGATGAAGTCCTCGCCCGTTGACTTGATAAGACCGGTCAGCTCATAGGTGGAGAAGTAGTTGTACTTATCAAGAAGTACCTTTACTATCGTATCACGTCTTGCGGCTGATACGGCAAACGGAATGAGGTATACAAAGCCTTCGTTTTCGTGCCAGATAAATTCGATAACGCTCTTGCCGTTCTGAAGGAAACGCACGGTCGGGTCGTCATCGGGGGTCTTCTGGTAACGGATAACCTTATATACGGCAAGGGGCTTGCCCATATCCATTACGGCTACGTTGAAGGTACGGTTCGGGTTTTCTGCCTCGCCGAATCTTCCGAGCTGTTTCTTTCTGATAAACGCAAAACAGAACTCAACAAGGTTGATGTATTCGCCCTTGTGGATCGTAAGATTTACAAGATTTTCTTTTATCTTAGCCTGCTCTTCTTCGGATACCTTGAAGATTATCTCAGTGCCCTTGAATACGGGGGCAGTCAGATTAAGTTCTCTTATCTTGAGGATGCCGGCGTCGTTTACTATTCTGAAATTGAAGTTGTTTGAACGCAGTTTCAGCCATTCAACATTCATGAA
The DNA here is from genome assembly GCA_017935365.1 of Ruminiclostridium sp. GTDB lineage: Bacteria > Bacillota > Clostridia > Oscillospirales > Ruminococcaceae > Ruminiclostridium_E. The sequence continues at coordinate 22,795 of JAGBHT010000016.1, read as the reverse complement.
TACGCTCTTTGAACCTACGCCGAAACGACCTTCACGAGACTTGTCGCCGTCGCTTCTGCCGATACTCAGATAGTAGAGTATCTGTTCAAGCGTGAAACCGTCCTCGTTGTATGTCAGCCTTACTTCGCCGTCCTGCTCAAAGTTGAAAAGTACCTTGATATCGGGGTCGGAGTAGTAACAGCCGAATGTGTTCTGCAAAAGCTCTCTGATGATCGACTCTTTGGGATAGTCGCTTACCGACAGAGAAGCATTGTACGGAGTACGTCCGCCGAATACGGAATTGAAATAATCCTTGAACGGGGTGCTGTCGGCTTCACCTGTGTAAAGCAGGTTCTGCATCTTCATCAGCGACTGTTCCATTACCTCGCGGTTTTCGTTGGCGTGTGCCTGATAAAAGTCGCCTAAAAGTCCCGCGATTTCTTCGTTACGAAAAGCCTCCACCTTACATCACTCCCTCATTGTATTTTTTCATAAATTGTCTGAAAGTTTCCTGTATCATAAAGTTGTCGGTGAGATACCGCCACGAATTGAGCAATACAGGCATCTTTACCGTGTCGGGGAGCTGATTTACGCATAAACGCAACTCTGCGCTCTTGTTGTCGGTAATGAAATTCTCAAATGCTTTCTGTGCGGTGCGTATGCCTGATGAAATATCGTCTGCGGCGCAACGCTCCTTATATGAACGGAACTGTTCGCTGTAAAGGCATTCTTCAAGCTGTGCTCCGCCGAGTGCAACTATATGCTGCTGTTCGTCAAGATAAAGAAGTGAACCGCCGAAACGCTCAAGCGCTTCTTTTATCATCGGCTTAAGCACCTTTTCTTCGGTGGAAGCGTTTTCTTTTATCCTGTTTTCAATGCCGAAAGCACGGTATATCTTGTCAAGCTTCAGCTTTGTATATTCGTGGGTCTTTGCGGCAGTGGAGATATCTATTGACGGCGATATGTTGTAATCGCTCCTGAACTGGGTGATCACATCGTGGCAGTTTGAAACCTCGCCCGTATATGAGCATACATACTGTAAATCTCTTATGCCGTCCGTTATCAGCTGTGCGGCATTAGGAAGGTCGAACAGCACGTTTCTGCCGGGAAGCCCCGCAACTATGCTCTTGTATATCTTGCCGAAAAGTACCTTTGACAGCATTCTTGAATCGAACAGCTTGTTCTTGTCGGAGAATACGATAAATTCTCTTGACTGTTCGTTCTTTCCGCCGTGACGTGCGGCACGCTGTTCAAATATAACCGGGCTGTCCGGCAGTTCATAGTTGAATATATGGGTAAAGCCCTTTACCTGCGGGTTTATAGAACCTATCTTGTCAACGGTAAGAACTATTCTTGCGTTGTCGCGTGTTTCGTTTGTAAAGTTGTCGTATCTTGTATTGAAGATATCGCCTCTGTCAATCTTGAGCAGTCCGTTTATATTCGGATACAGGGCAGAAATTACTTTTTTCAGATACAGGATAGTAGAACCTGTCACACAGTATACGACAGCACGGTTCTCCGAACCTTTGAGCACCTCGTCGAGCTTTGTGAGGAAGCAGTCAAGCTTCTTGTCAACATCGCGTAACTCCTGAACATCGGCTACGTTATACGAGGGCTTAGTATATGTCTTTTTCGCTTCAAGGCCGTATTCTTCAAAAATGTTGCCGCCTTGTGCGTAAAGCGGAAGTCCGGTCTTTATATCGATCAGTCTTCGTGAATTTGAAAGAAAATCCTGCGAGAATTCATATTCAAGCATTGTAACGTTTCTTGACACTTCGCCGTTGTATACGGACTTGTCAAAATAGCGCATTACGGGGGTATCGGGATCAAAGCAGATAGTCTTTTCGTCAAAGCTGATGTCATCGACTGCCGCCGCTTTGTTTTCATCGGCAAGCAGGCTCTTTACAAGACCTTTTATCTCATCATAGCTCTGCATATAGCCGCAGGGGACAGGGCTCAGTACGATGAGCTTTTCAGCCTTTGCGTGTATATGCTCGGTATAAAGTCCGCACTTTATTCCCGAGGTGCTCAGACCCGCATCGATTATGATAAGGTCCCATGTAAGACCTGCGTCTGCAAACTTCTGCATAAGCGGATTGTCCGCTTCAAGCGCTTCTTCCGCGATTATATATGTATTTGATGTGTTTTCGTTGAAGTAGGTGATAGCCTTTGACGAGCCTGATATCATCTTGAAGTCCACTCCGTTTGAAGTTACTACCGAGCGGTACCAGCTGTGCATAAGGTGCCTGGGGCATATCAGCAGGATATTGGGAGCCTGCTTTTCAAGCACGGTATCAAGTATGCCTATCTGAGCCTTTGTCGCTTTGTCTGCTCCGTATTCGTCAAGGACAAGGCAAAAGCCGAATTTATTTAATTTTTCATGAAAAGAACAACTGATCGCACTTATGTCTTTGCCGTAGTACGATATCCATTTTATCTCTTCGGTATTCACTAGATCACCCTCCGCTCTGCCCGCATACGCAAAGCGGGCTGAATAATATAACTATTATAATACATTTGAGCATTTTTTACAACCGATATTTCGCATTTTATAGAATTTCAATAAATTTTCTCATCGTAATTTAGCAAAAAGCGACAAAAATAATAGTGAGTTCGGAAACAGCCCGATAAGAAAAAATTTACGGAAATGTCTTCACATTGTTCGACTTTACTTGACAAAACACGATAAATATAGTATGATACTGATATATGTCAAAGGGGAGTGATATGCTTGTATTTCGGTAGCGTCAGATTTTTCAAGCATCTGATACTGACTGTTACGGCTTTGCTCATAATCGTGCCTACGGTGATTTGTATAATTCTCGCTGTAGATAACAATAAGAAAGCCGCAGAGATAGACAGGCTGAATTCACGTCTGTCGTCACAGTCTGAAGATATATCGTCTTCGGCGACAGAAAGTTCCGATAGTTCCAAAGGTGAGAGCACCGTGGGGAACACGACAAAGGCGGAGCCTTCTGTGACCGAAAGCGTAAAGCCTGAAACATCGGCGGCATCTGAAACGGTAACGACTGCCGCAAAAACCACAAAGGCGCCCGAAACAACATCAGCTCCCGAAAGCGTACCGGACAGCTCTGTGGATACCGACAAGTCGTATACATCGCTTTACCCTGATCTTTACGCCGATAAATATGACGGCGAATATGAGGACAGTAAAAACACCGTTTATCTCACTTTTGATGACGGTCCTTCTGTACTGACCGAGAATCTGCTGTATTATCTGCATCAGGAGAACGTAAAGGCAACATTCTTTGTAGTACCTGAGCGCACGGAATACTGCTATTCATTACTGAAAGAAATAAGCGACGCGGGACATACGATAGGTGTCCATTCCGCTTCTCACGATTACGAAAAGATATATGCCTCTGTAGACGCGTTTCTTGCGGATTTCAAGGAAGCTTACGATATAGTTCTTGAAGCAACTGGAAAAGCGCCGGATATATACAGATTTCCCGGCGGAAGCGTAAACGACTATAACGCCGATACGCGTGACGATATTATTGCGGAAATGGACCGCAGAGGATTTACATATTTCGACTGGAATGTTGACAGCAACGACTGGCAGGGCTACGGCTGGACAACGCTTTACACCAATGTGCTTGCCGATGCACAGGAGTTTTCGACACCTGTGATATTGTTCCACAATACGGGCGACCGTGATAATACAGTGCTTGTGATAGAGGATATCATCCAGGCGCTGAAAGATAAAGGATATAAATTCGGCAGTCTTTCGCATAAGACCGAACCGATCCAATTTCAATAAATAATTCTGATTTCAAGAAAGGGATAACAATGGGAATCAAGGATAATTTTTCGCAGGCTATGAAGGAGCTTACAAATCCCAGATCGTCTGAAAACCGTAAAGAGGTCAAGGACGTTGCGGCATATATGAACGATACCGCCGATACACAGCCCGGTGACGCTTCGCAGAATGCTCAGCAGGCACAGACGGTTCAGAATGCACAGCCATCACAGACTTTCGGAGCAAATTCACAGGAGCAGAATGTTCAGAATGTACAGCAGGGGACAGCGGCAAACGGCAGCTTTGCAGGACAGAATGCCGGACAGGATTTTTCACAGCGTATAGCCCGTGATATGAATGAACAGTATAATCAGAATAACAGCTTTACACAGAATACGCAGAGTGCGCAGAACAATCAGAACAACGGATTTGTTCAGAATGTTCAGGATAACGGATCCAACCGGGGTACGCAGAACGATCAGAATAACCGGAATAACGGCTTTGCGCAGAATATGCAGAATGCACAGAACGGCGGATCTGCACAGGATAACGGCGGTTCGGGCTTTGGCGGAACGTCTTTTGCAGGCGGTATGAGAACAGACGGCGCTCAGGAGATGACCGTTATCTCAAAGAATACGATGATTGACGGAAATATACGTTCGTTCGCTGATATGAAGATAGACGGCAATATAAAGGGCAACGTTGAAACTACAAAGAATATAAACATAAACGGCAAGGTAGTAGGCGACCTCACCTGCGACAATATCAGCATGAAGAACTCTGCCGTACAGGGCAACGTTCGTCTTAAGGGACAGGCTGTAATGGCAAATGATTCAATGTTGATAGGCGACCTTACTTCCCAGGTAGCTCAGCTCAACGGCAAGATAAAGGGCAATATCGAGATCTCGGGCAAGATACAGCTTGACAGGGATTCGGTTATAATCGGTGATATCAAGGCGGGTTCTATAGCAATATCGGACGGCGCGGTAATAAACGGTTTTGTAACTACAACTTACCTTTCAAAGGACGAAAGCGCAAACATCTTCCCCGAAAGCATAGCGCTCGGAGAATAAGCATATTATTTAATATTCAGCCCTGCTAAGCGGGGCTTTTGTTGACTGAGGAGAATTATTATGCCGGTTAATACAGAAAACAAGGTGATGACACCCGAACAGATAGAAGGCAACAAGCAGGAGATACTCGATATCTTTGCAAAGCACGTCCACAGGGACGGTATTGAGAAACTGCTTGACTATCTTGTAAACAAGAGCGACTTCTTTATAGCGCCCGCAAGTACACGCTTTCACGGCTCGTATGACGGCGGCCTTGCACAACATTCGCTGAATGTATATCACTGCTTCAAGGCGTATCTTGAGCGCGAGCGTGTGCGCGATATGTACAAGCTCACGGCAAGCGAGGAAACTATCGCGATATGCGCTCTGCTACACGATATATGCAAGGTTGACGTTTATACAAGAGGTACACGCAACGTCAAGAATGAGCAGACAGGGCAGTGGGATAAAGTGCCTACATACTTCTTTGACGATAAACTGCCTTACGGACATGGTGAAAAGTCCGTTTATATGATAACGGGCTTTATGCGGCTTACCCGCGAGGAAGCGTTCGCTATCCGCTATCATATGGGATTTTCGGGAGAAGAGAACGCAAACAACGTGGGAAAGGCATTCGAGATGTTCCCGCTTGCATTTGCACTGAGCACTGCGGATATGGAAGCCTCGTATTTCCTTGATTGATATGTTGAAAGCACACTGTGACGGTGTGCTTTTTATTTTAGTCCTGTTTATGGTACAGCTTTTTTGGTATTATTAAATCAACAAAGGAGGTACGGATATGGAAAATACATATTTTGTAACCATAACAGGCATAAATCATTATTACGGCAAAAAGCCTTTTGAGATCGGCAGGATAGTAAAGCTGATAAAGGACAAGGATAATGAGTACGACAAGGAAGCTATAGCGGCATATCTTCCGTTCATCGAAACAATAGGATATGTTGCGAACAGCGTGAATACCGTGTATGACGGTACTGTCAGCGCAGGCAGGCTTTACGATAAGATAGACGATTACGCTTACGCCAGGGTGATGTTCGTTACGCACACGTCTGTAATCGCGCTTGTTCTTGATAAGGAAGATGTTGAAGAAACGGAAGATAACCGCAACAAGAACAAAACGACAAGCAGAAATCATCGGACAAAAATAACAGAAACCGCCGTCACAGAAAAAGAAAGGATAAGCAAAGCGGACAAACAGACTTGCTATAGAAAGACGATAAACAAAAAGAACCCCGCAATCACCTTGCGGGGTTCTTTTTGTTTATGACGTTTATAAGTACTGCGCTTACTTACCGAGTGCGATCTTACCCATAGCGTCAGCCTGCATAATAGCGTCATACAGCTCAACGGGCTGTACATCGCCTGCAAGGTTGTGGATAGTTTCGCCGGGGATACAAGCGTTTTCTGAAATTGTCTTTACCTGCTCGGCAGTTGTAACACCGATCTCTTCAAGTGTTACGGGAAGTCCTACCTCAAGGCAGAAGTCCTGAACTTCCTTGAATTCTTCCTTCGGTGCGCCCTCAAGCACGAGCTGTACAAGTGTGCCGAGTGCAACGCAACAGCCGTGATCTGCGTGCTTTATTCCGAGTGAAGTTACGCCGTTGTAGAATGAATGAGCGGCGGCGCAGTTTACGTTATCTGCACCGACACCGGAGAGGTAAACGTTAGCCTCAACGATATTCTCAAGTGCAGGAGTAACTGCGTGTACCTTACAAGCTTCAATAGCCTGCTTGCCGTATTCGCGGAGCGTATCATAGCAAAGACGTGCAAGCGCCTGTCCCGCTCTTGTGATACCCGTGCCCTCAAGGCTTGCAGACTCTGTGCGGATAGAAGCACGTCCCTCGAAATATGTGCCGAGTGCGTCGCCCATACCTGCGATAAGGAATTTAACAGGCGCATTGGCGATAACGGTCGTATCAACCATTACAGCATCGGGGTTTGTGGGGTAGAACAGATACTTGTCAAAGCTGTGGTCATCGTTGTATATTACCGAAAGACCTGTGCAGGGAGCGTCTGTAGCCGCAACTGTAGGCACGATTACAATATGCTTTCCGCTGTAGTATGCGGTAGCCTTAGCCGTATCAACGGCACTGCCGCCGCCTACTGCTACTACTGTATCGATATTGTCCTGCTCGACAATAGCTTTCATCTTATTTATTTCGCCGTTGCTGGATATTCCGCCGAATATCTCATAACGTCTGTAGTCGTCAAGACCTTCAAAGCTCTTTTCAATTTTATCGTGGCAAGCCTTATAACCGCTGTTTGAGCATACAAACAGCCAACGTTTGCCCATATAGCCCATCTCTTCATGGAATTTAAGAAGAGCATCTCTGCCCTGAACATATTTGAGCGGCTCACGCATCGCTCTGAGTCTTCCCATCATAATTGAAGCACCTCCGTAGATTTATAGGTAACTGCGGATATCATATCCGTTTTTACGACTTATTTATATCACCTTTTAAGGGCAATGTCAATATTTATGGGTATTCCGATTTTTGATATGGGTATGTTAAATTTTCATTGCGAAGAGGAAACAAATATCGTTTTAAATTGAATTTGCGGCGGATAAGCATTGTTTTTATCGGCAAACAGGAGTATAATATAATAAAAATGAAACAGGGTGATTATTATGACTGCTATGACGATCGAACGTGCTGTAGATAATGCAATTGCTTTCACAGAAATGGAGGGTTTTACGATAACCAAAAAGCACAGGGAACTTATCATGAAACTTATGAAAAAAGAAATAACATTGGATAAAGCTATAAAAGAGCTTAATAAGAAGAATGGCTGAATATGGCATGTAATTTTAACCCCATTCAACTTTTAATTCCGACCTCTTGATGATAGGCAGTATTCAGGGGATAGGTGGGGTTATGGATACACTTAACAGATTTTTTTGAAGAGAATATTAAAAGCCACTGACTTTTAAGGTCTGTGGCTTTTTTACATAGCAACAAGTTATTTTGTGTTTAAAACAGCAAAGCAACTAATAAACATAAAACAAAAACCTCGCAGATCTCTCTGCGAGGTTTTGTGGTGACCCGTACGGGAATTGAAAATCGAGTTCGGGTTTCGGCAACTTTCCGCAAACTCCGAGAAACCGCATAACAAAGCCATTTGTGAGAGGTGGCAATTTTGAGGTTTAGTGTTCTTTTTAGTGCTTTTTTGTACCTTTAGCGGACAAATAGCGGACAAAATATGATGTACTTTCTGCGTTTCAGGGGCTGATTTGCGAGGGCAAATCGGCTCCTGCTTTTTTATGATGATTACGGACAAAAATTCCTATATTTCCAAGCCGAAAGGCTCTCTGTATCATTTAGATAGTTTATGCCTTATCACATTGACCGAACGCGGTTTAACAGAAACACTGAACTCTCTTGATGCTTGTATTTTCGCTTTGTAAGGAATGACCGCTTCGGGGGATTCAAAGCTGTTCTGTGCGGAATAACTGTCCGCTGTGAGAACAGTCATATCTGCTGTTTCAGCCATAATTGTATCATAAACTATTGTCAGCGGAATCTCATTTTCCGAAAAGTTAACAATCTTAGATATAACCTCACCGCTGTTTCTGTCAACAGTACATACCGCCGAAATGTGCGGTATCGCTCCGAGAGTGTGTTCGTGTATGACTTTATCATTGAGCGTAATCTTAAAGCTGTCCTCATCGGCGGTAAGTTCAATATGAGCAGTTCCTTCGGGAATATCACACGAAATTTCCTTGCAGATTATTTCAGCCGACCAGCCGTTGTAATGAACCACTTTGCTTGTTCCGTTTTCAAGAATCCAGTCATAGTGATTCTGTTCTTCGCCAACAGTGCCTCTGTCCCAGAAACTGATACGAAAATCTCCCGATATATCAATGTCGGCGGAATAGCATTTCCCCTCTGTGACAGTTCCGTCAGATGCGGTGAAATGTCCGCTTTCAATTCGTCTGTCACTATCAGTCACAACAGAGTGACCGCATACATAGTCGCCTCTGTTTTCAGCGAACATTTGCAGCATATAATAACTTGGAATAGCATAATCTTCATGGTTGTTGAAAACTATCATATCCGGCTCCCACGAAACATAATCAACATTCTTGAACAGCGGTGCATAGCTTGTCATACGCACCTTGTCCTGATTGCGTTCAACTCCCGTAAGGAATGCTGCTTCGCCCAGCGCGCCGTAAAGAGTACCTTCCTTTACGCCGATAGTCGCCGCATATTCACCACAATAAATGTTTATCCCGCTGCGGTCAAGGTCATCATAAAGACCGGTATTAGCGGCAAAGAAAATGGGGTCGGAATAAAAATGTTCATCAACGTACTCTGTTACAAGTCCCGCTTTTTCTGTGTGGTCGGTAGATATGTAAATGAATTGCGGGAACTGTTCTTTCAGCCTCTTGTAAAAATACTCATAACGCTTGTTGTACTCACCGCCCCAGTTTTCGTTGCCTATCTCAAGGTATTTCAGCTGTGTGAATGGCTCCGGGTGACCGTTTGCGGCTCTCTTGTAACCCCATTCGGTATCTGCGGGAGCCGTTGCATAAAGAATTGCGTGAACAGTATCCTCGTAGAATTCTTCAATCAGCTTTTCATCAAAATAATCGGGGCATCTTCCCTGACAGGTCATTCCGCAGTTGAAAACATACATTGCATCAATTCCTGCGTCCTCGCAAAATTGAAGGTATTCGTGGAATCCAAGCCCATTTGTAGTCATATACGACCAGAGGAGCCAGTGCGGTTTTCTCTCCCACACAGGACCGATAGAATCGGCGAAACGGTAAGCCGTTTCCTTTGAAAATCCCTCAACGATACAACCTCCGGGAAAGCGCAGAAACGCCGGTTTTAACTTTATAAGACGCTCCGCAAGCGACTTTCTCAAACCGTTTTCCCTACCCATGAAAGTATCCTTTGGGAATAGAGAAACAAAGCCAAAAGTAACAGGTTCCTCTGAACAGGAAGAAAACGAAAGCCTTGCATTGCAGTCAGTGATGGAGCTTGTAAGCTCACATTCGTATTTTGTGTAGTCGCCGTTTATATCAAAGCTGTGTTCCGCATAGATTTTTCCGCTTTCAGATGTAAGCATTACTTTTACGAAAACGCTTTTATTGCTTTTGGCAAACATATAGAAACGATAATTCTTTCCGCATTCGACAGGCACGCCCATAAATCCGTCATTGCTGATATCGCCGCCGTTGAATTTTACTATAAGGGCACGTTTCCGGTTTTGGTTCAGCGTACCTTTGTCAGTAAGACTCATTTCGGCGCCATTAGCTGCTGTCCAGCCTGCAACGCCTTCCAGCTCGCAGCAATCGAATGAACTGCTCCAGCCTGTGGAAGAAATGATGAGTTTGTTTTCAGCGTCATAGCTGCAGCCTTCGGGGATTATTCCGTCATCAAATGCGCGGTTTCGGAGAAGTTCTGCATACAATCCTCCGTCACCGGCACGATTTATATCCTCAAAGAAGAGTCCGTAAAGACTTGGGGATGTGTCAATGAGCGTTTCTTTGGTTTTTATATTGATATTATACATGATTTGATTCCTCTTTTATGATTTTTGGGACATTCTGATGTAAAATAAACGCTTGCGTTAATTTTACCATATCCACCGGTATTTTGCAAGAATGCTTTTTAAGAAATGGACTGACTGCCATGTAAATAAATAATAAAACCACCCTGCAAATTTCCATTTGAGCATATTACTATAGGAGAATAATGTATCAGCTACCCTTGCAAACTATTTATACCCTCCTGCATTTTCAAAATAAACTTCTCTGCTGCCTTTGAGAACACCTGATATTTCTTCCAGACAAGGCTCATTCCCACCTCTAATTTTGGTTTGAGCGGACGGAAGCAAAGGCTGCTGTCGCCGCTGACATTGATTATTTTATCAAGGCACAGCGCAACCCCAAGTCCCTCGTCAACCATAAGAGAAGCGTTGTAAACGAGGTTGTAGGTCGATACGATATTAAGCTGTTCATTGTCACTTTTCAACCACTGCGTAAGCTCACTTCCGTCCAACGCCTGCCGTGACACGATAAGCGGCATATCCCGTAAATCCTTCGGTGATATGCTTTTCTTTTGAGCAAGATGACAGTCACGGCGCATAAGCACACCCCAGACGTCCTTTACGGGAAATTTTAGATAGCTGTATTTCGAGATATCCACAGGCTCCAGCAAAAGCGCAAAATCAATCAGCCCCTTATCAAGCCGCTCGGTAATATCCACAGCGTCGCCGCTTATAATTCGGTAGGTTATCTGCGGATATTGTTCCTGCAATTCTTTAGCCGCTTTTGCTATAAGCCGCAAGCCGTCGGTTTCTCCTGCACCGATGTATATTTCACCCGAAACCTGTTCATCTGAACGGGACAGTTCCTGTTCGGTTTTGTCCAAAAGCTCAACAATTTCTTCCGCCCTTTTCCGAAGAAGCAAGCCCTCTTCGGTGAGGGTTATTTTTCTGCTTCCTCTTATGAAAAGCTGCTTGCCGAGTTCCTCCTCAAGCTCTTTCAGCTGTCTTGACAAGGTAGGCTGTGAAAGAAAAAGGGACTGAGCCCCAGCGGTCATACGGGTGAAAGAGGATAATATCTGCCTCAATACCCAGCTTTTGAAGCTCGCTGATACAGTATTCAATATGCTGAAAATGCTTGGGGTTAAACTTCTCAAAATCCCAGTTGTTGCCCTTGGAGTCCGGAGTGTAGCCCCACACATTGTCCTCTGTGATAGCACTTCCGTCAACCGGAGTACCCTCGTATGGATAGGAGCGCGGCTCACGTGAATTGTAGCAGTAGCTTTTAGGAAATACGCAGAAACGTATCTTGTTGAACGGGGAATTTCTCAGAGTTTCAAGAGTTTGTGCGATAAGGTCATCGCTTTGCAGATTCCATACATAACAGGTCGTGCCGACAGGATAATAAGGTGTTCCGTCGGAATACCGGAAATGATATTTGTTATGTACCTTTACGCAGCCGTGATTATTTTCCGACGGCGGCGTGACAGAAAAAGTTCCTTCGTATTTCCTGTCAGAAAAATTCCCGCAGACCGTAAAATGGTATTCTTCCTCAAAAGATGGCATGAATCTTACTTTGTATATTCCGTTCCCATCGTAAAAACCATTGACGGTTTTGCGCTCGGAATCGCTTTCAAATAGCGCAGTGATACTGCATTCCGTGAATGGGTTGCCAGCGGTGGTTCCCTCGGAGCAAAACTCGAAAACGCCCCATTTTTCAACTGATTTTGTATAATTCATAATGGTTCCTCCAATGCCTTTACACATAAATCGACGGATCACTGTGCTGGTGGTTGATTTTGAATATCACAGGGAATCTGATTTATGGCGCTGAATAAGTGAATGTTATTTTCAGCGTCGAAAGTATCTCATTGTCTTTGACGGAAAGAATAGTCTCAGACAGACCGGAATTGTCGCCATCGGCGTGTCTGCTGTCATCGGGGACAGATGTTACCCACCGGTTATAGAGGTTTACTCTCGTGCAGTTTCTGCCGCAGTACCGTACTTAAATTATAACACAAAGCCGCTATTTTTCAATGGAAAAAACTCTTTCCTCCCGAAAGAAGAAAAAACAGCAGCCCAAAAAAGAAGAAGCCGCACAAGGTCTGACACCCTGCGCGGCTGAAACGCATTGAATGTATCAGTTTATTTGAGCAGCTTGTTTTCCACCCTGAAAAAGTCCACGTCGACATAACCTCCCGACTGCTTTGTAGGGAAATTGAATATCGCGTAACGGTATCCCATAAAATGCAGACCGTAATAATTCATTTGCAGCGTGTTTCCTATTTTCGTCCAGTTCTCGCCGTCGAGGCTGTAATAGAAATACGCCTTGTCCGCCGCGTTTTTGAAATCGCAGTCGACCCGCAGATACACTTCATTTTCCGTTATTTCGACCCTTTCCGTTTCAAATTCCTGCTCAACGTTGTCGTTATCGTCATACCAAACCATTACGATATATTTTTTCCCGTCCTCGACTTTTACGGCGACATAACCGTATTTTTCCGCAAAGGCGGCAAACCCCGCAACATCGCCCTCTTTCATTTCCGAAACGTCGAGCTTTATATATGCGCCGCATTCCGGTCCGAAGGTTCGCTGCGTAAGGGTGTTTCTCGCATCGGCAACAGTACCGCAGACATCGCCCGTTCTCAGCCTCAGATAGCCCTTCCTCTCGGTGAGCGACCAGAGGCGGTTGTCGGGATTGTGGTTCCATTGCCATTCCAACGCAAGGTTAGAGCCGTTATAATCGCTCTCGCCCGCTTCCTCGGGCGTGTCGGCAAAACTGTGATAGGATCTCACTATCTGTGAGTTGATAAATTCGTCGCTTGTGACGACGCTCTTTTTCTCGTGACCCGGGAAAGGAATCTTGGCGGTCGTGGGCACCTTTCCTTCAACGCCGACGATCGGCCAGCCGTCCTCCCATGTCATGGTCATCAAAACGGGAGTTCTGCCCACCGCCCCGTGATCCTGAAATACAAAGCAATACCAGTTGCCGTCCTTATCGTCGACGATACCGCCCTGTGCGGCACCGTCATTCCTGAAGCCGATATTATCGTCGATTATCACTTTCATTTCCCACTCGCCGTCGAGCGCTTCGCTTCTGTAACAAAGCTGCGTTCTTCTGCCATGAGGAGGCCATGTTATGATAAAAATATAGTAATATCCGTTCAGCTTATAGACGTGAGAACCCTCGGCAAGGCAGCCCTTGACAAGTCCCGCGTCGTTGATGAGTTTCCTCTTGGTTTCGGGCTTGACCGCGCTCAGATCCTTTTCCAGTTCAATGCACCATATCTGTCCGCCACCGTAGACAAGATACACCTTGCCGTCGTCGTCGAACAAAAGGCTCATATCATGGAAGCACTCGTCAAACACGAACCTGTCCCATTTCCCGTTTTCTATATCGTCGGTATGATAGATATAAGTTTTTCCGGTGGAGAAGGAAGTGAAGCCGGCGTAATACACACCGTCGTTATATCTGAGGGTAGTCGCCCACTGACCCTTGCCGTAATTGTTTTCTCCGTTTCTTAAGGCAAGATTATCCCTGTCGTCCAGTGTATCAAAAACGTAATTTACCGTTTCCCAGTTTACAAGATCGTAGGATTTCATTACGGGACACCCCGGAGACAGGTGCATGGTCGTCGAAACCATATAAAACGCGTCGTCGACGCGGATTATATCAATATCAGGCACGTCGGCGAAAATAACGGGATTTGTGTAGTTTCCGTTGCCGTCGTCGGTTGAAGTTATCGTGGATTTTATGATATCCTTATCAAGCATTGTGGCGTCCTCCTCTTTTTCGGGCTCGGTGGTGACAAACGGTAGCGGATTCGACGTCACGGAGCTCGTGCCAACTTCCGCCGCGCATGCCGTCAGCGACAATACCGCCGTCAGCGCCGCGGCGAACCGAACAAGTCTTTTCATTTTCCCTTCCTGATTTTCCGCGCCACCATCAGCCGTCAAGCTCAAGACCGCTTACGGTGATATTGTAGGTGATGGATGTGAACGGCGTCTCTTCGCCGTTTATTTTAAGCGCCAGACGATAGTTTATCCATTCTATGTCTGTTTTCACCGCGAATATTCCGCATTCCTCCGTGCCGTAAATCAGCGATCCGACCTCGGAGCCGCCCCAGCCGTTTTCAAGCCCGTTTTCCGTCGAGCTTGCGGGATCGAGTTCCTTATTTACGGGAATTTCAACCTCTCCGTTTTCGGTTGCCAGCGTCAGCGATCTCACAAGCACCTTATACTTCGCATCGGTATCGGTATTAATAAACCCGAGGTTGACTATGGCGCTGTCCTTGTCAAAAGAAGAGGATTTTATGGAATAGTCCCCGTCCTTCGGAATGTCGAGCATCGCAGAGGGGCTCGGTCCGGGCTCGGTCTGTCCCGAAAATACCAGCGTCTTGTAGGGTATATCGGTGGAGGCTATGCTCTCTTCGGGACGAAGCTGCTCGTCGCCCTTTGAAAACTTCCACGACTTAAGCTCTATATCGGAGCCGGAAAATACGAAATAAACGTTATGGTTTCTTCCGTCAAACTGTGCAAAGCCGTCCGAGCGTATTTTGGTATAATCCGCGCAGTCGAACTCGACGAACGCGGCGGCTTCGGAGGAGATATCGTCAAGACGAACCTCTATTCTTCCCTTGCCCTTGACCTCGGCGATAAACTCTGATGCCCCGTAGCCGAAGTCCGCTCCTCTTACATATATCCACGCGCCGTCGGCGGTGCTCTTTGCGGCAGGATCCGTTACCTTGTCGTATCCGATATCCGCACTGGTGAACATCAGCGCGCCGCTGTTATAGGTATAGGGGTCGACCAGCTTTATCTGCGCTACGCCCTTCTTGCTTGCCGCAGTTATGGGGATATCGCCCGTTGCCTTGTCCATGGGCAGATAGTCTGCCATAATACTGCGGAAGCCCGCTTTTCCTCCCATAAGCTCCTCCAGAAGAAGCGTATGGTGAATGATGTAGTTTACGCCCTTATATTCAATGAAATGAGTGTGGTTGTTAGCCCAGCGAAGTCCGGAGACCCCGTCGGCGTTCTCTCCCGCATTATAGAAATAGGGTCCTCTGCATTCCCAGCTATCCGCGTCGAGAGGGGTCTTGGTGGTCATATACGCCATGCTGCACGCGGGCGGAACGTCGACCCCCTCGTACTCCTTCCAGCCGGTCTTGTGATCCTGCCAGTCGGTGCAGTATGTATAGTAATATACCCCGTCGATATAGTTCAGCTCGCTCGCCTCAAAAAAGTAGGGAGCGTCAATGGAAACAAATTCGCTGTCAAAGGACAGCATATCCTTTCCCAGCCTTGCTATCTTCGGGATCTTGCTGTGCATAGTGTTGCCGTCCGCCGGTGTGCCTCCGCCGAAGGAGAGCCAGCCTACGCCATTTTCGTCAATGCACACGCCCGGGTCAAAGGGCGCGGGGCAATTCTCCAGCCCAGGCATATTCTGATAAACCAGAGGCTCGCCGAGCGGATCGGTCCACGGTCCCACAGGGTCGGTGGAGGTAATAACTCCCACACCGTTGCCGCTGTTTGAGAAGTAAAGGTAAAAATGCGTAAGTCCGTCGTCTTCAACGCGGGAAACTATCGACGGTGCCCACGAGTTATATATCCACGGCGCGATCTCTCCGACCTCTATCCTGCCGTGATATATCCAGTTTGCCATATCGTCGGTGGAAAATACCACAAGCGATTTGATACGGGCGTAGTCGTTCTTTGTTCCCTCTTCCGACTGCTGTTGGTCGTTCGTGCCGTAAACGTAAAGCCTTCCGTTATATTCCACCGCGGTGGGATCGGCGCAGAATATGTTCGGCGAGATGGGATTTGCGTTACTCTCGTTTTTGTAGACATTTCCGCTTACCTCGTCGATTATTATTCCGTTGTTAAGGCTGTCGATTATTGTTTCGTTGTCAGGTTTGTCGCTTGTTTCCGCTTTGCTCACACTGTCTACGCTGTCGGCAGAGCTTTCTGTCTGCACAGGTGAATCATTCGAGCCGTTCTGCTCGGAACAGCCGGAAACAAGCAGCATAGCCGCCGCACAAATCAAAGCTGTTATCTTCTTGTTCATGGTTACTCCTTTCATTCAGCCTGCCATCTTTCAAGGCAGATGTCCTTGCTGGAAAATGCAAAATATACATTGTGAATTCCTGTTATTTTTGTGGGAAGAACCACAGGAATTTTATCAAATCCATCATTTGCGAGTTCGATCACTCCCAACGGTTCGGCATTCCTGTCATCAAGACGAAGCTCGATAACGCCCATGCCCTTTGCGGTAATGAGCAGCTTTTCTGTGCCCTTGCCGAAATCTACGCCCTTTATGTAAGTCCATGCGCCCCCTGATAGCGACTTCACAGCCATTTTGCCGGTGGATATCTGTTCGTACCACATATCTGCGCAGGTGAACATCTCCGCACCGCTGTGAGCTTTATATGGGTCGAGCGGCTGAGTCTGCGTGACGCCTTCGCGTGTTGCCTTTGTGACGGGGAATTCCGTATCCGTGTAAGGCAGTAGATCCACGCACATACAGCGGAATCCTCCCTTTGTCTTCATGCGCTCCTGAATGTGAAGTGTGTGGTGAAGAATGTACCTTGTTCCCTTATATTCGATAAGGTGGGTGTGATTGTTGCACCAGTCCATTCCGGAATCACCGGCGTTTAGAAAGAATCCGCCCCTGAACTGCCAGCTTTCTGGGTCAAGGGGAGTTTTGCTCGTCATACAGCCCATGCTGCATATTCCCGGCGCCGGAACGTCCGTTCTGTTCCAGTTTTCTCTTGACTGCCAGTCCGTGCTGTATGTGTAGATAAAAGTTCCGTTTTCGTAGTTCAGCTCGTTTGCTTCGAAGAAATACGGAGCGTCTATCGGAACGAAATTGCTGTCAAACGAAAGCATATCCTTTCCCAGCCGCACTATTTTAGGTATATTTGTGTGCAGCGTATTACTTGCAGGTGGTGTCCCTCCGCCGAACGCAAGCCAGCCTGTGCCGTTTTCGTCGATGCATACTCCCGGGTCAAAGGGCGCAGGGCAGTTTTCAAGTCCCGGCATATTCTGATAGATTAGCGCCTTTCCGAGAGGGTCGCTCCACGGTCCGAGAGGGTGTTCCGCCGTAAGCACTCCTACACCGCAGCCGCTGTTCGAAAAGTAAAGGTAAAAATGAGTTTTTCCGTCCGCCTCAACTCGGGAAGCTACGGACGGCGCCCATGAATTCACTATCCAAGGTGCTATTTTTGCGGTGTCTATGAAGCCGTGGTATTCCCAGTTCACCATATCGTCAGTTGACAGCATAACGATGGATTTTATGTGAACATAGTCGTTCTTTCCGTCATCGCCGACTGCCTCATACTGCTGATGGTCGTTAGTGCCGTAAATATATAGTCTGCCGTTGTACTCAACGCCTGTCGGGTCGGCGCATAATACATTTGGTGAAATTGGATTTGCCGTATTTTCCGGCTTGTAGCAATTTTCACTTATTTTCATTATGTCACCCCATCTTTTTTGTTTTATTATACACATTACGAAGCAGAAATTCAATAGCATATATTCGTTTAGTCCACCTTATAATCATAATATGCACTTTTGCTCTTGATTTTAGTGCGGAATTAAGCTATACTGTAAACGGGGTGATATTATGCGCAGAAGAATAGCGGTCATTACCGCAAGAGCCGACGCGTCCGAACAGCGCGATATACTATACGGAATATCCGAAGCCGCATTCCGGGAAGACACCGATGTTGCGGTCTACTCAAACATATACAACCACTGGCAGGACGATGATCTGCTGAATTATGAGAACATAATTTACTCCCTGTTTGAGCCGGATTTATTTGACGGCGTTATTGTCACAGCCGAGGCATTCCGGGATATAACAATAATCAACGATACAATCGATAAAATAAGAGCTGCAAAAATCCCCGCCATTGTTATTGACGGTGAGATGGATGGATTTAAGAGCGTTTATTCCGACGATGAAACCGACCTGGAGAAAATGACGGAACATCTGATAACGGTTCACGGTTTCACGGACATCGACATACTGACGGGAAGCAGGGACAACGCCACTTCGCAAAAGCGTCTGAACGGCTGCAAGCGCGCATTCGGAAAGCACGGAATAAGCCTTGATAATATCAGAGTTTATTACGGGAACTTCTGGAACGATTCCGGCGAGGAACTTGCCCGGCGGTATCTCAGTGGTGAAATTCCGCGACCTCAGGCGGTGATATGCACCAACGATTCCATGGCGTTCGGGCTGTGTGATGTTCTTTCGGCGGCAGGAGTGGATATTCCCGGTGAGCTGACAGTAACGGGCTACGACCAGACCGGCGGCGACCATACTGCCGGAAGGATATATCACTATCCGCTGCTGACAACTTACCGCAGAAACCGCCGTAAAATGGGATGGGACGCTGTGGGTGCTATTCTCGGCGGCATTCCTATTCAAGACAATTCCGACAGGTTCGTAAGCGGAAACACCTGCTCCTGCGGCACCTGCCGTACGCAGCTTTTAGACGAGCTTAACGCGGAAAAGATAGACCAGTATCACACCATTATGAGCACCGTGGCACAGTTTTCCGGCAGGCTCACCACATCGCGTACTCTTGAGGAATACACCGGAGCGGTAAGCGAGTTTTTCTACCTGCTGCACGGCGCTGACAGGCTGTTTCTGTGCCTTGACAGCGCATGGAACAGTGAACGTTTCAACGGTGGTGAGTTCCTGTGCTGTGCGATAGGTAATGAGTATTCAGAACCTCCGATAAAGTTCAGCAGTGGCGAAACTCCCGTGCCGTTCATTACGGAGCACGATTCCCCTGCGATTTTCTATGTGAATCCCGTGTGCTTTCAGACAAGGCTTTACGGGTATACGGTGCTGGAATACAACCGCCCTGCGAGCTATGATTTCAGCTTCCGCGACTGGAACAAGACTGTTGCGGATACGCTGGAATTTCTGCGAATGAAGAATGATATCCACTATCTCACGCAATGCCAGCGGCAATCCGCACTGTATGATTCGCTGACGGGGTTCTACAATCTTCGTGAATTTGAAAGCATTGTGGAGGAAGCCGGGCATAACTTCTGCATTCAGGCGGTAAAGCTTAGTTTCCCGGACGGCGGAGAATACCTGTTTGGCGAAAACTACCGCAGCGATATAATCGCAGAAACAGCGTCAGCAATAAAACGTGTATGCGCTCAGCATGAAATATGCTGCCGAACCGATGACAACACATTTCTTATCCTGTCCAAAAAGGAAAATGGAATGTTCCCTGAGAAACTGAAAATATCGCTCCACAACGAGGTTTATTCACGGCACGATGAACGGCAGGTTATTATCACATACCACAGTTCCGATAACACGCTGGTCGGAGAACTGCGCTCAGCCGTATCGCTGAATGCAGAGTGCGATGTCGGTCTGATAAGCGAACGAAGAAGACTTCTGCATTATAACGAGCTTGCCGACATAAGGAACAGGATAATTTCAGTGCCTAATAAGATGCCTAAGCTTTCGGAAGTCAGCAGAAAAATGTGCGTCAGCGAGGGGCATTTCCGCTTGATTTACCGGCAGTGCTTTGATGTAAGTTACAACCGCGACTGCATAAATTCAAGGGTAATGAAAGCCTGCTACTTACTGTATTCTACCGCCATGAGCATTTATGCGACAGCAGTAAGCTGCGGTTACGATGATGAAAAATTCTTCTCACGGCAGTTCAGGCAGGTGACCGGATTTTCTCCGGCAGAATACAGAAAAAAGATACTGCAGTGACGGCAAGAATATTGTGATGATCAATAAACGACAGACCGAGGCGCTGTAAAAAAATAAACTCGTCCCACACGCTGTCCTTATCCGAACATCTCTCAAGGTAGAGGAACAATGCGCCGAGAACGCTGCTGCTTCCTCTCCATTCTGCGTTTCGTGCTGTAAAAATCATAGTCCTCACAAAGTTCCTGAAACAGATGATTGATTATTTCCAACTTTGCGTAGTCCTTTTTCTTCACAAGCTGCGCCAAAAACTCTGCGGCATTGTTGGACAACCCCGTAAACTCACACACCGTTTTCATCTTACCCTTTTGGGCAGTTGCATTCGTCCTGCAGATAAGATAGTCTGCGTTCACATTCAGCACATTGGAAATCCTTGCGAGTATCTCTATATCGGGCATACACTTGTCTTTCTCGTAATAACCGAGAGTGCTTTTTGAAATGCCCACCATATCTGCGAACTGCTCAATCGTATAGCCGTTCTCTTTACGCAGTTCTCTCAACCTTTTTACAAACACCTGTTCGCAGGTGTTTTTTGTTTGTTCAAGCATAGTAAGCAGCGTCATCATATGATTCCAAAGAGGTTCTATCCATCTTGAACTACGGATTATCCAGTTCGCCATATGTACACCTGCTCAAACCCGGCTTCTTTCAGCATGATGACAGCCCCTTCAAAAGCGTCGCCAGCAGCTCCGGAGATATATCCCGGGGCAGTTCTGCCGTTATTCCGCCACCGCTTATACGGATGAGTCCTGAATCAACGGCAGCAGGATTCCTTTGACAGATTTCTGTGTTCACAGGAACTATATCATGCTTTGTTTCAAGATCCGTTTCCCGTATTTGCTTCAATCTGTTGTGAAAGGTTGTCCTTGCAATTCCGTTTTTCTCACACCACGCCTTGATAGTCTTTCCACTTGCAAGAAACTCCCGGTACATATCTGTCCATGCCTGCAGACGTATCTGCCTTTTTGCTTCTCTTATTCTGCTCAGTTCAATCAACTCCCATCAAGTCCCACTTTGTCCCGGTATTCCGTGGAACTTCGTTGTACTCTATGGGTATTGTACTACTTTGGGCGGTATTTGTACAGACGGGGGATTGGTGGGCGGGTACCAAATAAAGACCAAACCCAAAATCGGGCAAAAAATAAAAGCCCACAAAAGGCTTTGTTAAGCCAAATGTGAGCTGTGCTTGTGGTGACCCGTACGGGAATCGAACCCATGATTCCGCCGTGAAAGGGCGATGTCTTAACCGCTTGACCAACGGGCCGAAGAAAGTGGTAGCGGCAGTCGGATTTGAACCAACGACACCCTGGGTATGAACCAAGTGCTCTAGCCAACTGAGCTATACCGCCATATTCTTTCGTTTTTCGTCGCTCTCTCTCAGCGACTTTTATATTATATCACAGCGTTTTGTGTTTGTCAACACTTTTTTGAAAATTTTTTCGATTTATTTTGAATTTTTTAAAACGCTGTGATTATGTTTATAAAAAACGGGAATAATCAGACTTCGGCGTACTGCTTTCTGCCGGTTTCAAAAATGTTTCCGCCTACAGCATCAATAGCAACTATAAGTGGAAATTTATCAAAAGTCAGCTTTTTTACACTTTCACAGCCAAGATCCTCAAATGCTATTACCTCGCACTCGGTGATACACTGACAGGCAAGCGCTCCGCAACCGCCTATCGCACAGAAATATACAGCGCCGTTGCGTTTTATTGCGTCAACTACTTCCGGCTTGCGTTCGCCCTTGCCGATCATTGCAGACAGTCCCATATCAAGGAGCAGAGGAGCGTAAGGGTCCATTCTGCCTGATGTGGTAGGACCGCATGAGCCGATAGCCATACCTTCTTTAGTGCCGGTAGGTCCTGCATAGTATATAGTCGCACCGTCTATTTCAAACGGGAGCTTTCCGCCCTCTTCAATAATCTGCTTGATACGCTTGTGTGCGGCGTCACGGGACGTATATACAGTACCGCTGAGTTCTATTTTATCTCCGGCTCTGAGTGTTTTTGCCTTTTCTTTAAGTTCGCTTGTATTGAGTTCCAAAGTTGTTCTCCTTATTTTTACCCATTTATTATGCCGGAAAGCAAACGCTTCCCGGCATATGATATTTACTTTTAATTAAAGATCGAAGAATCCGACATTGTCTGAGCTCATCTCATCGTCGTCATCATCGCCGTTTAATCCTTCCATCATCTTAAGATCCCATGAAGGGTCATACTGTGCGGTGTTGGAGTTCATATTGTCGTTGATGCCGCCAAGCATTGAGGAATAATCAGACATATCGATCTTTTCTTCCTTTGACGATGCCGCAGGTGCAGTAGGATCATCGAACGAAGAAGTCATACCGTCGTCGTCAACCGCTTCTTTGCGGGCGGGAGGCGGTGTTATTGTCATACCGTTCATCTGAGCTTCAAGATCCTTCCACGGGTCATTGGCGTTCTCTTCCTTGCCGGCAACACCCATTGAGCGGCTTTCATTCAGCTTTTCCTTGGGTTTGTCACCGCCACGGTCGAATGTGCGTTCGGATTGTGTGGGAGTATCAGCCAGTAAATCGCTGAAATCGTCTGCCACGGGAGCAGGTTCTTCCTTAGTAGCGGTTGCGGGTGCGGGGGCAGGCTCTTCAGCAAGCAGATCACTGAAATCGTCAGCCACGGGAGCAGACTCTTCCTTAGTAGCGGTTGCGGGAGCAGGAGCGGGTTCTTCTGCCAGTAAATCACTGAAATCGTCTGCAACGGGAGCAGGTTC
>JAGBHT010000015.1 GCA_017935365.1 Ruminiclostridium sp. | reverse complement strand
TTAAATTTATAAAGGATAAAGTGATATGAAAAGTATAAAAAGAAAATCAATAGGAACCCATTTCTCTATGTGTGTTCAGCCTGCATTTATAATCGGCACAAACAATGAGGACGGAACACATAATTTCGCACCGATTACATGGGTGAGCGTCACAAGCGAAAAGGATAATGATTATTTATTGGTTGTCAGTATGTTCGGAACAAAAACGACTAAACAAAATGTTATCAGAACAGGTAAGCTAAGTGTTAATTTAGTAAGTACAGATATGCTTGAGATGATGGATTATTTCGGAACACATCACGCAAAAGATGGTTGCAAGGATAAGATTCCTTACAATGTGTGCAGAGGTGAAATTGTAAATGTTCCTGTTCTTGATGCAAGCCGTTGGATATATGAATGTGAGGTAGTTAAATCTGTAGATACAGGAGAGTCAACTACATTCTTCTGCAAAATTATGAACATTCAGGTTGATGAAAACTTTATGTGTCAGGATAGTTTTGACGTTGATTTGACAAAGCTTGACCCCGTTATTTATTCGGGAATGTACCACAGTATCGGCAAACTGCTGGGCAAAATCGGAGATTTTTCATTATAATTAAGAGCCACTGAAAAATCACAACACATATCAAGATTTCTCCTTTGAATTATGATATTATATTGTCGAAGGGAGGGATAAGCCTTGTACGAATGGAACGAAGCAATACAGAAAATGATAGACTGGATTGAAGCAAACATTACTGAAAATCCTACACTGCTTCAAATGTCGGAGCAGATAGGTTATTCGCCGTACTATTGCTCAGTTCAGTTTCACAAAATCTGTGGTATGACAATAAAGAACTATGTGTCGGGCAGACGGCTTGCACTTGCGGCAATTTCTTTGCGTGATACGAATGAAAAAATTATTGACATTGCTGTAAAATACGGCTTTTCTTCGCAGGAAGCTCTGACGAGAGCTTTCCGTAGCTTGTTTGGGTGCACACCTGCGGCTTACAGAAGAAATCCCGTACCTGTTCCGCTTCCGATTTACAAGACGGTAATCTTTCCCGAACATTATCAAAAACTGCACAAAGGAGAATTGGAAATGAGCGATAAAGTTTTAGCTGAACCTATTGTAAAAATTCAGTTTATTCCTGCACATAAGTACATTGGAATATGGGACACAAAGGCAGAAAATTACTGTGAGTTCTGGGAAAATAACAACTGTGACACCGTATGCGGAATTATTGATAGTATGAACAATGTCTGCGACCCTATTGTTACAGGACACACGGCAGGCTGGTACTACAACGAAAATGGCGGACGCAAGTATTTTTACGGTATAGGTGTTCCTGCTGATTACAGCGGAGCAGTTCCCGATGGGTTTGAAATCCGTGAAATTCCTGCAAGCTACTATCTTGTTTTCAGTCATCCTCCGTTCGATTTCCTCAATGATAATGGCGAGGTTATGGGCAAGGTTGAAAATCTTGCGTGGAATTATGACATAGATAAGTATTGCGGCGGTAAATGGGAATGGAACGAGCAGGAATGTCAGTGCTACCAGAGGCACTATCCTGAAGGATTGGGATATGAGGTTTTGCGACCTATTAAGATGAAATGATAAAAACAGGCACACGGTAATTTTTATTCCGTGTGCCTGTTTGCGTAATCAGCTTTATTAAGTTTCAATTGATTAAAATACAATTACATATTGAATCCATATGATACATATAATATAAAAAATAGTTTTAGAGGATTCGTATAATGATAATGCCTGGTATAATTGTGAATATACATGGAATTTTTCCTATAAACATACAAAAGCCTTCTCTTACTCCTGCTTATGGTTTACTAATTGATATAAATCCATACTCCTCATATCCTTATACCGTTTTTACAAACGCTGGTATTCTCATGTGCTTATATGATCAAATCAGCCTGCCAAAAGCATTAACCGTTGGCGTAAATAATCTAACTCATTTAAGTCAATAGCATCAATTGAACACAGGAAGCTTTTAATTTGACCTATCTGAAAATTACCTTCTACCTTCCATAAACATTTTTCTTTTTTATCAGCTTTACACATTTGGCAGATTTCAAAATCGTTACCACAATGAAAATGTAAATTCTTAGACTCATTAACAATAAATTCACACCATAAATATAACCACCATTTTCCTTTCATTAAATATTTAATATCGGTTCGAGACACTCCATAATTATTTGCGAATTCATCTAATTCTTCTTTTTTATAAGAAACCTGTCCCCAAATGTATTCTAACGCACTTTTGCTAAATATATTACCTGCTTTTTTACTATATGCTACACATGCCTGATATGATGTATCACAGGCATTTTTCAATGCTTCTAAAGAAATATAGTATGCTTTTTCAAGTTTTTCATTAAATTTTTCATTTATGTAGGAAATCACATTATCTTTAATCATGGATGATGTTACTTTTGTTAGCATCTCGATTTGCTTTTTTATAGTATTTGTTGTTATTAAATGTGATTCATATGAATAATACTTCAAAACAAATAAACACTCTAAATTGGGTAACTCGCCTCTATAGTACCTAGCATCTCTATCAATTATTCCTAAAATGTATTTTTTTAAACGAGCGTCACTTTGTATACTGTGTTGTATATCTCCAATGGCACGTATTATTTCATCACATCCCTCACTATAACCTTCAACGGTTTCTATTGCTTGAACATTAATATTTCGACCGATTTTATGTGCAACATTTCCATAAAACTTAATATCATCAATTCCTTCGACCAATACTGTTGGCTCTCCACTCATTACAGCTGCAAGAACTGTTTCATCTAAATCGTACTGCATATTTTACCTCATTTCGACTAAGTAATTCGAATTAGCTTTTGCTATTGAAGGGCTGTGTGAAGCGACAATTATTTGTGCTGTTGGTGCCAAATTACTTAACAATGGCATCAATTTTCGCTGCCATTTAATATTAAGAGATATCTCAGGTTCATCAATCATCAAAATATCTCTTTCTCTACCCTCAAATACGAATATTGTTAGTAATACAAGTAAATGCTTCTCACCGCTTGATAATTCTGAAATGGAATGGCTTTCATCATTTTGTTTAAAAGTAATCGCAACTTTTTCTTCGTCTATTTCTATATATTTCTTTGGTCCGATGTATTCATCAAATATCTCTTTCACTATTTTGACAGATTGAAGTAACGATTCCTCTTTTTCAAGTTCCATTGTCATATTAACAATCAACTTAGTCAATAATGAATTATCAGCACATTCTTTAACAATGATATCAATATTGTTCTCACTTAATATTGATATTATTTTATCACTTAGGGTATTTGACTCTATTTGGCTTAATGTATCTAGTAATCTGTCCTTATTATTTAGAAGAAGTTCCTTTAAGTATTCCGATTCATAGTTTTCTGCTTTAATTGAATTGCATGCCTCTGCTAATGTATCAAATAATGCTTTTTGAACTCGAATAACTGAAACTTGCTTTGCATCTCTATAACCTTGCACTAACATCTGTTCAATAACATCCATTTCGACGTTATCTACTGTCAATACAGATTCCGAAAAATCAAATCTATCTTTAATTGTCATTCCTCTTCTATTTCTTTGATTAAGATTAATATTTCTACATACATAAAAACAAAATTCTCTCAAATCATTTCTATTTCTAAAATATGAAGAAAACCTACTTCTAGCAATATAATTATATAAATATTCATCCGAAATACTAATGTTATTTTTTATTCCTCTATTGACACCAAAAAGTATACTTGTAGTACTAAGCAATTTAGTTTCATCAAATTCATCCCAATCATATTTGTATGAATAGAAAAATTCTTCTTCCCCATCTTCATTTACTTTCTTAACTTTAACCTCTTTTAATTGTATCACTACTTTGTTTTCTCGTCCGCCTTCTTCAAAAACTATCTCAACGTTTTCAACATTTTCATTCAAAAGTGTACTGTCGTCTTTGGCTAGTATAGCATTAATAATTCTTAATAAAGTAGTTTTTCCACATCCGTTTTCTCCGTACAAAACAGATACATTTAAATCGGAAAAATGCACGTTCATTCCTACAGAATTATTTTTAGAATTCGAAATATTAATTGATTTAATTTTCATTTTATTATCCACCCTTTCATAAAATGTTACACCATCTTAAAATGTTCCAAAGCATTTTTTATAGCTTCTTCCTTTTCTTTTGTACATCTTGGCTGTCTGGAATCCTTAGACTTCGCCTTGTTGTAATTCTCACGTTCAATAATACCGCATTTCTGCTTTACCTGTGCAATGTTCAGAGAAGATACTGTCAAGCCTATATGCTCCTTGACATAAGCCTTGATTTCATCGTAAGTAGCCTTGCTTTCAGCAGAGGTCAAATCGAGCTCGTCCGTTTTCAGTTCAACCTCGATATGATGTGTTGATTTCAGTTTGGACAACAATACCACCGTCTCCACGTGTCTCGTATGCGGGAACATATCAAACGGCTGAATATCGGTCACTGTGTACTTTTTCGTTAGCGTTTTCAGATCCCTCGCCTGCGTAGCCGGATTGCATGAGATATAAACTATTCTTTCGGGTGCGATTTTTATGAGCGAGTTCAGAAACTTTCTGTCCGCTCCAGCCCTTGCAGGATCGAGAATTACAGTATCATAATGAGTGCCGAGTTTTGCTTTCTTCTCTAAAAATTCGCCTGCGTCGCCGCGGTTGAAAGCAATGTTGCGTGTAAGTCCGTTTTCGTGGCAGTTCTTCACCGCGTCACGGACTGCGGCGGCGTTATATTCTATGCCCTGCACCTGCTTTACATAGTCAGACGCTATTATCCCTATCGTTCCTATTCCGCTGTAAGCGTCAAGCAGTATATCGTTCTTTGTCAGCTGTGCGGCTTTTATTGCGTATTTGTACAGCTTTTCGGTCTGGGCGTGGTTTATCTGATAGAATGACTGCGGAGAGATCCTGAACTTCTTTCCGCAAAGGATATCGGTTATGTACCCTTCGCCGTAAAGCACCTCGTTTTTGTCACCGAGGGTAAGCATTTCGGGGGTGCGGTTTACCGAGAATGTCACGGTCGTTATGTCAGGAAACTGCTTTACAAGCGCTTTTACAAAGTCGTGCTTTTTAGGGAACATTGAGTTTCCGCCGACAAGAGTTACAAGTATTTCGCCCGTATTCTTTCCGACACGGACAAGCACATGGCGTAAAAATCCACGTTCCGTTCCTTCGTCATACGGCTGTAATTTGAACGATTTGAGTAATCCCCTTATACCGACTATTATCTCATCGGCACGCTTATCATCAAGCATACAGCTGTCAATTCCGACTATGCCGTTTCTGGACGACTGGTACACGCCCGAAATTATCCTGCCGTTTTTGTCGGAGCGGAAAACCGCCTGCACCTTGTTCCTGTAGTTGTACGGATCGTCTGCGCCGATTATCGGCGATACCTTTCCGAAACCGCCGAGCAGTTTTTCTGTATCTTTCTGTTTCCATTCAAGCTGCTGTTCGTATGTCATATTGGACAGCTGACAGCCACTGCACTTTTTCGCAACGGGACATTTTTTGTTGGTCATTTTACTATCCTTATTCTTTATTCATAAATTCTTTCAGGCTTTCAAGATACATCTGCGTATCTTTTCTGCCGAGCTCATAAACGCTTTTCAGCCTTTCGGGGTTTCTCTCGGTTCTGCTTATCGTTATCGGCTCGGACGGGCGGATAACGAATACCTCGCCATTTTGTTCAAGCTCACGGAGCTTGTCTATGCTTTCGTTATAGATATTGTGGCGGTTTTCAAGCGCTTTGCAGAAGTCGGGAAATTTGCCGTAGAACGAGCGTATCAGCAGTTTGTTCATCGGCTTTTTGCGGTAGCTCATATCACGGGTGAGAATTACGACCTGCTTTTTATAGCCCATGTCGGCAAAGTGTATAAACGGTATGCTGTCGGAAATTCCGCCGTCAAGATAGGCTCTGTCGCCGATTATGACAGGCTTTGATATAAACGGCATAGAGGCAGAGGCACGGAGCATTTCCATATCCCGAAGTACGCTTCTGACCTGTAGATATTCGGGCTTTCCGGTTCTGATATCGGTCACCGTTGCATAAAACGGTACACCCGATTTTTGATAGGTTTCGTCGTCGAATTTGTCAAGCTCGTTTGGAACTTTGTAATACGCATATTCCGTGTTGAAAAAGTCACCGTTTTTAAGTAACGGCTTTATTCCCATATAGTTCTTATCGCCGTTGAATCGACAGTTATAGCGGATAACTCTGCCATTTTGCTCCGACAGGAAATTCACGCCGAATACAGCGCCTGCCGAAGTGCCGATTATTCCGTCAAAATGTATTTTGTTATCGAGAAGTACGTCAAGTGCGCCTGCCGTGTACATTCCGCGCATTGCGCCGCCTTCAAGCACAAGTCCTGTTTTCATACTGTTCTCCGTTAAATTTATTTGCCGTATTCGTTGTCGAACTCTTGTATTTCTCTGAGCATATCCTCAGTGCTGTCATCGCTCATATCGTACCATTCCATCTTTTTCAGATACTTGCCGAGCCAGCTGTCGTGAAGCGCATTTGCCGCGATTCCGACTTCGCTGAAAGAATCATTACCGTCCCCGATAACAAAAACAAGCTGCTTATTGTTTGCTGACAGCTCCTTGAAATGGCAACCTGCAAACGCTTCTCTTACTGCCTTATATACCGCATCCAAATCGTGTTGCTGTAAGCTCAGCACTTTTTTATCGTCTATTTCCACTGTGATTTTGTATAAGTAATCCATACCTGCCGCCTTATCGGGTTACATATTTTTAGTACCGCCATATTTGACAACATCCGCCCGATACGCTATAATATTCAGTGCGATAAGCGGATGCGCTGTGATAATATTCTATCACTTTTCAATATTATTTGCAATACGAAAAAGTCCGCCCGAAAGGAAATAATAAACAATATGGCTGAAATAATAGATGTTGCCGATATAAATATACCCGAGCTTGATATATACACTCACCTGACGGATGCCCGCCTGCGCAAGGTCTATGAGTATGAACACGGAATATTCATAGCCGAAAGCCAGACGGTGATAGAAGTCGCACTTGACGCAGGCTGTAAACCGATCTCAATGTTCACCGACAGAAAATATATTAACGACCGCGCAAATGGTATTATCGAGAGGTGCGGAGATATTCCGGTGTACACCGCCGACAGCAAGATAATGTCACAGCTTACAGGCTATGAGCTTACCCGTGGAATGCTCTGCGCTATGGAACGTACTGCGCCGAAGAGGGTAGAGGAGCTTTGCAAGGACGCACGCAGGATCGCCGTACTTGAAAACATAGCCGATGTCAGCAATGTAGGCGCAATAATACGCTCTGCGGCGGCACTCGGAATAGACGCCGTGCTGATTACTCCGTCCTGCTGTGATCCGCTTTGCAGAAGAGCAATAAGAGTGAGCATGGGTACGGTATTTCTTATCCCGTGGGGATATATCGGAGAGGACGAGCATTGGTGGCAGTCGCACGGACCTGCGTATCTTAATTCACTCGGTTTCAAGACAGCGGCAATGGCGTTAACCGATAACTCGGTAAGCATAGACGATAAGGCGCTACAGAGCGAGGAAAGGCTTGCAATTATACTCGGCTCTGAGGGCTACGGACTGTCGCAGAAAACTATAGATGGCTGTGATTATACGGTGAAGATCCCGATGTATCACGGTGTCGATTCGCTGAATGTTGGCGCGGCGGCGGCAGTCGCATTCAGAGAGCTGAGAGTAAGAGAATAATAAAAGGGCTGAATTGCAACCAAGCAGTTCAGCCCATATTTTATGCGATTTTCTGTAATACAGGGAATATCCTGAAGCCAAATTTTCTGTCAATGAGATCACCTGCAATACTTACACCCTTGCCCATTGTGAAAGCGGCAACTATCGTTCCTATGCCAAGTCCCTCAAGGTGACCCAGGCAGAAGAATGTAAGACTTGCCGTTACAGCAAGGCAGGATACGTCAAAGCCGATCTTTATTTTCGAGTAGCTGACTTTGGTTATATCCGCAAGTTCACGGGGAAATAAGTCAGTCGGAGTTATCGGCAGCAGACAGCGGTTTGATATTGCTATACCGAAGCACAGTATAATGTAGCTAAGTATAAAATATACGATCCGCATAGGGATATTATCCGGCAGTAAATTTATCCAGAGTTCGTGCACATCAAGCAGTTTTCCGAATACAAAGCCTACAACAAAGCTGAAAAGATATGACGGTACAAACCGCTTTCTCATAATCATCAGGCTAAGCACCAGAAGCCCCTGAAATATGTACGTCCACGTTCCGAGCGACAGCACAGGAAGCACTTCGGAAAATGCAAACGGTACGCTTGATATAGCCGAGATACCTGCTCCGGAATACAGCATCAGCACCATACCAAAGCTGTTTATTATCACTGCAAACAACAGCGCAAGTTCACCGTGAACAGTATTTTAGTTATGGAAGAATTGTCATTCTTCATTTTTATGTCTTCTTTCCTTGTTCTTTTTATCTTATATCGTTCTTTTTATAAGAGCGTTTTCGTCCTCTTCTGACAGCGGTGTATAATAATTCTCTTGACCGCTTTCAATGTCGATAACAGCTACAGTCTTGTCCATTCCGAGTATCATTTTTCCGCCTTTTATTATCATACTGCGTGCAGTCTGATAATTTTTGTTGCGAAAGCTGATAACAGAAAGATTATTTTCGGAAATACATAAAAGTTCTGCTTTCGGTACAAAACTATTTTCTGTTTCCTCTGTTCCCGAAATCAATAGATATGCACCTTTTTCTGTATAAAACGATGCGTTGAATGAAAGTTCACGATTGTGAAAAATTCTTTTATAGCTGTAGTCATCGTTCTCATAAATATCTGTATGTCTAATGCTCATATGTGATAATGAATCGACAGCATATATTTTATTACAAAATTCAAATACTTCTATGAAATTACCATTAATTTTTCTTCCTGAAGGTAAAGTCAGAGTGCCACCGAATTCTCCATGGTCAGCAGAAATAAAATCTCCCTTTGTGGTATGGAACA
This sequence comes from Ruminiclostridium sp., assembly GCA_017935365.1. Lineage (GTDB taxonomy): Bacteria > Bacillota > Clostridia > Oscillospirales > Ruminococcaceae > Ruminiclostridium_E. The sequence continues at coordinate 18,764 of JAGBHT010000015.1, read as the reverse complement.
CTTCATTTCTTTCATGATAATATGACAGATAAGTTTCGGTATCATACAGGATATTACCGTCTTTGTCGGAAACGATGTTTATTATTTCGGGAATCCACACAGCATGCTGTGCACAATCGCTTATATAAATTTTCAAACCGTTTTTATGCTGAGCAGCATATTCACTGCTGTAATATTTTCCGCAAAGGGCAAAATCAATATGTCGCAGTTTTTTTATATTCCGAAATCTGTTGTTTGCACTCATCTTATAAAATCCGTTCTTACAACCGCACTTGTATCGGGCAGTGCAATGCCGTTCTTTCTGCCAAGCTCAAAGCACTTCATCATCCATGCCATGTTCTTTGCAAGGTTCTGCATTGTCTGCATACCCTCAAGGTCCTGTTCGGCTTCACCGGGCACTCTGCCGTAAACCATATTCCAGTAGGTTGAGCCGACAACAGGCATCTGAGCTATGCCGAAATACTTGTTCAGACAGTCGAACGATGCGGAACTGCCGCCGCGTCTGGCAACCGCAACCGATGCGCCGGGTTTAAATCTGAAAGCCGAACCGCCTGCATAGAACGCTCTGTCAAGGAACGACAGGATACGTCCGCTGGGGTGAGCATAGTATACGGGCGTGCCGAACACAAATCCGTCCGCTTCTTTAGCCTTTGCTATAAATTCATTTACATCGTCATCGGTGAAAACACAGCCTTTTTCACTGCACTGTCCGCAGCCGATGCAATCTCTTACAGGCTTTCCGCCCATCTGGAATATCTCGTATGAAATGCCCTCGCTTTCAAGCGTCCTGCCGACTTCAAGCAGTGCGGCATTTGTATTGCCGTTAGCCTTAGGGCTTCCGTTAAGCATTAATACTTTCATTAAGATCCGCTCCTTCAAATAAATGTGCATAAAATTTGCGATACAGATTATATCACCTTGAGCCGCAATAGTAAAGGCAAAATTTACCGTCTGATCTTTTCCCATTCCTGCCGTGTGATTTCGTACACCGATGTACTTTCGTTCTCGCTGTCGATGAACTCACACAGCTTGTGACAGCCGTAAGCGACAGCTGTTTTCAGAGAGGGTAGGTTAGTGCTTTTCATATATGAAAATATCCTGTTGAACGGCGTGTTTTCAAATGCCCAATCACTTACCGCAACTGCGGCTTCTTTTGCGTAACCCATACGCTGTTTATCCGATCTTATATGATATCCGATTTCGGGCTTTATACTACCGTTTATATTCTGCATTGTAAGACCGCAGTCGCCTATCATTTCTCCGCTGTCTTTAAGGCAAACCGCCCACAGTCCGAAACCGAAGGTGTTATACCGCTCGATGTTGCAGTTTATCCAGTTTCTGACCTTATTATCGTCAAAAGTATACGGATAATGGCACATGATATCACTGTCGGCGAGTACGGCGTACAGAGCAGAGAAGTCGTCCTGCGTCATTTCACGCAATATAAGTCTTGGCGTTTCAATAATCACTTTCATTCTGTTTGTCATTTGAGTATTTCCGTTACCTGTTTGTAAAGCTCGCTGTCGTCATAAATCAGATAAAAGTCGGTCGGAACAAAGTATTTTTACTGTAGTGCCGAGTTCAGCTTATCCACAAATTTTTACGCTCTTTCATACTCACGGACAATAACCTTATCGCTGTCTGTAGGGTAAATTTTCTGCGCGGTATCATAAAAGGCTTTCTGCCAAACTGTACAGATTGTCGCGCAATTTTTCGCATCTGTCCATTTATTCTTCCTCCGGGTATTTCAAGCCGTGTTCTTGTCTGAACTTTGTCATTATCTCCATTACATCGGCGGTATAGTCAAGGTGCATTATGTTTTTATCGCCGTCTATCGCCTTTTCCATATCGGTGATTTCATAATAAAGCGCATCGGAATTTTCACCCGCTTTTATAAGCTCAGTTCTGCCGTCGGTGTAGGTAATGTTTGCCTCCCACGCTCTGGGATATTCCATAATTTCGATATATCCGTTTTCGCAGGAGATCATAGCACGCTTTGGCTGCTTTGAATGAAGCGACAGCATAACAGTTGCCATCTGCCCCTCTTTGTCAGACAGCAGAAGGCTTGCCTGCTCGTCAACTCCCGTGGGTGCGGCTTTGTCCTGTGACAATATATTAACGGGCTTTGAATCAAAGAACCAACGTATGACCGACAGGGCATACACGCCGATATCAAGCATTGCACCGCCCGCAAGGCTTCTGTTGAAAAACCTGTTATTCATATCGTACTCTTTGAAACTGCCGAAGTTCATAGTGATGAGATTTACTTTGCCGAGAGCGCCGCTGTTCAGAATTTCATTCAGCTTTTTATATATCGGCATATGGTAGACCGTCATAGCTTCACCGATAATAACGTTATTCTCGTCTGCAAGTGCGATAAGCTCGTTCAGTTCATTGCTGTTCAGCGTTATTGACTTTTCAACAAGGATATGCTTTTTGTTTAAAATTGCTTTCTTCATAAAGCCTTAATGCGTGTTATGTGGAGTGGTAATGTAGATTATATCAACATCGGGGTCGGTGAACATTTCGTCATAGTTATCGTAAACCTTGCCGATATTGTATTTCTTGACAAAATCCAAAGCCTTGCTGTGCGTTCTGTTTCCGACAGCAAAGAGATCTCTTCCGTTTTTCGCCATGGCATTGGCGGTTTCGTTTGCGATTACGCCCGTACCGAGACCGCCCAGTTGTAGTTTTTCACAATATGCTCCTTTTACAAGAATGTATCAGAAAACAAAACTTCCGCTTACGGTTATTATAATCAATAATCAGCCGTAAGCAGAAGTCGGGTTTATTAATTTATACCGCCGGCAGATCAATAATTCTCTGCGTGTATTTCAAAGTAGCTCTGCGGATGATTGCAGACGGGACATACATCGGGAGCCTTTGTGCCTACTACGATATGACCGCAGTTACGGCATTCCCATACCTTTACCTCGCTCTTTTCAAATACCTTTGCGGTTTCAATGTTCTTTAAAAGCGCACGGTATCTTTCCTCGTGGTGCTTTTCGATCTCGCCTACGGCTCTGAACTTAGCGGCAAGCTCAAGGAAGCCCTCTTCCTCGGCTGTCTTTGCAAAGTTCTCGTACATATCCGTCCATTCGTAGTTTTCGCCGTCTGCGGCGGCTTCAAGGTTTGCCTTTGTATCACCTATGCCTGCAAGCTCCTTGAACCACATTTTAGCGTGCTCTTTTTCGTTGTCGGCTGTTTTCAGGAACAGTGCGGACATCTGCTCATATCCCTCTTTCTTTGCGACAGACGCAAAGTATGTATACTTGTTTCTGGCCTGAGATTCGCCTGCAAAAGCTTCCTGAAGATTCTTTTCGGTCTGTGTACCTGCGTATTTATTCTTAGCCATTGTGTTATCCTCCTGTATTACGGCAGTTCTTACGGTGAAGTGTGCCGCTTTTTATATTATTATAGTACGGCAAATTAAAATTGTCAATAGGTTTATCTGAAAAGAAAGTGAAATAAAACCGCCGCAGATAGCAACGCTTGCATATCTGCGGCGGTAGTTTTCAGAATACTGAGCGGTTAAGGTCTTTGTACTATGCCGCCCTCAAGGGTGATAGTTTCGCCGTTCATATACTTGAAGTCGGGGGATGCAATCTGTACGCATACTCTGCCGATCTCGGTTTCAACATTGCCGTAGTGACCTGCCGGCGGCATTTTTACATTAGCGGCAAATGCCTCGGGGTAAGCGTTCTTGAAGTTTTCAAGCTGACTTGTCCAGGCAAGAGGGCAGACAACATTCGTGTTGATTCCGTCCTTTGCCCATTCGGTAGCGGCTACACGGGAAAGACCCCTTATTCCTTCCTTAGTGGCGGCATAGGCACACTGACTGTAGTTGCCGAACAGACCTGCGCCCGATGCAAAGTTAATGATGCTGCCCTGTGTTTCTTTAAGGTAAGGGTAGCAGACTTTCATATAATAGAATGCCGCATACAGACCTGAGTATATAGCAATGTCAAACTGCTCCGTTGTGTGATCCTGTATAGTTACGCCCGAAGCCGATACCTGTGCGTTGCTTATAAGTACGTCGATACGTCCGAATTCTTTTACAGCGGCATCAACAACCGACTTTGCAACAGCCTCGTTGTCAGCACCCGATTCGATGTTTGCGGGAACGGCAAGTACCTTTATGCCGTACAGCTTTTCAAGCTCTTCCTTAGCCTTGTCAAGCTTGCCCTTATTTCGCCCCGTGATAACCAGATTAGCGCCCTCTTTTGCATAAGCAGTAGCGATACCGTAACCTATCGAGCCACAGCTGCCGTCTGATAAAGCCGCATATCCGCCGCCTGTAATAATAGCCGTTTTTCCTTTTAAGTAACCCATTGATATTTTCTCCTTTGCATTAAGATAAGCATTACTTTTGTAATGTGCTATAGAAAATTATAGCACTTTTTGGAGAAAAATAATATTTTCTTTTACTAATTTTGGTAATTTTTTAGAGGAATATTACATATCGGCGGTCGGAAGTGCAGAATATAAAAAAGGCTCTCCGGAAAGCTGGCGGAGAGCCTGAAAATTACGGTTTGATATATTGCCTTATGAAACAGAGGCGGTTCTTGTAATGAGAACCACGCACTCAACATGGTTTGTACCACTGAACATATCGACGGCGACGCACTTGTCTGTGCTGTATCCGAGTTCCTTGAAATACGCGCAGTCACGGGCGGCGGTGGCGGCGTTGCAGGAAACCATGACAATGCGTGGGGCGGAGAAGGCGGCTATCTGCTCACAGGCTTCCTTGCCGCAACCCTTGCGCGGCGGGTCTACCATTATCACGTCGGGACGTATGCCGCGGGAATGCAGTATCTTTGCGGCTTCGGCGGCATCGGCACAGATAAATTCACAGTTGTTGATGCCGTTTGCGATGGCGTTCTGCTTTGCGTTTTCGATTGCCTCGGGGACTATCTCAACGCCGATTATCTGCTTTGCGGTCCGTGCCATGGACAGCCCTATTGTGCCGGCTCCGCAGTACAGGTCGAGCACGTTTTTTCCTGCGGCATCGGCAAAGTCGCGGGCAGCGGCATACAGCTTTTCGGAAGACGCGGTGTTTACCTGATAGAACGACTTAGGCGATATTGTGATATGATTTTTGCACATTGTGTCATTTATGGTGTCCTTTGCGGTGCAGAGGATCTCTTTTTCGCCAAGAATTACATTTGTGTCTTTGCTGTTGATATTAATAACAGAGCTTACTATTTCAGGATATTTTTCAAGAAGTCTGTCCGAGAGAATTTTCAGCTCACGGGTATTTTTTGACGCTACTGTGCAAAGACATATCTCTCCGCTGTAGTGACCTTTTCTGAGATACAGATGGCGGAGTGTGCCTTTGTGGGTGGTTTCGTCATAGGCTGATAATTTCAGCTCTGTTGCGATTTTAAGAAAGTCGGCGGTTATTTCCGAAAAAATATCCGGCTGTAAAAGGCACTTTTCACACGGAACTATCCTATGGGAGTGGAAAGCGTAGAAACCTGCAATAAGATTGCCGTCCTTGTCGGTGCCTATAGGCATCTGTAACTTGTTGCGGTAGCCGTTTATCGTATCGTTGCAGATGATCGGGAGAAATTCGGGCGACAGTCCGCCGATACGGATGAAAGCGTCCTTTACAAACTGCTCCTTGGCTCTGAGCTGTGACTCATAGCTTATGTGACGGAGAGAACAACCACCGCATTTGGTGTAAACGGGGCAGTCGGGGGTCACTCTGTCGGGAGAGGGTGTCAGAATTTTCTCGATCTTGCCGTAACAGTAGGTTTTATTTACTTTCAGGATCTTTACTTCAAGTTTGTCCCCTATAGCAGAAAACGGCACGAATATAACCATGCCGTCTTTCTTGCCTATACCGGAACATTCACTTGAAAGAGCTGTTATCTCAATTTCAATGATGTCGTTCTTTTTCATTATATCTGTCCTAAGCTGAGTGCCTTTAAATAAGCATTGATAAATCCGTCAAGATCACCGTCCATAACTGCACCGATGTTGCCCATTTCGTATCCTGTACGGTGATCCTTTACCATTGTGTAGGGCATAAATACATAAGAGCGTATCTGTGCGCCCCATGCTATCTGGAGCTGTTCGCCCTTGATGTCGGAGATCTTGTCAAGGTGTTCTCTTTCCTTGATTTCAAGAAGCTTTGACTTTAACATACGCATTGCGTACTCTCTGTTCTGGTGCTGTGAACGCTCTGTCTGGCAGGCACACACGATACCGGTGGGGATATGTGTGATACGGACTGCGGAAGAGGTCTTGTTGACCTTCTGGCCGCCCGCACCGCTTGCACGGTAAACGTCCATTTTAATCTCGTCTTCGCTTATCTCGATGTCGATATCCTCATTGATCTCGGGCATTACTTCAACGGAAGCAAAGCTTGTGTGACGGCGTCCGGAACTGTCGAAAGGAGATACACGGACAAGTCTGTGTACGCCGTTCTCACTCTTTAAATAGCCGTAGGCATTTCTGCCCTCAACCAGTATGCTGGCGCTCTTTATGCCCGCTTCTTCACCGTCAAGGTAATCAAGTACGGTTACTTTCATACCGTGCTGTTCTGCCCAGTGGTTGTACATACGGTACAGCATTTCGACCCAGTCCTGGGCCTCTGTTCCGCCTGCGCCTGCGTGGAATGTGAGGATAGCGTTGTTATGGTCGAATTCTCCTGAGAGAAGAGTAGCGAGCTTCTGCGATTCAAGCTCGGTCCTGAAATGCTTAGCCAGCTCCTGTATTTCGGGGAGCATTGATTCATCGTCTTCTTCCTGAGCCAGCTCTATCATTGTAACTACATCGTCATAGCTTTCACGGAGTTTTTCATAGCTCTGTACTATATTTTTATCTTCGCCTATCTTCTGCGATACTTTCTGAGAGTTTTCAACATCGTTCCAGAAGTCGGGCTGTGCGCTCTGTTCTTCGAGCTTTGCTATTTCTGCTTTGAGATTATCAAGGTCAAGTGCGCCTGCGAGTTCTTTAAGCTCAGGCTCATAGCCCTCGAACTCAACTTTGAGTTCATCGTATTCTAACATAGGTTACCGTTCCTTTCGATTTTGCAATACCATTTTATTATATACCAAAAATTTTTTTTTGTAAAGCCTTGAAATCGTTTTCATTTTATGATATACTCAAATTATTCGGTGAAAATGTGGATTTTCACGATTCCTGATAAGAAAAAGTTGTGTAAGGAGTTTATTAACATGAGCGAGATCAAAAAGATCCATATGGGTCCTGCAAAATGTGCGGTTGACCTTGGCGACGGAAGTGAAAGAGGAGAGTATGTAAACCAGGATTATATCCTGAACAAGCTCGGCAGACCTCACAGAGCGGTAAGCCTTATGTATTGCTATTATCCTCTTGACGAAACATGGCCCGCAAGAGCGAGAAATGCTTTCAAGGACAAGGAGATCACATTCCAGTGGGATTATCCTTATGACGACTATTTCACATACAAGGGCGGTATCGGCGGAACGACCGACGACGAGCCTTTCACCTGCATGCGTGATGTAAGGCGTCACGGACAGGACGTTATACTTACGATGACAATAGATCCGAATGTTACGGACGAGCATCTTGAACAGATAGGTAAGGAGCTTTCTACATTCGGTCGTATGCAGCTGAGAATAAACCATGAAGCTACAGGCAACTGGTTTTCATTCACAAAGCGTGCTACATATCAGCAGGTGGCTGATTTCTATATCCACGCCCGTGAAGTAATAAAGAAGTTTGCGCCCAACGTACAGACTATTCTCTGTATCGGTGGTGTGGAGCATCCCGAAAAGGGCGGAGAAATCGAGATGGAGAAGGAATTTGCCGACGCTGTAAGAGCAACGGATATATGGTCTGTTGACAAGTACATGGCTCTTCACTGGGGCTGGCCTTTTGACGTAGCGGACGAGGGCGGAAACTCTTTTGGCAGAAGCAAGGTAGCGGATACATATAATCTTACTAAGCTGTCGGAAAAGCGTTACAGAGAGCTTTGCGGCGGAGTAAAGAAGCCTATGGTAATGAGCGAATTCAACGCTGACGGCGATGTAACGGGACCTTACGAGCAGGCTGAAATGGTAAAGGAATTCTGCGATATGCTCAAGAACGACAAGGATCAGGGCTGGTTCAACGGCTTTACATTCTATCAGTTCCGTGACAGAGGCAGACTGGGACTTGAAATTGAGGATCCGAACAATGCTGACTGCGGTATTGAACAGCCGGTAATGCAGACCTACAAGGAAATTATTCACGATGAGTATTTCTATCCCGAAATGAAGAGCGAGGGCGGCGTACAGTTCCCTGTAAAATTACGTTGGGGCGGATCTGAGGACGCTGAGGGTATCGAGATACCTCTGCACTTTGAAAAGAACCCCACGTTCTGCGAAATCACATTTGAGGATGAGGACGCAGAGCTTAATCTTATGATGGAAATCAACGGTAAGTGGTTCTACAAGGCACCTCACGCAAAGACGATTGACTTTATGTCGGCATTCTTTGAAAAGCCTCTTGAAAGCGAAGCAGACATGACGCTCAAGATATTTGCGCCTCCTGCAAGCGGTGAGAACGTAAATGACGGCAGTGAGGACTGGATGCTGAACACTTATTCGACTATCACGAAGATGCCGAATATCCGTATCAGATTTGCACCTATCTTAAAGTAAGTGGCTGAAAGCCACTGTAAATTCCGCCTGCGGCAATGTGCCGCTTCAAGTTCCGCCTTTTGAAATGATGACGATTTGCTCAAGATAGTGGAACGGCGGGGTTACACAAAGTGATAATTTAATATGTGGCGGTCACGGTGGGTTGCCGTGACCGCTTTTTGCGGCTGTGAGCCGCTTCAGGTTCCGCCTTTGGAAATGTTTGGGGTTGACTGAGGGTGGCAAAACGGCGGCGACAAAGAAAGCGATAATTTGAATATGTGGCGGTCACGGTGGGTCGCTGAGAGCGCTGTTAAAGCATTATTGCTTTACTACCGGACACCATTTTGACGATTGATGAGAATTGAATATAAAGAATCCGCTGTTTACTCTAATGGCGGATTTTTTGTGTTGGGGGAGTTTGTAGGGGAGCGGGATAGTGCAAATGCAAAACCATATAAGTACACGGACGATTGCAGTATGAAAAGCAAGGGTGATAGAGCAAATGCGAAACTGTACAAGCATACAGACCCTCACCCTACGAAAAGCGAGTGGGATAGTGCGGTTTTGGAAGGGTTGGTTCGGGCGCAATGGTGGCGGCGCTTTTGAGATGGCTGTGGGAATGGCAAGGTTCGATGTGGCAATCCCTCAGTCTTGCGACAGATAGGGTTAAGCGAATATTAACGTTGATGAAATCGCAAAATGTTGCAATTTATAATAAGAAATAGCCTTGTTGCAAGCCAGCTCCCTTTACTCAAGGAAGCCATGTGTGATAGTGCTTTTCGAGGGATAGTGCGGTTTTGGGAGGGTTGGTTCGGGAGTAAGGGTGGCAGTGCTTTTGAGAGGGTTGTGGGTAGTGGGACGGTGAAATGATAATATCGTAAAATCGGTATATATTTGCTTTGTATTTATTTATTTCCACAAAAAATTCTATAATTATTTGGCGGTTTTGTTGAAAATGATGTGAAAACGTGATTTAAATTTGACTTTAGTTACACAATGTGATAAGATAAACCTATATAAAGACGGTCAAAAAACCGTATTGTTTATCCTTTGTGTGAGGTAGCGGAATGAAGAAGAACAAGAATGTATATGACGGGGCTGAAATGGTTCCGGAGAACGTTGAAAATACACATAAGAAAGGGAAATCTCTTACCGGCAGAATATTCAGGTGGATGTGTCTTGCTGTCGGCGGTTCGCTTCTGCTTGTCTGCATAATCAATATACTGCTGAGCTATACATATCTTAAGCATGCGCTTGTGAATGAGATGGACGAGGTAGTGCATACCGCATCGAATACTATTTCAAATCAGCTTGAATCTGTTGTAAACGCAATAACGCAGATTTCTGCCGACGCCGATTTTTCTGACGTTGCAGATGTATCTGCGATACGCTCGAAGTGTATTTCTGTTGCAAGAGATAATTCTATGTATGTCAAGGTCGATATGACGGACAGGGACGGTAAGGGACTTAACGACGACTCTCTCAACTGGTCGGACGATCCTGCATATCGTGAGGTAATAGAAACCAATAAAGCGGTTGTCGGTGAGCCTTATTTCTACGAAAAGACGGGTAAGGTCGTTATGGACGTTACCGTGCCTATAATTTCAAACGATATAAATAAGCTGCTGAGAGCGGTGCTTCGTATAACAGTTGACGTGAATGTATTCTCGAATGTTATCGGTCAGATTTCAATCGGGGATACCGGCTATGCGATGGTGGTTGACGCAAAGGGAAATATAATAGCACATCCGGACTCGGAACTGATACCGCAGCAGATGAATTATATCAGTCTTGCTTCGCATGACGGCTCATATCAGACTATGGCTGATTGCGTTTCATCGGCAATTGCGGGTGAATCGGGATTCGGCGAGGTTACGCTTGACGGCGTTTCAAAATATGTCAGCTATGCGCCTATAAGCAATGCGGAGGGCTGGAGCTGTATAATGGTTGCGACACCGTCTGAGCATACGCAGAGCATTTATAATTCTGTTGTTATTGGCATGATTGTAGCGGTCGTATGCTTTGCGCTGTCGGTACTGCTTATAATAACGATAGTGAAAAAGATAATTTCGCCCGTAAAACAGTGTTCGGACAGAATCGTTACGTTATCGCACGGCGATCTTCACCAGCAGGAGCTTGACTTCGGCAAGAAAATTGACAAGGAAATATCTCAGCTGAGCGAAAGCACGAACCTTATCAGCAAGAATATAAACGAAATCATATCCGACATCGACACTATGCTCAGAACGCTCGGAAACGGCGATCTTACATATAAGCCGGCTGATGTTTATCTCGGTGACTTTGCGCCTATCAGGCAGTCATACGAATCTATAATGATCTCACTTAATAAGACGATGGACAAAATAAGCAAGGCAGGTCAGCGTGTTGCTACAGGCTCTGAGCAGGTGGCATCTGCGGCAGGCAGTCTTTCGGGCGGTGCGGCAAAGCAGGCGGCATCGGTCGAGGAGCTTTCGGCATCGCTTACTGAGGTTGCGGAAAAGGTCAACCGTAACGCAGCGAGAGCGGAAAACGCCGCTGAGAATTCGGCTCAGGCTACAAAGCTTGTTGAATCGGGCAACGAACAGATGAACGGTCTGCTTGGGGCTATGCAGGAAATCGGAGAAACATCCGGCGAAATTGAAAAGATAATAAGAGCGATAGACGATATTTCGTTCCAGACGAATATACTTGCGCTTAATGCGGCGGTAGAGGCGGCAAGAGCGGGTGACGCAGGAAAGGGATTTGCTGTTGTTGCGGACGAGGTAAGAAATCTTGCGGGCAAGGTTGCTGAGGCGGCAAGCACAACGACAGAACTTATCAAGAACTCGATGAAGGCTGTTGAAAACGGAACGATGATTGCAAACAAGACGGCACAGACGCTGACTGAAATCGTCAATACGACAACTGCCACAACAAAGCTGGTAGGCGAAATCTCAACGGCTTGCGCAGAGCAGGCTGAAGCTATAGAGCAGATCAATGCCGGCGTTGATCAGATTTCTTCGGTAGTACAGACAAATTCCGCTACAAGCGAGGAATGTGCGGCTTCTGCACAGGAGCTTTCGGTACAGGCAAATATGCTTGACGAGATGGTATGCGGCTTTACAATCGACGAGGAGCTTGTTACTCGTGAGGAAACGGCGGAGGACGAAGAACCGTCTGAGGAAGATGAAAACGCTGAAAACTGGGAAGAACCCGAATATGAGGATGACGACCCGGACAATGACGAAAACTGAATTTCTTAAAACAGGCAACGATATATAACTGATCCCTCCTGCATTATCACGCAGGAGGGATCGTTTTGTCAGTATTCGTCTTTTATGCAGAAGTAGGTTTCGTGGGGGTCGGGCTGACGGTCGGCAACGTACATATTGTTTATCACGATGTAGCGGCTGTCCTGAAGGGTCTGTACTACTTTGTCAATGTCTTCCTCAGTGCCTTGCGCCTCCATTTCGACCGAGCCGTCGTAGAGGTTTTTTACCCAGCCTGTTACGCTGTAGAGCGAGGCGGCATTCTGCGCCCGGTAGCGAAAGCCGACACCCTGAACTCTGCCTTTGAAGAAAAAGTGCTTTCTGATTATCTTTGTATTCATTTATGCCTCCGTCAGAATGTGAATATGTCTTTATCAAGCTGTTTCACAAGCTTATCGCTGTAAAGCTCCATTTCTTCGGGGCTTTGCGAGCTAAGAGGCTCGATTATGCCGATTGTCATCATACCTGCCTGCTTTGCGGCTTTGAGAGAAGCTGATACGTCATCGAGCATAATGCAGTTTTCAGGCGGTACGCCGAGCGTTTTTGCGGTATCGAGATATATGTCGGGGTACTGTTTGCCTTTGCAAAAAACGGCGGCAGAGCTTATCGTTTCAAACATTCCCCACAGCCCCGTATTTTTCAGCACCGGAGTATAAAGCTCAGGCGTCTGCGATGTGCATACGGCGGTCTTATAGCCGTTTTTTATTGCAAGTTCTACTGTTTCACGGGCAAAGGGCTTTAATTTTACGTTGTAACGGTATTCATTTATTGCAAGGTCTGTCCACTCCTGCATTAGCTGTTCGGGAGTTTCGGGCAGTCCGAAAAGCTCTTTAGTGTAGATTGCAGTTTCGTAAAAAGAGCGGTGACTGCACTGTCTGCCGTAATCATCTGGTGGTGTGATGCCCCGCTTGCGGAGAAATTCTTCGTCCACATACTCCCAGACGTACATTGAGTCAAGCAATGTGCCGTCAAGGTCGAACAGCACTGCTTTTATATCATTCATAGCGTTTTCCTTTCTTTTCATATACTGCTATTGTATCACAATAAAGCGGTGCGGTCAATAAGATTTGCACAGGATTTTAATGTCGGTGCGCTTGCAAAATGTAAGAGATTATGTTATACTTATTTAAAAGAGAAATAAAAAGAACAAAGGAAAGAAAAGAAAATTGGAACAGACAAAAGAAAACAAGATGGGCGTAATGCCCGTAAACAAGCTTCTTGTTACAATGTCACTGCCGATAGTTATATCAATGCTTATCCAGGCTATGTATAACCTCGTTGACAGCGTATTTGTGGCACAGATAAACCCGGACGCATTGACGGCGGTCGGAATGGCATTCCCGATGCAAAGCCTGATGATAGCATTCCAGACCGGTCTTGGCGTTGGTATGAATGCGCTTGTATCACGTTATTTAGGACAGAAAAAACCGTATGAGGCAGGACTTGCGGCAACACATTCGCTGTTGCTTACGGCACTCAATTACGTTGTATTCCTTATAGTGGGGCTGACTGCGCTGCCTGCATTCTTCTCGATACAGACACACTCGGATGTTATTGCGAATTACGGTGTTGAATATCTTTCAATCGTATGCTGCGGTTCGATCGGACTGTTTTTCCAGATATACGGCGAGAGAATACTACAGGCGACAGGCAAGACACTGCTTTCGATGGTGTCGCAGATACTGGGTGCAGTCATCAATATAGCGCTTGACCCTGTGTTTATCTTCGGTGTTGACTTTCTCGGAATACCTGCAATGGGCGTTACCGGTGCGGCAATAGCAACTATAACAGGTCAGATAATTGCGGCGGTTGTGGGATTTTTACTGCACCACTTCCATAACAAGGAATTAAGACTTGTATTTAAGAAGTTCAGACTGAACTTCGGTACGATAAAGACGATATATGCCGTTGGTATTCCCTCTATTATAATGAGTGCGCTTGTATCGGTGCTGACGTTCGGTATGAATATAATACTGAAAGCGTATGAGCCTGCGGCGGCTACGGTGTTCGGAGTTTATTTCAAATTGCAGAGCTTCGTATATATGCCGGTGTTCGGTATGAATAACGGTATAGTTCCTATCATAGCCTATAACTACGGGGCAGGAAAGCCTAAACGTATCACGGATACGCTGAAACTCGGCGTTATCTGCTCGGTTGTGATAATGATAATCGGTGTATTGCTGTTCCAGCTGATACCGGTACAGCTCCTCGGAATGTTTGCACCGACAGACGATATGATAAGGCTCGGTGAAACGGCACTGAGAATATTCAGTATATCGTTCCCGCTTGCGGGTGTTTCGATAGTTCTGAGTTCGGGATTCCAGGCACTCGGTAACGGTTTCTACAGTATGATAGTATTTATAGTAAGGCTCATTGTACCGACACTGCCTTTTGCGTGGCTGTTCGGTATACTCGGCGGAGTGGACTGCATATGGTGGTCGCTCCCGGTAAGCGATCTATTAGGACTTATTGTTGCGATACTCCTTATGCGCAGGATCTATAAGAATGTCATAGCAAAGATGTATGACAAGCAGGATGAATCCTCGGCACAGGTACAGCAGGCATAAGAATAAAGCACAAACGGAGGAACGGATTATGGGAAGAATAATCACAATTTCAAGACAGTACGGTAGCGGAGGAAGCGAGATCGGCAGAAAGGTTGCCAAGGCACTCGATATTCCGTATTACGACAGGACGATAATTGATGTTACCGCAAAGGAAAGCGGATTTGACCCGAAATACATAGAACGTGCGGAACAGACAACTACGACAAGTTTCCTTTACAACCTTGCGATAAACGGTATGTATACACAGCCACTGACAGATCAGCTTTTCTCGGCTGAGTGCAGAGTCATAAAGGCTCTTGCGGACAAAGGTCCGTGCGTTATAGTAGGTCGTTGCGCTGACTATGTACTGAGGGAACAGTACAGCACATTTGATGTATTCGTACATTCTACAGACGACTTCAGATGTGAGCGTATCTGTGAACACGACAAGATAAGCAAGGAAGAGGCGCTGAACATTATCCGCCAGAAGGATAAGGCAAGGCGCAGACACTACAAGTATTACACGGAACGTAACTGGGGCGAATGTCTGAATTACGATCTGTGCATCAATACGGCTACCTGCGGTATTGATGAGGCGGCTGAAATAATCGCTAAGCTTGCAGGCAGATAAAGACGTCGCATTCAGCGGCTGACGCCTTTAAGAATAGTAAAAATCGGCTGTCAATGGTGACTTTCAAATCACGTTGACAGCTTATTTTTTTAAAACAGTTAAACAGAGAAAATATTTGAACAGAAGGAACGGTGAACGATGGAATTTGTAATGCTCTTTTTTTCGGTGATAATTATTGTCTGCATTGTCGGTAACAAGCTGTCGGCAAAGATAGGCGTTCCGGGCCTGCTCATATTTCTGGCACTGGGTATGATATGCGGCTCTGACGGACTGCTCAGGATACCGTTTGACAATTTTGCGCTGAGTGAGCAGGTGTGCACGGTATGTCTTATCTTTATAATGTTCTGCGGCGGTTTTTCGGCTAACTGGAAAGCGGCAAATCCTGTTGCTGTGCGTGCCGGACTTCTTTCTTCGCTCGGCACGATAATAACGGCGCTTATTACCACCGTAGGATGTCACTTCTTTATTGGATTTGATATCAAAGAGAGCTTTCTTATCGGTGCGGTAATTTCATCTACCGACGCGGCTTCGGTGTTTTCGATACTGCGTTCAAAACAGCTTAACCTTCGCGGCGGTCTTGCGTCACTTCTGGAAATCGAGAGCGGTTCTAACGACCCGTTTTCTTATATGCTGACAGTCATTGCTCTTGCGATCATGGCAGGAGATGATATTTCAAAGCTTGGTATTCTTGCGGTATTACAGATAGTCCTGGGTGTAGCATTCGGCTTTGCAATGGGATTTGCTACCGTGTTTGTAATGCAGAAGGTGAAGCTTTCAAAAAACAGCTTTGATATAATTTTCATGATGGCTATGGTATTTGCCGCATATTCCGCCCCGATATTGCTCGGCGGTAACGGATACCTCAGCGTGTACATAGCCGGTATTATCATAGGTAACAGCAACATAGGTGAGAACAAGGCACAGCTTGTGCATTTCTTTGACGGAATAACAGGGCTGAGCCAGATAATGCTGTTCTTCCTGCTGGGATTGCTGTCGAATCCTTCTCAGCTCCCGGGCATAATACTTCCGGCACTTGCAATATTTGCGGTGATGACCTTTATATCACGTCCTGTTGCGGTGTTTACGATATGCTCAAAGGGATATACTTGGGCTGACAGGCTGTTTATAGCGTGGTCGGGTCTGAGAGGTGCATCGTCCATCGTTTTCGCAATAATGGCTACGGTGAGCGATGTGTATACGGACAGCAATCTGTTCAATATAGTAGTGTGCGTCTGCCTTATCTCCGTTGCGTTTCAGGGAACGTTACTGCCGAAGGTTGCAACGGGGCTTAAACTCATTGATAACGAAAGCAGTGTATTAAAGACGTTCAACGACTATCAGGACGAAACTCCGCAGTTCAATATGATGCGTATATTCGTATCGGATACTCACACCTGGAACGGACACAAGATAAGCGAGATAGATTTCCCGGACGATTCGCTTGTACTTATGATAAAACACGGCGACAGCACTATCGTGCCGAAAGGCGATACGGTGATAAATGCCGGAGATGATGTTATACTCAGCATTCCGTCATACAGGGACAGCGGAAATATATTGCTCAAGGAATATGAGATAGGTCCAAAGCATTTATGGAAGGGAAAGACTATAAAGGAGCTTGATCTGCCGACTACGCTTCTTATTATAATGATAAAGAGAAACGGCGATATGGTCGTACCTAACGGAAGCACTGTAATAAAGCAGGGCGATATTCTTGTTGTCAGCGACCAGTCGCATATAGAAGAAAAGAAGAAAAAGGATAAGCACGGCGGTGAAGAGCCTGATAAAAAGCCGGATAAAGCGGCGGAGAATAAAGAATGCGATGAAAAAGAGGGAGAGAAGGTGAGCGTGTAACAATTGACGTAACAACGATAATGACTTTCGGGCTTGAAATTAAAGGTCGGCTGTGATAGAATAAGGCTGACGGCTTTTGTAAATATGAAACTGCCGTGTTATATATACGGCAGTTGCTTTTTAGTGAGGAAAAATATGAAACGCAGTAAGAAAATATCGGTGCTTAGAGAGTGCGCTCGAAACAGGCATATATGCAGGTGCTTTTACGAATATGACAAAAGCTATTGGTATTACTATATCAATGATTTCAACGACAGATTTGTCCTCGGACAGGAAGAAAACGACTTTGAGCTTAACGGATATACAATCCGCAACTTTGACGAACTGCAAAAAGCAGAAATCAAGAATGATATCTGTGAAGAGATAAAGAGACTGAACGGGGTTGCAGAGCAGATCAAAGATCCCGGAATTGATATAAGCACGTGGCAGAGCATATTCAATTCGCTCCGTGAGTGCGGTGAATGGGCGATAGTCGAGAATGAAAATGAAGAGATATTCCATATAGGGATAATCTTAAAGGCGGGGAAGAATAAACTGACGATGAGAGAGTTTGACGCAGACGGAAAATGGCAGGAAGAAACCAAAATTCCATACAAAGAAATAACAAGCGTCAGCTTTAAAACAAGATATATTGATAACTGGAGAAAGTATCTCGAAAGAACGAAAGAAGGATAAGTATGGACATTAAGGAAAACTTCAAGGGACATTTAAGCACTATCAATCATCACAAGATGGAAGTAATGAGGTTGTGTTTCAAGGTCGGTCTTTATAAGCAAGGGCTTATGCATGATCTGTCAAAATACTCGCCGAAGGAATTTATAAGCGGCGTGGTATTTTACACGGGAGATAAAAGTCCGAATACGACCGAAAGACGTGTGACGGGAAAAAGCGAGGCGTGGCTTCATCATAAAGGAAGGAACAGGCATCACTTTGAATACTGGATAGATTACGGACAGGAACCGGGTTCTGCGATGCAGGGAATGAAGATGCCTGTAAAGTATGTTGTGGAGATGTTCTGCGACAGGGTGGCGGCTTGTAAGATATATTATAAAGAGAATTATAACGACAGTATGCCGTTTGAATATTACAACAAGAACAGAAAACACTATATGATGCACCTGGAAACTATGGAGCTTCTTGGAAAAATGCTGATAATGCTGAAAAGATACGGCGAGGAAGATACGCTGGTATACATAAGGGAGAGAATCCTTACCGGAAGGTATCCGAAAAAGACGGCGGTAAAAAGCTGATAAAATACATTAAATAGCAGAAAAATGCAGTAAATAGAATTTATAGACAGCTTTTTACGGCTGATTGTACAAAGTGCCTTTAAAAACGGGATTAAATGAGTAAGTTTTATGTAAATTTACTTTGAAAAAAACGTTGACAAATGTCGTTTTCCGTGCTATAATAGACAAGCACTCAAACGAGAGGGCACGAAAACAGAGGGTACCGAAGAGAGCTTAAAACCGCTTGAACAGTGAGAATGAAGGCGATGGAAGGTACGGAATTGAACGGTAAAAACGGTTGGAATAAACGGCGGAAGCACGGTGACCGACTGGAAAAAAGTTCAAAACTCTGAAAAAAGAAATTTAAAAAATTTCAAAAAAGTGCTTGACAAGCTCGAATGAATGTGATATAATAAATAAGCTGTCGCGAGAGTGACGCGAAGTTCCTTGAAAATTGAACAGTACAGAATTAAAAACATTACCTTGAGATTCTTTATGAGAATAACAAGAAATTCTGGATGAACATAAAATAACGTGCTAATAGATAG
Source organism: Ruminiclostridium sp. (assembly GCA_017935365.1). GTDB lineage: Bacteria > Bacillota > Clostridia > Oscillospirales > Ruminococcaceae > Ruminiclostridium_E. Next base: position 96 of record JAGBHT010000015.1, on the reverse strand, counting down.
CAAGTTAGCGTTCAGCAGAGCAATCAAACTTTGATATTGAAGCGAAAGCTTGAATATACCATTTAACAAAGAGTTTGATCCTGGCTCAGGACGAAC
>JAGBHT010000014.1 GCA_017935365.1 Ruminiclostridium sp. | reverse complement strand
TGGTGTTGTATAATAAAACTTGACACAATCCAGACAATCAATGTATGATAAAATAAAAAAAGGAGAGTGTCAAAAAATGGGAACAGGAAGACAGTATGATGAGGAATTTAAGAAACAGGCAATAAAGCTAGGCAAAGAAGTCGGAATTAAGGCAGCAGCTGAGGAACTGGGGATACCGAAGGGAACATTGGGAACATGGCTGAAAAAGGCAAGAGAAGGTGAAATAGATACCGGCTCGGGAACAAGGACGCCGGAGGAATCTCTTAATCTCGCAGAGCAGCTGCATGCAGCAAACAAGAGGATAAAGGAGCTTGAAAAGTCAAATCGAGAGCTTAAAGAACTGAATGAATTTTTGGAGGAAGCTTCAGCTTTTTTCGCTGCGAGCCGTCGGAAGTCAGGAAAGAAGAACGATTAAAGTTTATTGCATTTAAGACAGATGACGGCAGAATTACAGGAAAAATCAGCTTTTATTGCAAAGCATCTGATGTTACAAGACAAGCATTCTACGATTATCTCGAGAGAAAAAGCAAACCCTGGAAATACGAACCGCTGGTTGAAGAAATGATGAAAATTCATAACGAGGACAAGTGGAACGACACATATGGCAGAGGGCGTATGTACATAGCTTTGCAGCTGAAAAGACAAGCCGGAGAGATTTCTGTTCATATACCAAGTGAAAGTACAGTCCGCAAGGTTATGGAACAGGTTGGACTTACCCATAAGCCTGACAGAAAACCGAATTGTATTACCAAAGCAGACCGTGAAGCACGCAAATCTGACGATCTTCTGAAACGTGATTTCAGTGCAGATAAGCCGTTGGAAAAGGCTGTAACAGATATTAGTGAGCTTAAAGCAAAGGATGGAAAAGTCTATGTTTCGGCAATATTCGACTGTTTTGATCTGATGCCTCTTGGACTTGCAATAGAAGATAATATGAGAGCATCTCTTTGCTGTCATACAATTGAAAATGCAAGGAAATCCTATACTGGCATCAGAGGCTGCATCATACATTCTGACAGAGGAAGCCAGTATACAAGTGCAGAATATCGGGAGAAACTGCAAAAATACGGGATTATTCAGAGTATGAACAGTGCAGGAGGCAGATGCCATGACAATGCTCGCTGCGAAAGTATGTGGGCAAGAATGAAAGAAGAATTATTTTACAGCAGAGGTGATAAATCCGAAAATTATACTATGGCAGAGTTAAAAACCATGATCTGGAGATATTATATGAGTTATTGGACAAACAGGCGGATATGCACTGCTAACGGTGGTCTGCCTCCGGCTGTCAAGAGAAGACTATATTATGAATGTGCAGATATTGCTGCTTAAATTTGTTCAAGAAAAATGTGTCAAGTATTATTGACAAAATCAAAAGCAGGTGAACAAGCACACGCCACATTAGAGGTTCGGTTTCGAGTGCTTCTCGTATCGCTTGAAGTGTTTCGGGCTGGTAATAATTGACCTCGTGTTGCTTCAGCTTAGGCGGTTCGGCTCGTTGGGCAACGTTTATCGGAACAAGACCCTCTTTAAATGCGTTTTCAAGCACTGTTGAAATAAGCCTGTGATGTTCGAGAATGGTTTTGGGCGAAAGTTTCCCGCCGTCCCGCTTGTTTTCACTTTTCGATAAAGCACTATAACAGCGGTTGAGGTGCTCCGCTCGCAAGTCGATAACACGAATTGTGCCGATTTGCTCGTAAATTCGTTCTGCTAGCGATTTGTAGCGTTGAATGGTGCTGTGCTTAACACCTCGCTCGGCTTTCAACGCAATAACATAATCGCAATACTGCTGGAACGTTGAGCGGCTGTCCGATAAAGTGCCCTCGAGAATTTGTTTTTCGTAAACGTTCGCAAAAGCCTGAGCCTTTTTGTAAGCGGTTTCGGGCTTCCAGCGAGGCTCAACGTGAAATGTCGTTGTTGCGGGCTTTCGCTGTTTGCCGTGAATATCACGTCCGAGAAATACTCGAATGAGATATGAAGTTAACTCGCCGTCTTTGTTGTAGCGAGCCGTAATGCTTGCCATAGAAATTCCTCCTTAATTTATATTAAATATAGTATACCACAAAATCGCAAAAAATTCAACACCATTCAACGTAAAGAAGCAAAATTCAACTATTTTTTTTGTGCAAATTGCACAAAATATATAAAAAGTATTAAAAAAGTATTATTTTAGTATTAAGGTATTTTTTCGCAAATCCCATAACAAAGCCATTTGTAGCTATTATGCAATATTTGGTAAATAAGCCAAATAAAACAAGACGAAAAAATAAACAAAGTTACGCAAAAATGCTTAAATATGTAAGAAAATCGCTTGTAATCGCTGTGGACTTGTGTTACAATAGCAACAGTGATGAGTGGTGGCTTCACTTGATGGGTCGCCATACTTCGCTGTTTTGAGCAAAAAGTGAACGCTTGACGAGCCTTGAAATTCAAGACTGGTTTAGCGTTCTTTTTTTTAAAATTTGAAACGAAAGGAATTTTTAACGATGACAGCAAAAATCGAAACGGGTGAGCTCCCGAGAATGCTCACGATAAGGGAAATTGCCAGCACAGGACTTTTACCAGAGCACGCATTGCGCCAGCTGGTGCGAGAGGGTAAAATTCCTTGTGTTTTCGCAGGTCGCAAAGCGCTGATTTGCTTTGACAGACTGTGCGAAATGCTTGCGAGTGGCGAATTGAGGTGAGGACGACGGAAAACGGAACGATTACTAATGTCGGCATTGACAAAAAAGCGCTTCAGGAGTTTCTGCGCTCGGTTCAACCGCCAGTGCTCACGCCTGAAAACCTGTCGGAATGGCTCGACAAGCACGAAATTTCTATCGGCTACGACGAAATCGGAAAAAATCTCGTCGTCGGCGGTTTGTGGAACGAAAACCCCGAACAACTCGAAGCGAACTTGCCCGCCTTAGTTTTTTCGAAAATTCAAACCGAGTTTCAGCGGTGCACTATTCAAACGGTTCAGGCATACATTTCAATCGTCGCAAGCCGAAACGTTCGCAATCCAGCGAAAAGTCTTGTCGAGCCTGTCGAGTGGGACGGTGTGAGCCGACTGCCTGAAATTTTTGCAATACTCGGCATTTCGGGTGATGAGCTGAGCAAAACACTTGTAAAAAAATGGCTAATCCAGTGCATAAGCTTGCTTTACAACAGCGTCGGTTCGCCATTCGGTGCGGACGGCGTTTTCGTTCTCGTCGGTCGGCAAGGCATCGGCAAAACTCGCTTTTTTCGTCGGCTTGCCGTTGAAAGCAATTTGTTCGGCGAGGGCAAGTGCCTAAACTTCAGTGACAAAGACACGCTTGTCCACGCTACAGGTTATTGGCTTACCGAACTCGGCGAGATTGAATCGACGACGAAAGGCGACAGGGAAAAATTGAAAGCGTTTATAACGTCAACCGTTGACGAATACCGTCGTCCTTATGCAAGAGGTTCGACAAAAGCATTGCGACGCACCAGCTTTTGCGGTTCGGCAAACACCGCTGACTTTTTGACAGACCAAACAGGCAACCGCCGCTTTTGGACTGTACAAGTTGAAAAAATCGACCTTGACAGGCTCGATAAGCTGAACGTTCTGCAACTGTGGGCTGAAATCAAAACGCTTTCCGACGCAGACCGTCAAGCATTTCGATTAACTCCCGAAGAGCGAGAAGCCCTCGCAAATCGCAACAGCAACCACACACAATTTTTACCAGCCGAAGCAGAATGCGCCGATTTGCTCGCCGATGTCAGTTGCAGTGCTTATCGTGTCGAGCGGGTTTTACAATCCGTTAGCGATTTTAAGGAACGCAATTCAGTGTTAAAAAATTACAGCGTCCGCACAATCGGGCTTGCTCTCGACAAGCTGGGCGTCAAAGCCGACGTTCGAAAAGTGAACGGAAAAACAATGCGAGCACGGCTTTTGCCACGTCGAATTTATAACAACGGTGTTTTTTAAACGTGAAAGGTTACGCAGTTACGCAACGGTTACGGATATTTTCGCACCATCTGTAACCGTGCGAAACCGCATTGTTAAGCCGTTTACAAGCATTCGGTTACAGAGTTACAGATAACTTCTTAATGAGAACAAAACGATAATGATATATATATATATAGAAAGACGGCGTAACCTGCGTAACTTCCGTAACCGTAATCGACTTTGAAAGGGAATATTCCGCATAACAAAGCCGTTTCAGAGGGTTTCATATAGCGGTTACAGATGAAATTGTCCGTAACCGTATTTGTAACCGAAACCGATTTGACTACGAAAGGAAACGAAATGGAAAAATATCTCAAAAAATTAATTGACAGGCTCGAAGTTGAAAACCTTCGACTTCAAAACACAAACGACCGCTTGTGCCGTGAGTGCAACCGCCTGAAGCGTGAAAACGCAAAGCTTCGAAATGCCGTTGCCGAACTTGTGGGCGATAAGCTGACCGCTTGCAAGCTTCTTGGCGAGGGAACGACAGAAAGCGAGGGCAGTGCCGTTGATAATTAAATCCGAACGAAAAATTGCAACCCGAAAAGGCTGTGACATTGTTTTACAGGAAATCGAGGACGACCGTTATGCGACAGCTTGCGTGCAATTTGCAGGAAATGGTAAATATTTTCCAACGCTCGAAGAAGCCGAAGCCTACATTTATAAACGTTGGCGCATTCGGCTTGTGGGTGACGACGTTACAGCGAAAAGGGGGTGAAACGAATGGCAAAAACTGTAAGTAACGAAAAACTTCTCGAAACTTTGCTTGTTTACGGCAACGCAGAAAGAGCCGCTAAAGCGTTGAATATCACACGCAATGCGATTTATAAGCGACTTCAGGACGAAACGTTCCGAGCGCAATACACGGCGGCTCAGACCGCCGTTATCAATGCCGTTGCACTTGAATTGACCGCCGCTGTAAGCGACGCTGTCGGTGCTTTACACGATGTTGCGACGGACGACGTTGCGACCGATAGTGCGCGAATTTCAGCGTCTAACGCACTCTTGACGCATTGCAACCGATACGTCGAAACCGCAAGCATTTTGCGCAGACTTGACGCACTCGAACAGGCAAGCAAAGCCAACGAAAATATCAACGAAAGGTAAGAGAAAAAAATGACAATTAAAGGAAAAATCAAAAACTCAATCGAAAACGGTTACAGTATTATGAACCGTTACGAAGCCGATGTGAAGCGCATTCGCAACATTTACGGCGACTGCAAGGACGAAATTCTCGCCGAAAAAATCAAAGAAGCCGCCGTTCGCCGTGATTACGACCTCATTCAAAATCGCAAGGAACTTGCAAGCGTTCTCGAGCGGTTTAAGAACGACGCAGTAAAACGCTGTGCTGTGAACGCCGACGATATTCCCGAAAAAACTTTTATGCTTTTGTCAAGCGATATTCCGCTTGACGCAAGCGACCTCGAGATGAGTTTCGACACTGGTAACGCCGCAACGAAGCGGCTTGTCCTTAAACGTGCCGAGCGTGACGGTATTACGATAAACCGCACTGTGTACTCGCCTGAGGACTTTGCAAACGCCTGTTCAAGTATGCTTACATTTTTTGACAGCGCAATGGAGCGTCCGCAGTGGGCTGAACTGTGGCTTTCCGATGTCGACACCGTTTGCCCGCCTTGCATCGCAGGAGCGTCCGATGAGAATTTATAGTCGACGGCTTGCCGCACTCGAGAGAACCGCTCAGAATGCTTCGGAATACGCTGTAGTTGCTCGAATGGCGCAGGACGGCAAACTATACGATGAACTTACAGACAGTGAAAAAGACAGCTATTGCGAATATTGGGGTACTCCTCGAACCGTGTTTGAAGAAATTGAAACCGCCGTCAACGGTTCACTTGATTTTCCGTTGCAGTTGAAGCCGAATGAACCGCTTACAAAAACTGTATGTAATGTTGAAAATTTCATAAAAAGTAATAAATAACTGTTGAACAAAAGACGGCTTGCGAAGTACCTCGTAAACCGTCTTTTTTATCACGAAAATGTTCAACAAATGTTCAACAAAATTTTAAAAAGTTGTACAACAGCGTTAAAAACAACAAAACGTTACCACACGTTAAAGTCTGTGAAACCGCATTATATAACGGTTTATGCAACATTGTAAAACATTGTAAAACGCTATTCTTTGGGCTCATAACCCGAAGGTCGTTGGTTCGAATCCAGCTCCCGCAACCAGTTAACAGCACTAAATTTTTAGTGCTGTTTTTTGTTCTTATTTTCATTTTTCCTAATATACTTAATCCAAAAGGATAAAAGGAGAACTGATATGGAACATAACGGTCGGCTTAAAGTGAAATTCGATTTCAGCTTTTTTGCTGTAGTGGCATTTATGATATTTGTTGACACGAGCGGAGCGGCAGTGTTGTCGCTGATTGCCTGCATATTGCATGAGGGCGGACACCTGCTTGCTATGGCGGTGTGCGGGGCATACCCTGAGAGGATAACATTCTACGGTGGAGGAATAGCACTGTCAAGGGCGGGTATGGATAATCTTTCTGACGCAAAAAGGCTTGTGATACTGTCGGCAGGGTGCGCTGTAAATCTGCTTGTTGCGTCGGTTCATCTGACTATGCCGGGCAATGATACGGTTGCGGTGTTCAGTGCGGTAAATCTGATAATCTGCCTGTTCAACGCTTTGCCGATAGGATATTTTGACGGGGCAGAGGTGCTTGAAATTCTGCTTACTAAATTCGTTTCGCTGAGAACTGCAGAAATAGTGAAAAGAATCGTCGGAATAGCATTGTCTGTTGTTATAACGGCAGGTGTAGTAATATACTGCGTTTCAGGCGGTAAGAGCGTATCGCTGTCGCTGATTTTCGTGGTGTTTTATCTGATACTTGCACAGTTCATCGGGTAGGGCTTGCAATAAACGGATTTATGTAGTAAAATATACTTTATAACTATAATTTCGGAACGGAACGGAAGTAGAAAAATGCTGAAGGAAAAATTAGATAAAATTTTATTGAAGGTGCAGAAGCCGTCACGCTATATCGGCGGTGAGGTAAACGCTGTCGTGAAAGATAAAAGCAAGGTGGATATACGCTTTGCTTTCTGTTTTCCGGACACATACGATATAGGAATGTCACACCTCGGTATAAAGATACTGTATTCACTCAAGAACAGTATACCTAATTATTGGTGCGAGCGTGTATTTATGCCGCTTCCTGATATGGAAGAGCAGATGAGAAAGAATGATATTCCGCTTTACGGTCTTGAAAGTCTTGATCCTATCAAGGACTTTGAGTTCATCGGCTTTACGCTCCAGTATGAGCTTTGCTATACGAATATCCTTTCTATGCTTGATCTTGCAGGCGTACCTGTATATTCTAAGGACAGAAAGGATCTGTTCCCGATAGTTATGGGTGGCGGTCCTTGCGTATGTAACGCCGAGCCGATAGCCGATTTCTTCGATCTGTTCGTACTCGGTGAGGGCGAAGAGGTCAACCTCAAGATGATGCAGCTTGCCGAGAAGTTCAAGAAGAACGGCGGTACAAAGCAGGAATATCTTGAGCAGGCGGCGCAGATAGAGGGCATCTATGTTCCGTCACTGTATGATATAAGCTATAACGAGGACGGAACGGTAAAGGCGATAACGCCGAAGAACGGCGCTCCCGCTAAGGTAAAAAAGCAGATAATAGATGATTTCGACAAGGTTTATACCCCGGACAGCTTTGTTGTGCCTTATACACAGATAGTTCACGACAGATCGGTAGTCGAGGTGCTGAGGGGCTGTATCAGAGGTTGCCGTTTCTGTCAGGCAGGATTTATCTATCGTCCGTTCAGGGAAAAGTCAAAGGAAACTATCGTAAATCAGGTAAAGAGCCTTACCGAAACCACCGGCTATGACGAGGTATCGCTTTCGTCATTGTCCACCAGTGACTACAGTGATATAGAGGGACTTCTTAACGATATTACGGAATACACGGACAAGAAGGGCGTTAACCTGTCGCTCCCGTCACTGCGTATCGATAAATTCAGCGATGAGGTCGTAAAGAAGATAAAGAGCGTCAGAAGAAGCGGCCTTACATTTGCGCCTGAGGCAGGTTCACAGCGTTTGCGTGACGTTATAAACAAGAATATTACCGAAGAAGCGATATTCAAGAGCTGTAAGATCGCCTTTGAGGGCGGATACAGCTCGGTAAAACTGTACTTTATGCTCGGTCTGCCGACAGAAACGCTTGACGATATAAAGGCAATAAAGGAACTTGCTGACAAGATCATCGATCTGTATTATAATACCGAGGGCAGAAGCAAAAAGGCGATAAGCATTTCAATCTCGCTGTCGACTTTTATACCGAAGCCGTTCACTCCGTTTGAGTACGAGCCGCAGGCGACAGAGGAACAAATAAACGAAAGGCAGAAATATCTGCTTGATATAATCGGTTCAAAGGGCAGAAGACGTATCGATGTCAGCTGGAGCCACTATGACACGACTATACTTGAAGCGGTGCTTGCAAGAGGCGACAGAAAGCTGTCCGCCGTTATCTATGAAGCGTGGAAGAACGGCTGTAAGCTTGACGGCTGGAACGAATACTTCAAGCCTGAAATATGGGACGCGGCATTTGAAAAATTCGGCATAGACAAGGCGTTTTACGCTAACCGTAAGCGCGAATATGATGAGATTGCTCCGTGGGAACATATGGATATGCTGTTTGACCGCAGTTTCCTTGTAAGAGAGAATATCAAGGCTCACGAGGAAAAGACTACCGCAAACTGCCGCGAAAAGTGCGCCGGTTGCGGTATCAACAAATGCTTAGGAAGGGCATGCTTTAAATATGAATGAGAATAATATCGCTGTCCGCCTGTTCTTTTCAAAGACGGGCAGAGCAAAATATATATCGGCGCTTGACCTTATCACCTGTTTTCAGCGCGCGATAAGGCGTACCGATATTCCGATATGGCATACGCAGGGTTTCAATCCGCATACTTATGTCAATGTCAATCTTCCGCTTTCGCTCGGAAGCGAGGGCATAAACGAGTCGATGGATATCAAGCTTACCGAGCAGATCGATTTTGACGCGGTACGCGACATGCTCAATGCGGTTTTACCACCGGATATAAGAATAATCAGAGTGGCTCTGCCGGTGAAAAAACATACGGAAATAGAAAAATCGGTCTATTCTGTCAATATTGTCTGCGATTATGACAAGTTTGAGGAGTTTATGAAACTGCCGTCTGTTGAAGTAGAGAAGAAGACAAAGAAAGGTATCACCACGCTTGATATAAAGCCGTTCACAGAAATAAAGGATTATGAAAGAGGCCATTTTACTCTTATAATGCCGTCAGGCTGTGACTTTACGCTTAATCCGTCGCTTTTCTTTGACGCTTTTGAGAAGTTCAGCGGTGAGGAAACCGAAAGGCTTGATATAGTAAGAACAGGTATACTTTGTAAAGACGGAACACAGTTTGAATAATTCACGGTTATAGTGTGCCGATATGCGAAAACTGCGGTAATTACCGAAAAAATTCACAAAAAACTATTGCAAATTTCGTATAAAGGTGCTATAATATTAAAGCATTTGAAATCCGCTGAGGGTATAAGTATGCCTTTTGGCATATACTGTCAGCGTGTTTAATGCCGTTAGTGCGAATAGCACAAAGACATTAAAACGGGTAGTCCGCTGTATTTAACGGCAAAAGTTGCCGTTGTCCGTGGCGCAGAAAACGCACGGAGGATAAGCCGGTACAAGAATATCCGAAAACCAGGAGGAAAACATGGACGCATTAAAACTCATTGCACAGGACAGCCTTAAGGCAGATGCACCTCAGTTCAACGTAGGTGACACAGTTAAGGTACACGTACGCATCGCTGAAGGTGACAAGTTCCGTATCCAGATATTCGAGGGTACAGTTATCGCCAAGAAGCACGGCGGCGTAAGTGAAACATTCACAGTAAGAAGAGTAGCTCACGGTTGCGGTATCGAAAGAGTATTCCCTCTTCACTCACCTACAGTAGAAAAGGTTGAAGTTGTAAGAGAAGGTAAGGTTCGCAGAGCTAAGCTCTATTATCTTCGTGACAGAGTTGGTAAGGCAGCTAAGGTTAAGTCCAAGATCTAAGACCTTACATCATTTCCTCATCGAATTTTCAAGGCAGTGGCATTTTGCCACTGCATAAATTCGATATTTTGTTTTGAAGGGACGCACTATGGAAGAAAAGAACTTGACAGAAAAAGAGAATAACGGCACTGCTGACAACAAGAATTTCTTTGCCGATATGTTCGACTGGATGTGCAGTATTTTTTCAGCCATATTGTGCTTTATAGTTATATTTGCACTGTTTGCCCGTGTGATCACGGTTGACGGTGAGTCTATGGTCCCGACGCTTCAGGATCAGCAGAGACTTATCGTATCTGATATGTTCTATACTCCGCAGTACGGAGATATCGTCATACTTTATGCCGATAAGCTGTATAACGAGGCAACACAGAGTTACGGAAAGCCGATAGTAAAAAGAGTTATCGGTCTGCCGGGAGATAAGATCAGAATAGATTTTATCAACGGCGTTGTATACAGAAACGGCGAAGCGCTGACAGAGGAGTATACAAATACTCCGACCAATCTTCCCGAAAACTTCCCTATAAACGGCGAAGTCACGGTTGAAGAGGGCAAAGTGTTTGTACTGGGTGATAACAGAAACAATTCCAAGGACAGCAGAAGCAATGACGTAGGACAGGTCGATATGCGCTACATAATGGGTAAGTCATATCTCAGGATCTGGCCTTTAAACGCACTGGGAACAGTTTAAACGGAGGGTTAATGGCACAGGTATCCAATATACAGTGGTTTCCGGGTCATATGACCAAAACCAAGCGACAGATAGAAGCAAGTTTAAAGCTTGTCGACGCTGTTGCCGAAATAGTAGACGCAAGAATACCCGAATCCAGCAGAAACCCCGTTATAAGCGAGATAACAGGCTCAAAGCCAAGGATTATCCTGCTTAATAAATGCGATTATGCGGACGAGAAAGTAACCGCAGAATGGCAGAAATATTATACGGCACAGGGCTATAAGGCTATGATATGCGATTGCAGAAGCGGTAAAGGCGTAAAGGCTTTTACACCGAACGTCAAGAATTTGCTTTCGGATCTGCTTGCAAAACGCAAGGCAAAAGGTCTTGTCGGTCAGTCGCTTAGAGTTATGGTAGTAGGTATACCGAATGTCGGTAAATCTTCTTTTATAAACAGAATTTCAAAAGCGGGCAAAACCAAGGTCGAGGACAGACCGGGTGTTACAAGAGGTGCACAGTGGGTATCTCTTGACAAGGAGCTTGAACTGCTCGACACTCCTGGAATACTCTGGCCGAAGTTCGACGACCAGCAGGTAGCGATAAAGCTCGGTTATACGGGCGCTATCAAGGACGATGTAATGGATGTGTGCGAGCTTGCGGACAGCCTGCTTTGTTTCCTGTGGGAAAACTACAAGGGAAACGTTATTGCGCGCTACAAGCTTGATGAGAATACAGAAAATCCCGACCTTGAGATGATAGCAAGAAAACGCGGTATGCTTGTTTCGGGCGGCGAACCCGATATCGAAAGAGCAGCGGCGGCAGTGCTTGATGAATTCAGGAGTGGTAAACTTGGCAAAATCTCTCTCGAAAGACCTTGAGGATAAAAAGGATCTGTTCCTTTACGATAATGAAATGAGAGCACAGTACGGTGTTATCTGCGGCATTGACGAAGCAGGCAGAGGACCTCTTGCAGGCAATGTGTATGCGGCGGCAGTGATACTTCCAGATGATATCGTAATCGAAGGAATAAATGACAGCAAGAAGCTTACAGAGAAGAAGCGCGAAGCGCTGTTTGACATAATATGCGAAAAAGCGGTAAGTTACTGTATTGCTACTGCGTCGGTCGAAGAAATTGACAGCATAAATATTCTCAACGCCGCAATGCTTGCTATGAGAAGAGCATATGAGGGGCTTTCAGTCAAACCCGATACAGCTCTTATCGACGGAAACAGGACACCTGGGCTTGATATCCCGGAAAAGGCAATCGTCAAGGGTGATGCGACAAGCGCATCTATAGCGGCGGCATCGATCCTTGCAAAGGTAGCGCGTGACCGCTATATGAAAGAGCTTGCACTGAAGTACCCGCAGTATATGTTTGAAAAACATAAGGGCTACGGAACAAAGCTCCATTATGAAATGCTTGACAAATACGGTGCAAGTGACATTCACCGTAAGAGCTTTCTTGTAAAGTATTATGAATCAAGAAATGCCGAAAACAAGTAACGATAAAGCCGTTAAAGGCAAACTCGGCGAAGATTTCACCGCAGATTATCTTATTAAAAACGGCTATGATATTATAATCAGAAATTACCGCAGACCCTGCGGGGAGATAGATATCATTGCAACAAAAGGAGATATACTTGCTTTTGTTGAAGTGAAAACACGCAAGTACAGAAGTCTTGTAAGCGGGGCAGAAGCGGTAGGATATAAGAAAAAGGGCAGGATAATAGCAACTGCCGACATATTTCTTGCCGAGTACGGCACCGATAAAATAATCCGTTATGACATAGCGGAGGTAACAGTTTCGTCCGGTACTGCTGTGCGTGTGATTGATTTCAATTATTATGAGAACGCATTCGACACTACGGGATATGAAACGCAATTTTAACAAAGAAGGATGTTTGCTATGAACTACAAAAGCACCAGAGATGTCAAGGTAAATGTACCGAGCGCTTATGCTATCTCTCAGGGACTTTCGGCTGACGGCGGACTTTTTGTTCCCGACAGTCTTCCGAAGCTTTCAGAAGAGAAGATAATGTCGCTTTGTGATATGTCGTATGCCGAGAGAGCTTACGAGATATTCAGACTTTTCCTTACTGACTTTACGGATGATGAGATAAAGCACTGCGTAAACGGCGCTTACAACGACAAGAATTTTGCTACCGACAATATTGCTGAAATTTCTCACCTTATCCCCGGTACATACATTCTTGAACTGTGGCACGGTCCTACTTGTGCATTCAAGGATATGGCACTTCAGATCCTGCCTTATCTTCTTACAACTTCAGCCAAGAAGACAATTGACGGCAAGAAGATCTCTATCCTCGTTGCTACAAGCGGCGATACAGGTAAAGCCGCACTTGAAGGCTTCAAGGATGTTGACGGCACTTCAATAATGGTATTCTATCCTGAGGACGGCGTAAGCAATATGCAGAAGCGTCAGATGACAACTCAGGAAGGTAACAACGTAAACGTATGCGCTGTAGTCGGCAACTTCGATGACTGCCAGAGCGGTGTTAAGCAGATATTCACAGATAAGAGCGTTATAGCTGAGCTTGAAAAGGCTAACACAGTATTCTCAAGCGCAAACTCCATCAACTGGGGTAGACTTGCTCCCCAGATAATCTACTACGTTTCTTCTTATGTACAGCTCGTCAAGGACGGCGAACTGAAGTACGGTGAGAAGCTGAACGTAGTAGTTCCCACAGGTAATTTCGGTAACATACTTGCCGCATATTATGCTAAGCAGATGGGTATCCCGATAGGCAAGCTCATTTGTGCGTCAAATGCAAACAATGTACTTACCGACTTTATAAATACAGGTATCTACGACAGAAACAGAAAGTTCTACACAACTGTTTCTCCCTCAATGGATATCCTTATTTCAAGCAACCTTGAAAGACTGCTGTATCACCTCACAGGTGAAGATGACAAGCTGATAAACGAGTGGTTTACAGCTCTTAAGAACGACGGCAGATATGAAGTAAACGACAGCGTAAAGGCTGCTATCAAGGAAAACTTCTATGCAGGCTGCTGCAACGATGAGGAAACAAAGGGCGCTATCAAGGAAGTATTCGGCGAATACAGCTACCTTATGGATACTCATACAGCTGTTGCTTACAAGGTATATGAGGATTACAAGAAGAAGACAGGCGACAACACAAAGACGCTTATCGCTTCTACTGCTAACCCCTATAAGTTCGGCTTTGCAGTATACGATGCACTCGGCGGCGAAACAGATGGTGTTGACGAGTTTGAACTTATCGGCAAGCTCGAAAAGCTGACTAAGACAACCTGCCCCAAGGCACTTTCCGATACCAAGAACAAGCCCGTAAGATTTACAGGTTCTATAAAGCCCGAAGAAATGTCAAAGGCAGTTCTTGAATTTATAAACAAGTAATTAAGGAGAGTTTATTTGAAAGTTTTCACAATGGGAGATCTTCATCTGCCTTTCGGCAGACCAAAGCCGATGGATATTTTCGGTGGCTGGGAAAATTACACCGAGCGTATCGAAAACAACTGGAACAGTATAGTCGGTGAAGATGATTGCGTTGTGATACCCGGTGATCTCAGCTGGGCAATGTCGCTTGAGGAGGCTCTTCCCGATTTTGAGTTTGTGAGTAAAAAACTTCACGGCAGGAAGATAATCTCAAAGGGCAACCACGATTACTGGTGGACAACAATAAAGAAAATGAACACCTTTTTACAGACAAACGGCTTTGATAATATAAGAATCCTGCATAACAACGCTTTTGCCGAATGCGGCATTGCAATATGCGGAACCAGAGGCTGGATAAACGATGACGGTGAGCCGCAGGATGAACTTGTATTACTCAGAGAAGCCGGCAGAATGGAAGCAACGCTTCAGGCTGCAATGTCAACAGGTCTTGAGCCTGTGGTATTTATACACTACCCGCCGATATACGGCAACGAGCAGAATGACTACATTCTTGACGTAATGTCGAAGTATCCCGTAAAAAGATGCTTCTACGGTCACGTTCACGGCGCTCCGTGCTTTCCTAAAGCATTCCAGGGCGTTAGGGACGGGGTAACCTACAGAATGGTGTCGGCTGACTATGTTAAATTTACACCTGTACTTGTGCAGGAATAAAATACAATAATACGCATCGCCGTATATAAGGCTTTGCAAAAACGGAGGATTTTTCAAATGGAGATCATTTCAAACAACAAGACCGCTACAAATACGGTTGAAGTAGAATTCAAGGCAACAGCCGAAGAATTCGAGCAGGCAGTACAGGCAGCTTATTTAAAGAAGAAAAAGAACATCAACGTTCCCGGTTTCAGAAAGGGCAAGGCACCCCGTAAGATAATCGAGGCTGAGTACGGCGAAGGCGTTTTCTATGAAGATGCTGTAAACGGTATGTACCAGAAGAGCGTTGCTGAGGTTATTGACGAACTCAAGCTTGAAGTTGTTGATATGCCCAATATCGAAGTAACAGAAGTAAGCAAGGAGAACGGTGTTTCTTTCAAGGCTACTTTCACAACAAAGCCCGAAGTTGAAATCAAGGACTACAAGGGTATAAAGGTAAACAAGACTGTCAAGACTGTAACTGACGAAGATGTTGCAAACGAACTCAAGAGATACCAGGAGAAGGACGCAAGAATAATCGACGTTACAGATAGAGCACTTCAGAAGGGCGATACAGCAGTATTTGACTTTGAAGGTTTTGTTGACGGTCAGCCTTTCGAGGGCGGCAAGGCTGAGCACTTCTCACTTGAGATCGGCAGCGGTCAGTTTATCCCTGGCTTTGAGGACGGCATGGTTGGACACAACATCGACGAAGAGTTTGATGTTAACGTTACATTCCCCGAGAACTACAACGCTGAAAACTTAAAGGGCAAGCCCGCAGTATTCAAGTGCAAGATCCACGAGATCAAGGCTAAGGAATACGCTGAGCTTGATGACGAGTTTGCTAAGGACGTAAGCGATTTCGATACACTTGACGAATTCAAGGCTGACATCAGAGCTAAGCTTGAAGAGAACGCTAAGAACGCCGCTGACGCTAAGCTTGACGCTGACATCACAGACGCTGTTATCGAGAAGCTTGAGGGCGAGATCCCCGATGCTATGATCAACAACCGTGTTGACGACCTCGTTCGTGACTGGGAATACAGAAACAGATACCAGGGTATCACAGTTGCTGATTACCTGAAGTTCACAAACACAACAATCGAGCAGTTCAAGGAGAACTTCAAGGAACCCGCTGCTAAGCAGGTTAAGCTGAGACTTGCTCTTGAGAAGATCGCTCAGATCGAAAACGTTACCGTTACAGATGAGGACGTTGAGAAGGAATACGCTGAGATGGCTGAAAACTACAAGATGGAGCTTGACAAGGTAAAGGCTCTCGTTGCTGAGGAAGCTCTCAGAAAGGATCTTGAGGTTG
Source organism: Ruminiclostridium sp. (assembly GCA_017935365.1). GTDB lineage: Bacteria > Bacillota > Clostridia > Oscillospirales > Ruminococcaceae > Ruminiclostridium_E. Next base: position 17,790 of record JAGBHT010000014.1, on the reverse strand, counting down.
AAAAGGCATTCGACATCGTTCGTGAGAGTGCAGACGTAACCGAAGTTACTGAATAATTTAGTTTTACAATCGGGAGCTTTCTGTATCGTATATGGAAAGCTCTTTATTGTCTGTATGAAATAATGAAAGGCAGGAGTTTTATGAGTTTAGTACCAACCGTCATTGAACAGACAGGCAGAGGAGAAAGAGCATATGATATTTTCTCAAGACTGCTTAACGACAGAATTATAATGCTTAACGAAGAAGTAAACAATGTTACTGCGGGACTGGTAGTTGCACAGCTACTGTTCCTTGAGGGTCAGGACCCTGACAAAGACATCAGCCTTTATATCAACAGCCCCGGCGGTTCTATCTCCGCAGGTATGGCTATATACGACACTATGAATTACATCAAGTGCGACGTATCGACAATTTGCGTTGGTATGGCGGCTTCTATGGGCGCGTTCCTGCTTTCAAGCGGTGCAAAAGGCAAGCGTTTCTGCCTGCCGAACTCAGAAGTTATGATACACCAGCCCCTTATAAGCGGCGGACTGAGCGGTCAGCAGACCGATATCACGATCCACGCAAAGTACCTTGAAAAGACAAGAGAAACACTTGAAAAGATAATGGCAGAAAACTGCGGCAAGAGCTATGAACAGCTCCACAAGGACTGCGAAAGAGATAACTTCCTTTCGGCAGAAGAGGCTTGTGCTTACGGCCTTGTTGATAAGGTAATTGCAAAGAGATAACCGGATGAAAGGAAATTAACCAATGCTTAGATGCAGTTTCTGTGAAAGAACTGAAGATCAGGTTGAGAGAATTATATACGGTGCAAGCGGCTGTATATGCAACGACTGCATAGTAGCGTCATATCAGATGCTGATGGAGCAGGAGGGCAAGACAGGCTCAAAGAAGTCGAAAGGCAAGCATGAAGAAGAGCACGAGCTTATCAAGCCCGCTGACCTCAAGGCGATACTTGATAAATATATCGTAGGTCAGGACGAAGCCAAGAAGACTATCTGCGTTTCCGTATATAACCACTATAAAAAGAATTTCTGCGGCGATGATGCAAAGGCAGATGAGATAGAGCTACAGAAGAGCAACGTGCTTCTGCTCGGTCCTACCGGTGTAGGTAAGACAATGATAGCGCAGACGCTTGCAAACATTCTGAAAGTTCCGTTTGCTATTGCAGACGCGACAACACTTACTCAGGCGGGCTATGTCGGCGAGGATGTAGAAAATGTACTTCTTAGACTTATTCAGGCGGCTGATTATGATATTGAGGCGGCTGAACACGGCATTATCTATATCGATGAGATAGATAAGATAACAAGAAAGTCCGAAAATACTTCGATCACCCGTGACGTAAGCGGTGAAGGCGTACAGCAGGCTCTGCTCAAGATAATTGAGGGCACAGTATCGAATGTTCCTCCGCAGGGCGGAAGAAAGCACCCCAACCAGGAGTTTATACAGATAAATACGAAAAACATTCTGTTTATCTGCGGCGGTGCTTTTGAGGGCATTGATAAACTGATAATGCAGAGAACAAGCTCATCTGCGCTCGGTTTCGGCGCCGATGTAAAGAGCAAACAGGAAAACAAGATAAACGAGGCGCTCCATCAGGTAGAGCCGGAGGATCTCGTAAAGTTCGGCATTATCCCTGAGCTTGTCGGCAGACTTCCTGTTATTGCGGTACTTGACGACCTTGACGAGGACGCGCTTGTAAAGATATTGTCAGAGCCTAAGAACGCTATCTTAAAGCAGTATAAGTATATGTTCTCGCTTGACAATATCGAACTTGAAATAACCGATGACGCTATGCGTGCCATTGCAAAGAAAGCGGCTGACAGAAAGACAGGCGCAAGAGGACTGAGAACAGTAGTAGAAGAAGCTCTTTCCGATACTATGTTTGACGCTCCGAGCGACGAGAGCATAACAAAGGTCGTGCTCACAGGCGAATGCGTTACCGAAGGTAAAAAGCCTGAAATAATCAGAGATGCGAATGCCGCAAAGCTGAAAAAGAGTGCGGAGAAGAAGGCACTCAAGAAGAACGCAGGCTGAAATCCGACTGATAAAGAACTATAAATGCAGTCCCGACACTGTTTTAGTGCCGGGCTGTATCTGTTTTCACAAGCGACAGAGAGTTGACAGGTTGCGGGTAACTGTCGGTATTCTGCGGTCAAAAAACAGCGTTTGCCGTCAACTTCGACAAACAGCAAGTGACAGTTGTCCGATGCTATGCCACACATGAAAAATTAAAAAAATTTGAAAATAGTATTTACAAAAGCAATTTTGTATGCTATAATAACTTTGTTGTGCACTGCACACAATCAATTCTTGTCTTGGCTCTGTGGAGAATGCTCTTTATGAGAAACACCGTTTCCCGCCGCTATGACAAAGAAAATATTTTTAAGAGGTGTAACCATGCTTTTAAAGGAAGAAAAGACAGCGGTTATCGAAGCTAACCGCACACACGAGAACGACACAGGTTCTCCCGAAGTACAGATTGCTATTCTTACAAAGAGAATCAACGACTTAACTGAACACTTAAAGACACACAAGAAGGATCACCACTCACGTCGTGGTCTTCTTAAGATGGTTGGTCACAGACGTAATCTGTTAAACTACCTCGCTAAGAAGGATATCGAACGCTACCGTGCAATAGTAGCTAAGCTCGGTCTTCGTAAGTAAGAGTTCAAAAAAGGGCAGGGCATTTTTTGTTCTGCCCTTTAACCCTTATTTCAGACATCATTTTCTGACGTAAAGAGAAGCAGTGCAGTCAGCAATAAATTGAACGGAATAACTGTTATTCCGCTGAATTTATTGCTAACGCTGTTTCTCTGAAATAAAACAGGAGGAACGATATGTTCGAGAATTACAAAATATTCAAAACGACATTTGCAGGCCGTGAACTTATGGTTGAGACCGGTAAGGTATGCGGACTTGCAAACGGTTCTTGCTGGGTACACTACGGCGAAACAGTCGTAATGGTAAACGTTACAGCAAGTGCAAAGCCCAGAGAAGGCGTTGACTTTTTCCCTCTCGCAGTAGACTATGAAGAAAAGCTCTACGCTGTAGGAAAGATCCCCGGCGGTTACTTAAAGAGAGAGGGCAGACCCAGCGAAAAGGCTATTCTGAACTCACGAGTTGTTGACCGTCCTATGCGTCCTCTGTTCCCCAAGGATATGAGAAACGACGTTGCTATCGTTATGACGGTTCTTGCAGTAGATCCCGAAACACAGCCTGAAATCATTGCTATGATCGGCGCATCTATCGCAGTTTCTATCTCTGATATTCCGTGGAACGGTCCTATCGGCGGTATCTCTGTAGGTCTTGTTGACGGTGAGATAGTTCTTATGCCTGACGCAGAGCAGAGAGCAAAGTCTGACCTTCAGCTGACAGTTGCATCAAGCGAGAAGAAGGTCGTAATGATCGAAGCCGGTGCAAACGAAGTTGATGACGACACAATGCTCAAGGCTATCATGGCAGGTCACGAAGAGATCAACAAGTCACTTATCCCCTTCATCAAGCAGATCCAGGCTGAGATAGGCAAGCCCAAGTTCAGCTTCCCCTCAATGGAGGTTGATCACGATCTGTTCGAAGCTATTCAGAACAAGTACACAGAGCAGGTCAAGTTTGCTCTTGATACAGACGACAAGAATATACGCGAAGAGCGTTTACAGCCTATCAAGGATGCTATCCACGCTGAATTTGACGAGCAGTATCCCGACAAGGCTGCTATGATCGACGAGTGCATCTATAAGTTACAAAAGTTCATCGTAAGACGTTGGCTCTTAGACGAGCAGAAGCGTGTTGACGGCAGAGGTATGGACGAGATGCGTCCTCTCGCCGCTGAAGTAGGACTTCTTCCCAGAGTACACGGTTCCGGTCTGTTCACCCGTGGTCAGACACAGGTTATGACGATCACAACCTTAGGTCCTGTAAGCGACAGCCAGAAGCTTGACGGCATTGACGAAGAAGAAACAAAGCGTTATATGCACCACTACAACTTCCCTGCATACTCTGTAGGTGAAACAAAATCAAGCAGAGGTCCCGGAAGACGTGAGATCGGTCACGGCGCACTTGCACAGCGTGCTCTTGAGCCCGTTATTCCTCCCGTTGAAGAATTCCCCTATGCAATCAGACTTGTATCGGAAGTTCTTTCTTCTAACGGTTCTACATCACAGGCTTCTATCTGCGGTTCTACACTTTCACTGATGGACGCAGGCGTTCCGATAAAGTCACCTGTTGCAGGTATTTCATGCGGTCTTATCACTGAAGGCGACCGTTGGATGACAATGGTCGATATCCAGGGTCTTGAAGACTTCTTCGGCGATATGGACTTCAAGGTTGGCGGTACTCACAAGGGTATCACAGCTATACAGATGGACCTTAAGATCGACGGTCTTACACCCGAGATCATCAAGGACGCATTTGCAAAGACACACAAGGCAAGAGATTATATCCTTGACGAGATCATGCTCAAGGCTATTCCCGAACCTCGTCCCACAGTCAACAAGTACGCTCCCAAGATGCTCAATTATAAGGTACCCGTTGACAAGATCAGAGAAGTTATCGGTACAGGCGGTAAGGTTATACAGAAGCTCTGCGCTGATTATGAGGTCAAGATCGATATCGATGAAGAGGGTAATGTATTCATCTGTGGTCAGGATCTTGAAAAGGCTCAGAACTGCGTAGCGATCATAAAGGCTATCACATCTCCTCCGGAGGTTGGCGCTATCTACAAGGGCAAGGTCGTTCGTATAATGAACTTCGGTGCTTTCGTTGAGATCGCTCCCGGCAAGGACGGTATGGTACACATCTCAGAGCTTGAAAACAGAAGAGTTGAAAAGGTTGAAAATGTTGTTTCTATCGGCGATGAGATAATCGTAAAGGTTCTCGAGATCGACAACCAGGGTAAGATCAGACTTTCAAGAAAGGCTGCACTTGCTGAAATCGAAGCAAAGAAGAAAAACGGCTGATAAAGCTGAAAATTGAAAAATCAGACCTGTGGGAGCGTTCTCACAGGTCTTTTTATGTGCAATTTCAGCTTGCAATGACACCGTGTTTGTGATATACTTATACTGTATTATTATGTGATAACAGCGTAGTTTGCTGTATATTCTCAGCCCTTTTGCTAAAAATATAAAGAGAAAATTTCAGCAAAGGAGCAGGTATGAATAAAGATAATATCACAAATAACGAACAACCCGATGAAGAAAACGAAGAACAGGTCGGTATGGATCAGGCGTCGGACAACGGCGTTTTTGCATCGGTTAATGCCGAGCATAATATCCATTGCCTGAACGTGATCGGTCAGATAGAGGGACACTATATTCTTCCGCCGCAAAACAAGACGACAAAGTATGAGCATATCATGCCGGCGCTTGTTGCTATAGAGCAGGATATGAGCATAGAGGGACTGCTTATAATACTCAATACGGTCGGCGGCGACGTGGAAGCAGGTCTTGCTATTTCCGAACTGATTGCAGGAATGACAAAACCCACCGTGTCAATTGTTGTCGGCGGCGGTCACTCGATAGGCGTACCGCTTGCGGTGAGTGCAAGAAAGAGCTTTATTGTACCGTCTGCAACGATGACGATACACCCGGTCAGAATGAACGGACTTCTTCTCGGAATACCTCAGACATTATCGTATTTTGAAAGAATGCAGGAGAGGATAATCAACTTTGTCAGCAAGAACAGCAGGATAAAGCCCGAACGCTTCAGGGAACTGATGATGAAGAAAGATGAGCTTGTTATGGACGTAGGCTCGGTGCTTGACGGTGAAACAGCCGTCAATGAAGGACTTATCGACAGCCTCGGGGGACTGAGTGACGCTGTGCAGTGCTTGTATTCGCTTATCGAACAGCAGAAAACAGGCAATCATAAGACAAAGAACACAAAGACCGGTACTGTTAAAAATGCCGCGTCAAAAAGAACAGCGTCTTCTGCTGAAAAAACAGATGACAAGGTTTCGGGAAAGAGTAAAGCAACCGCCAGAGTAAGCACATTCAGAGAATATCACCCCACGGCAGAAAGAGCGAAAATGAGAATAAAGCGAGGTGCCGCAAATGTTTCAGACTATCGTAGATGAAGCAGAGGTTTTCGTTGGCGCAAAGCTTTATGATGACACCGCTTATTATGCTATAGACGGATGTGTATTTTCCTACAAGGCGGAGAGTAAGAAAAATGAATTTTTTTCTACAATTCCTATGACCTATCTTAAAATGACTGAAATAAAGATATAGTCATTACGGGCGCAAGCCCATACATATATTTAACATAAATACTAACAATCCGAAAGGAACAGAAGAAAATGGATTACATAAGCATAATTATTCAGGGTATTATTCAAGGTCTGACTGAGTTTCTGCCTGTATCAAGCTCAGGTCACCTTTCTGTAGCACAGCATTTTATGAATGTAGGCGAAACCGGTCTTATAACCTCGATCGTTCTTCACCTCGGTACTTTACTTGCGGTATTTATCGCATTCTTCCCGACTATATGGGGAATGATAAAGGAATTTTTCCTTACGATAAAGGATATATTCACTGGTAAGTTCTCGTGGAAAAATATGAATGCAAACAGACGTATGATGTTTATGGTTATTATTTCTACCGCTATGCTTGTGCCTGTTTATTTCTTTAAGGACTTCTTCACAGGCTTTGAGGGCGATAACGACATTATATTTGAGGGATTTGCATTTATATTTACGGCAATTCTTCTGTTCATGTCAGATAAGTGCTTAAAGGGCAACAAGACAGGCGACAAGATGAAGGTTGCCGATGCAATAGCAGTCGGTGCTATGCAGTGCGTTGCACTGTTCCCGGGTGTATCACGTTCGGGTTCTACAACTGCGACAGGTCTTTTCTGTGGACTTACCAAGGAAACAGCGGTCACATTCTCGTTTATACTCGGCATACCCGCAATACTCGGCGGCAGTGTGCTTGAAATAGGCAGTGCGCTGAAAAGTGACGTACAGCTTGACTGGGTTCAGCTTGGCGTAGGCTTTGTGGTTGCGGCTGTAGTCGGACTGCTCGCTATTGCACTTGTAAAGTGGCTTTTAAAGAAGGACAGATTCAAGATTTTCGGCTTCTACACCGCAATACTCGGTGCGGCGTGCATAGCTGTGGGAGTATATGAGCTTGTTACAGGCACACGCATTATGATTGTTTTCTGATAAAAATATGATCCGGGTGTTATCCGGTAAAATTCGTGGGAGAAAGGATGTAGTAAATGGCTGCAAAAAGAAATATAAATGCAGATACGGCTAAAGATACGGAAAAAACGACAACAAAGAAGCGCAGTAACGCTTCTGATAAGAAGCAGCAGGAGTATCTTGAACGCCGCAGGAAAGAGCTTGAAAAGCAGCAACGCTCAAAAAGGCGCAGAAGCTCAATAATCCTTTTTGCCATAGGTGTTTTACTGGTGCTGTTTACGATAATTGGACTTATCGGCGGCATGGGCAGAAGCGAGGGTGACAGCCTCAATATGCTGGATATGATATATTCGTTCCTGTGCGGTGTGTTCGGCTTTACCGTATTTTTCACAGGTCCGATAGTGATATATGTTGCGGTACTGATAGCGACAGACAAGAGCAGAACAAGCATTCTTACAAAGGTATTACAGCTGACCGGCGGTATAATAATACTCAGCACGGCAATTCAGATAATATTTGTAGGCTCGGTCGGAAAGGGCACTACGGACTTTTTCGGAGCTATCGGCAGTCTGTACAGTGACGGCGTAAATCTTGTCGGCGGTGGTATTATAGGCGGTCTGCCCGCGTGGGTATTGCTGATGTTCGGCAATGCGGGCGCTATAGTGATGATTATACTTATAGCCTTTGTATTCGTTATGCTGATAAGCAGAAAATCTCTAATGGATTTTCTCGGTGCTGTCGGAAAGCCCGTAAAAAAAGCGGCTGTCACGGCTAAGGAAAAACACGCACAGCATAAAGAAGAAATGGAAGCGCTCAGACGTGAACAGGAACAACTCAGACTTCAAGCGGAAAGCGAGAACAAGGAACGTCTTGCACAGCTTGAGATGAACACTGTCGGAAGCGAAAAAACAACGCTCAAGGACAGACAGAAAGAGAATATCAAAGAGCAGAAGAAAGACAGCGATAACTTTATAAACGAGCTTAAGAATTATAACGGTATTGTTTCGCCGAAGCCTGATGAAGCTGTACAGCAGAGCAGTGAAACATTACCCGATATAGCGCCTGAGAGCGATATACATACTTCATGTGAGAAACTGCCCGACCTGCCTGCTATGACCGATAAAAACGCAGATAACGTTGCAGACAATGTAGATCATGAAAAGCAGGAAATCAGCGCTAACACAGAAAGCAAAGATACGGCTTTCGTCACTTCAGACTCAGCCGATGAATATCCGCCGTTGCCGGATTATCCCCCCGAGGAAGTCAACCCTGTAGAAGCGGCACTCAATTCGTTCATAGAAGAAACAAACGGTGAACAGGAAGCAATCAGACAGCGTGAAGAGCAGTTTGCAAATGATGTAAGTGTGCCTGTTTCGGAGCCTGTTGAAACGGTTGTAGCAGAAACAGACGGTGATAATGCAGTCGATGAGCAAGCCGATGAAAGCGATAGCGGCGAGAAGCTGTATACTGTCACTATCGACCCTGACAATCACCCGCTCCCTCCTACAGCACTGCTTGACGAGATAATGCCGGGTAAGGCACAGGAGGATATTGACAGAGAGCTTGAAACCAATGCGAACACTATAGTTGAGGCACTGCGCAGTTTCGGCGTACAGACTAAGTGTATAGGTACTTGCAGGGGACCGTCAGTAACAAGATATGAGTTACAGCCGGCGGCAGGCGTCAAGATATCCAAGATAACCGGACTTGCCGATGATATTGCGCTGAACCTTGCGGCATCGGGCATTCGTATTGAAGCCCCGATACCCAACAAACCTGCTGTCGGTATTGAAGTGCCGAACAAGATAAGAGATACGGTACCGTTCAGACAGCTTATCGAGAGCGATGAAATTGCAGAGAAGAAGAGCAAGCTTGCGGCGGTACTCGGTAAGGATATTTCGGGTGAGATAGTAATTGCAGATATTGCGGAGATGCCGCATCTGCTTATTGCGGGTACTACAGGTTCGGGTAAATCGGTATGCGTTAACTCTATCATTATGTCCATACTTTTCAGAAGCAAGCCTGAAGAAGTACGTTTTATAATGATTGACCCGAAAGCGGTTGAATTTATGGCGTATAACGGAATACCGCATCTGCTTATTCCGGTTGTGACTGATCCGAAAAAAGCGGCAGGCGCTCTTAACTGGGCTGTAGGCGAAATGCTGAAACGATACAGTATGTTCTCTGAGTACAATGTCCGCAATATACACGGTTATAACGCTCTTGCGGCTAAGGATCCCGAGATGGATAAAATGAGCCAGACGGTGATTTTTATAGATGAGCTTGCCGATCTTATTATGGCATCTAAGAACGAGGTCGAGGACAGTATATGCCGTCTTGCACAGATGGCGAGAGCCGCAGGTATGCACCTGGTTATTGCTACTCAGCGTCCGACCGTTGATGTCGTTACAGGTCTTATCAAGGCGAATATACCCAGCCGTATCGCACTCAAGGTAAGCTCGGGTACGGACAGCCGTGTTATAATGGACGAACAGGGTGCTGAAAAACTTCTCGGTAAGGGTGATATGCTGTTCAAGTCGGTTTCTATGCCAAAGCCTACCCGTGTACAGGGTTGCTGGATCTCGGACAAGGAAGTTGAACGCGTCGTAGACTTCCTGAAGAACAAGTTTGAGCTTGATTACGATGATGATGTAATGAAAGAAGTTGAGCGTCAGGCTGAACTTGTCAAGGGCAACGACAAGAGTGCCGAAAGCTCAGGCTTTGAAAGCGGCGATATCGATGTCAGCGATGATAAGCTTGAGGACGCTATCCGTATAGTGGTTGAAAACGGACAGGCAAGTGTAAGTACGCTCCAGAGAAAACTCAAGCTAGGTTTCGGCAGAGCCGCACGCCTTGTCGACGTAATGGAAGAGATGGGCATTGTAGGACCGTCACAGGGAAGTAAGCCAAGAGAAGTGCTTATGACTAAGGAACAGTACTATGAGCGTCAGATGAACAAACAACAATAAAGGAAAGTGAAATAAATGCCTTTTTTACCTATATCAAAACAGGATATGAAGGACAGGGGAATAGAACAGCTTGACTTCATCTGCATTACAGGTGACGCATATGTTGACCACCCGTCATTCGGTATTGCGATCATCTCCCGTATGCTTGAAAGTTGCGGTTGCAATGTCGGAATAATCGCACAGCCTGTAACAGATGAAGATTTCAAAAAGCTCGGCGAGCCCAAATACTGTTTTCTTGTAACAGGCGGTAATATAGACAGTATGGTATCTAACTATACCGTATTCAAGAAAAAGCGCTGGGACGACGCTTATTCTGAGGGCGGCAAGGGCGGAAAGCGCCCCGACAGAGCGGTTACGGTATATTGCAGGACGCTGTTAAGACTGTTTCCGCATAAAGAAATAGCTATCGGCGGACTTGAGGCAAGTCTGCGCCGTTTTGCACATTACGATTACTGGGCTGATAAAGTTATGCCCTCAATACTGGTTGACAGCGGAGCACAGCTACTTATGTACGGTATGGGTGAGCTGACTATCGTTCAGCTTTACAGAGAGCTTGCCGAGGGCAAAAAGCTGTCTGAAATTCACGATATCAGAGGAACCTGTTATCTTACCGAACCCAAGAACACGCCGCTCGGCGCTGTACAGTGCGATAGTTACGAGATAGTAAGCGAGAACAAGAAAGCGTATGCAAAATCCTGCCGACAGCAATATGATGAGCAGGACGAGGTTTACGGCAGGACAATGGTACAGCGTCACGGAAATATGATGCTTGTACAGAATCCGCCGCAGAGAAGCCTTACGCAGAGTGAGTTTGACAAGGCATACGAACTGCCGTATATGAAGGCTTACCACCCGTGTTATGAAAAGGGCGGCGGAGTACCGGGAATAAAGGAAGTTGAGTTTTCAATAACACATAACAGAGGTTGCTTCGGTTATTGCAATTTCTGTTCAATTGCTCTGCACCAGGGCAGAAGAATACAGACAAGAAGTGAAGAATCGGTTATCAATGAGGCAATCGACCTTACTAAGAAACCGGGCTTCAAGGGATATATCCATGACGTCGGCGGACCTACCGCAAACTTCCGCAGAACGTCCTGTGACAAGCAGGAGAAAGCGGGACTTTGCAAGGGTAAAAAGTGTCTTGCGCCCGAACCATGCCCTGCGCTTAAGGTTGACCACAGCGAATACCTTGAAATGCTGAGAAAAATCCGCTCTATAAAAAATGTCAAGCGTGTGTTTATCCGCTCAGGTATAAGATACGACTATATGATGAAAGATAAGAATGACGAGTTTTTCAAAGAGCTTGTCGAGCATCATGTCAGCGGACAGCTTAAAGTCGCTCCCGAACACGCAAGTAACAAGGTACTTGATCTCATGGGCAAACCGCATATTGAAGTGTATGAGGATTTTGAAAAGAAGTTCTACAAGTACACAAAGGAATGCGGAAAAGAGCAGTATTTAGTACCGTATCTTATGTCGTCACACCCCGGTTGCACAATTAAGGAAGCAGTAGAACTTGCGGTGTTCCTGAAAAAGCACAATATAAGACCTGAGCAGGTGCAGGATTTTTATCCGACACCGGGAACTATATCAACGGCAATGTATTATACGGGTCTTGATCCTTACACAATGCAGGAAGTGTATATTCCGCGCGACCCCAAAGAAAAAGAGATGCAGAGAGCGCTATTACAGTATTATAAGAAAGAGAACAAACAGATAGTCGCAAAGGCGCTCATAAGATCGGGCAGACGTGACCTTATCGGTTACGGTAAGGAATGTCTTATTACTCCCGATGGATTATCTTTAGAACAGAACAGAAAAGGAGCTGTGAAAAATGGCAAGAACTCCTTTCCAAAAGCAAAGACGAATCAACGACAGGGCAATAAGAGCGGCGGCAGGAGTAAAATGCAGAAGAAAAAGCACTAATGTTTTTATTGTGGCAGTTATTATTGCTGTGTGCATTTTTGCTTTCCTCACCCTAAACGAGCATATATTGAATATTGAGAAACTTCCGAGCTGGAGCTGGATATTCGGTAACAGAAGTCACGCGGTAAATATTGCGGTAACTGACCTGTACTTACCGTATTTTGAATAAGGAGAATATTATGCTTACGGTTGACAGATTTGAAGATAATAAAGCTGTGATCTTCGATGACGACAGGCAGATCATAATTGACAGAGATAAACTTTCTCCCGATGTCAGAGAGGGCGATGCGGTTATCCTTTCGGATAGCGGAGTATACGTTCCCGATAAAGCCGGAACGGAGCAGATAAGAAACGATAATCTCAGTCTTCTGCAAAAATTACTGAATAAATGAAAATGCCCTGCGGTAAAATGAAGTGACCGCAGGGTTGTTTTTGTATTCAGAAGCTTGTATGTATCTCAGTATAACCGCCGCTTTTACCAAGCCTTAATGTCTGACCGTTATCGAGCGTCAGCTTTGCATTTGAAGTTTAGCCGTCAAGCTGCTTTCGCACAGCGGTGACAAATTCTTCGGTGCTTTGAGATTTACAAAAAATGTTCAGAAGCTTCTCCAGTGCTGATATATCGTTTTCGTTTTCTATGAACATTTCTGTTTCGGATCTATCGATATTTCCGCTTTTGTCATATATAATTTTCAGCTGAGATGTACGGCTGTTGTCTGTTGTGGACTTGCTGTAAAGGAATACAGTGTTACTAATCTTCTGCACCGAGTAGCCGTTTTCGGTGAGTATCTCTTCAACTATAGCGTTGCTTTCGGAAATGGCATTGTTTACCGTGTCGTTTTTTGCATAGCCTATACATAAATCGGTTATTTCCAGTGCCAGAAAGATAGCAAATATCAAAACAGCTCTTGCAAAAACTCTGACCGCTACCGATTTTTTCACCGCATTTTCGGCAATGCGCAGATCTGGCATACTGTCTTAGATTTTCAATATCTTTATGGTTCTGCCGTTGCTGTTGTATATCAGATAACGTTTGGTTTCACCGAAAAGAACGGCGTTTTCGTAAACTGTCTTTTTGTATCTGTCGGTATCGAAATACGCCTTTACAAATTCAAAATCAGTGTTCGCTGTTATTTTTGAAATAAGTCCGCCTTTTGCTCTGATAGTACCTTTGATTATCGTATTGCCGTCAAATTTGTATGATGTTGTGAGCACCAATGCAAATCTCAGCAGTCCGATAAAGTATATGATCAGCATTACGGCAAAGAACAGTATAAGAATGACCGCTGTGCAGTCCTGCAAAACAGTGCTTGTTATCCTGAGTACAGACGCAGAGCAAAGACCGATTGCGGTAACGCCTACACCGACCGAAAACATTGATATTAGACAAACTATCCACCATAGCATTCTGCCGAAAGCGTGGGTGTATTTTTCTGTTTCAAATGAGGGATTAGCGTATATCATAGATTTCTCCGTTTCATATAATACTCCTTATCAAAGTATATCAGTTATTTTCCCGGCTGTCAATCGATATAACTGCCTTGCTTAAAATTTTTCTATGCCGTTTAAATCTCTTTACAAGTCCTTAAAATAGGTGTAAAATAGTATCATAATATGAAAGGGGCTGTAGCTATGAAAAAGTGTTTAATAGTAGTGGATTATCAGAATGATTTTGTGAGCGGTTCGCTGGGTTTTGAAAAGGCTAAAGCGCTTGAACTAGGCATTGCCAACAAGATCAATTCCTATCATGTAAGCGGTGACGATGTTATCTTCACCCTTGATACGCATTATGACGACTATATGGACAGCTATGAGGGCAAGCATCTGCCTGTTCCACATTGCATAGAGAATACGGACGGATATAAGCTGTACGGAAGTGTTGCCGACTGCGTTTCCGATGAAGATATCGTATTCAGGAAAAGTACATTCGGCTCAGACGCACTTTACGAGTATTTGAAAACTGCCTGCTACAGTTCCGTTGAACTTGTAGGCGTTGTAACTAATATCTGCGTTGTTACCAATGCGATACTTGCAAAGACCGCTTTACCCGATGCGGATATAATCGTAGACAGTACGCTTACTGCATCGAACGATGAAAGCCTTCATAAATCTGCGCTCGATACAATGGAAAGTATGCATATAATAATAAAATAAAGGAGCAAAAGAAAATGAACAAGGACAACTTCACCATGTTGTGCGATTTCTATGAGCTGACAATGGCAAACGGCTATTTCAAGAACGGCTTTTACAAGCGCACAACTTATTTTGACGTGTTTTTCAGAAACGTTCCGGACAACGGCGGTTTTGCTATTGCGGCAGGACTTGAACAGATAATAGATTATATAAAAGATCTTCATTTTTCTGCCGAGGATATAGAATTTCTGCGTAGCAAGAAGATTTTTGATGATGATTTTCTTGAGTATCTGAAAGATTTCAGATTTACAGGCGATATATACGCCGTTCCGGAAGGTACGCCCGTGTTCCCTCATGAGCCTGTACTTACCGTAAAAGCACCTGCTATTGAAGCACAGCTTGTAGAAACCTATATTCTGCTTGCCATCAATCATCAGTCGCTGATTGCCACAAAGGCAAACCGTATAGTCAGAGCGGCAAACGGCAGAACAGTGCTTGAATTCGGTTCAAGAAGAGCGCAGGGTGCAGACGGTGCGGTAATAGGCGCAAGAGCGGCATATATAGGCGGTTGTGCGGGCACTGCGTGTACATTGACCGATTATAAGTACAGTGTTCCGGCAGGCGGAACAATGGCTCATTCGTGGGTGCAGATGTTTGATACCGAGTATGACGCATTCAAGACATACTGTGAGATTTACCCGGATAATGCCGTACTGCTCGTTGACACATATAATACGCTTAAAAGCGGTGTGCCGAATGCGATAAAGGCGTTCAAGGAAGTGCTTGTGCCTAAGGGCATTACAAACTTCGGCATCAGACTTGATTCGGGCGACATATCCTATCTGTCTAAAAAAGCAAGGAAGATGCTTGATGAAGCAGGACTTAAAAGCTGTAAGATAGTAGCGTCAAATTCGCTTGACGAATATCTTATCCGTGACCTTATGATGCAGGAAGCCAAGATCGATACTTTCGGTGTCGGCGAAAGACTTATTACAGCCAAGAGCGCCCCTGTATTCGGCGGTGTTTATAAGCTGGCGGCAGTAGAGGACGAACAGGGAAATATTATCCCAAAGATAAAGATAAGCGAAAATACCGCAAAGATCACAAATCCTCATTTCAAGAAGGTGTACCGTTTCTATGACAATGAAAGCGGAAAGGCGCTTGCAGACGAACTTTGTGTATACGATGAAGTAATTGATGATACAAAACCTCACACTATTTTTGACCCCGATGCGATCTGGAAAACAAAGACGCTTACGGACTACACGGCGAGAGAACTCCATGTAACGGTATTCAAAAACGGCGAGCTTGTTTACAAACAGCCGTCGCTGTATGAAATCAAGATTTACTGCGCCGAGCAGTTGGAAACGCTCTGGGATGAGGTAAAGCGTTTTGAAAATCCGCATACTTATTATGTGGATTTATCAAAGAAGCTCTGGGACGTTAAGACATCATTACTTGAAGGATCAAAGAACGGAAAGAAGTAAAAAATAATGAAAAAAGGATTAACATTAACGCTCTGTGCGGCTTTGGTGATTTTATTGGCGGGCTGTTCGCAAACCGTAAACTCAGATGTTTCATCAGCCGATAACTCTTCTGCTGAGAACAGTGTTACAAGTCAGACACAGTCGCAGGAAGAAAGCAAAGACGAATCATCGGATAATAAATCGGACGATTCTTCCGGAACACAGACAACTACCGGCGGATTCAGGGTCAACGGTACGAAACTGTTAGACGTAAACGGCGAAGAATTTATAATGCGTGGTATAAATCATGCTCATACATGGTATCTTGATGAAGATACCACAGCTATCAAGGCGATTGCCGAAACAGGTTCAAACGTAGTAAGAGTTGTATGCTCTGATGGTGAACAGTGGACAAAAGACACCGAGGATATGCTTGAAACCGTTATAAATCTCTGTATAGACAATGAGATGATAGCCATAGTTGAAGTTCACGACGCCACAGGCAAAGACGAAATCAGTTCACTTAACAATGCAACGGATTACTGGATAGAGATGAAAAACGCTCTTATAGGTAAAGAGCAGTATGTGATACTTAATATCGCAAATGAGTGGGCAGGAAGTTGGGACAGCAAATTATGGCGTGACGGTTACGTTGACGCTATTCCGAAGCTAAGAGAAGCTGGTATAAAGAATACCATTCTTGTTGATGCGGCAGGTTGGGCACAATACGCAAAGAGTATAGGCGACTACGGCAAGGAAGTATTTGAATCCGACCCCGACAGGAATACTATGTTTGCGGTTCATATGTACGGCACGGCGGGAAAGAACAGCTCGGTTATTGAGAAAAATCTGAAATATGCTACAGATAACGGATTGTGTGTAATTGTCGGTGAATTTGGTTATACACATACCGACGGCGACGTAGACGAAGCTTTTATAATGAAGTATTGTCAGGATAACGGCATAGGATATCTTGGCTGGAGCTGGAAAGGCAACAGCGGCGGTGTTGAGTATCTTGACATTGCAAATAACTGGGACGGCTCAGCACTTTCGGCTGACTGGGGCGAAAATCTTATAAACGGTGAAAACGGAATAAAGCAGACTTCAAAAAAGTGCAGTGTTTTCACAAAGGGAGAATAAATGACATTCAAGGTGTATGACAAGCTTTGTGAGGACGCAAAGCAGATAAGGATATCTGTATTTGTGGAAGAACAGGGCTTTGAGATAGAATTTGACGATACTGATAAAATTGCAAAGCACATAGTAGGTTATGACGGAGCAAAGCCCGTTGCGGTATGCCGTTATTTTTACGATGACGAACATAATTCCTACATGGTTGGCAGGATAGCGGTTATAAAAGAGTGCAGAGGTATGCACCTTGGCGATAAAATTTTATCTTTTGCCGAACAGAAGATAAAAGAGGACGGCGGAAAGTCGGTTTCACTTTCCGCACAGACGCGCGTATCGGGTTTTTATGAAAAGCAAGGCTACAAAAAACAGGGCAGTGAATATCTTGATGAATTCTGTCCACATATTCTTATGACAAAGTTACTGTAAAGAGGCACATAATGACAGATATTATTACGGCAATGGAAAACCGCCATGCAGTAAGAGCCTATGACGGTGACAGAAAGATAGAACAGGAAAAGCTTAATATAATAGGTGAGCATATTGACCGGATAAATGCACAAAGCGGTCTTCATATTCAGCTTGTGACCGACGAGCCGAAAGCATTTGACAGCTTTATGGCACACTACGGCAAGTTTTCCGGCGTGACAAATTATATTGTGCTTATAGGAAAAAAGAGCGACAAGCTGAAGGGTTTTCGCTCAAAGGGACAAAAATTGACCAATGGGTGAAAGCCGGTACGGGACAAGAGAAAATCCGATCATCGAAAAGATGGTCGGATTTTTCTTTATATACAGATGAAAACAGCTCCGAGGTCAGAACGATCTCCGAGCTGTTTGGCTTTTATGAGTTCATATTTGGGGTAATACCTATGCTTCCGAGCAGCTCGGCAAGCTCCTGTCGGCTGTGGACGTTCAGTTTTTTGTACGCCTTTCTGAGATAATAGTTCACCGTATTGACGGTGATACCGTCTTCTTCGGCGATCTGCTTTACGGTCATGCCGTCGGCATATTTCAGGACCGTCTCG
>JAGBHT010000013.1 GCA_017935365.1 Ruminiclostridium sp. | reverse complement strand
AGATAGTGTAAAATGTGTATAGGACTTCATACTCTACCTCCGTGCCTTTTGTTTTGTGGTAATTACATTTTACACGAAAGTGAGTATGATGTCCATATTTTTTAGTGTTGCACTTGATATTATAATCTACCGTAGCCCCAGCAAAATAGCCCCGGCAAGGATGCCGGGCGTGTATGCCACAAGGCTTTTCAGGACGCAAAGCCAACCGAGCATACACAGCCCTTCACCGAGGGGAAGGGGTTTGGGCTTAGGGATTGTGAATAAGCTGCATTTCCAAAAAAAGACTTTTTCTACAAGCTGCGGGCACCGGTCAAAAACCGGTGCCCGTTTTTTCTGTTATTAAGGATCACTGCAATACAGTTTCAGTCTGCCGCTTTTTCATTGATTTCCAGCTTACAAATCCATATATGTCATTTGCAAGGAATATAACAAAGCAGGTGACAACCGAAAGGTAGCTGATATCGCTCATAGCGGCAAGCGACCACAGTATTATAAGTATTATATCGTTAGCGGCATAGGCTATGGCGAAGAAGTGGTTGCGGCGGAATGTGAGATAAACGGCAAGAAAACTTGTTGTGACGGATAAGGTGCTCGGAATCAGATTCGCCGTGTTGAAAAAGTCGAGTACGAAGTAGAAAACTACGGTAACAACGGCGGAGAGTATGAACATAAAGAGAACTTCGCCCCTGTGGATATGATTTACCTTAACCTCAGCCTTGCCCTTGGCAAAAGGGTTTCTTATCCAGCTTATAAAAGCGGCAAGCGCCATAGGACCTGTCATACAAAGATAGGTTATCATTTCGCCGTAATACGCAAACGAGTAGGAAATTATCGCATAGAGTATGCTGAAAACAACGCCGAGCGCCTGTCCTATGGGGTTGCCCTTGGCATTGAGCAAAAGCGAGGTAGCGCCGATAAGCGACGCTATGACGGACAGTATCCCGTCTTTGCCGAAGATGACTGCCGAGCCGGTTATCAGCACGACAGAGCCTATCCATAGTATTTTTTCAAATGTTGTGAAGTAGTTGTTCAGTTTTTTTAACATTATTTCCTCCGTAAATTCACCGAAAAAAGCACCGTAAGTACATCTTCAAAGACCTAACGATGTACTACGGTGCTTTACGCATCTCTACCCGGTGGCAGAATTATTGTATTGTTTGTATTGTTATTTTAGCATAACGGTCGGGGGTTGTCAAGGAGGATCCCGATTCATTTATGTTTGTGTAACAAACGTTGCATTTCCGATTTTTTCAGGTACGCTGAAAGTTGCGGTAGCCGGGATTTCATACGTTCCGCTGAAATTGCCTTTTTCAGCTTGCAAAGCAACATATTTGAGCATTTTGTTCTGAAGTGCGGTCATCTGTTCATCGGTGAGTGAGAAACTGCTGTAAATTTCTGTTCTGGCGGCAATTTCTTCCGCGGTTATGCCCGCTTCTTCAAGTTTATTCATGGTGTTGTTGTAAATATATGCAGGTGTGTATATCAGATCATTCTTCAAAATCGCAGTATTGTATGTGAATAAATTGAAGCATTTTTCCACATTGCCTGAGGCGATAGCTTCTATTTCTTCATCGGTGTATATCATATCTGCATATTCGGCATTCTCGCTCTCAGATGAAAGCTCAGTATAATATTTTTGAAGATCTTTCAATATTTCTGCTACTTTATCGTGATCCAATGAATATTTTTTTACCACGTTAGGGAGATTTGGCATTTCGTTGATATTATAAGGTCTGTCTTTATTATCAACGGGATTGTCATTTTCTTCGCTCCAGGACATATACTCCTGAAATTCTTCTTCAGTACATGATTCTTTAACAAGATTTTCAAATTTTATCGAAAATAATCCCAGTCTGGATATTTCCTGAGCACCGTAAAACGCAGACAGTTCATCACCTCCGCCGTTTTGATTGATATCAAGTGTCGGCATTATTTCTTCCGGTATATCCAATTTAGTTTCGCTTTTATCTGAGCTTGGTGTTGTTTCAACCTCAGAGGATTGAACAATGTCGGACGAGTTTGATGTTGTTTGTGATGTTGACTGGCACCCGCACGCAGTTACGGAAACAGCGAGCAATAAGCCTGTGATAATAAGAACGTTTAGCGATTTTTTCATAAAATTACCTCCTTAATATGAATATGTGAAATTGATGTTTTTGAAAAAGTCAAGCGGTTGAGTGTAATCCGAAGAATTTAAGGATTTATTAACATCATAATGCAGATGCGAACCGTAAGCCTCTCCTGTACAACCAACTTTTCCGATATAGTCGCCGGCTTTTACTTTATCTCCTTCTACGAGATTTACAGAACCGTTTTTCATATGCAGATATCTGACAACATAACCGTTGTCCTGTTTGATTCTGACAAAGACTCCTCTGCCGTTAGTTCTGTCATAGAAAGAATCTAACACTGTACCGCTATAGCTTGCGTAAACAGGATAGCCATCTACGTTGCCGCTTGCATCAATTATATCTACGCCATGATGTTCTGTGCCATCGTCATACTTTGGAAATCTCTGCGATATATGAGTTGCCATATAAGGTGACTTAAACATATAAGACCAGTTTGTCGTCGGCTTTTTGTATCCGCATTTTATGCAGATATTTTCATTTACACTGTTATATATATGACCATGTGCAGGTATTGGTACATATTTGACAAACGAACATCTTGTACAGTATATTTTTCTTTTCCCCTGAGTAGTACAATCAGGTGGTGTAACACAAGTGTCTTTGGTATTATGACCGAGAGCGTCGGTATAATTATACTTTGCAGTATAATCACAGCCTGATACTGTGCAGTAAGCAAGGGTATAACCTTTTACAGTACACTTTGGCGATACGACCTTAGATTTAGTATTGTGTCCTCTCGGATATATCATCACAGTGGATTTGTATCCGCACTTTTTGCATACTCTGTATTTAGAGCCTGTGGTGGTACACCCGGCGTTCTGAGTAATAATATACTCGCCGAATACGTGAGAGCATTCGGCATATACAGAATAGTTGGCGAAAATTGTACAATTGAACATTATTGCGAAAATTAAAACAGTTTTTAAAATATTTTTCATAATAAACCTCCTTTATCTATATTATACTAATAAAATACAACAAGTCAATACAATTCAAATAAATTCAGTTAATCTTACTAAATATATGTCAATTTTTTAGATGAAATGTCAAAAACAGCCTGACGGATACCTATATCCGTCAGGCTGTTACATATGATTGATTTTTAATGCTCCATAATCTTCCCATACAGCTCAGGTCGGCGGTCACGGAACACGCCCCAGCTTTGACGCAGGTCACGGTTCTGCTCGTGGTCGATGACGGCAGTAATAACCGCCTCGTCCGTTCTGTCAGCTTCGGCTACTATCGCACCTGTAGCGTCCGTTATGAACGATGAGCCGTAGAACGTCAGCGATGAATCCTGATTCTGGTTTTCGGGGGTGGGGTGAACATACTCCGTACCGATCCTGTTAGCGGCGATCACAGGCACTAAGTTTGCGGCTGAGTGTCCCTGCATAGCTCTTCTCCAGTGGGGCATAGAATCGCACTCCAGTATAGGCTCGCTGCCGATAGCGGTGGGGTAAAGGAGCATATCCGCACCCATAAGCGCCATACAGCGAGCGGCTTCGGGGAACCACTGATCCCAGCATATACCTACACCGATACAGCCGAACTTTGTGTTCCATACCTTGAAGCCGGTGTCGCCCGGTGTAAAGTAGAACTTCTCCTGATAGAAATGGTCGTCCGGTATATGGCTCTTGCGGTATATTCCCATAAGCGAGCCGTCGCAATCTATCATAGCTATCGTATTGAAAAACGCATTGCCGTGCTTTTCATAGAAGCTGACGGGGATAACCGTACCTGTTTCCTTTGCAACCTGCATAAAACGCTTTACGGCAGGGTTTTCTTCCGTTTTATCCGCAAGGTAGTAATAATCATAGTTCTTTTCCTGACAGAAGTATGGGAGCTCGAACAGTTCGGGCAGAAGTATTACATTCGCTCCGTCTGTCGCCGCCTGCCTTACCATGCGTTCAGCCTTTGCAATATTTTCTTCACGGTCGTCACTACAGCTCATCTGTACTGCCGCAACCTTGACATTACTCATCATAGGGAGTTTCCTTTCTGACAAATGACGGTATCTGGTGGGTTATGCAATGGATATTTCCGCCGCCGATAAGTATATCGCGTGCGTATATCTGTATTATCTCACGGTCGGGGAATACCTTTTGCACTTCCTGCTTTGCCCTGAGGTCGTATTCGGTATTTGCTCCGCCGAAAGCAGGCATTACAACGACCTTGTTACCGATATAAAGATTTACATAGCTTGCACTGAGCGGACTTACCGTATCTCTTGTAGGTTCGCCGTCAAACGGGTCAAGACCTGCGACTTCATCATCGGTCATATAGACCGGCTTCGGCATGGCAAGCTTTACAACGTCTATCTTTCTGCCGAGTGCGTCAGTGCTGTTTTCCAGTACGTCAAGACAGGCGCGGCACATCTTGTACTGTTCGCTCGTTTCGTCCTCGCACCAAGATAAAAGTACGGTGTGAGGAGCGGCAAACACGCAGATATTGTCAACGTGTTCGTTCGTTTCGTCACCCAGTATTCCGCCGGGAAGCCATATTATCTTCTTGGCGCCCAGTCCCTCGCAGAGATTTTCTTCTATTTCCGCCTTTGACATCTGCGGATTTCTTCCTGCACTGAGAAGACACGCTTCGGTGGTGAGAATTGTTCCCTCGCCGTCCGAGCTTATGCTTCCGCCCTCAAGTACAAAGTCGCTGAAGTCGTACACATCGACATCAAGCATATCGCAGACCTTGCGTGCTATCTTGTTATCCTTGTCCCACGGAAAATAAAGTCCGTCCACAAGACCGCCCCACGCGTTAAAATACCAGTCCACGCCGCGCATATCGCCCTTGTCGTTTACTACAAATTCAGGTGAAACATCTCTTGCCCACGCATCGTCCGAGGACATTTCAACAACACGGATATTAGGCGGCAGCATTCTGCGCGCGTTCTCATACTGCTCGAATGACGCGAGAACTGTCACCTTTTCGCTCTTTGCAATGGCGCAGGCAACCTCGCAGAACGCTTTCTTCGCCTTTATGCCGCCGTACTGCCACGAGTCCGGGCGTTCCGGGAATATTATTATACAACCGCTGTGTGGTGAAAATTCCGCCGGCATACGGTAGCCGTCAATAAGCGGTGTTGAGTCGGAAATGATCTTCAAGAAAAGCTCCTTTTGTCTTAAGACTTACATTTCTCTTCCGAGGTCGAAAGCCTTTTCGTTTATCTCTATTACCTTTGCGGGTACGCACTTTTCTACTGCCTTTTTCCACGCGTCAAGTTCGATGCCGGGAAGAACCTTTGAAAGTACGCCCATAAGTACAACGTTAACTGCTCTTGCACTGCCTGCCTTTTCAGCGGCGGAAAGAGCGTCAACTGCGATAACGTTTATACCCATAGCCTTTATCTTGTCGATAATGCCGTCGGGATATTCAGCCGCACCCGTGATAACGGGCATGGGGCTTATCTTCTGTGTGTTTGTTATTATTGTACCGTCTTTTTTGAGGTATGATACATAACGTGCGGCTTCAAGCTGTTCAAAGCTTATTATCATATCAGCCTGACCTTTTTCGATAACGGGGCTGTATACCTTTTCGCCGTATCTTATATATGTTACAACAGAACCGCCGCGCTGTGACATTCCGTGTACTTCGCTTACCTTTACTTCGTAGCCTGCTGTGCCGAGAACACTGCCGAGTATACGGCTTGCAAGAAGTGTACCCTGTCCGCCTACGCCGACTATCATTATTGATTTTGTTTCCATAGCTATATTCCTTTCAGAGCTTATTCCTTGATAGCGTCAAACTTACAGAGCTGTTCGCACAGTCCGCAGCCTACGCACAGGGTGTTGTCGATAGTGATGCACTTGTCGCCTGAAACCAGTGCAGGACAGCCTATTCTCATACAGGACTTGCAGTTCTTGCACTTGTCGGCATCTATATGGAACGGAGGCTTGTGCTTTACGGTCTTGAGCAGAGCACAGGGCTTGCGTGCGATTATGAGCGAAGGCTCAGCCTTTGCAAGCTCTTCCTTTATAACTCTTTCTGTTTCGGCAAGATCACCGGGGTTTACAACTGTAACGCTGTTAATGCCGATAGCGTGAGCAAGAGCTTCAAGGTTTACTGCCGATGCGGGATCGCCGTAGATGTTCTTGCCGTTTGCGGGGTTGTTCTGGTGACCGGTCATACCTGTGATGCTGTTATCGAGTACGATAACGGTTGAATTACTGCGGTTGTATGCAATGTCAACAAGGCTTGTGATACCGCTGTGCATGAATGTGCTGTCGCCGATAACCGCTACAGCCTTGCCTTCATATTCGCCTTTTCTGCCCTTATTGAAGCCGTGCAGACCGCTTATGCTTGCGCCCATACATACCGTGGTATCTATCGCACTTAAAGGAGCGGCGGCACCGAGGGTATAACAGCCTATATCGCCGCTTACCATTACGCCGAGCTTCTTAAGTATGTAGAATACGCCTCTGTGGGGACATCCTGCACACAGTACGGGGGGACGGACGGGAATTTCTGCGTCCAGCGTCTGCCACTCGTCCTTTTCACCGAGTACGACCTGCTTTACTTTGCTCTGGAAGTATTCGCCCTGGAGTGTGAACAGCTCCTTGCCCTTTACGTCAATGCCGTTCTTGCGGCAGTGTGTTTCGATAACATCGTCAAGCTCTTCTATAACATAGAGCGTCTTTACCTTAGCGGCAAAGTCCTTGATAAGCTTTACGGGGAGAGGATTTACCATACCGAGCTTTAAGTAGCTTGCCTTGTCGCCGAGCGCTTCTTTAGCATACTGGTAGCAGATACCCGATGTGATAACGCCTATCTCGTCGCTGTTCATCTCAACAGTGTTTATGCCGGATGTTTCTGCATATTCGATAAGATCAAGTGTGCGCTGTTCAACGACAACGTGCTTCTTTATAGCGTTTGCGGGAACCATTACGTTCTTTGCAATATTCTTCTTGTATTCGGGAAGAGTGCGTTCAATTCTGTCCTCTGTTGTAACAGCCGACTGAGAATGGCTTACTCTTGTTGTAAGTCTTAAGATCACGGGAGTATCGAACTTTTCCGATATCTCATATGCGAGCTTTGCATAGTCCTTGCACTCCTGCGAATCGGAGGGTTCAAGCATAGGAACTTTAGCGCCGATTGCATAGTGGCGTGAATCCTGTTCGTTCTGCGAGCTGTGCATACCGGGGTCGTCAGCTACCGCAAGCACCATACCGCCGTTTACACCTGTATAGCTTGCCGTAAATAACGGGTCAGCGGCTACGTTAAGACCAACGTGCTTCATAGCGCAGAAGCTTCTTGCGCCTGCCATACTTGCGCCTATGGCGACCTCGCAGGCTACCTTTTCGTTCGGTGCCCATTCGCAGTAGATTTCGTCTTCGGGATATTTTGACGAAAATTCGGTTATTTCGGTACTGGGTGTGCCGGGGTAGCTTGATACAACGCTTACTCCAGCTTCATAAAGACCTCTTGCAACCGCCTGATTACCTAACATTAATTCAGACATAAGATGTTTCCTTTCAAAAATGCAGGGACGGCATACGCTGTCCCGTGTGGTGATAATTCCGCCGTGTGTTTTACGTTCCTGACGGCGGAGAACAATTGATTTGCCACTATATTATACTACATTTTCATCACGATGTAAAGAATTTGTTGAAAATGAGCGGAAAGGAAGGAAAATATCGGCGGTGTACTGGAAAAGGGACAGGGAATGTGGTATTATATAAATATAGTATTACTGACACGGAGGGCGCATATGACACACATAATTTCGGGCGCCGCAGGAAGCGGCAAGACAACGGCGTTATACTCACTTCTGAAAACCGACAAAGGCAACAAGATACTGCTTGTTCCCGACCAGTTTGTATTTGAGAGCGAGCGCAGGGTAGCTGACGAACTCGGTGAAAAGACCTCGGATATAACCGTTACAGGTTTTATGTCGCTGTCGGAACAGATACTGAAAAAGTACTGCCACAGAAAGACTTACGCAGATAATACGGCAAAGCTTGCGATAATGAACAGAGCGGTAAAGTCGCTGGCGCAGTCTTTCAGCTTTTACGGAAGCGCCGCAAGAAAGCCCGGCTTTGTGTCGGTGTGCCTTTCCGGCGTTGATACGCTGAAAAATGCAGGTATATCCCCGCAGAAACTGTATGATTTTATACCTGCTGACGGTACGGTAAGCTCCGCTCCCGCACATTTTACCGACAAAATGCACGATATCGCGCTTTTCTACAGCCTTTATGACAAGATGCTGACTGAGCTTTATGACGACAGGCAGGATAACCTTCTGCTTGCGGCAAGGGCTATAGCGGAGAACAACTGCTTTCCCGAAAATACAAGAGTATACATAGACGGCTTTGACAGCTTTTCGGGAGCGCAGAAGGAATTTCTGCGTGCTATGGCGGACAAGGGCGTAGATTTTACCGTTGCAGTCTGCACGGACGACAGCGGTGCGGAAATATTCGCTGAGTGTGACAAGACAAAAGCGCTGTTTGAAAATAAATATGCCATGGACTGCGGAAAGCCGCAGAAGACAGAATATACAAAGCTCGGTAACAGTGCCGTTAGGTATAAGAACGATACGCTGAGAGTACTACGTGACTTCCTGCAAGGAGAAAAAGCCGAAAAGCCCGCAGATCCCCATGGGATAACTCTTGCATATTCTCGCAATATGAGCGGTGAGGCTGACTTTGTATGCGCCAATATCAGAAAGCTTGTGCGCTATGAGGGCTACAGATATTCGGACATTGCGGTTATATGCGCCGCTCCCGCAAAATACAGGGACGCTGTTCGTTCGGCGGCGCTGAGATATGAAGTGCCGCTGTTTGTCGACCTGCCCGAACCCGTATCGGAAAAACCGCTTCTGCGCTACCTTGACTGTCTGCTTTGCGCCGCAGAAGACCCTAGGGGCGTAAACATTATAAGATACATCAGGAGCGGATTTGCGCGTATACCTTCGGATAAAAAAGAGAGCAAGACCGTGCCGCTGACGCTGAGGGATCAGCATATAACGGAAGAATATGCGAACCGCTGGGATCTGAAAAACAGAAGGTGGGACAGACCATTCCCCCATATTACCGACGACAACGAAAGAGC
This sequence comes from Ruminiclostridium sp., assembly GCA_017935365.1. Taxonomy (GTDB): domain Bacteria; phylum Bacillota; class Clostridia; order Oscillospirales; family Ruminococcaceae; genus Ruminiclostridium_E. Next base: position 39,299 of record JAGBHT010000013.1, on the reverse strand, counting down.
GGTTGAGAATATCCGTGACAAGACAGTCACCCCGCTGATACAGTTTGAAAAATCCGTGCGTAACGTCGGCGGCAAGGAGCTTGTAAAGCGCTTTACCGAATTTCTGTTTGACAAAGCGGATATAAGTGCAGCTATACAGGGTAAATGTCAGGACAACAGCACAAGACAGCTCCGCTATGTAAAGGAGCTTACAGAGGAATACAACAACCTGTGGCGCAATGTGTCGGATATGCTGACTTCACTGTATGAAACGCTTGACGATACTCCTATGACTATAGGTGAACTAGCGGCGCTTATCCGTACCTGCTCGGCGCAGATAAATCTTTCACGTCCGCCCAAGGTGCTGGACAGTGTACTTTTCGGCGACCCTGCAAGAACAAGGAGCAGAGATGTACGCGCCGTATTCGTTATGGGTGCGGCTGATAATGCGTTCCCTGAAATATCAAGCGAAGAAAAAGGCATATTCACGGCTGACGACAGCGAGCTTTTAGCGCAGAGCGGACTTGACATAAACGAGGACGAGGAAGCAAAATATTCGCTTGCGTTACTCGATTGCTACAAGGCGCTGACGCTTGCGGGAGAAAAACTGTTCGTGACGTTTACGGGTGAGCCGGAAAATGCGTCCGAATATGTCGGAGAGATAGCAAAATTTGTCGGAACGGGTATTGTAAGAATAGATGATCTGCCGCCGCTGTATCTTATGGAAAGTGCAAAATCGGCTGACAGACAGTATGTGCTTAACGGCACGGCGCTTACCGCACCGCAGAAAAGAGCGACAGCCGAGGCACTGTCGGAATGCGGCAGAGAGAATACGGCTATTTCAAAAATAAATGCGGTGGCAAAGAGGATCGCCGGCGGTGCTGACGTTCACAGAATAGGGCAGACCGCTAAGCTTGTTTTCCCGTCAACAGCACTATCGCCGACGGCTATTGAAAAGCTGAACGGTTGTAAGTTCTCGTACTTCTTGCAGTATGGCATGGAGCTCAGAAGTCCGTCCGATATAACCATGAGCGCCGTAAACTACGGCAGTATCATGCACTACATTATGAAATACAGCTTTGAAAGGCTGTATGCAGGCGCCAAGGACAACGGTAATCCTCACGCCGATGAAAGCAGTATAAAACAGCTGATAGCCGAGGCTATGGCAGAGTACCGTGAAAAGTACCTGCTCGGCGAAAGCGAGATGAGTGCAAAGTTCAACACACTGTACAGAGCGCTTTCAACGGCGGCATTCTATCTGCTTAAATATATGACTGCCGAGCTTGAAAACAGCCGCTTTGTACCGACATATTTCGAGCTTACACTGTCAAAGGTTTCATCTGAGAACGATTTTGACGTATCGCCGTACAGCTTTGATATAACGCTTGATGACGGAAGTACACAGACAGTGACTATAGGCGGAACTGTAGACAGGGTGGATATGGCGTACTGTGATGACGGAAGCCGTCAGATAAGGGTAATAGACTATAAGACCGGAAAAAAGGAAGCAAGTCTGAGCCGTATCTACTACGGACTGGATCTCCAGTTGCTTTTGTACCTGCTGACGCTCAGCGATAACAATAAGGATAACGGTTGTCAGCCGTCTGCGGCTGTGTATTATCCTGCGGGAACAACTCCGCTTAAGGATATAAAAGACCCATCTGAAGAGCTTAAAAGAGGAATGTGGCTCGACAGCCACAGGGAAACAGGCTTTGCCGTTGAGGGTACACAGCAGGAGCTTGAACGCGATAATTACAACGGAAAGTACATTGATAAAAGCGGTAAACAGAAGTACGATTGTCTTTACAGTGCAACTACTATCGAAAAGACAAAGCTTGCAAGCCTTGAAAGCAGAATAGCAAAGGTCATAAAGGAAAACGCAGGCAAGGTAAAGAGCGGCTGTGTTGATGCAAAGCCACTGTGGGAAAAAGGCGAGCTGATCTCGTGCAAATACTGTGAATATAAGGATATATGCGGTGCGGGAATAACGTCTGCTACAGATGTCAATTCCGATGAGGCGACCGCATTCAGCGAAGATATAGTACTCAGTAAAGAAAGCAAGTAAGGAGGGGATAAATATGAATTACACAGATGCACAGAACAGGGCTATAGAGCAGGGCAGACACCCTGCCATAGTATCGGCGGGTGCAGGTAGCGGAAAGACCGCCGTACTGACACAGCGTGTTGTAAGAATGGTATGCGACAGGGAAAATCCCCTCGATCCGTCAAAAATAGCGGTGGTCACATTCACCGACAAGGCGGCAGGAGAACTCAGGGCAAGGCTTGACAAGCTTATGCGCGAGCGTGCGGCTAATGCGGAAAACGCCGATGATGTGTTATTCCTGCGCCGTCAGAGAAACAGACTGCGCAAGGCGAGAATATCGACTATCAGCTCATTCTGTTTTACGCTGATAAGGGAGAATATCGACCTTGCCAAAAATCTTGCGGCAGGCTTTTCAATAATGGACGAAACCCGTGCAGATGCACTCAAGAATGCGATACTTGACGATGTGCTGGAGGATTTTTATCTTAATGCCGACAGCGCCGACAAAGACGTAATACTTGAAAACTATATACAGAAAAACGATTCCGACCTCAGGAGTATTATCCTTTTTGTACACGCAAAATCGCTCAATCACACCGACCCCGAGGGTTGGCTTTCGCACAGTGATGATGCGGAAATACAGAACAATATAAAGCTTAAGCTTATTGAAAAGGTCAGCTACTACGCAAAGCGTTTTGATGAAGAAATTTCCGCAATGCGGAAAGCTATCGAAAGCTATGAGGGCAGTAACGCAGACAAGCACGCGGCGTATACGGAAACTTTGGAAAATGTCTACGGCAAGGCTATAAAGATGCTTATTCAGAATAACTGTTGCATTACAGAAGAGATAACCGCACTGTCACAGACAAAGTTCGATAAAGCACCGCCAGACAGAAGCAAAACGATCAGCGAGCACAGAAAAGCGGCAAAGAGCATTTTCGAGGATAACATATACAAGACCTGCTTTAAAATATCGTCGTTTGACGATGATATGAGTAAGAGCCTGCCTGCCGTTACCGTGCTGAAAGAGCTTGTAATGAAGTTCGGCAGAAAGTACGCCGAGGAAAAACGAAGCCGCAACTGTGCGGACTTTTCAGACGCGGAAAGAGAGTTGTATGGTATTCTTGCCGATAATCCCGAAGTCGGACAGAGAATAGGATTACAGCTGATAATAGTAGATGAATTTCAGGATAGTAACAGATTACAGTACGAGATATTCAGACGTCTGTCGGATGATCTTGACGGACTGTATTTTGTCGGCGATATAAAGCAGTCGATATACGGTTTCAGAGGCGCACAGCCTGAGGTTTTCTCCGAGATATGCGCATCACCCGAATTTGACGTACTGCCGCTGAACGAAAATTTCCGCAGTGACAAGAGCGTTATAGACGGTATAAACACACTGTTTGACCGTATGATGACCGAAAAGACGGGCGGCGTTGACTATGAGAAGAACGGCAGACTTGTCTGCGGACTTGATAAGGACGGCACAGCCGTAATAAACTCTGAGGATATGACCGAGGTCTGCGTTATCACACCGCATACGAGTGTTGCCGCAGAAAGCGAAGCCGAATATGTCGCATCAAGGATACGCAGTATGATAGACAGCGGATATAAGGTAGGCAAGGAAAAAAGACCCTGCACCGAGGATGATTTTGCTGTAATAATGCGTTCTCCGGTCAATAAGGTTGAAATATTTGCAGAGGCGGTAAGGGCGCAGGGACTTGGCGTTACATTCCCTCAGAAAGAAAAGCTTGCGGAGTGCTCCGAAATAAGGCTTATGCTTTCACTGCTCAAGGTAATAAACGACCCATACGATGATATAAGTCTTGCAAAGGTGCTTATGTCGCCGCTGTACTGCTTTACGGCTGAAGAAATGGCAAGGCTCAGGACGGGAACATTCGGCTTTGATATACCGGCTCTTGAAAAAGCCTGCCCCGATGAGCTTGAACGCTATTCGTGCGGCAGAGATAACCCCGGCTGTATGAAGAAAAAGCCACTGTACAGCTGTTTAAGACTTGCGGCATACGGCTATGACACGTCGGAATATCCTGCTTTGTATTCTCTTACAAAGGACATTGCGCCGTCTGCAAGGTGCGCTGAGTTTTTAAGCGACCTTGACGGTTTCAGGGATACCGCCGCGGCGTCTTCACCGCACGAACTTATACGCATTATATATGATACCATATCCGCACCCGAACTTCTGTCGGTGGGCGATGACCCTGCTTCAAAGCAGGCAAACCTTGAACTTCTTATATCGTATGCCCGTGACTACAGCGATTTCAGGGACGGCGGAACTCTGGGCGACTTCATTTACAATATAGAGAATATGAGCGGTTCGCTTAATGCGGCGTCTTCCGCAAGTAGTCACGGAGTAAAGATAATGACGGTGCACGCATCGAAGGGATTGCAGTTCCCCGTGGTCTTTGTAAGCGACTGTTCGCATAAATTCAGCCCGCGGGATTACAACGGAGATATCATAATCAGTGAAGAATACGGTATAAGCACTAAGAGCGTTGATATATCGACTATGAGCAAGATACCGTCGCCCGCATATCACGCGGCATCGCTTGAAATAAAGGCAGGACTGTTCAGCGAGGAGATGCGCCTTTTGTATGTTGCGGCAACAAGAGCCGAAAACAAGCTTATATTCACCGGTACGAAAAAGATAGACGACAAAGATTACGACAAGCTTGATGTTGCCGTTCCGGGACGTAAAAAGGCAAAGTGCTATGATTCAAATTATCTCTTATGGCTTCTTGAGGTGCTTTCCTGCGACTGCGACAGGGTTGACGACAGGAAAAGGGGCATTATAGAATACGGAGATGTCAGGTATAAGTTCTATCCGCTTTGTGAAAGCAATGACAGCGGAGACAACACCGTCGTGTCCGATAGTGCTGTTTCTGAGCCGATGTCAGCGGGAGAAACTGAAACGGCAGAAGATAGCGGCAATGTTGATACCGTGTTCAAAGACAAGATAAAAGAGATACTCGACTGGCATTATGAGTACGAACCGCTTACGGCTATACCCGCAAAATTTACTGCAACGGAGCTTGCGGCAAACCGCAGGGAAAAGCTCGGTGGTGAAAATTACGGTCTGTATGTCGGAAAGCCGCCATTCCTTACCGAAAAGCAGACAGGAAAACTCAGCGGAAAACGCCGCGGTGACGCATATCATAAGCTTATGGAGCATATACCGTTTGATAAGGCAATGTCTGCGGAGCAAATACAGGACTACATCGAAAGCACGGAGTCGGATTTTCTTACTGTAGCCGAGAAAAAGAGCATAGACCCTGTTGATATCGCAAAGTTCTTTGAAAGTGATACGTCAAAGCGGATAATAACAGCCGCCGAAAAGGGCAATGTTTACCGTGAATACCCGATATTCCACAAGCTTGACGCTAAGCAGTACGACCCCGCAATTTTCGGCGCAGAAAGCAGAGAAGCGCTGAACGGAGCAGAGCCGTATGTTCAGGGTATTGCGGATATGTTCTTCATTGAGGATGGAGAAATAGTGCTTATTGACTACAAGAGCGACAGGACGGACGATGAGCAGACGTATATAGACGATTACAAGCTTCAGCTTGACATATACAGACAGGCGCTTGAGCAGGAATTTTCAATGCCGGTAAAGCAGATGCTGATATATTCGTTTACACTCGGACACTTTATAGACACACAGAAAGGCGGAAAACAATAATGCTGTTCAATAAAACCCCCGCGACCATAAAACAACAGATAGATATACTGCGTCAGAGAGGCTGTATTATTAACGATGAGGAGTACGCCGAAAAGTGTCTTACGAATATCAACTACTATCGCCTTGCCTATTATTTTGCGCCGTTTCTTGAACGCAAGGGCAAGTACAAGGACGGCACGACCTTTGAGCAGATAATGAAAGTGTACGACTTTGACCGCATACTGCGCCGTATGATAATGACATATCTTGAAGAGATAGAAATATCAATGCGTGCGATAATTTCCAACTACCACGCTATGAAGTACGGGGCGCTCGGATATCTCAACGCGTCAAGCTTTGACCCGCGCCACAATCATCAGGCGTTTATGTCAAAGGTTGAGCGACTTATCGAGGCAAACGAGAACGAGGAGTTTGTAAAACACCACAAGAAGAAATACGGCGGTATTATGCCGGTGTGGGCGGCGATGGAGCTGTTCAGCTTCGGCACGCTGACATATTTTCTTATAGATATGAAGTCGGCAGATAAGAAGGATATGGTGTCACGGCATTTTGACCTGAACTACAGAACGGTAGAGGACAGAATGCTGTGCCTGTCGGATCTCAGAAACGTGTGCGCTCATTATACGAGATTATATGAGAATCCGTTCCCGAATGCACCGAAAAGCTCGGAGGGGCTTGGCTTTGAGCCTGACAATACGCTTAAATCCTATATGGCGGTGGCAAGGTCGCTCTATCCCGATAAATATAAGTGGGAAAATGAGTTTATACCTGCTGTTGCCAATCTTATTGACGAGTACGGGATGATAGATTATATGAGCGGATACGGGGTTAAAAAGAAAACAACGTAATGATAAAAAAGCGGAGCGTGGGTTTCACGCTCCGCTCAGCTTGTAGAAAAAGTATGTTTTTTCAAAAAAGTGCTTGTCCTCAATCCCTATCCCCAAACCCCTTTCCCCCGGAAAGGGGCTGAGCGTGGTGCTGCCGCCCTCACCCCGCTTGGGGCTACGCCCCAAACCCCGTATTATTAAAAATATAGGTTTATCGACAAACTAAGCGGAGCGTGGGTTTCACGCTCCGCTTCTGCGTTATATTAACATCATATATCCAGTGTCTTAAGATATGCTCTGAAATCCTCGCCTATCTCAGGGTGTTTCAGTGCAACCTCAACACAAGCCTTCATTATACCGAGCTTGTTGCCCATGTCATAACGTGTGCCTGTGAAGTCAACACCGACCATACCCTCAGTCTGAGCGAGTTGCTTCATAGCGTCTGTCAGCTGATATTCGCCGCCCGCACCTGTGGGGAGCGTTTCAAGAATATCGAATATCTTAGCGGGGAGAACGCATCTGCCGAGTATCGCAAAGTTTGAGATAACCTCTTCGGGCTTGGGCTTTTCAATCATATTCGAGATGCTGTAGAGGTTGTTTTCGAGAGGCTTTACATCGAGTGTGCAGTACTTCAGTACAAGTTCAAAAGGAACTTCCTTCATACTTACGACAGCCTTGCCGTACTTCTCGTACGCTCTGCAGCACTGTGCCGTGCAGGGATCGTCACCGATTATAACATCATCGCCGTAGATAACTACAAACGGGTCGTTGCCGACAAACTGCTTAGCATACATAACAGCGCCGCCGGTGCCGTTCTGCGTCTGCTGACGTACATAGGTTATGTTCTTGCCCATTTCGGCAATATCGCATACAACCTTGTAGAATTCGTTCTTGCCGCCTGCGAGAAGCTGAGCCTCAAGGTCGGGCTTGCGGTCAAAGTGGTCTTCAACCTCCTGCTTTCCTCTTGAGAGGACGATCAGTATCTCTGTTATGCCTGAGTTTATAACTTCCTCAACGATATACTGTATAGCGGGCTTATCCACTATATTGAGCATTTCCTTGGGGATAGCCTTACTTGCGGGGAGAACTCGTGTTCCGAAGCCTGCGGCGAGTATTACTGCCTTTTTAACTTTTTCCATTATTGGTACCTGTCCTTGTTCTGATGTATTCCCTACCGTTTTCTTCATATCCACTATATAATCTGCAGGCGTAACAAAAATTATTACGCCTGCATTTTTAAGCGCTAACGCTTATATTCTGTTTTGAATAAACATTACTTGATGAGTGCTTCGTAAGCCTTGAGCAGCTTTGTTACGCTGCCGATAGCGTAGAAGTCACCGCTGAGTGCCTTTGCAACGAAGTCATACTTGCCGTTTACAACTGCAACAACGTCGTCAATGGGCATATCGATATGTACGTCGTTGTCGATGTAGCCCCAGGGCTCTACTGTTACCTTACCGTCATCGATAAGAATGTAGATGTAGTATTCCTTGTCGCCGTAAGCCTTGATTTCGATAGCGATCTTTTCATTTACCTTTGTAACGTCCTTCTTGGCAAACTTAGCTCTTACCATATCTGCAAGAGCAAACTTGTCGGGCTGTTCGGGAGCGGTCTTCTTAACTTCCTTCTTGGCGGGAGCTGCCTTCTTAGCAGCAGGATTTTTAGCTGCGGGAGCGGGTTTCTTTGCAACGGGCTTCTTTGCGGGTGCCTTTTCTGCAACCTTTTCAACTGTCTTTTCTGCAAACTTTTCTACAGCCTTTACTGCCTTAGCGGCATCAGCCTTAACCTCAGCGGCAGCCTTTACAGCTTCAGTCTTTACAGCTTCAGCTACGGGTGTCTTAGTTCCTGTCGTATTTGTCTTCTTAGTAGCCATTTCACTTAGATCCTTTCTGTATTTGCTGCCTGGTGGCAACAAGTGTGTGGGGGTATTTCCCTCTATTGCATATAATAACATATACATTTGGAAAAAACAAGGGCTTTATAAGCCTTTTCGGTTTTCTTCACAAAAAACAGCGTAAAAACATACAATATGATAGCGAAAATGTAACCGTGCGACATTGTTTTTACACGCATTTTGCTAAGTTGTGACGTGCGGCACAAACACTACGATAAAACCATAAAAACAATAAGAGGTGTATTGCAAATGAAACTTCTTGTACTCGGCGGAGATATCCGTCTGCATTATACCGCCGAAAGGCTGAAACAGAAGTATGAGGTATATACCTACGGCGTGAGTGAGCTTGATATGCTCCCCGATGAACCGTGCGACGCGGCGGTGCTCGGTCTTCCGGCGAGCCGTGACGGGATAAACATATCCGCTCCGCTGTGCCGTGAGCCTGTTCCTTTTTCCGTGCTGAAAAAGCTTGTAAAGCGCGGCGGTATAGTTATAGGCGGAATGATCAGTCCCGCAATCAGAAAATTCTGCGCCGAAAACGGATTTTTCTGCGAGGATCATTACTGCGATGAAGCGGTGATGCTGAGAAATGCCGTACCGTCTGCGGAGGGTGCTCTTGCAGTCGGCATAAACGCAACACCGGAACAGATGCTGGGTCAGAAGGTGCTTATACTGGGATTTGGCAGGATAGCGTCACAGCTTGCCGTATATCTTACGGCTATGGGGTGTGAGGTCATAGTTGCGGCGAGAAGCCGTGAGAAAAGGGTAAAGGCGAGAATGCTAGGTTGCCGTGCGGTAGGCTTTGACGTGCTCGGTAATATTCTGCCCGAAGTAACGCTGATATACAACACTGTTCCGTGTACAGTGATCGGCGAAGAAGAGCTTGCGGCGTTTGACGAGGAAGCAGTATATGTAGAGCTTGCCTCCGCGTCCGGTATTGACAGTGCGGCGCTTAAAAGACACAGCGTAACGGTTATAAACGCAGGCGGTCTGCCGGCAAAAACCGCGCCTAAAACCGCAGGCGGGATAATAGCCGACGCAACAGAAGAGATACTTGATACTTATAAAGAAAGGGGCGGTGACCTTGAGCAGTGAATTAAGCGGTGTCAGAGTAGGATTTTGTATGACAGGTTCATTCTGCACATTCTCAAAGGCATTTGCGGCTATGGAAGCTCTGCACGATGCCGGTTGTGATATACTCCCGATAATGTCGTTCAATGCAGGAACTACCGATACGCGTTTCGGCACGGCGCAGGAGCATATAAAACGTGCGGAGAGTATATGCGGTAAAAGAGTGATAATGTCCATTTCCGATGCCGAGCCGATAGGACCTAAAAAGCTGACGGATATAATGGTGGTAGCGCCTTGTACCGGAAATACAATGGCAAAGCTTGCAAGAAGCATTACCGATACTCCCGTCACAATGGCAGTTAAAAGCCACCTGCGGGGAGCAGGACCCGTGCTTATCGCCTGTGCCACAAATGACGCGCTTGCAGGTTCATTCAAGAATATCGGTTTTCTTATGAATTGCAGGAACTATTATTTTGTGCCGCTCGGACAGGATGATCCGCTCCGCAAGCCGTGTTCTCTGGTTGCGGATTTTACGCTTATCCCCGACGCTGTAAGCGCGGCGCTTGACCGTATACAGCTCCAGCCGGTTATTATCTGACGGTTGACACGTTACTCCGGTTGTCGTATAATCAATACAGAAGATCTACGATAAAAAGGAGCAGACGGCTATGATAAGAAAAGACCGTGAGATTACCGACAGAAAAGAAATACTTGATATTGCAGGTAGTGCAAAGGTGATACGCATTGCTTTTTTTGACGAAGAATATCCTTATGTTCTGCCGTTCAATTTCGGATATGAGGAAAAGAACGGCAGACTGTATTTTTATATCCATACCGCAACCGAGGGCAGGAAGAACGCGCTTATCGAAAGGAATAACAAGGTGGCGTTTGAACTTGATAACTGTCACGACTATGTGCAGGGCAGTATAACAAGTCTTTATGAGAGCGTTGTCGGAAACGGCGTTATGACGGAAATAACCGATACCGACGAAAAGCTTTCTGCGCTTTCACTGATACTTGAGCAGTACGGTGAGAAGACTTACAAGGCTGACAGTTCCTGTGCCGCAAGGACAAGGGTCTACAGGCTTTCGGTAAACGAGATCAGCGGAAAGGCAAACCGCGGAAAATGAGCAACATAACCTTTGATATGCCTATCGACCGCACGATAACGGTAATTACCGACGGCACGAATATAACGAATATCGTTTTTGATATGAATATACCCGACAGACCCGACCCGATATGCGAAAAGGCGAGAGAGCAGTTTGAGGCGTATTTTGACGGACGGCTGAAAGAATTTTCACTGCCGTTTGATATTAGAAATATCGGTACTCCGTTTTTCAGAAGCATACTTACTGCCGTGCAGAAAATTCCTTACGGTGAGCGTGTAACGTACAAGCAGGCGGCTGAAATGGCAGGGAGTAAGGCGATCCGTGCATGCGGCTCGGTGCTTAAAAGAAATCCGCTCCCGATACTTATCCCGTGTCACAGGATAGTCCCCGCAAGCGGTGGCATAGGTTTTTATATGGGTGAAGAGGGGATAGATATAAAGAAATTCCTGCTTGAAACAGAGGAGAAGTATAAATGATAGACCGTGAAGAAATGCTTTCGGAGCTTGAAAAGCTGTCCGAGGAAAAGTTTAGAATATTCAATGAGAAAATAGTGCACACAAGTAAATTCAGGGTTATCGGTGTGCGTATGCCCGACCTTAAAGCGATTGCAAAAAAGCACAGAGCAGATTACAAAGAAATATTTGAAATGCCGTATGACAGCTTTGAAGAGATAATCATAAAGGGCGCGGCACTGGGCTTTGCAGACGCCCCGCTGTCCGAAAAAGAACCGTACATTATCCGCTATGCCGAGATGATCGATAACTGGGCGGAGTGCGACTGCTTCTGCTCGTGCATAAAGGTTAAAAAGAGCGAAGAGGACGCTTTGCGATTGCTTTCGGAAAGTCTGATGAAGAGAAAAGAGGAGTTCGTTTCCCGTGTGGGCATAGTTCTTATGTTCTCGAAGTTTTCCGATGAGCCGACTGTAAAAAGAGCGCTTGATATCTATGATATACTGCCTTGCGGCGAGTATTACCGTGATATGGCTGTGGCATGGGGAATATCGGTATATTGCGTAAAATACCCGGAGCTTATCACAGCCTATCTTGAACACAGTCCGATAAGCGTTACGGTAAAGCTTATGGCGGCACAGAAGATACGAGACAGCAGGAGAGTAAGCGACGAATACAAGCTCAGGATAACAAGGACAGTAAATTCCCAACGATAACTTTACCCGGTGCAGACGACACCGGGAATTTTATTTTCCGGCACAAACAGCAATATGCCGATATAATTCCGCTTGTTTTTATTGTAAAATCGTCCGTTGTGTGCTATTATAGATATGGGTTATATTGTAGGAGGTCGGCTATGATAAATACTACTTACAAAGCACGGGAGATTACGGGCACATATATGCGTTATCCCGGTATAAAGCGTATATAGTTTGGAAATGGCGGTGAGTTATGATGCCGCCGTTATACAGAATAGTGGAAATGTGCGTCTATTCGCTGCTGAATTTCCTGCCGTTTATGGCGCTTGTGCTTTATCCTTTCCGTTCAAGGCTTCGTTTTTCTGCAAAAATCACGGTCTGCATTATTGTTGTTATATCGTTTATCCAGATGGGGCTTGGGCTGTGGGCGGCTTTCTTTTCGGGAGGAAAGGCGGCGCTTGCAAGTGCGGTAAGCACTGCAGTGTATGTGGTTTTCTATTTTATTGCGGTAAAAGTAAATTTCGGCAAGGCACTGTTCACCTTACTTATGATCTCAAACATGGCGAATTTTGTCGTGGCGGTGGCAAAGTGCATAGAAGGAAAGATTTTTCCCGAGCTGGCAGTACAGTTGTACCGCTGGTCGTTCTCGCTGATTATGTTCTTTGTACTTGCGGTTGTGTGGACGCCACTGTTCATCTACACCAAAAAGGTATATACTCCGGCTGTTGAAAAAGAGCCTACGGGTATCGAGTGGCGGTATCTGTGGCTGATACCGGCTACTTTCTATCTGATATGGTACTATATGCTTTACAACAACAGCGGCAAGTCAAGTCTTGAAACTGCTCTCGATATCGGAAATGCGATATTCCTGTTCGTTATAAATGTCGGTGCCTGCCTTGTTTATTATGTTATAGTAAAGCTGATAAACGAGCAGGAGAAGAATATACGGCTCAGCGAAAACAATCACCGCCTTGCAATGCAGAATCTGCAATACGAAAATCTCCAGGAAAAGATAGCGGACGCAAGAAGAGCAAAGCACGATGTGCGTCATCATATCTCACTTATGCAGGAATATGTCAGAAATAAAGAGTATGACAAGCTCGAAAAGTATCTTAACAGCTATCAGCAGAGCCTGCCTGACGATACGCTTATCAGCTTCTGTGAAAATAAGGCAGTGAATGCCGTAATGCTGTATTTTGCACAGGCGGCAAAGAACGCCGATATAGATTATGATGTAAAGGCGGTAATCCCCGAAAAGATTGCCATTGATGAAACCGACCTGTCGGTACTGTTCGGCAATCTTATAGAGAATGCGATAGATGCCTGCAAGGCTGAAAGCAGTGATAACAAGAAGATAGTTATAAGGGCAATGACGGACGAATACACTCTTTGCCTCGGCATAGACAATACCTTTACGGGTACGATTAAAAAAGACCTGAGCGGTGTGCTGTTCTCATCAAAACATATCGGTTATGGTATAGGCGTTGAATCTGTAAAGAGTATTGCCGAAAAATACGGCGGCGCATATCGCTCGGAAGTTAAGGACGGTATGTTTATGTCCTCGGTACTGCTTAATTTAAAGACATAAATAACGGCTGTGATGAATTTCTTCACCACAGCCGTCAGTCTGTAGAAAAACTCATTGAATTAATATTGTAATATATTGTAAATATAGCGGTACAGTTAAATATACAACCAACAACGCTGAAAACAAATTCTATGCCGATAAGGAATTAATAATTTCGTGAGTTTTTCAGTGCAACTGCACTGACATTAACCTTTCAAAAAACGCTACTAACCTGAGATATATGTACTAAAACTGCGGACGTGTAGCGTTAAGCGTTCCTGAATTGACAGAATATACGGCATTCGGGTGGTTATCCAAGTTCAGCCAACACCCTAGCGGGGTACGGGTGTGAGTAAGGAAAGAGGGATGCCCGTCTGAGCATTGCAAAGGCAATGCTCCCGCTCCTCTCGTCGCTCAAGATGAATAACTGATTTAGGAGAAAACCTAAGGGATAGGGTTAGGGGCTGCTTAAGTCCCTCACCCTAGTCCCTTTGGTTGTCTTCCTCGTTCATAGCAGCAACGTTATTAAATGGAATAGCGAACCCGAGAAACGCTGTCCGACAAAGAGAACTATCAGAAGCTTACTATTGTAGCCAAATCTGAATGAGATAGAATAAATATATCTGATACCATACTTTTATACAAATAACGGCTGTGATGAATTTCTTCACCACAGCCGTATATTTTTATTCGTTCATATCTTTATCAGTTAAGCTCGATCTCAGCAAGCTCTACATTGATAGTCTTTGTTGTATATCTGCCTGTTGCGCCTGCTCTGTATACTGTCAGCTCAACAGTATCACCGATATTAAGCTCGGCAATAATGTTCTGAATATCCGTTACAGATGAAACGGCAGTACCGTTTACCTTTGAGATGATGTCGCCGACTTTAAGACCGCTCTTTGCTACCGGCATATCTTCCGAGATATATGTTACATATACGCCGCCGCTTTCAAGACCCTGCATATATGCGCTGTATTCGCTTATCTCTTCGCCGTTGATACCAAGGCCGGGACGGTTGGTGACATAACCCTTTGTCATAAGGTCGTTGATAACGGGCTTAGCTTCGTTTATTGTAATTGCAAAGCCTATGTTATCGATAGAAGCCTGTGAGTTTGAAACCAGCTTGTAGTCAACTATGCCGATAACATTACCGTACATATCGAAAAGTCCGCCGCCACTGTTACCGCTGTTGATTGCGGCGTCTATCTGTATTGTGCTTGTACCGTATGCACTGTTTGAAGCAGACGCTCTGCCAAGTCCCGAAACAATACCCTTTGTGAGAGAGTTCAGTAACTGCTTGGGGTTACCGAGCACGCATATATCCTGACCTACTCTTACTGTGTCCGAGTCGCCGAGCGTAGCGTATTCAAACGGGTCGTCACGGCTGATCTTCAGCACTGCAAGGTCTGAATAGGTATCACTGCCGACAACGGTAGCTTCATATTCCTTTGTGTTGTCGGGGTTTTTATAGTCGGGAGCGACTACAGTCATCTTGTCTGCACCCTCAACAACGTGAGCGTTTGTGATAACATAACCGTCGGAGGTGAATACAACACCACTGCCGCTACCGTATTTCACGGGCTCTGCATAACCTGTCTGGCGCTGATAATTGTATACAAGAACTACAGAATTCTTTACCTTTTCGTAAAGCTCTTCGGCATTCAGCAGTGTACTGTTTGTGCTGTCGTTTATCTTGCTCTCGTCAAGAGGAGCGGCAGTAGCCGTGTTCGATGTGTTCAGTGTTGTTGAAGGAGCGGAAACCGTGCTGTCCGTACTGCTGTTATCTGTTCCTGCCGAAACCGAATCGGAAGATGATGTAAGCGGCAGACCGTCAATAATACCGATGTTATTGCCGAGCACCGTTCCTGCAAAGCCTGCACCGCCGCCGACTACAAGAGCGATAGCAATAATACCTGCTACCATAGCCGCCTTACTGCCTTTTTTCTTAGGTGCTTTGCCTCCGTTCGGATCAACGTGGACATTGTTCTGACCGTTGTTCATACCATTCATACCGTGCTGAGCGTTGTTTATATCGCCTGCATATCTGTAATATGAGTTGTAGGCATTCTGCTGAGCATTGTAGGTACTGCTGTAGGAAGTACCGTTATAACCGCTGTTTGCGTTATTTGCGGCACCTGATGTATTGCCTGCCTGCGCTTCTGCGCTTGCGGAAGTACCGGTTGCCTGCTGTGTATTGTCGGCAGTAGAGAAGCTCTGAACCTGCTCACTGTCGTTTGTATTCATATCTTTGCGTTCAAATCCGTCTGTCATATCTATCATCCTTTCACGCCCGTAGGCTTTATTGCTTTTTGACTATGGCTAAAGTATACAGTTCGTATGTGAAAAAGTTGTGATACAGCTTTGAAGTTTGACAGATAATTGCTTTAACGGCATTTTTATCACAAGTGAAAAAATGTTCAGGTTATATGGACAAAGTGTACAATGTGTGATAGAATAGCATTATCAGGAAAATATGCACAGGAGGAAGATTTATGTTCTTCTTTAAAAAGAAAACGGACAAGACAGAATCTGCCGATACTCCGCTCAAAAGAAAAGCAAAGGCTATGCCTATGACTAAAAAGGTGCAGTTCTGCTACATAAAACCCGATGAGCTGACAATGCTGTTAAACGGCGATCTGAGCACGGTGCTGACGCTCGAACCGGTCAACTACTATGCGGAAAAGAACCGCTACTGGCTGTGCGTTTTTTATTATAAGGAGGATTACAGCGAGATAATTATGCGCTTTGAGCTGTACGAAAACGACAGAAAGACTACCTCTACCGATTATTATGAGATAAACAAGGAGCTGTATTCAAGGATACTGCTTAAGTTCGGACAGAGGGTTGAATTTTGAAAAGTCAATATAACACAAAATGAGCCACCGGAAACGGTGGCTCAAATCTAACCTTTATTAACGATTATTCAGCGTCTTCAGCTGTTTCTTCCTCGTCCTCAGGCATTTCTTCCTTGAGTGCGCGGATCGAAAGGCTTACTCTGTTCTGATCTTCGTTGATCTCGATGATCTTAACCTTAACTTCATCGCCGATAGAAAGAACCTGAGCTACGTTGTTGATACGCTCAGTTGAGATCTGGCTGATGTGGATAAGACCGTCAACGCCGGGGATGATCTGTGCGAATGCACCGAAAGGAGTGATGCTTACGATCGTTACGTCAACAACATCGCCTTCGTGGTATTCAGCAACAAACTTGTTCCAGGGGTTGTCCTCTTCCTTCTTGCAGCCGAGTGATACTCTCTTCTTTTCGGGATCAAAGCTCTTTACATATACATCGAGCTTGTCGCCGATTTTAACGATCTCTCTGGGGTGCTTGATTCTGTTCCATGTGAGTTCGCTTGAGTGAACCATACCGTCAACTCCGCCGAGGTCTACGAATACGCCGTAGCTTTCGATAGACTTAACTTCACCTGTGAACTTCTGACCTACCTCAATGTTCTCCCAGAACTTAGCCTTAGCGGCATCGTTAGCTTCCTTCTTAGCCTGACGGATAGAACCTACAACTCTGCCTCTTGCCTCTGTTACTTCGATAACCTTGAAAGGAACTGTCTTCTTGAGAAGTTCTTCAAGCTTGCCGTCCTTGGGAACGCCTGTCTGTGAAGCGGGGATAAATACTCTTGTACCGTTGGAGATAATGATAACGCCGCCCTTAACTACAGATGATACTTCACCTTCGAGCGTTTCATTTGCTTCCATAGCGGCAGCGAGCTTTTCTACGCCGAGAACACTGTCAACCTTCTTCTTGGAAAGTGTAACAGTACCTTCTGCGTCGTTAACAGCTGTAACGATAGCTTCGATCTCATCGCCAACCTTAACAACATCTGAGGGAGCTGCATTGGGGTCCTGCGAGAGTTCGCTTGCAGGAATGTAGCCTGAGTGCTTTGTGCCTAAGTCTACAACAGCTTCGTTCTTGTTTACAGCTACTACTAAAGCCTTGACCCTGTTCCCTATATATACTTTTTTGAAGGTCTTGTCAACCTCCGCCATGAAGTCGAATCCTTCTTCATTGTTGAGAATTTCGCTCATAATTCTATGAACCTCCTTTATTATATAGGCAGGTGTCGAAGCTCCTGCCGTTATACCGACCGTACCGCCCTGCAAAGGGAGCAGTTCCGATACTGCGGCTTTATCAATATCACTGCCGTCCTGCGTGAAAATCACGGGGCAGTGTTTTTGACTTATCTGTGCCAGCTTTGCAGTGTTGCTGGAATTTTTGCCTCCGACTGTAACCATAAGAACCGAGCGCCGTGCAAGCTCTTCGGTTTCCTTCTGTCTTTCAGCCGTCGCACTACATATTGTATCAAAAATCGTGATATTTGTATAGTGTTTTTTTGCAACTTGAACGCAAGATTGCCACTTTGACGAATTAAATGTTGTCTGAGCCACCAAAATTAGTGCACTTTGACGAGGAATTTTCTGTAATTCTGCCAGTTTTTCCAGTTCGTCAGCGTCACGCACCACCGAAACTTTTTCGGGATTTCTGCAATGACCTACTATGCCGATGACCTCCGGATGTTCCGGATCTCCTGCCACAATGATACGATCTTCCGCCTTTGAAACGATGTTGTGTATCTTTGCGACAAACGGGCAGGTAGCGTCGATATAGTTTATACCTTTGCAGGTGATATAGTCTATAACCGACTGCGCCACCCCGTGGGAGCGGATGATAAGCGTTTTGTCCTGCGGTAAATCATCGGGCGAATCTATCGGATGAACGCCGAGTTTTTCAAGCCTTGATATCTCACTGCCGTTATGGATAAGCTCTCCGAGTGTAAAGCAGCTGCCTTTTTCGGCGGCTGTCTTTTCGGCTATCTCCACTGCACGTTTAACTCCGAAACAAAAACCTGCGCTCTTTGCCGTTTCTATATTGTAACGGCTCACTTGTTCTCCTCTTCGGATTTCTTTTCAATTTTCGGGATATACTGCATAGGGAGCGGATCGCCGTATTCGCTCATACCGTCCATAAGGATCTTTATGTTGTCCATTATAAGGTTTGAAACACGTCTGAGTTCCGTTCTGTCGTCGCTGCTCAGTGCGATATGCTCTGCGGGGATCATTTCGCCTACAGAGATCCACACTTTTCTGCGGAAGCCCTTCTTGCCGTACTTGATGCACATCGGGAGAACCGGAGCGTTTGTCTTGCCTGCGATAATCGCAATACCCGACTTTGCACGTCCGATGTTTCCGTCCTTTGAGCGGGTGCCCTCGGGGAAAATTACGAAAGCTCTGTTCTTTTCAATGTCGGAAATTGCGTGATCAATTGCACTTCCGTCACCGGCGCCTCTTACGACGGGGAATGCACCGCACTTTGTGATCAGCCACGCAAAGAACTTGTTTTTCTGGAAAAGCTCGATTTTCGCCATAAACGAGAAATGAGCTTTATTTACTGCCGCTATCAGCGGGGGATCGCCGTAATCCTGGTGGTTGCAGGCGATTATATAACCGCCCCTTATACCGTGCTTATACGGTCTGTTGTCACCACCGATCACCTTGATCCTGTATTTTATGTGCATTGAAAGACATACTATCTTTCTGAAAAATTCATACATTATCTGATGTCTGCCTTCTCTTTGATTATTTTTACAAGCAGGTCGCATGAGCCGTCAAAGTCAAGCTCTGTGGTATCCGCAAGAACTGCATCGTCAGCCTGTTTCAGCGGAGCTATCTCTCTTGTCATATCGTTATGGTCACGCTGTTTCAGATCTGCAAGTACACTTTCGTAAGATACTTTTGTGCCTTTTGAGATAAGCTCGTCATAACGGCGCTTTGCCCTTACCTCTGCGTCTGCGGTAAGAAAGATCTTTACCTTTGCATCGGGGAGAACGACCGTTCCGATATCTCTGCCGTCCATTATAACGTCACGGCTTTCAGCCATATCGCGCTGAAGCTGAAGAAGAAACGCTCTTACGGCGGGGATCGCCGAAACCTTTGACGCCGCCATGCTTATCTCAGGTAAACGTATCTCTTCGGAAACGTCATAGCCGTTGAGATATATGTGTTGTGTACCGTTCTTGATTTTAACATCGAGCGATATATGTGACAGTGCCGCGCTTACCCGCACGGGGTTGTCCATATCAACGCCGTTGCGGTCACAGAAAAGACCGATACAGCGATACATTGCGCCTGTATCAACGTATATAAAGCCTAAACGCTTTGCGCATTCCTTGGCAATGGAGCTTTTGCCCGCTCCAACGGGACCGTCTATAGCTACTGCAATACTCATGTTTGTTTTCTCCAATTTACATATACATTAAGTATACCATAGAATTTATCCGATTGCAACAGGGAAAATGTGAAATTTATGAGAAATACAGTGATTTTTGCAGTATTTACTTATTAAAACGACCCGCAGTATGTCTTTACTGCGGGTTCTACTTTATTTATCTGTAGTAAGTTCGGTTGTTGCATAGCGGATGCTCTGCTTTTTCGATGAACAGACCTTGAGATATTTTCTTGTGCGCTTATATGTTCTGAGCACATGGGTGTTCTTGGGATCTCTCCACCAACAGCGGACAAGCATACCGTATATTGTTATAGAGATCTTCTTGCGCAGGAGATAGTATATAAACCTGTGCTGTTCAAAGATATCCTCGCTTTCCATAAACATACGCAGTGACGCATATGCACGCAGGTAACTTACGGTATCGCGCTTTGATATCGTTCCGGTCACACTGCCCTCGTGATGCGCGTAGTAATACAGTGTGTCGTTTGCAAACGATACCTTGTCGGCATAGTAGAACAACTGCGGCATTACGGAAATATCCTCACCGAAACACATTCCTTGCGGGAAGTAAATGTCATTATCGGTAAACAGACTGCGGCGGTAGATCTTATTCCAGATATAACTGCGGACCGTGATGTCCATAAGCACCTCGCCGAACACCTTTTTACCCTCGAAAACGCCTTTTTTATGCAGGATAAAATTGTTCATTCCGCCGTCACTGCTGTCAAATACATTCCGGTAGTTGCATTGCGCAATATCCGAGCCGTATGCCTCGGCTGTGTCATACAGTACGGAGATATATGAGGGTGATACGTAGTCGTCGCTGTCAACGAACATGATATATTTTCCGTTGGCTTTGGCTATACCGTTGTTTCTTGCGACCGAAACACCGGAGTTTTTCTGGGAGTAGACGTGTATGAAATCATAGCGTGCCGCATAGTCGTTTACGATATCCATGGAGTTATCTTTTGTGCCGTCGTTGATAATTATTATTTCATAATTGCATTTACATTCCTGATTTACCAGTGATTCAAGACAGCGTGCCACATATTTTTCAACATTGTATACAGGGACGATTACGCTGACATCTGTAATTTTTTTCTGAGTTTTTTCCGTACTCATAAGTTTTTCCTTTCTGTAAAGTAATGTCGGTTGCGGATAGAAGAATTGGATGTTGCCGTATTTATAGCTAAAGATATTAAACTGTGTAAATTATACAACTACTCCTTTTTATAGTCAATCGGAAAACCGCCAAAAAGTCAAAGCTATATCAAAAATATGTCAATTTAACGAATAAGAAGACCGCAAAAAGCAGATAATTAATCAAAAAGAACAAACGGAGATGATTGCTTGAACAGTGGCAGGATATACGTTGCGGCGGCAATAACCGCGGGAATAGTTTGCATAGCGGCAATGCTCGGCATGCTCAGTGCTGCAATATATGCCGAAGATGAAGAAAACGGCAGATTTTTAGGTCTGATGTATCATCAGGTGCTTAAAGACGAGAGCCGTTCGGGAAAGTATATAATAACTCCTTATGAGCTTGAAGAAGATCTGAAATATCTGTCGGCAAACGGATATGTATCTGTATTGCCGTCAGAGCTTACGCGAATAAATGACGGAAAGAAGAAACTGCCGGAAAAGGCTGTGATGATAACCTTTGACGATGGGTATGAAACGGGACTTTATTATGTGCTTCCGCTTCTGGAAAAATATAATATGAAAGCCGTTATAAATATTGTCGGCAGTTATACGGACGAATATTCACAGATAGACGAAGAGGGCAAGCATCTGTCCTATGCGTATCTGACGTGGAATGAGATAAGAAAACTGTCGGAAAGCGGGTATGTCGAGATAGCCAATCACACATATGACCTGCATTCAAACACAGGGGACAGAAACGGTTGTGCTCAAAAGGACGGGGAAGCCGCATCCGATTATCATAAAACTTTGTATAACGATGTGTCGGCGTTGTCGGATAAACTGGAAGAAGTGACAGGGGTAAGACCGGTTGCCTTTGCGTATCCGTTCGGTTCGCTCAGCGACGGAAGCGCAGAGGTTATATCCGGGTGCGGCATAAGGGTGTTTATGACCTGCCTTGAAAAACCGTGCAGAATAACCGGAGGGCAGATAATTACGGTGAATCGCTATAACCGTGAAAGCGGAAGGAGCGTACAGGAGATATGTGAGCAATATAACGACACATTGTAAAAACGGTAAAGAAAAATCGGGAGCAACGGCTATGTGCCGATGCTCCCGATATTTTTTCGTTATTTCTGATTACTTAGACTCAGAAACGCTTGTAGAATCTCCAACGTTTGAAGATGTTGTGTTGTTGCCGCAAGCTGTTGCCATTGCAGCTACCATAGCTACTACTGCTACTAAAGCTAAAATCTTCTTCATTTTTTAATCTCCTTACAGTAAGTTTGTATCGATCTATAATGCCGAATCTGTCGTTCGACTGAAATGAATTATACATAAATTTTACGTTACGGTCAAGTGCCTTTTACCTTAATTTGTTTAATCGTCTTGATTTTCGTTCAGATTGACAAAAAAGTGTGTAATCGTTTAAATGTAACTGGACATTTTTATGGCTATGGTGTATAATATGTGTTAAAACCAAACTGAATTTGACCGTTTCTGCCAAATCGGTTACACGGTTGTAACTTTATTGGAAATAAAATCAAAATCTAATCGGCTAAAGTCAACGCAATTTGTTATAAAATGTAATAAATTTCTTGAAATTGTATGAGATTTTGTAACAGATTCATTACGGAAGCTGAAAATCAGGATGTAGAAAGGGAAAAAATAATATGTCAAATGTACCGACACCGCACATAAAAGCACAGGCAGGAGAAATTGCAGAGAAAATCCTGATGCCGGGAGATCCGCTCAGAGCAAAATTCATTGCCGAAAATTACCTGACGGATGCAGTCTGCATAAACGATACAAGAAACATGCTCGGTTATACCGGTCTGTACAAAGGCGGAAAAGTCAGCGTTATGGGTAGCGGAATGGGAGTTTCGTCGATCGGTATATACAGCTATGAGCTGTACAATTTCTACAACGCCGAAACAATCATCAGGATCGGCACAGCGGGTGCACTTGTGCCGCAGGTTCAGCCCAGAGATGTTATTATTGCGCAGGGCGCCTGCCACGATACGAACGTTGACCGTCAGTACGGACTTCCCGGGACATTTGCGCCGATTGCGGATTTCGGACTGGTAAAAAGGGCTTATGAGCTTGCAACCGAGAAGAATATAACCGCTCATGTCGGAAATGTTCTTACGGGCGAAGTTTATTACGACGCTTCAAACAGCCTTTCTGCGTGGTCTAAGATGGGCGTTCTCGCTGTTGAAATGGAAGCCGCCGCTCTGTATATGAATGCCGCCGCCGCAGGAAAAAAGGCGCTTTGTATCTGTACCGTCACCAATAATCCGCTGACAGGCACGGAGGATATTACTCCCGAAGAACGTGAAAAAACGCTTACCGATATGATAACCATTGCGCTTGATGTGTAACCGTTGTTTCCTGTAATTATATTTAAATAGTATAAAGCCATATCGGCAGGATATGCCCCGAATGGCTGTCTGTATATGGCAGACGTTAAAAAACAAGAAAATATGCTTTAAATTGCCGAAAACAGCGCTTGCTTTTCGGCAATTTTTCATAAATATTCGGCGTTAAAATTGTTTGATATGCCACTAAAGTTTTCTTGCTATTCGCTAAAACTTATGGTATAATTTTATTATATAATAATTTCCATTTGATATGGGGGTTGTTTAATTCTGTTTAGACGAATGGGGGATAACCAGTGACAACTTTTACTTACGTTGCTACCGACGTTAACGGTAAGAAGGTCAAAGGTACCGAAATGGCGGAGGATTCCGTAGAACTTATTGATAAGTTACGACAAAAGGGCTTGTTCTGTACATCTTATAAAGATGCCTCAAAGAACAAAGCCGCAGATGTCAAATATAAGTTCAATACAAAGGATCTTTCTTTCTTCTGCCGTCAGCTTTCGGCAATGCTTACATCCGGCGTGAGCCTTGTAAAATCGCTTCAGATATTGCAGGCTCAGTCGGAAAACAAAAAGCAGAAACAGGTACTCCTTGATATATACGAAGAGGTGCAGAAAGGTCGTAGCTTTTCAGAGGCTATCGCAACAAAACCCGGCGTATTCCCGTCGCTGTTTGTAAGTATGGTAAGCGCAGGCGAGGTTTCCGGTAACCTTGATGTTATCATGAACCGTGTATCGGAGCATTATGCAAAGGACAGCAAGACCCAGAACAAGATAAAAGGCGCTATGATATATCCTATCGTACTGCTTGTTCTGCTGCTGGTAATAATGATTGCAATGTTCACGTTTATCATGCCTATGTTCCGTGATCTTGCGGGCGATTCTGAGATGCCGCCGTTGTCACAGGCAATTTTCGGCATCAGTGATTTTATGATAAATCAGTGGTACATTCTGGTTATTATTGCTATCGCAATAGTAATCGCATTGCGTCTGATTATCAAAACTCCCTCAACAAAACTGAAATGGGATGAAATGTTGCTGAAGATCCCGACAGTCGGAAAACTTCTCCGCACTATTTATACCGCACGTTTTGCCCGTACAATGTCAAACCTTTTCTCTTCAGGTCTTCAGATGGTAGACTGTATTGAAAAGTCGGTCGGTACGCTTGGCAATACATATATTATAAAACAGTTTGAAGATGTTGTTGAAAATGTAAAACGAGGCGAGGCGCTTTCCGTTGCAATGGGCAGAATAAATGTCTTTGACGGTATGTTCGTTTCTATCGTTTATGTCGGTGAGGAATCAGGTACTCTTGATACCATCCTTGCTAAGTCATCCGATTATTATGATGATGAAGCGGATTCGGCAATTTCACGACTTGTAGGTCTTATGGAACCCGTAATGATCATCCTCATGGGCGTCATGGTAGGTTGCCTGCTTGCAGGTGTATTCCCGATACTCTACTCCGGTATGGAAGGCATGGGCAGTTAAGAGGCTCAATAACGAACTTAAACCAAATTAGAAAGGAAATTTGATATATGTTATCTATTGATATTACCGACAGACAAATCAAACTCGTCCGTGGATCGGCACAGGGTACCAAGATCAAGATCGACGAGGTCGATTTCAGAGAGATCGAAAAGGGTCTTGTTTCAAACGGCTACATAGCAGATGTTCCGCTGGTTGCGGCTGAAATAATTGATATGATCAATACAAGATCGATCAAGGAAAAGGATACTATCGTATCCATCAGCTCAAGTTCCATACTCTATAAGGAACTTATGCTCCCCAAGCCCAAGAAGCTTTCCAACACTGCCGCTATAGAGGCAATGATCGGAAGCAATATGGGTATTTCCAATGATTACAATATTTCGTATACCATCGTAGGCGAAACCGTTGACGAGAACAAGAATCCTCTTATCAAGGTTCTTGCTACAGCCTGCCCCCAGCGTCTTGTAAGCGGATATGTAAAGCTGTTCACCCACATGGGTCTTTCTCTGAAGGCTGTTAATATTTCAAACAATGCAATTTCGCGTCTTATCCAGAACACACCTAAGATGTCCGGTTATATGCCGCTCTTACTGGTTCAGATAGATAAGGAATTCCTAAATATCAACCTTTACGAGGATAACGTTCTTTCGTTCTCAAGATATTTCAAGATAGACCCCGCTGATTATAATAATGCTGAGGATTATGTAAATCAGGCTATATATGATAACCTGTTCAGAATGTTCCAGTTCTTCCAGTCAAGGAAGGATATGAAGCCTATCAAGGAAATGATGTTCTACGGCGAGATAGGTGACTTTATAGCGCTTACAAACACTGTTTCCGGTTTCAACGTTCCGTGCCATATATTAAGCGCTCCAACAACTATTGCGTCAAGAGCAGACTTTGAGTTTACCGTATACGCAAATGCGATCGGTGCACTTTACAAGGTAAACAAGGAACTTGAACATATCAACCTTCTCGATACCACGGCGGCTAAGGAAAGCAAGGGACTTAATACATTCTTTATCGGTCTTGCCGCAGCTGCCGCAATAAGCGTACTTGCCGTAATCGGAACAAACGTAGTGATCGGCATGATAAACGACGGCATAAAGTCGGAGATCAAGAAGACACAGGCGGCAATAGACGCAAAACAGCCGGAACTTGCAGTGCTGTTGCAGAAAGAAGGCGTTCTTGAAAATTTCAAGAGCTACAAGGATTCGATAGCGAACGCAGAATTGATGTACAATTATATGCCTGCCGGAACGACCGATGTCTACAAGATGCTGAGAGAGCCGTTCACGGCAAATCAGAACGGCGTTGAAAATATCACAAGCGACGATGTCCGTAAAAATCTTTCCGGCATGAAGCTTATTGATAATGTACAGATTTCCGATTATTCGGTTACCGCATCGTTCAGCTGTACAAATCAGGCTCAGCCCTCACAGTATGTAAGAGCGCTTATTGATCAGGGATATTTTGAAAATATAACCTATTCCGGATATGAAGTTACAACAGGCGACGATAAGAAAGAAACCATAACTTTCGACCTTACTATGCTGTTAAAGGCAGGAAACAACATCAAGATCGATGAAAAAGATGTTGAAAGTATGATTGAGAACATCGCAAATGGCGGCACTACAGAAGATACATCTTCGACAACCGAACCGGCATCGACAACAGAGTCGACTGCCGAAACGACTGCACAGTAACGGGAAAGGAAATACAGAATATGAAGATCAGTAAACAGGAACAAATCCTTATAGCGGTATTTTTAGTAGCCGCAATACTCGGTGTAGGCATATTTGTGTTCGTACTTCCCAACTTCAATACTATCGGCACGAATAACAAACAGCTTGCGGCTGTCCAGTCAGAATCGCAGGAACTGGACGTACACCTTCAGCACGCGGCAACAATAGACGGCGAAATAACAGACGCATACAATGAAGGTAAGGATCTTGCAAACAAATTCTTTGACGACCTCACAGAATATGAAGCTGACGAGATCATGCGTAAGTTCATTGCCAAGGGCAAGAACATTACGATAGAAGGCTTAAGCATTTCACCGTTCTCTACACAGGCGTTGTCGGTATCTGTGTTCGCTCCTACAGAAGTTTCGTATCCTCTTAAGGACTTTGCAAATACTGTAGTTGAAACACCCGAAGATGCACAGATTGACTTATCAAAGCTCACCACAAGAGAACGTATAATGTATGCTAAACAGCTACAGTCTGCGCTTCTTGCGGCAAGCGAACCGGTATCGGTAGGTTCGATAACCGTTTCATTTACAGCTCACTCCGATAAGCTCCAGAATCTTCACGATTTTGCAGACCTGCTTTATACAGGCAAGTATGATGACAGCATAAAGGACGCAAATGGTGATGTTCTCGGTAAGGCAGTGTCTATTTCGTCATTGACCTACCAGATGGAGGAAAGCAAAAACAGCGGTGACGAAAGTACTGCCGCAACAAACGGCTACGCTATGGAGTTTTCTGTAAATCTGCTTTGCATAAAGCCCGTTGCAAATCCTAACCTCAACGCTTCGGACAGCGTGGCAGAATAAATCCGTTATTAATCAGTAAGGAATGAAAGGACAAAACGCTATGAACAAACATAACAGAAAAGCGTTAATGATGAAAAAGGCGTTATTGCGGCTTAAAAGCGGCAAGGGAAGCGTTTTATTCTTCATTATTGCTATAATGTCGGTTATGATAGTGCTTGCTTCTGCGGTTTATTATTCCACTGTTTTCGCACACAAGCAGGTCGAGATCAAGTACGGTGATGAACAGTCATATCAGAGTGCGGTTGCACTTAATGATATAGTTACCCAGTATCTCAACACAAAGTCCGAAAGTGCATTTGTTGATGCGGTAGTTGCATTGCCTCCGCTTGACAAGAACAGCGGAAATGAAAGAAGCTGTTCGCTGACCACACAAGGCTCCGGCACAGATACCTTTGCAGAGCTTGCAAGCGGTCTTGGTGATTATAAGGTAACAGTAACAAAGTTGTCGGGCGACAGCGGCGATGAAACGCATAAGATAAAGATCGAAACAGAAGTAGTCGTAAACGGCGAAACTTCAACTGTAACATCTATCGGTGAGTTTACACTCGTTTCAAAGCCTTATACCTTTGACAGATTCTTTACATCGACAGGTTACGCTCCGAATGACGTATTCATGTCAGGTATGAATGTAACTTCTACTATGTATCTCGATAACGAGTACAGCCAGATAGGATCAAGAGGCGATGACGGCGGCATCAATATATATGCCGAAATTATCAGCGCCGGCACGCTTGCACTCAATAACGCTCCCATCAACGGTGCAGATGGCAATGGTACCGAAAAATTTGATATCACAGTCGGAAATAACCTTATACTGACGTATTATAACGGTCAGTATAAAATCAATCTCAACGGCGGTAAGATAAGAGTAGGCGGCAATCTGATCCAGGGCCAGGCGTATAACTATTGCAATACAGACGTATATGTACAGGGCGACTATATAAGCGGTAGTTCAAGCATAACCGCCGGTTATGGATTATATGTCGGCGGAGATGCGGCATTCTTTGACAACGAAACCTTTGAAGGCCCTGTATATGTAAACGGCGACCTGTTCCTTGATCCTCAGGTCAATACGGGAAACAAGTTTAAAGGCGGTCTGTATGTAGGCGGCAATATATATTTATGTTCTGCTTCCGCTAACCCGGCTGATCAGGAGAAATCCGTGCAAGCCGCAGTTGACAGCAACCACAAGATCTTCAAATTTGCAGACGCATCGATCCGCTTCACAGCTATGGACGAGGATAATGACAGTGCCTACAGCACACTACGTGCAAATATGGATAAGGCACGTTCGCTTGCCGGCGGAACATCTGCAAGCTCAGACGTATGGCCGACAGACGGATCGTGTGAGTCAACGATCAATGTAAAGGCGAAGATCAATGAAAAGATAGGTAACCCTGAATATACAAACTGGGATATGACATCAAAGTTCATAAACGATGACGGTTCGTATACAGTAGCTCCCATAAACTATAAATTTGACAATGCAACCGAGCCTGATATACAGGACGCAAGATTTGCGGGAACGGGAAGTAGTAAGAACCAGCTTGTTGTAACAGCCCAGAAATTCGGTCAGTATGTTATAATGGGCGATGTGCGCATTACAAACGGCGACTGGAACGGCTACAATATCGTATTTGATACTACAATGCCCGACGGCAAGGATATTGATATGTATGTATATCTTCCCGCAAACTGTCTGATGGAAAAAACGGGTGAGAACAGCTATAAATTCTCCAATAAGGATTCAGATAAGAGCAAATTCAACTGTTTCCGCTGGAACAATCAGCCGGAAGGTCAGTTTGCAGGCAGATTCTGCGTTCTTACAAAGGGCAAAGGCAGTGTAATATTCGTTGTAGGTGACGGCGTTACATATTTTGCTCAGCAGCGTCTTTTCATGGGACATTATAATCTGCTTAAGGAAGTGCTTCCAGATGCAATAAATGCTGACGGCACGGTCAATACCAATGATAAATTCACTAACGCAGAAACGATAACAGCAAAGATGACCTCAATAATGAGATCAACGGATACCAATGTTAAACTTCGCACGGTATTTAAGAAAGATGTTGTTGATAAGTATAACAGTAGCGGAGGACTTCATAACAATCTGTTCTTAGTTGCGATAAACAAGAACAGTGATGTAAACTTTGATATGCCGTACAACACGTTCTGCGGATTTGTATATGCGCCTTATATGACGTTCGGCGCAGGTAAATCAAACGAAAAATCGTTTGCGATGCTTGGCGGTCTTATAGTTTCCGACTATGAGATGCCCAGTACAACAAGAACGTTCATGTCTACGATCCCCTATGACTACTACGGAAGATTCACAGGCTCGCTTACCGGTGATGCACTGGAAGAAGCACGCTTTGACTATATGGAAAAGCTGATATCGAATTCCGGCGGTAAGATAGGCACGATCGGCTCGTCAAGCTCAAGGTCATGGAGAAAGTACGGTTATAACTGATGAAAGGAGCGGATAGCATGAAGCTGTTGAAACGACTGAAACGAAAAAAAGGCTTTACACTGACGGAAGTCATGGTTGCAATGCTTATATTCGCTCTGATGTCGTCAATAGTAATGCAGATACTTGCAATTGCTATTATGCGTTATAAAAAGAACGACAGCATAGACAAGGATATGGATGCCCAGCTTATAAATCTTGTGCAGGAAAATGCGCTTGTTGAAAAGGACACCGTAGATCTTGTCATGAAATTCGTAAATTCGGGCGGTGCATCAAGCAACGTCAGCATTAACGGAGTAAAGGTAAAGAACGACGGTACAACTGCCGGATCAGACGGCAGAATGGAAATCAATACGATCGACGCAACCATCAAAAATGATGACAGCGGTGACGATAAGGACAAGAACAACGGCGGTATGATAACAGATGATATCCATATCTATGGCACAAAGGGTATAGATAAGATCATTGTTACACAGGAAACTACAAATCCTGTTGCCGCTAACGGTTCATACAGCATTACGCTTAATTTCACGATAGATACCACAAACAGCCACGCCTTGAAAGGCTCAGAGGTAAAATCGTTGAAGATAGCTTTACCGGAGTCATGCACAAGAATAACGGTAAACCCCGGTCAGCTGATGACTTACAGCATGGTATCTGATACTAATGTACGACTTGTGCAGAAGGACAGAAGTGCCGACGTTGCACAGTTTACCAACGTTAAGATCAATTTCATGATACCCGAAGATAAGTTTGAAAGCGAATACGGTACGCTTGCAAAGTATTTTGTAAAGCCGGACAGCACACTTACAAATATGTCTTTTACTTTCGATGACAAGGCAACAAACGGTATCTATAATCACCTTTATGGAACACCTGTAGAGGGCGGTGATGCCGGATGAAAAAACTGCTGAAAAAGAAAGCGTTCACGCTTGTTGAGCTTATCGTGGCGATGGCTGTTATGGTAATATTGATAGCGGCGGCTATGGGAATGTTCAATCCTGTAAAGGGCATTATCAAAATGGTTGACGAGGATACCGTTACAAATGCAGTCACAGATACGCTTACAAATTATATAAGCGAAAAGCTGAAAACCGCTTCTACTTACAATATAAAAGGTTATACGTCAGATCAGCTTTTAGCTGATGCGAGCGAGGCAGGCAGTCCCGCAAAGATGGCGGCAACCATGATTTCCGGCAAGGAAGAAAACGAAACGGTATACGCTATTGTTCTCCGTTCGACTTCAAAGGGTTACCAGCTATATGATCTCGGAAAGCTGAATAATTCAACCGGCAACTTTACCGCAAAGGCAACCGCAATGAAAGACACGGACAAATACGCTGTGTTCAACCGCGAGTATTACAATGACTCACGCTACAAGTTCACATTCACGACAACATCGGGCGACAAGGGTACCTGGTGCAGAATGGGTGTAAATACATACGAT
The DNA here is from genome assembly GCA_017935365.1 of Ruminiclostridium sp. Taxonomy (GTDB): domain Bacteria; phylum Bacillota; class Clostridia; order Oscillospirales; family Ruminococcaceae; genus Ruminiclostridium_E. The sequence goes on along the minus strand of JAGBHT010000013.1, from coordinate 8,232 downwards.
GAAAACGGCGATCTCAAGATAAGTGAGCGTGTTCAGATGTTCAAACTGCTCAATATGTCGCTTCTGAATCTCACACCGTCAAGTGCCGCCAATCTTGCGGATTACACCTATTCGGACGATCTGAACATAGTTATTCTATACAAGATAAAGGTATTTGGATAAATAAAAATCCCCCGCCATATCGGCGGGGGAAATATAAACGCTTATTATCAGAGCATTGAAAGATAAGCCTTGATAATGGTTTCGCCAAACAGCATACCGACTGCAAGTCCTACGCTCAGTGCAGGACCGAAAGCGATACGGCGGCGTAACTTTATCTTTGTTATCTTTCCGTTTTCCATATTCGCACGGAATACATATTCCTTACTGTCGGGAAGCTTGCCCATCACTTCATTCAGCTCATCGCCGAGTGACTGTGTTGCGGCTTTCAGCTCATCGCCCGATATATTCCACGCTTTTTCTTCAAAAAGCTCAGGATCGATTTTGCACTTGCCGTGTTCAAATTCACCGACTATAATGTCCTTTGAGTTGTCGGCAGTTTTGCCCTCACACCATACTGACAGCTTTTCGCTGATTTTTGCGGAACGCTCCTTAGTGAACTTCGAGGTAGTACAAAGTACGATAAGCCCGTATATTGCGCCGACTATCACACCGATAACGGCTGAGGGAACTATCTTCCAGCCAAGCACGAAGCCCGATGCCGCCATAAGCTGAACATCGCCGCCGCCCATACCGCCGAACAGAGCGAGTATTGCGAAAGGCACTGCGATAACAGCCGCACCCGCAAAGTGCTCCCACCACGGCATATTGGGTTCTGTAAAGAATGTAGCAATACCGAGTACCGCAATGGTTATCGTACACCAGTATGGAATTTCCATGTGGTCGATATCGATACAGCTCAGTACGATCAGCAGTGAGAAGAAGACAATGGCAACAACCATCGGCAGACTTGCCGAAAATCTTATGTAGGCGAGCAGGAACATAAGTCCCGTCAGTGCCTCTACAATAGTGTAGCGCACTGAGATCGGAGCCTTGCACTTACGGCACTTGCCGCCTAAGATGATCCAGCTGAATATCGGCACAAGATCATAAGGCTTTATCCTTGCACCGCATGAAAAGCAGTGCGACGGACCGTTCACAATTGACATATGCAGAGGAGTGCGGTAGATAACCACATTCAGAAAACTTCCTATGACAGAGCCGAAGATAAACACAAGTACGCAGATAACGGTATCATACCAGAGTATACCTGTCATATATATAACCATCCTTTCCTTTAAGGGACGCTGAAAAACAGCGTATGGTTATTTTACCACATATCTCCGCTTTTTTCAAGTATAAGCGGACAGCACACCACTATTATCAGGGGGAACAGTTTAATGAAGAACATACCGATAGGACAGATCCTTGTAGAGAACGGATTCCTTAAAGAGGATCAGTTGAACGAAGCGCTTGAGAAACAGCGTACAGAACCGGGCAAAAAGCTCGGTGACGTACTGCTCGAACTGGGCTACGTTTCGGAAACACAGCTTGCGCAGGCATTGTCGATCCGTCTTAAAGTACCGTTCATCGACCTTACCACTACCAAGATAGATATCGAGGCGGTAAAGAAGATCCCGGAGACTATCGCAAAGAAGAACTGCTGCGTTGCGTTCCAGATGACCGATTCACGTCTTACGGTTGCGACAGACGATCCTATCAACTTCTACATATTTGAGGAACTCAAGGTTATCTCCGGTATGGAGATACACGCTATGATAGCTACCCGTACCGCTATCAACGAAACAATAAATAAGGCGTACTCACAGCAGACGGTTAGTAACGTTATGGATAACCTCAACAAGGAGTACAATAACGCCACTGACTCGGTTATCCAGGACGACCCTGAATCAGGTGATCGTGTTGATAACGCGCCTATCGTTAAGCTGGTAAATACGATCGTTGAAACATCGTTCAGAATGAACGCATCGGATATTCATATAGAGCCGTTCAAGGACAGAACAAGGATCCGCCTCAGAGTAGACGGTGAACTTATCGAGCAGATGAAGGTAAAGCCTGCCGCTCACAACTCGCTCATCACCCGTATAAAGATCCTCGGCGGTATGAACATTGCCGAGAAGAGAATACCGCTTGACGGCCGTTTCGGTATGACTATCGACGGCGTTAACCTCGACGTCCGTGTATCTACAATTCCTACCGTTTACGGTGAAAAGTGCGTTATCCGACTGCTTTCAACAGCAGATGAAAAGACAAGAAAGATCACCGACCTTGGTATGACGCTGTATAACTATGAGATGTTCAAGCAGATCATCCGTTGCCCCCACGGTGTTATGTTGGTTACAGGACCTACAGGTTCGGGTAAATCTACAACGCTGTATGCGACCCTCGGCGAACTTTCAAAGCCTAACGTTAATATCGTTACTGTTGAAGACCCCTGCGAAAAGAAGATAGACGGTATAAACCAGGTACAGATAAATGCAAAAGCAGGACTTACCTTTGCGGCGGCTCTGCGTTCTATCCTCCGTCAGGACCCTGATATCGTAATGGTCGGTGAGATCCGTGACGGTGAAACAGCAGATATTGCTATCCGTGCCGCTATCACCGGTCACTTGGTTCTCTCGACACTTCATACAAACGATGCCGCAAGTACGATCCTCCGTCTTGTTGATATGGGTGTCGCGCCTTATATGGTTGCGTCCTCGCTTGTCGGAGTTATCGCCCAGCGACTTGTAAAACTGCTTTGCCCCGAGTGCAAGGAAAAGGTTACTCTTACCGATCCGGCAGACTTAAGACTTGTAGGAAAGACAGAGCCGGTTGAAGTCTGCAAGGCACATTACGGCGGTTGCCGTGCCTGCCATAATACCGGATATAAGGGCAGAACCGCTATTCACGAGATAATCGTAAGCTCGAACGATATCAAGGAGCTTATCTCAAGCGGCGCTACAGCCGAGCAGATAGGCGCGCAGGCTGAAAAGAACGGTACAAAACTTCTGCGTAGCAACGTTACCGATATGGTGCTTGCAGGTACCACAACACTTGATGAGCTGGTAAAAGCCACCTACTCCGTTTAATGCGGAATCGGTGTTAGCAATATATCTTTTTAAAAGGAGAAAACAAAGGTGGATATTAACAAAATACTTGACGAGGCAAGAAGGCTCGGCTGTTCGGACTTACATTTTACTGCGGGACTTCCGCCCGTTGTACGTCTGCACGGCAGTATCAAAAAACTCAGCGGTTACCCCGACTGTACAGAGCCTATCATAGTCAATATCATAAATCAGATAACCTCTATGAAGCACAAGGCATCAATCCAGAAAGGTCTTGACACCGACTTCTCGTATGTATCCGCATCGGGACACAGACACAGAGTAAACGTGTACAGACAGAGGGGTTATCACGCAATAGCAATGCGACTTCTGCGTAATGATATTCCTACATTGCAGGATCTTATGCTCCCCGGACTTATGGGCGAATTTGCACTCCGTCCCAGAGGTCTTGTGCTTGTAACAGGTCCTACAGGTTCGGGTAAGTCAACGACCCTTGCGGCTATGATCGACCATATCAACCGTAACAAGAACTGTCATATCATCACAGTCGAAGACCCTATCGAGTATCTTCACACACATAAACAGTCAATGGTAAACCAGCGTGAGATCGGCGCCGATGTCGACAGCTTTGCAGGCTCACTGCGTGCCGCACTCCGTGAAGACCCTGATGTTATCCTCGTTGGAGAAATGCGTGACTTTGAAACTATCAATGCCGCAGTAACCGCCGCAGAAACAGGTCACCTGGTGCTTTCAACCCTGCATACTACCGGTGCGGCTGAAACTATCGACCGTATCATCGACGTATATCCGCCTCACTCCCAGGGACAGATCAGAGCACAGCTTGCAAACTCGCTCGTTGCCGTTATTTCACAGACGCTCGTTCCTACAGCAGACGGCAAGGGACGTATCGCCGCACTTGAGCTTATGAGTTGTACAGACGCTATCAGTTCGCTTATCCGTGAAGGTAAGATATTCCAGATACCGAACTCGATCCAGACGTCAAAGGCTCTCGGTATGTTCTCGCTCGACCAGGATCTTGCAAGACTTGTCCGCACAGGTAAAATTACGGAAGAAGTTGCAAGAAGCCGTTGCCAGAACCCCGACGACCTCAAGAGATACATCGGAGCTTATTAAGCAAACCACGGTTTATACCGGAACACAGCAATCGGTCAGAATGCCGCCGTACCCTCGGCGGCATTATTTATGCGCATTTGAAAGGATTTTTATATGAAATTTGTAATACAGCGTGTGACCCACGCAAGCGTCACCGTAGACGGTGAGGTGATCGGAAAGATCGGTAAGGGTTTTATGGTGCTTATCGGCATAGCTCAGACCGATACAAAGGAAATCGCGGATAAGCTTATCCGCAAGATGACGGGACTGCGTATCTTTGACGATGAGAACGGCAAGACGAACCTTGCGCCGGCTGATGTCGGCGGAAGTCTGTTGCTGATCTCACAGTTCACGCTCTATGCCGATTGCCGCAAGGGCTATCGTCCTTCATTTGTCAATGCCGGTGCGCCCGATATGGCTAACGAGCTGTACGAGTACATTATAGAGCAGTGCAGAAAGTGCGAAAGTATAACCGACGTACAGACAGGCAGGTTCGGGGCGGATATGAAAGTGGAGCTTCTCAACGACGGCCCTTTTACTGTTATCCTTGATAGCAACGAGCTGATGTAATTACAGACAGCATATTAAAGCCAAACGTGATATTATAATGGTGAAAAATTACTGTAAATAGCGTCACTACAAAATTCGTCAAATTGCACAACTGAGAAAAATATTTTGTTGCATTTTTGTTAAATTTCCAATCAAACTATAGACAAACGGACAAAAAAGTGGTATAATCAAGGCACATTAAAAGGAAACGCCGCAGCGAACAGCACAGCGCTCCCGGAAAGGACTTAAGTATGAATGAAATAAAATTAGGTAAAAAGATCTCCGAAGGCAAAACCGTTGACGTATACGAGAGCGGCGACCTTGCAGTAAAGGTATTCAAGCCCGATTCGCCCAAGACAGTGGTTTTCTATGAGGCATTTATGGATGCCAAGGTAGAGGAAACAGGACTGAATGTTCCTAAGATTAAGGAAGTTGAACTTATAGACGGCAAGTGGGCAATAGCTACAGAGCTTATCAAGGGCAAAACTCTTGCACAGATCATGCAGGAAGAGCCTGAGAACTGCGACGGCTATCTTGATGATATGGTAGAGCTTCAGCTCAGCATTCACGCTAAGAAGGTCACAGGCATTTCAAAGCTCAAAGATAACCTGAGAGAAGAAATCGAAGGACTTGACGTAATCGACCACATCAAGAGATATGATCTTCTCACAAGACTTGACAGTACGCCCAAGCACGTTAAGCTGTGCCACGGCAACTTCGGTCCCGAGAACATAGTTATAACAGACGACAACAAGGTTTACATAGTTGACTGGATAGGCGCATCCTTAGGTAATGCCAGTGCAGATGTAGCAAAGACATATTTAAAGCTTGCACTTACATCAACAGAAACAGCAGAGAAGTATCTCAACCTCTTCTGCAAGAAGACAAATACAGCAAAGACATATGTCCAGGAATGGTTACCCATCATGGCGGCATCAACGCTCGCAAAGGGCGTTACAAGCAAGGAAGAGAAGGATCTCCTCTTCACATGGCTTGACGTTGTGGACTATTCTTGATGAGAGTAAAATATTGATAATATGGCGCCCCGCTTTTGCGGGGCGTTTTTGCGTATATCCGAAAATTCGGGAGAATATTCCTTGGAAAAATGCAGTAGAAAATTCACTTTCAATGTGATAAACTGATAGATAATGATAAAAGTATATCAGCATTTATCAATGAAAGGAAGAGATTTATGAAAATCGCAAAGTTTTTATTAGGCATTGCTGCATTCACAGCAACAGCCGCAATATGCGCAGTGTGTGCCGGTGCCGCTACCTACGGCGATTATAAGTACACTTATAATGACGATGACACGTTGACGATCACGGCATATAACGGTTCGGAAACATCGGTCGATATCCCGTCGGAAATCAAAGGTTCAAGGGTTACAGCTATAGGTGATAAGGCTTTCTACTCCAACAAAACCATTCAGCAGGTAAATATTCCTGATACGGTATTGACCATTGGTGAACAGGTTTTCTATAATTGCGATTATCTGAGTAACGTTAAGCTGTCTGATAATCTGACAAGTCTGGGTTTTTACGCATTTGCAAGCTGTGACAGCTTATATAATATAACTATACCGGCTACCATTACAGAATTTGGAGATCAGGGAACTTTTTCTCAAAGTGGATTGACTACTGTTACATTTGAAGAAGGTATTACCAAAATAGGCAAAGATGCGTTTTATGGCGCTGATAAACTGAAGTATGTGAATATCCCCGATTCGGTTACAGTTATTGAAGAAAATGCATTCAGGGGTTGCGATGATCTGGAAGAGATAATCATACCCGGTAGCGTAAAGACAATATCGAAGTTTGCTTTCTATGATTGTGATAATCTTAAAACGGTAATTATGCTATATGGCGTTGAAGAAGAAATTTCAGCTTTCGCAAATTGCAAATCAATTGAAAAAATATCATATCCTGAAAGCATGAAAACCATATCTTCGGCAATTTACTGCAATAATTTAAAAACGGTAGCTCTTCCGAAAAGTCTGACGAATATAGAATCGTCGACTTACTTCGGAAATAAGACAGAAATATATTGTTATAAAAATACAGTCGGAGAAAATTACGCAAAGTCAAATAAGTTGGATTTTGACTATCTCTGCGAAAAGCACTCATTCGGTATGTGGAAAACGGTAAAGGAGTCTACCTGCACCGAAATAGGCTATGAGTCAAGAATCTGCGCCGACTGCGGACTTGAAGAAACCAACGTGCTGAATAAGCACAAATTTGTTGATACGGTAATAGCGCCTACATATACATCGGACGGCTACACGCATCACGAATGCTCGGTATGCGGTTATTCTTACAACGACAGCTTTGTGGATATGCTCAAGGTCGATCCGCTGACCAATGTAAAGAGAACAGGACGTACAAGCGAAAGCCTTACATTCGGCTGGAATGTATCCGATAATGCGGACGGCTATGTGGTTGAGCAGTTTATAGGCGGAAAGTGGGAAACCATAGACGACCTGGCTTATGACGTTACGGGTTATACAGCAAATGAGCTTGAACCATCAACCGTTTATCAGTTCAGATTTGCGGCATATCTTATGGTGGACGGTAAACCCGTATACAGCGAATACAGCAGAATATTCTCCGAAAGAACAGCACCGACAAAACCTGTATCTGTAAAGCTTACAAAGCGTACCGATAAGTCGGTAACTCTCGGCTGGAACAAGAACAATACAGCTGACGGATATGTGGTACAGGTTTACAAGAACGGAAAATGGACTACAGCGGTAAAGAATACAGGCATAAACAAGACAACCGCCGAGGTAAAGGGACTTAACCCGGGGGCAGAGTATAAACTCAGAGTGATGTGCTTTAAGGATGGCACGGAGGTTATTTACGGTGTACCTGCGGAGATAACAGTAAGCACTCTCCCGTCTGTAGCGGCAGGATTTAAAACAAAGTCAAAGTCCTACAACAGCATAACACTCCAGTGGAACAAGAACACTTCGGCTACAGGTTACGAATTACAGAAGTGGGATGGCAAGAAGTGGGTTGCGCTCACAAAGATTACAAAGAACAGCACAACTACTTACACTGTCAAGAGCTTAAAGGCTAGTACAACTTATAAGTACAGAATCAGGGCCTACAAGACGATAGGCAAGGCTACGCAGTACAGCGGTTATAAGGAGCTTTCAGTCAACACAAATCCCTCGAATATGAGCGGATTTAAGGCTAAGTCAAAGTCCTACAACAGCATAACGCTCCAGTGGAACAAGAACACTTCTGCTAAAGGCTATGAGTTACAGAAGTGGAACGGTAAGAAGTGGGTAGCGCTCACAAAGATTACAAAGAACAGCACGACTACTTACACTGTAAAGAGCTTAAAGGCTAGCGCAACTTACAAGTACAGAATCAGAGCCTACAAGACGATAGGCAAGGCTACGCAGTACAGCGGATATTCTGAGCTTTCTGTAAACACCAATCCCTCGAATATGAGCGGATTCAAGGCTAAGAGCACTGCAAAGACTTCGGTAATATTACAGTGGAACAAGAACACAAGT
>JAGBHT010000012.1 GCA_017935365.1 Ruminiclostridium sp. | reverse complement strand
ATTGCACCAGGCGGTCACACGTTCGGAGAATGGCAGGAAAGCAAAGCACCGACCTGTACAGATGGAGGTAAAGAAAAGCGTATTTGTTCAGTCTGCAAGGCGGAAGAGGAACGCAATACCGATCCGCTCGGTCACGACTGGTCGGAATGGGAAACCGTGAAAGCTTCCACATCGTCTGAAAACAGTCTGGGAAAAAGATATTGCTTTGTCTGCGGTTTTGTTGAGGAAAACGAACTTGACCTGCTACCGGATCAACCGGAAAATCCCGATGACAAGGATAAATGGCACAATGATGAAGAACATCACTGGCACATTGATGATGACGGCAATAAGACAGATGTTGCCGACCACGAATTCAGATGGGTGGTTGATAAAGAACCGAACGGCACAGAACCCGGTATAGGTCATTACGAATGTATCTCGTGCGATTACGCAAAATTCCCGCGTGAGTTCGGCGGTAAGGACAGCCCCGAAACAGGCAGTGAATCACTGGCACTTTGGATAGCAGTTGCATTTGTCGCAGGCGGTGTTGCTCCGATAACGCTTAAAATCAAAAGCAAGAAGAACAAGTAAATAATATTGCAACAGGGCAGATGAAAATCTGCCCTGTTTTTGCATACAAAAGCACCCTGCAAAGCATTTGCCTTGCAGGGTGCCGTATTTTATGTGTTTGCTGTTATTAAAGCTTGAAGTAGTCAACGCCGCCCTTGAACAGAAGCTGTTCCTTGTTGCCGTCAACGTTTACGCAGGTGTCTGAGCTGATACGCTCTGTGTGACCCATCTTACCGAGTACACGACCATCGGGAGAGATGATACCCTCGATAGCGCACATCGAGCTGTTGGGGTTGTAAGCAAGATCCATTGTAGGCTCGCCGTTCAGGTCAACATACTGAGTAGCAACCTGACCGTTTTCGATGAGCTTTGCGATAACCTCATCGCTTGCTACGAAACGTCCCTCACCGTGTGAGATCGGGATATTGTAAACCTCGCCCACCTTGCAGTGCATAAGCCACGGTGACTTGTTGGTGCAGATCTTTGTAAGCGCAAGCTGTGACTGGTGTCTGCCGATCGTGTTGTATGTAAGTGTGGGGCTCTCGCTTGACAGAGGAACTATCTTACCGAAAGGTACAAGTCCGAGCTTGATAAGAGCTTGGAAGCCGTTGCATATACCGATCATAAGACCGTCACGGGTGTAGAGCATATTCTCTACAGCGTCCTTGATCTTGGGGTTACGGAAGAATGCGTTGATGAACTTAGCAGAACCCTCGGGTTCGTCACCGCCTGAGAAACCGCCGGGAACAGCGATCATCTGGCTGTCTTCAATTCTCTTTGCAAACTCGTTTACGCTGTCTTCCATATTCTTTGCAGAAAGGTTTCTGATAACGAATATCTCAGCCTCACCGCCGTATCTGTTGAATGCGGCTGCCATATCGTATTCGCAGTTTGTACCGGGGAATACGGGGATAAGTACCTTGGGTTTTGCTATCTTGCCGGGCGCCTTGTTGATAAGTAAGTCACAACCCTTGTCGTAAGCTACTGAAACAGGCTTCGGCATTTCGGGGAGTGAATTTTTGAAGATAGGTTCAAGTACAGCGTCATACTTCTTTTCAAGTTCTGCAATGTCAAGCTTGACATTGCCTGCTGTGATCGTATAATCGCTGACTGTTTCACCGATAAGCTCAGCGCCTTCAATTGCGCCCTTAGCCTCGATAATGAATGCACCATAGTGCAGACCAAACAGCTTTTCATCGTCCATAGCTTTAAGCTTTGCACCGATCCTGTTACCGAGCGACATCTTGAAGATACCTTCTGCAATACCGCCGTGTGCCAAGGTCCATACCGACAGGGCAGTGCCGTCTGCAATTGCCTTTTCAACTGTAGCAAATACCTTCTTTACACTGTCAAAGTCAGGCATACCGTTTTCATCGTATGAAGGCTCGATGTAGTAAATATCACTGCAGGGAAGTTTGAACTCGGCAGAGATTATCTTGTCCGACTTAGCTGTTGAAACTGCGAATGAAACAAGCGTAGGCGGAACATCGATATGTTCGAATGTGCCGGACATAGAGTCCTTACCGCCGATAGCGCCGCTTGAAAGTGCGATCTGTGCCTTGTATGCACCGAGGAGTGCGGCAAAAGGCTTGCCCCAACGCTCAGGATCGCCCTGTGTACGCTCGAAGTATTCCTGGAATGTAAGCCAGCACTTTTCGCTCTTACCGCCTGCGGCAACTACCTTTGCCATACTTTCGACTACTGCAAGAGCGGCAGCGTGGTAAGGCGACTGACGGCTTACGAAAGGATCAAAGCCCCATGCCATTATAGAAGCTGTCTTTGTGTTGCCCGAAAGTACGGGGAGCTTTGCAGCCATAGCCTGTACAGGTGTCTGCTGTGTCTTGCCCGAATAAGGCATAAGAACAGTACCTGCGCCGATCGTCGAGTCGAAACGCTGTACAAGACCCTTCTGTGAGCATACGTTAAGGTCGGTAACGAGCTTTTCCCATTCTTCCTTAGTGTTGTGTCTGCCTGTAGAATAGCTTACCGTGGGAGCGGGAACGTGTATATCGGTGTGCTTTTCGGCACCGTTTGAATTTAAGAATTCTCTTGAAATGTCGCAGATAGTCTTGCCGTTCCAGTTCATCTTCAGTCTGGGATTTTCGGTAACTACCGCAACGGGAGTAGCTTCAAGGTTTTCCTTGCCTGCAAGAGCAATGAACTTGTCAACGTCGTTCTTGTCAACGACCACTGCCATTCTTTCCTGTGATTCTGAAATGGCAAGCTCTGTGCCGTCAAGACCGTCATACTTCTTGGGAACTGCGTTGAGGTCGATCTCAAGACCGTCTGCAAGTTCGCCTATAGCAACGGAAACACCGCCTGCGCCGAAGTCGTTGCAACGCTTTATCAGCTTTGTTGCATTCTTGTCACGGAATAATCTCTGGAGCTTTCTTTCTTCGGGAGCGTTACCCTTCTGAACCTCGGCACCGCAGGTTTCGAGCGATTCTACGCTGTGTGACTTTGATGAACCTGTAGCGCCGCCGCAACCGTCACGACCTGTTCTGCCGCCTAGCAGAATGATTATGTCACCGGGTACGGGACGCTCACGGACAACGTTCTCAGCGGGAGCGGCACCGATTACAGCGCCTATCTCCATACGCTTAGCCATATATCCGGGATCGTATATTTCGGCAACGTGACCTGTTGCAAGACCTATCTGGTTGCCGTATGATGAATAGCCCTGAGCGGCTGTTGTTGTTATCTTTCTCGGAGGAAGCTTACCGGGGATAGTCTTGTCAACAGGGAGCAGGGGATCTGAAGCGCCTGTTACACGCATAGCCTGGTAAACGTAAGAACGACCTGAAAGCGGATCTCTTATAGCGCCGCCGAGGCAGGTAGCCGCACCGCCGAAAGGTTCTATCTCGGTGGGGTGGTTATGTGTTTCGTTCTTGAACATAAGAAGCCACTGCTCGTCCTTGCCGTCTACGTCAACGGTGATCTTTACCGAGCAGGCATTTATCTCTTCACTCTCGTCAAGGTCGGGGAGCAGACCGTCTTTTTTCAGCTTTCTTACAGCCGCAGTCGCAATGTCCATAAGGCATATCGGCTTTGCGCTTCTGCCGAGTTCTTCCTTGTCGAGCTTGTATTCTTTATATGTTTCGGCAATGTAGGGCGCGTCGATCGTTGCATTGTCGATTATTGTGCCGAATGTTGTATGACGGCAGTGATCCGACCAGTATGTATCTATCATTCTGATTTCGGTAAGGGTAGGATCTCTCTGTTCCTTTTTGAAATATTCCTGACAGAACTTTATATCGCCGAGGTCCATAGCAAGAGCGTACTTCTTGATAAACTCTGCAAGCTCGTCTTCCGAAAGACCTATAAATCCGTCAAGAACCGCAACGTCCTTAGGGATATCATACTTTACATCAAGCGTTTCGTACTGCTCAAAGCCGCACTCTCTTGCTTCTACGGCGTTTATGAGATAGTGCTTTATCTTTGCAAAGTCATCATCGGAAATATTGCCCTTCAATATGTACAGCTTAGCGTATTTTACTGTAGGACGTTCGCCCTGACACAGCATCTGGATACACTGAGCGGCAGAGTCTGCTCTCTGATCGAACTGACCGGGTAAAAACTCTGTTGCAAACATCTTTTCATCTGCCTTGATCTCGGGCAGTGAATAGTAAACATCGTCAACAGGTGGCTCTGAGAATACAGTAGGAGTAGCCTTTTCAAAGTTCTCCTTTGTGATACCCTCTGCATCGTAACGGTTTACGATGCGCACGTCTTCAATACCCTTGATCTGAAGTGCGGTTTTAAGGTCTGAGAGAACAGCTTTTCCCTCAACGGCAAACTGCGGCTTCTTTTCCACATAAATGCGATAAACTGACATAAACTTCCTCCGTCGTTTTATTGTAAGCGTGCCATAGGCTTATAAACAATCTAAGGCACGAAACTATCAATACCTTTTAATTATACTACAATATCCGCCCGATTACAAGCATTTTATTTCTTTGCCGACACAAAAATCACTGCCCATAGCCCCGGTAATTTGTACAGTAATTATATCCTGTTTCTTTGCGTCACTGCCGTAGATACGCACGGGAACATACTGCGGAGTAAGACCGTTGGCGTATTCTGCGCTTTCCCTGCGCTGGATAAGCACCTTTTCCGTCTTTCCGACACTTGAGCTGAAATACCTTTCCTTAAGCTCCTTTGCAAGAGCGCTCATAACGTGATAACGCTTTGCCGCAATATCATGTGCAACGTGGTCTGTACGCCTTGCCGCAACCGTTCCCTCTCTTATTGAGTAGGTGAAGACGTGCATTGCCGCAAATCCGACTTTCCGTGCAAATTCGCACGATTCCTCAAATTCTTCGTCCGTTTCTCCCGCAAAGCCTACCATGATATCAGTAGTTATCGCACAGTCGGGGAATGCCTTTCTCAGCCTTACGACTATATCGTAATATTCATCGGGTGTGTAGTGCCTGTTCATACGCTTTAAGGTAGCGGCGCTTCCCGACTGGAGCGACAGATGAAAATGCGGACAGATCTTTTCCTGTGCCGCCATTCTTGCTATATCCTCATCGGTAAGCAGTTCCGGTTCAAGTGATGACAAACGTACACGTTCAACACCATCGACCGAGCAAACCGCCTCAATTGCGTCCGCAAGCCTCAGTCCGATTTCCTGACCGTAGCAGGAAAGGTTGATACCCACAAGAACCATTTCCTTATGACCGCACGAAACCTGGAACTTTGTTTCATCGATTATATCCTGCAAGGATCTTGACCTTACAGAGCCTCTTGCTGTGGGGATTATGCAGTAACTGCAGAACCTGTCACAGCCGTCCTCGATTTTGATAAAGGCTCTTGTCTTGCCCATATCGGCATTCTTATGCTTTTCATATTGTTTTTTTACGGGCCTTGGCGGTACTGCTACCTGCTTTATCTTGTTGCCCGTAAATGCGTCTATCATATCCGCAAGGCTGTCTTTATGCTCTGTACCGGTTACTATATCCGCCGACAGTTTTGCCGCCGTTTCGGGGAAAGCCTGTGGAAAGCAACCCGTCAGAGCCACTATTTTCATAGGATCTTTACTTTTTATCTTGTTTATCAGCTGTTTAGCCTTCTTGTCGCTGTTTTCCGTTACCGAACAGCTGTTTATAATAACGATATCCGCAGTGAAGATATCGTCTGTTTTTTCATATCCGTGTTCTTCCATAGCCTTTGCTACCGAAGCGCTTTCATACTGGTTGACCTTGCACCCGAAGGTCTGTATAGTGTATCTGATAATATCACATCCGTACTATATTGTGGTAAGTTTCACCAAAAGTAAACTCCCGATAGCCTAATTATACTTTATTATTACGAATTTTGCAAGTTGCGCCGTGTTTTTGACAATAATACTCTTGACCGTACCGTTAAATGTGTTATTATATAGCTGTAAGGAGCGGTAAGCACTTACAGAAAAAAGTCAGATATAAGGCGGAAAAGGGAAATCAGGCTAACGGTTATCTCTCCGATTGAAAAATTTAAGTAAATTCAGTTAAAAAGTAATTGACAACCGCCTTACATTTTGGTAAAATGAAATCAATCGGACAGGAAAGCCGAAATTTGACCTGAAATATGAAAGGTAGGTTTTTTGTATGAAAACAGCTAATATCAGAATCAATACTATTGAAGACGTTAAGAATTTCGTAACTACAGTTACAAAGTGCAACTACGATGTTGATATCGTAAGCGGCAGATATGCAATTGACGCTAAGTCGATCATGGGTATCTTCAGCCTGGATCTTTCTAAGCCTCTGGAACTTCGTGTTCACAGCGACGACTGCGATGAGCTTATGGCTGAGCTTGATAAGTATATCATCAAGTAATCAATAATTCTTAATAGCTAAGCCGCCGTGCAGAAATGCACGGCGGCTTAGTTTTTGCCTTATTCCGTTACCGTTATCGAGTTTGCGTACTTTATCTTACAAAGGATCGTATTCTTATCTCCCGACAGCATTCCGACACGGCTTCCGTTTGAATATATTATATCGCCGTTTTCCAGCAGTCTGTAATCCATGATACGCTTTTTTATAACAGTTTCGTTTCCGCTCTTATCACGCTTTACAAGCTCCCAGTCGGACGGGATAACACCGTCGTCCGCATTGGCGTTAAGCTGTTTTTCAGCCTTTATCATATTGCCCTCGATAAACGCTTCACGTTCGTCTGCAGTTTTACTCTTTGCAGGATTTTTACCGCCCGTGCGTAAAGGTTCTCCGCCGAACGCCATTGAAAATACGCTTAAAAATCCGCCTATAGCCTTGATTATCCTGACAGGGAACAGAAGTATGTCGACAAGCAGATTGCTTTTTTGCTTTGTCGGAACGTATTTTCTGCGTATGTAGTATATGTTCCCGTCGGCATCGTCCTGCGGTTTTATGCAGTCAAATCCTTCCTCTGCGATAAATTCATCTATTGTTCCGCTCCGTGTATCGAAAAGACATATCGTACACGGGCTTTTTTCAGCAACGTTTCCGCTTCTGTCAGTCGCAAAGCCCATTGCCGTATAATAGAGTATGTCATTGTTACGACGTGAAATAAACGGGTGAGTTTCGCTTGTAAAGCCCTCGGTAAGCTGTTCAAAACTGCCGTTGCCCGTATCTACAAGTGCAATATGATTTTCATAATGCCCGTTTCCTGCACTGACAACGCATTTTCCACCGCTATAATCAATATAGTTGATAATTTCCTCACGGTTGGCAAAGATATAGGTTTCGCCCTCATTGTCCTTGAAGTACATACCGCCTACATTGTCGGCAAATGTCGAATATATCAGTTTGTCACCGCACGCGCCTATGCCTCTTAGCATATTATATGCTTCTTCTTCGCCGTATTCCTTTTGCTCAACTCCCATGAACTTTGCGCCTTTGCCGGTGGTTTTCCATTCGTCACGGGCTTTCATCTTACGCACTGCGTCACGGTAGCTTTCCACACGTTCACAGGGAACACGCTGTTCCTTGCCGTTTTCAATGCGGTAAAGCTCGCCCTCTGATAAGCAGTAAATATTCATATCATTTCCCCCGAAGTTTATTTCTGTCCGTAGTAAGCGTTGGCTCCGTGCTTTCTCAGATAATGCTTGTCCAGAAGTTCCTGCTGCATAGGCTTGATATCCTTGTCGAGCAGTAGATCAAACATTGCCATTTTTGCAACGTTTTCAAGTACGACCGCATTGTGTACGGCTTCCGTTGCGTCCTTGCCCCAGGCAAAAGGACCGTGTGAGTGTACGTTTACGGCAGGGACAGCATTCGGATCAATATTACGCTTTCTGAACGTGTCAATGATTATTGTGCCTGTTTCCTTTTCGTACTCTCCGCCTATAGCTTCGGGTGTCATCCTGTCGGTGCAGGGAATAGCTCCGTAGAAGTAGTCGCCGTGCGTTGTGCCGAGTGCCGGAATATCCAGTCCGCTTTGTGCAAATGTCGTGCTCCACTGTGAATGTGTGTGCACTATACCGCCGATATCGGGGAAAGCCTTGTACAGTTCAAGGTGCGTCGGTGTATCGCTCGACGGTCTGAGTTCTCCCTCGACCTGTTCGCCGTCAAGCGTTAAGACTACAAGGTCGTCAACCGTCATATTGTCATATTCTACGCCGGACGGCTTAATTACTACAAGACCTCTTTCACGGTCAATGCCCGATACGTTGCCCCATGTGAATGTGACCAGTCCGTATTTCGGAAGTAAAAGATTTGCTTCAAGTACCTGTTTTTTGAGTTTCTTTAACATATTACCGTTCTCCTGTTTATTACTTGCATTTTTTAATGAACCTGCCGTCCATTTTCTTTGTGAAATAGTTTCTTACATTCAGTATCTCCTGCGGCGTCAGCTGATTTTTCGGCAGACAGAACGCAAGGTCGTGTCTGAAATATATGATAAAACAATTTTCGATCTCGTATATCTTGAAAATAGTGTTCCACTGTGCATTGATATCGGTAGCGGTCCTACCGCCGAATACTCTCACCGATGTCGTATCGTAACTGAAAGTACGCTTTGCGTTGAGTACTACCTTGCCGTACTTTATGCCGTCTTTTGCTTTCTTGGATATAAGAAGAATATCGGTGAGAATCACCGCAACGCAGATAAGACACACCGCCGCCGAAATATACAGCGGTATTATTCCTGCAAGCCCTATAACAAGAGCGGCTACGGCAAGCACTGCCATAGTGATAAAAAGAATGTTGTTGGACTTTTTAAGCGTATATTCCGTAAATTTTACCAATGTGCGGTAATCATCTGCTGTAGTGGTTATTTCCTTTGAAAACATTTATTATTATTCTTCTTTCTTTGTTTTGTCTGTATCTGTTTTGCCTGTTCTTACAAAGCTGTCGTTTTGTCTTTTAGGTTCGGGCGGATTATCGTTTTCGGATTTTGTCACAGGTGTTTTTTCTTCGTCAATAACTTTATATATCTCGTCCTTTTTCTGAACAAACAGAAGTTCATCTTCACCCGTGACAACATCGACCTTTTCGCCTGCTTCTATATCGGTATGATACACCGATATTGCGTCAAAGCGGTAGCTTATGCCCTCATATTTTACCCTGACTTTGCCGTAACCGTTACCGCCTATATTTTCAAGTGCGGTGGCTTCATATCCTGTAAGATCGTCGGGTTTCGGCGCTTTGCCGTTTACAAAGCGTTTTACGGCAGGGGAGAGAAAGTGCGTGCCGATAAAGTTCACGATAAGTGCCATTGCTATATCGGCAGGTACGATAAAGTACCACGGAAGCGACAGCGGTAAAAGTATCAGTCCAAAATAACCGAACACCGCCATAAACACTGTGTAGCCGTATATTCCCTGCGGTATGAACTGCTCGATCGGTATCGTCTTGCCTTTCGGTAACCTGAAACCGAGATTGATCTTAAGCCTGAAAAACAACAGCATTACAAGCAGACCGCATATCCCGACCGTACCGAGTACAGCGCAGACAATAAAAATTACACGCATATTATTCCTTGATCTCGGGTTTCGGAAGAACAGTAAGACGAACCTTTACTATTCTGCGTTCGCTGACTTTAAGAACCGTGATCCTGAAGTCCTCGGTCGTAACCATTTCGCCGGTTTCGGGTATCTTTCCGAACAGTTCAAGCACCCAGCCGCCGACAGTCTTTGCGTTACCGTCTATTTTAGGATTGTCGCCTGTTCGGTTGTGCCAGTAGCGTCTGAAAGCGGTAAGTGATACATCGCCGTTTACATTGAACTCATTTTCCGAAACAAATGTAACAGGTGCTACGATTTCGTCATTCTCGTCCCATATTTCACCGACAAGCTGTTCGAGTATATCCTCAAGAGTTACAATACCGAGCGTTCCGCCGTACTGGTCGAGAACGACAGCCATATGCACCTTGTCCTTCTGCATCTGTTTCATAATATCGCTTATCTTCATCAGATGCGGAACATAATGTATCTCCTGCATTATATCACGCAGTAAGAATGTTTCATCGTCCTTTTGGGTAAGGTATTTCTTAAAGAAATCCTTCTGGCTGACAAAGCCGATGATATGGTCAATAGATCCTTCATAAACGGGCAGTCTTGAATATTCCTCATTTATGAACGTTTCCTTTACTGTTTCGATATCCTCGTTTACATCAACGGCAATTACATCTACACGGTGTGTGATTATCTCGTCAACCACCGTTTCGTCAAATTCAAGAGCGGACTTTACAAGGTCGCGTTCCTGCTCTTCAAGTACGCCCTCGTCTTCGATCTCATCGATAATAGCCATAAGCTCCTGCTCTGTAACGGTAACTTCCTTTTTGTTGCCGAACAGCTTGTTTGCAAGCTTTTTAAGCAGTATAAAGAGTGCGGACAGGGGAGTGAATATAAATGTAAGGAATGTGATTATTCCGCTTGTGGCGACCGTCATTCCCTCTGCGTGATCCTTTGCAAGGCTTTTGGGCATGACCTCACCGAATGTAAGTATCACAAGCGTCAGTACAACAGTCGAAACAAGCGCGGCATTATCAGGTCCTACTATTGCTGTCGCAAGCACTGTTGCAAGCGAAGATGCTGTTATGTTTACAATGTTATTGCCGATAAGTATCGTTGTGATCACCTTGTCGTACTTGTCAAGCAGCTTAAGTGCCATCTTAGCGCCTCTTGAGCCGCTCTCAGCCATACTTTTAAGCCTTATGCGGTTAGCACCGGTAAGCGCGGTTTCACTTGCCGAAAAGAAAGCTGAACAGGCAATCATTACTATGATAATTATAAACAGTTGTATTTCCATACGGTTAAATATACCTCGTTTTGTTGAAAGTTAAGTGGCAGTATGCGCTGAGTGCAAAACCACCGTAAATTATATACATATTTATATTACCATATTCGTGGCAAACGGTCAATATTTTTATCCGAAATTTTACTTTTGATTTAAAAATGAACACTGTTTTATAAAACTATTGAAATTTTTTTGTCGATTTGATATAATTAGTTTAATCGGACTAAATTCCGAAAACGTATAAGACTAAATTTAAGTAAAATGAAAGGAACTTATCAATGAAGAGAATACTTGCGGCAGTTCTTGCCGTATCGCTGATCCTGTCTATGACAGCCTGCAACAGCGGTGACACATCAGGAAATACCGACAGCGGCAACACATCGTCTTCTGTCGACAGCACAACGTCAGGCAGTACGGATAATGAACAGAAGCTACGCTCAAATCCTATCGCCGTTGACGAAAACGGAAAGATAGATATGGATGTTGCGTTAAAATACGAAACAGACGTAGACGCACTTATCAAGAAACTTGAGGCAAAGACGCCAGACGGATCGAAGCCTGTTTCCGAGAATACCAATGAAGAAACGCTTGAGCTTTTCAATTATTTAAAGAGCGTTTACGGAAAGCAGATGCTTGCAGGTCAGCAGTACTCGGACGCTAATCAGTTCGAGAATATAATGTACTACAATACGACAGGTGATATGCCTGCTATCATGGGTTTTGACTTCCTTTATGCGCAGGGAACCGATGAGCCCGACTATACGCAGATAGAAGAAGCTATCAAGTGGCACAACGATCAGAACGGAATAGTTGCATTCTGCTGGCACTGGAAAGTTCCTGTTGATATTGACGATGATTCTGTAAAGGGCAGAGCATTCTACAGTGAAGAAATCAGAAACTTCAGCCTTGAGAATGCGGTAACACCCGGTACAAAGGAATATAAAGTAATCATTGAAGATATTGATACTGTAGCACTCTACTTACAGCGCCTTGAAACAGCAGGCGTTCCAGTTATCTGGAGACCGCTTCACGAGGCAAGCGGCAGTTGGTTCTGGTGGGGCGTGAAAGATAAGGACACTTATAAGAAGCAACTCTATCAGAAGCTCTGGTATATGGTATATGACCGCCTTGAAAACTATCATAAGCTCACTAACCTTATCTGGGTATGGAACGGTCAGTCAAAGCTGACAATGGTAAATGCAAATACATATGATATCAGCGGTACTGATGTATATCCCGAAAAGGAAGACCATACAGAACAGAAACTGAAATATAAGGATCTTGCAAAGATAACAGATACAAGCAAGATGACAGCGCTTACCGAGGTTGGATATATACCCGATCCCGAGGCTGTATTTGCGTCTGACAGCACAGTGACATGGCTTTACTATGTGCCCTGGTGCAAGGAATTTGTCTGCGCCGCAAGCGGTTCGGGTGCTGTTATAACAAAGCTCGGCGGAACACCCTCAGTAAATACAGAGCGTATGAGCGAAGAGTTCCTTAAAAATGTTTATTCAAGCGATAAGGTAATCACACTCAGCGAACTTCCCGACTTCAAGGGTACGACAAAGAAGATACCCGAATTCATAAAGAACTGGCAGTTCAATAATCCCAATCTTACTATAGAAAACGATAAGCTTACAGCTTACGAGAAGTAATTGTGCGAGGTAGCATATGACAACAGAGCTTAAAACCGGACGTTCAACGGCTGTAATTGCGTCGGAAGGCGCAGAGCTGAAATCACTTGTTATTGATGGCAGAGAGATAATGTGGTGCGCCGACCCTGCTTACTGGGGAAAGACTTCACCGGTACTTTTCCCTGCGATAGGCAATGTGAAAAACAATAAAACCATGATCGGCGGCAAGGAAGTATCTCTCACAAAACATGGTTTTGCCCGTGACAATACATTCTCGGTAGTCAGAAAGAGCAATAATTCGCTCATTCTTCAATACAAGTATGCTCCCGTTAAAAACGGTTATCCCTACAGTGTCGATCTTGCATTGCAGTATAATCTGTTTGATGACAGGATAGAGATCAGCTACAGCGTTTTCAATCCGAACTATGACTGTATACCGTTCTGTATAGGTGCTCACCCCGCAATCGCCTGCGACAACCTTGACAATTGCACTATTGTTTTTGAAAAGCGTGAAAAAGCGTCAACTCCCGTTATGGATCTTGAAACAAGACTGTTCAGAAGCAAGGACAGGATCGAGCGTCTTGACGGTGCGTCAAAGCTCCCGTTATCCTATGATATGTTTGATAATGACGTTGTATATTTTGATAATATCAAGTCAAGAGCCGTAAAGCTCGTCGAGGGTAAAAAAACTCTTGCAAGCATAGCTTTTGAGGGCTTTGAAACACTCGGACTGTGGACGCCGGCAGGAAAGCACGCAGGCTTTATCTGCATAGAGCCCTGGTGCGGCAGTGATGATTATGATGACGACAGCGGAGTTTTTGAAGAAAAGAAGGGTATTCAGATTCTCGAAGGCAAAAAGTTCGCAAGATATAAGATGACTATCAGTGCAAAGTGATCAATGTAAATATAACAAAAAGCAGTATCGGTTCCGGTACTGCTTTTACTTTTCTTTTACTTTTATAGTATGGAAATACCGATAAAAAAACGCCGAAGTTTTTAAAACCGGCGGTTTTTTCTTATACGGTAATTTTATTCTCCGTACTTTTCCCTCAGTATCTCCTCGATCCTGAAAGCGACCTTATATACATCGCCGCAACCGAGCGTGATTATCATATCTCCGCTTTCTGCGAAGGGGGAGCTTTGTTATTCTGCTGTTATGTTGTTGTTATGTTAATAGGTATCTCTTTGCTTTCAGAAAAACTATTAAATGATAAATAATATGTTCCATCGCCATCATATAACATATAATAAATAGCGTTGAGCGTAGCTCCAGAACGAATGTCTTTAAATATATCTTTTCCATCGTCAAAGTAGTAATATACATTTTCAAGCTCTGTACCATTTGAGCCAAAAGATTTTAAGTAAAACATATTAATAGAATGAGTTTCACTACTCAAATTTGTTATATTCAACGGCAAAGCTATAACATTACTTCCATCTAAATCGCTAAATTGATTATCTATCGTTGTAGCATATACTTTAGATTTATCAATTGATATTTCGAGATTGTCGAAAACTATTGAATTTTCAGATTTGGGCGTAGATTCGCTAGAACTTTCTGTTGTACTGGGCTTTTCTGTAATAACAGTTGTTGTGGTTGCTGTTGTTTCAATTTCGATTACAATTTTTGATGAATTAGTAGTGGGCTTAGTTTCACAAGCTGATAATGAAATTACAGTAGTGAGCACTAAGGGTAATAGAAACCATTTTTTCATAATACATCCTCCGTTAATTACATTTGATGTTTTGCAAATAACAATGCAATCAATAAATATTATTTTAGCATTTATCTTTATTTTATTATAGCAAATTTGACTCGGTTTGTCAATAACAAAAGCTGTCTGAAACCTTGTCAGACAGCTTCTGTTTGTCGAATTATTTGCTTATTCTCCGTACTTCTCCCTCAGCATTTCTTCAATCCTGAAAGCGACCTTATATACATCGCCACAGCCGAGCGTAATTATCATATCTCCGCTTTCTGCATTATCGGCAACGTACTGTGCAACCTCTTCAAATGTCGGGAACCATTTACAGCCGGGAATTTTGGCGGCGAGGTCGGCAGAGTAGACATTATAAGTGTTCTTCTCACGGCTACCCATTATCTCGGTCAGCACAACCTTATCCGCAATTTCAAGCGCGCTTGCAAAGTCGTCCATAAGTGTATATGTTCTCGAATAGGTAAACGGCTGATGAACAGCCCATACACGCTTGAAGTCCTGCATTGCCTTTGCTGTTTTCAGTGTAGCGGCAACTTCAGCAGGGTGGTGTGCATAGTCGTCAACAACGGTAATACCGCCGATAGTCGCAAGACGTTCAAATCTTCTTCCGGCACCCCAGAATGTGCTTAGTCCCTTGTTGATATTCTCGGGTGTAACGCCTGTTGCCAGTGCGGCGGCGCAGGCGGCAACCGCATTGAGCACATTATGCGCTCCGGGAACGTGTATCGAGATACGCTCTATCTTCTTACCGTTTTCCATAAGGTCAAAGTCGGTCTGAAAATCCGATATGCGTTCAATGTTTTCTGGATAATATCTGTTTTTGTCGCTCTTGCCGAATGTGATGATCTGCTTGTCAAAGCCCGATGCCTTTACCGCTCTCATTGTGTTTTCATCATCGCCGTTTACAACAAGAATATCCGTTGTATTGTCGCAGAACTTTGTGAACGACGCTCTCAGATTATCCATCGTCTTGAAGAAATCAAGGTGGTCAGCGTCAATATTCAGTATTATAGAAATATTCGGAAACAGGTGCAGGAACGTATTTGAGAACTCGCACGCCTCGCAAACCATAACATCGCTCGAACCCGCTCTTCCGCTTCCGCCTATAGCTTTCAGCTTGCCGCCGATAACGGTAGACAGATCAACGTTCTGTGCAAGATACATATGCGTCAGCATAGAAGACGTTGTTGTCTTGCCGTGTGTACCCGATACGCATACAGCCTTGTTGTACCAGCTTGTAACAAGTCCCAGAAGTTCACAGCGCTCTATAGTCTTCACACCGCTTGCCTTTGCGGCGATAAGTTCGGGGTTATCGCTCATGATAGCCGCCGTGTATACGATAAGGTCAGCGCCCTCTATATTTTCGGCTCTCTGTCCCATATATACGGGTATACCCATCTTGCGTACCGCTTTAAGCGTTTCGGTTTCGTTGTTGTCTGAGCCCGTAAGATAATAGCCTTTGCTGTGAAGTATCTGTGCCAGCGGATACATACCGCTTCCGCCTATACCGATAAAATGAACGTGCTTCTTTCCTGTGAGGAAATCTTCCATTGTACTCCCGATCCTTTCAGTCTGACATTATAATATTTTATGCCGAAAATCAGCCTAATATCATCTTGGCTTTGAGTAATGCAAGCTGTGTCTTGCCGTCCTCTATTTCGCCGTTCATAACCATTTCGACAGCCTTGTCAAGCGGTATCTTCACAACCTCAAGAAATTCATCATCGTCAAGGTTCTGCTTTCCGCCCTCAAGTCCCGTTGCAAGGTACATATGTGTTATCTCCTGGCAATAAGCGGGGGTAGGGATCATATATCCCATATATCTGAACTCCTTGCAGGTACAGCCTGTTTCTTCCTGAAGCTCTCTTCTGCCGGCTTCTGCGTGATCTTCACCTGCATTCAGCTTTCCTGCGGGGATCTCCATAAGAACTTTCTGAAACGGGTATCTGAACTGCCTTACAAACAGTACATCGCCATCGTCCGTAACGGGAACAACGCCCACTCCGCCGCTATGACGGATCACATCGCGTGATACGATCGCGCCGTTTTCAAGTTCAGCCTTGTCAGAGCAAACGGTAAGTATCTTGCCTTCGTACTTTACTTCGCTGTCAATAGTCTTTTCAAACAGATGCATAAAATCCTCTTTTCTGCGGTTTATTCCGCCTTGTCATTATCATTTTCGACATCGTATTCTTTATCTTCATCAGATGCTGTAACACTTTCGTTGTTTTCTACCGCTTTATCCTCCGGCAGTTCTGCCTTCTTATCAAGCTGATCATCGACTGACCTTGTTATCGTCCTGATATATGCGTTGTGGTTGATAACTGTAGTCAGTTGCTGTTCATTGTACAGGTGTACGTTCGGATTCGGCTTGTATCTGAATACCTTTTTCAGCACAATGTAGTAGATTATCAGAATTATTGCCGCGCCTACCGTGCAGACAACGCCGATCTTAAGTCCCGGTGTAACATAACTGAACTCAATATCACACTGACCTGCGGGAATTTTTATACCCATAACTCCGCGGTTCACCTTTTCTATCTCAGCGGGCTGACCGTTTATTGTGGCGCTCCATCCGCTTTCCCACGGAACTGTGAACGTAACAAATCTGTCCTCCGTGAACGAAGAGGTTGCGGTAAATCCGTTGGCAACAGGTGTGAATGTATCGACTGCCGTCTTTGAAAGCTCTTCCGCGTCGGATCTGAAAGTATCGTAATTGAAGTCCGAGTATCTGTCGGGGTCAAGCTCTGTCAGAACATCCCCATACTTTTCGACCTGCTCATCGGTGAGCACTACTGCACGCGCAAGTATATTGTCACGGTTGCTCTTAGCAACCTTTTCGTACTCGTCATCTGTTATATAGAAGCTGTTTGAGTAGCCTATCGGGATATAAGCGTTATTCTTGAATATCGTAAATCCGTCCTGCTCGTCTATCTTCTCAAAGTTCTTGAGATTATCGAGCAGTGTTACCGTGTCGCTGTAATCGAGCTTGTAGCTCTGAACAATAAGATACTTCGTTGAGTTTATTGACCTCATTGCGTAATATGTGCCGTCGGGATCTGTGTTTACCGAGCGGCTGAATCCCATACCGTCATAGTATTCAAATGCAGAACCCGGCAGAATACTGTGGAAACTGCGGAAACCGTACATTCCCCACAGCATATTGGCATTGTTTGTAACGCCGTATGTTTCGACCCTGTAGAAGTCGTCATCTTCAAGCTCTATAGTAGCGTCAACTATACTGTTGTAGTCGCCGACCTTGGGACCTATCGCTCTGCCGTAAATGAGCGTGTAGTACGAGAAGCACAGGCAGGCGACAATTGTAAAGCAGTAGGCTTTGTGCAGGAATTTATTTGTTCTGATCTTCGCCTTGTTTCTTACAAGTAGGAAGCATACTAAAATAGCTGTTATTGCAAGAGCGACAGAGATCCAGAACGGAAGTTTCTCACCGGGCAGACTGAACAGTTCGGTAACCTTTGTGGTGGATTCTTCACCGGTTCCTATATCAACAACGTCCTTTGAGACTTCGGACGGAAGCACGCCGACCATTGAAATAAGCACTACGGCAAATCCGCACCACTTAAGACCGTACATCATATCGATCTCGTTGTTTTCAAGCGCATACGCGGTCATAAAGCACGCAACAAGTATCGGCATATAGAACCAGCGTGTATAGAAGTTTGTGTTGAAAAGCACAAAGCTTGAGTTCAGCACGGGTACAAGCGCGAACAACAGGCATATCGGCATAAGCCACTTTGCCCAGTGCTTTTTTTTGAATTTGATAAACGAAATTACACCCGACATTGAGAACAGCGGCAGATAAGCGGCAACGCTTGCCCATCTTGCCGACGAATCTGGGAAGAAGTTCTGTCTTGCGGGGATATCGGCAGGGAAGAACAAGCTCTGTAATATTATGCCGTATCTCTGTGCCGGATTATGGAATACCAGATTCCAGCCGTTTAAGGTATTGCCCGATCTCGGGGTATCTATACAGGTTATTATCGCAGGTATGAACATTGCGCCTGCAAGTGCAACACCGATAACCGATTCAAACGCCAGTGCAAGGAATGTTTTCAATGTTACCTTGAATTTCGGGTCGGTTATCCTGCAAAGGAAGTATATAACGAGGAATACGCATTCTCCTATGAAGAAGAAGTAGTTTACAAATGCGTTCAGCGCAACTGTCAGTGCAAAGAACACTCTTCTCTTGTTTACAACAGCTTCTTCAAGTGCAATAAGCATAAGAGGGAACACTACCATTGCCTCGTGGAAGTGGTTGAAGAATACGTTGTACATCGAGAAGCCTGAAAATGCGTATAGAAGACCGCCTATAAGCGCCGATTTCGGCTTTCTTACAAAACGTCTTATATATGCAAAAGCAAACAGCGAACAGCAGGATAATTTCAGTACCATGAGCGGTGCCATAAGGTACTTTGCAAACTCAGCCGGGAATGGCATTGTAAGCCAGAAGAACGGGCTTCCGAGCGTATAGAACGAATACGAACCTATGAAGTTCGCACCAAGGTCAGTCTGCCAGTTCCACATAAAACTGCCGCTTTTGATAGCCTGGTTGCAAAGTGTGTAGAAAGGTATCTGCTGAGCGTTGTAGTCGCCGTAATAGATGAAATATCCGCCGTCAATAATGACAAACGGCATGAAAAGTATCACACCCATTATCATCGCCATGAAGAACGCTTTGCGGTAGTATTGCATTTCCGTTTTGTACATTCCTAAAATTCCTTCCGTGATGTAAACTTAAATATTCAGAGGCTCAATACAGCACGGCACCGTATTTTTCAGCCATAGCCTCAAGCTTTTCAGGCTCTATAAGCGATTTCTTATCTATTATCGCTCTGCCCTGATACAGCATAAGCGCCATTTTAAGCGAAATTTCATCGTCAGATAAAAACGCAACAGGTAGTGTTGCCATGTGCATATTCCTGCCGAAATCAATAGCGTCGTCAGGGGAGTTTATACTTACTGTCAGTACGTCGTAGTTTTCACTGCACATCTGTGCAATGTCATCTTCCATATAAGGACCGCACTCGACAGCGGGTGAAAATTCAGTTGTTTCGGGGTCTAAGAAGAACATCTGGTTTTCCGTTGCCAGAGCAAGAGAAGTATCCTGTTTTTCTACAGGTTTTATTTCGGAACGGTCTAGCGTATCCAGCATTTTACGAAGCTCTGCGATATGTTCCTTTCCCGTACCGCAACAGCCGCCGACGATCTCCGCACCGTTTATGACCGATTTCTTTACCGCAAAGGCAAACTCTTCCGGAGAGATACTCTGCTTTTCGCCGTCATTTTCGTATACGGCGCTCGGCTTTACTATAAGCGGAATTTTTGCGTATGGAGCAATTTCTTCTATGATATCGGGACACAGATCCGCCGAAGTGCAGTTAAGACCGAAAGCGGATATACCCATTTCCTGAAGTACGAGAAGAGTACACAGTACGTTTGTTCCTATTGCCGTTTCTCCGTCCTCGTCAACCTTCATGGTAGCGATTATCGGCTTGTTTTCCTTTTTGCAGGCAAGCACAGCCGCACGCATATTCCACAGTGCAGGCACTGTTTCAATCACAAACATATCGCAGTAGGGCGATAAAGCTTTAACCTGCTGTCTGTATATTGCCGTTATTTCGGTAAATGTGTAGTCGCCGTAGGGTTCTATGTAAAGTCCCGTAGACGACAGACAGCCTGCAATAAGTGCCTTTTCGTGGAAGTTGTCATAAGTTATCTTTGCGGCAGTGGCGTTTAGCTCTTCTGTCTTATCCTCGGCACCGTAAGCCTTCAGATTCTCACGGTTTGCGCCGTGGGTAGCGGTGTAGAGTATCTGTGAGCCTGCGTCAACAAAGCTCTGCTGAAGCTCAATCAGAGCCTTAGGGTGGGCGCAGACAAACTGAGCCGTTGACATACTGTGGTCGTAGCCGTATTTTTCAAGTCCTGTGCCGGTACCGCCGTCAAGCAGTATCGGCAGTCGTAATCGTATAGGTATATCCTGACTGACGGGATTGCTGTCCATATTTGTTCCTTTCTCTGATCACATTTTTTCAGGTGCGTCAACCTTGAGCAGGTCAAGCAGATTTTTAAATACTGTCTTTGTAGCAACGCAGAGCGAAAGTCTTGACTGGAGAGTGTTCTCCTCCTCGCCTTTTATCTTGCAGTTGTCGTAGAACTTGTGGAAAAGCTGTGCCAGGTCGCACAGATACTTTGTTATCTTAGAGGGATTATAGTCCTTTGCCGCCTCGTTTATGCAGTCGGGAAGAGCGGCAATGTGACGTATCAGTGCAAGCTCTGCGGGGTGAGAGTAGTTGAGCTTGTTTACAGGTATATTCTTATAGCCGGTACCTTCTTCTTTCATACGGCGCAGAATACTGCATATTCTTGCGTGAGCGTACTGAATGTAGAACACGGGGTTGTTTGAGCTTTCCTCAATGGCAAGCTCAAGGTCGAATTCAAGGTGAGTGTTGGGGTCTCTTAAGTTAAAGAAGAATCTTGCCGCGTCTATCGGAACTTCATCAAGCAGGGTAGACAGTGTAATTGCCTTACCTGAACGCTTTGAAAGCTTTACCGTTTCACCGTTTCTGACAAGCATAACCATCTGCATTATAACGATATCAAGCTTGTTTGCGTCAACGCCGAGCGCAGTAAGAGCGGCTTTCATTCTTGCTATATATCCGTGGTGATCTGCGCCGAGAATATCGACTGCCTTGTCAAAGCCTCTTGTCACAAGCTTGTTGTAGTGGTATGCAATATCGGGTACAAAGTAGGTCGGAATGCCGTTCGCACGGACAAGAACCCTGTCCTGGTCATCGCCGAAATCGGAAGCTTTGAACCAGATAGCGCCGTCCTTTTCATATGTCTGACCCTTTTCGGTCAGCATTTCAACTATCTGCTTTACAGCACCGTTTTTATGAAGCGAACTTTCTCTGAACCAAGTATCGTATACGATACGGTATTTCTTAAGATCTCTCTCAAGTCCTTCTATATTGAGTGGCAGAGCGTATTCAACAAGTGCGGACTTGCGGCTTTCCTCATCTGCATTCACGAACTTGTCACCGTTTATCTTGTAGAAATTGTATGCGTGTTCGATTATGTCAACGCCCTTGTATACGTCCTCAGGCATAGGGAAATTTTCTTCATCTTCAAATATCTTGCGGCATATGTCCTCATCGCCGAATGACGCGATAACGTCAGCCTTGTTTCCGTCTGCGATCTGCATATATCTGATAGACAGTGACTTGCCGAACTTTTCGATCTGGTTGCCTGCGTCGTTTACATAGAACTCACGCTCTACATCATAGCCTGCAAACTGTAACACGGAAGATAAGCTGTCGCCGAGCGCACCGCCTCTTGCGTTTCCTATGTGCATAGGACCTGTGGGGTTTGCCGATACAAATTCAACAAGCACTCTTTTGCCCTTGCCGAGTTCTGTCTTACCGTAGTCGCTTCCGCTTGAAATAACCTCGCCGACAGTTTCGTTGAACCATGCTGGGCTTATGAAGAAGTTTAAGAATCCCGGTCCTGCGACCTCGATCTTTTCAAATACAGTGCCTTCAAGTATAGCGGCGTCTGCTATCATCTGACCTATAGCTCTGGGGTTATTCTTAAGAGCCTTTGCGCTTGCCATTGCGGCGTTGCAGGAGAAGTCGCCGTGTGATACATCGGCGGGACGTTCTACATTGAAAGCGGGCAGGGGAACTGCCTCTATCTTGCCCTCTGCAACCAGTCTGCCCAGTGCGTTCATTACCGTTTCCTTTACCTGCTGTTTAGCAAGTTCGATCATATTGTTCATCAGTTACACTCCTTGACGTTTATAAACATTTCATTTTCCGACATATAGCTTGAATTTATGTCGAGCGTGTATTTGAGATAGATATCTCCGCCCGTTTCTTCAAGCTCATTTCTTATTTCATCGGTGCATACTCCTATCATGAAGTCGCCGTATTCCGTACCGTAATGGCAGTGGTGCTTCTTTCCCCGCTCGATAAACAGTGAACTTATCGCTTTTCCGCTTCTCGTCATAGTCACCATATCGTCTGTAACTTCGAGCGTTACGGAGCTTCCCTCAAAGCCTGTGGCTTCGCTTTCGTCATAGTACAGGCGATAGCCGTTTTCTGTCTGCTCCATAGCACCGAAAGTGAACAGCTCTGTCGAATCCTTATCCTGATCGACAGTCTGTGTGCTTTTTATCGTAATACATACGTTCTTTTTCATTTGTTATTGTTGTCCTTTCAAAACCTCAGTCGAGGTCCACAACAGCGCCTATAAGCAGTTTAAGCATTTCTTCATAGCTGTAGGCGCTTTCGGTCACCAGTCGTGTGAATATACTCTGTCTGTCAAGACCGGGTATCCCTCTTACACGTCTTACATAAACTTCGCTGTCGTCGCCCAGTACCATGTCTACTCTTGCGAAGCACTTGCAGGAAAGCGCGTCATATGCGGCTCTTGCGGTCTGCTTTATCTTGTTCTGTGTAAGACCGTCCAGTCTTGCAGGAACTTTAAGCTCCGAGGTCGACGCTATATATTCGGAGAATTTGTCAACATTGTCGTCCGTTCTGACAAGCTCGCCTATAGCCACACGCTCATCGTGGTGCTTTGCACCGAGTACTGCACAGGTAAGCTCTCTGCCTTTTACAGCGCTTTCCGCAATGATATACGGGTGGTGCGAAAAGCTTGCTTTTATAGCTTCTTCAAGTTCCTTTTCGTTTTCCGCTCTGCAAGCGCCTACAGATGTAGAACAGCTTGTCGGCGCGGTGTATATCGGGAATTTCAGCTTATCTGTGATCTTCTTTATCGCCGCCGGCATATCATTCATTTCACTGCGGTGAAGTGTGACATTCTCAATTACCTTTATTCCGCTGTCGGACAGCACCAGATCCATTATGCGCCTGTCGTTGCACAGTGCCGCCGCCGCAAAATCGTTGCCGATAATAGGCAGTCCCGCAAGCTTGCACAGACCCTGCACTCTGCCGTCCTCGCCGTATTTTCCGTGAAGTACAGGGAATACAGCGTCAACACGGTGTATAGTGCTTTCTCCGTCCGAGATTATCTTTATAACGCCCTTGTTTGTCATATCGGGGCTTATTACGCACGAACAGCAATCGCTGTCCTGCTCCCAGCTGCCGTCTTTTATATTCTCATAGCTACCGGGATAAAAAAGCCATCTGCCCGCTCTTGTGATGCCGATAGCAAGTGGTTCAACTTCTTTCGGCATAGCGCTGAGCACACTGTATGCGGTGTGCAGTGAAGCGGCGTGGTCAGCGGACGCGCCGCCGAACAGCACGGCTATTCTTTTCTTTGCCATAGCTTTTCCTCTTCTTTCGTTCTTTTGCTTTTACGCAATAATAAAATAAGTATATCACATCCGGCTGTCAAGTTCAAGTATTAACGTTTAAATTATATATAAATAGTATCAGGGGAGCTTACCGTCCTTATAATCCTTCGGGGTGACGCCGACTGCCTCGCTGAACGCACTGCAGAAATGGCTCTGTGACGAAAAGCCGAGCAGTGATGCAATATCGGCTATACTATGGTCGCCGTCCTTAAGCATTCCCTTGGCGGCGTTTATGCGCACAGCGCTGATATACTCGTGAATCCCCATTCCAATCTCCGCCTTGAAAAGGCGGTGCAGATGGGAGCGGTCATAGCCGATGACTTCGGCGATATGCTTTGCGGTAAGGCGCTTTCCGGTGTTCTCGGATATCATTTTGACAGCCTTGCGGACCGGCACGGAGAGCCGTTTTGCACGCCGTAATCTGCGCATACGGACGGCATAATCCATTACCATTTCATCGTTCAGTTCCATGACCTGCTTTACCGTGGTACACTTGTCGGCGCGGCGGATATACACGTCGCTTAAGGTGTATGCGGTTTCCTCGGACATACCTGCGGCAAGGCAGGTGCGGGCAACTACGGCGGCACATACAACAAAATGGTATATCTGGTTGCGGAGCGGATCGTCTGAAAGCTGACCTTTTCCGCTGTCGGGTTCAGCATTGTATTTCAGCTTGTTTTCAAGTATCTTTTCTACCTCGCCTGCGGCTACAAGCGCAAAGACAGTATTTTCATTTTCGACAGGCTCATGAAAAAAATCCTGTGCCTGCTGTACATAAAGGAGCTTATCGGGTTCGGTATTTTCATCTGTACCGTTGGTAGAAACCACGGTATATTCAGTAGCATTTTCGGAAGCGCCCGACCCGATTTTTTGTTCATCTGTGAATTTTGTTGATTTTGCCGCCATATTATTCATTCCTCACCTGATTTTTGTGTGTTGTGAACATTATACAACATTTGTGCAAAAAGAGCAACATTTTTGATATTAAGCTGATTTTGTTTGCGATAAGAT
Organism: Ruminiclostridium sp.; assembly: GCA_017935365.1. Lineage (GTDB taxonomy): Bacteria > Bacillota > Clostridia > Oscillospirales > Ruminococcaceae > Ruminiclostridium_E. The sequence continues at coordinate 22,808 of JAGBHT010000012.1, read as the reverse complement.
AAATTGCAATCAAAAAACGAAATGGCGGAAGTATTTGCGCAAGCAGGGTGTGAAAAGCAATATTTTGCGAGGGTTGCAGTGAAGAAGATACTTTAGACATATGTAATTTAATGTAATATAAGTGAATTTATATAGTGTGATTATACACAAATTGTAAGCCGAAATTTGTACAAAACAGAGAAAACGGAAGAAAAGTCGAAAAATGATGCAAGGTTTTTGCGTTTCAAACGTTCATATTATAGATAGTAAAATCAGAAACGGTTTTGCTTTCTGAAAATATATTGCTTTTAAGCAGAAAGGAAAGAGTATGAAAAAAAGAAATGTGCTGTCGGCGGTGATAGCGCTTGCACTGACTGTGAACGGTGCGATAAGCGCTTATGCTCAGGCAGAACAGGCAAGCACGGCTGATGGCGGAGCTGTTGCAGATTCCGTCAATGCGGAAGTGCAAGAAAGCGAGGCAGATAGCAAACAAGCCGAAGAGAAGCCGGTAAAGACTGCTGTCAGCGAAGAAAATCTGCCGGACAGTCTTGACGCAGAAAAGGTGATCGCCGACGGATATGTGGCGAGGCTTAACAGTGAGGAGCAGTCGCTGAGCGAAATTGTCCTTGAAAAGGAGGACGGCACAAGGTCGCTGTACCTGTTCGGGGAGAATGTAAAGTATATTGATGAAAACGGTGAGGTTGCCGACAAGTCGAACAATGCTGTAAGACGCGGAAACGCATATGTAAACGAGGGGAATGATGTTGAGGTCATACTCCCTGCAACACTTACGGCGGGAATAGCTGTAACCGGCGATGAACTGAATATAACGATGAAACCGCTTGCAGACAAAATCGGCAGGTCACTTTCTCCGGCTGTAAAAACTGCGGACGATACGGTAGTATACAGCGATGTATTTGACAGCAGTACAAATATAGAATATACTTATACATACGGCGGAGTAAAAGAGAATATCATATTAGAAAGCTATAACGGTAAAAATTCATTTGACTATGAAATAACAACGGGCGGTCTTTCGCTGTACGAGGATAAAGGTACACTGTTACTTGCCGATGAAAGCGGCGATGTAAAGGCTACACTGGGCGAGGTTATAGTATTCTCTGCGGATAATAAGAACAACACGTTCGGAAAGTATAAGGTAGAGGAGCTTGAGAAAAACAACAGATATAAGGTAACGATGATCGTTGACAGGGCATATCTTACCGATCCCGATACCAAGTATCCTGTTAAAATCGATCCTGATGTTATAAATTCAACAGAAGATAATTTCAGCATACAGGATCTTCAGGTATTCAAAGGTAAAGACGGCAAGGGGACAAGCGAAACGTCGCTCGGAACTTCCGGAGTTTCAAGAGTCGGTTGGACTGACTGGGGCGCATGCAGGACTTTGATAAAAATAGGCAACCGTACTGCTATTACTAATAATATTAAAGATTCATCGCAAGTTATCAGTGCTTATGTTGAAATAAGAGATCTGATGTGTCAGAGTGTATCTACGCCGATAGTTTGCGCACAGTTCAAAGGCAACAACTGGACTGAAAAAGATGTAAAAACGTGGAATGCGTTAAATGCGGGAAGTGCCGGTTCTCCTGTCGAAATATATCGTCAGAGTGATACAAGCAATAAAAGTCATGCATATAATGTAAAAAGTGACGGCGGCGACAGTATCAGAACAAAATACGGGTACGGCAAACAGTGGTACGCTTGGAATATAACGCCGAATGTTAAAAATTGGGTTAATAATTCATCAACTATGCAAAAAGGTCTGGTTTTCATGACTGCAAGTACTACTTTTGAAACAGCAAGTTATGCAAAGAATATGAAAACTTTCAGTTCTATGCAGGGAAATGCGGATTATAAGCCATATTTTGTGATTAATTATAGTTCTGATATAATGGCAAATGGTATCTCAATTTCTAAAAGCAGTTTGACTATTACTGTAGGAAATACATCGCAGTTAACTGCGACGATATCACCTAGTAACGCAAGCAATAAAGGCATAGATTGGTCTTCAAGTAACACCGCGGTTGCCGTAGTTGACAGCAAAGGTAAAGTTACAGGAAAATCAAGTGGTACAGCAACTATTTATGCTAAATCGAAATCAAACAGCTCATTAGTAAAAAAGTGTGTAGTAAAAGTGGAAAGTCGTATAATTAATAACAAAACTTCCGGAATTGCAACGTTCTTAATTGGTGAAGAAAGTGCATTTTTCCCTTTTACTTTTCCGACGTATTTGAATACGGAAGTAAAAATAGATAGTATAAATAACGGAAAAAAGAAGGTAACATATTGTTATGCAATTGGTTATTACACAAATACTACAGCGGAGATTAATCCAATAATTTCAATTGCAGAACATAAAATAGGAAACCAGAATATTGCTATGGGAAAATTAAAACATGATATAATAGTTCCAAGTTCATGGATATTTGATGCCAAAGAAGCATATACCAATATATGGGTTGATCAAAATGCGACTTGTTATACAAGCGTAATACAGAGAATAGACAGCGCACTTTATCCAATATCTATTATCAGTGATACATTTAATATATAAAAAGGAGAAAAATATGAAAAAGTTATATTTAATTATTATTGCAACTATGTTTTGCGCAATATTATTTTGCTCTTGTGCCAGAAATAATGATGTTATGGCAACTGTAAACGGAATCGATATAAAGAGATCTGAATATGAGATACGTCTGAAAAGCAACAAAATTATGATGGAACTCTTAACTGAAGATATAAATAATTCTGATATCGAAAGTGAAGAAAAAAATGCTCAGATCAAAGAAATCCAAGAAAAGTGCTCAACAGATAAAGACACTATATTAGACAGCATGATAGAAACTGCTTATATTGATTCTAAATATGATTCTGTTACACATGAGCAAGCAAAAAAAGAAATAGAAAAGCAGATGTCAAATCTTGATTTATATGCTAATGAATATCCTCAGGTAGCCGCGAACGGTAAGATTATGGACGAGTATATTAAACGAATGGGTATTACAAAAGATGAGTATATAGATTTAGCTGCGGATAGTTATGTTTCATATGTTAATAAGCAAACTGCAAAAGAAGAGTTGGCAAAAGAAAAAAATATCAGTGACGATGTTTTAGACAAAGAGTTTGAATCTTATATCCAGCAAGAAATATCTAAATCTACAGTTGTGTACTATAAGTAAGCGAAGAATTTTATCATTAAAAAATGACGAAAAGTTTTTGATTTTGATTACTAAGCAAATAGATATTCGTAATTTTAATATTTTATAATTACAGTAAGATGAAAATAGCTTTTGTGATAGCAGACAAACAGGATCGCTCAGTTGTAATATAAACAAGTGGCGAAATTTGAAATACTGCCGCGGTGTAAAGCCGCGGCGGGGATTTATTAATAGGAAAGTGAGGAAGTTATCATGAAAAAGTTTGCAGGAATAGCGTTCGTTATGTCGGCGGTAATGCTTACGGCATGTCAGAATAACGTTGTAAATTCCGACATTACGGCTGAAAGTACGGAAAATACATCGGGAATCACACAGACAAGCAATACCGAGCAAAACGGCGATGATAGCAAGGAAGAAAGCGGTACGGAAAGTCTTACCAAAGAAGAGCAAAGGCGAAATGAGCTTTTCGAGAGAGCAAGTACAGTAAAACGAGATGACAGTGAAGGGGCTATACTTAAAAAAATGGGTGATGGATACATAGTAATCGGTTCAGGTATATCCCGTTATTTATATGAAATCTGTCCATGGGAATATTTTGAGGTTGGAAACGGATTGGGAGATTTTTTGGCATATTATAATTTAAAATCCGAAGAGGTTGAACTCAATGGAAAAATAAGTCGTTTTCCTAAGGAAATTTCAGATAAGTTAAACCAATTGAATTCGGAGAGTACGCTTGAAAATGTTGAAGAACTCTTTGGAAGCCCTTCGGAAAATAATAATATGCTTAAGTTGGAACTTACAGCAGTAGAAAAAGGTATTGAATATTTTGGAGGAAATAAGGTTAGGTTATATTTCGGATACACTGACAAATTAAAAGTGTATATTCCAAACAGCATAGTATATGTTAATCGTATCGGAAATCATGATTTTATGGAAAAGAATGATAGCGAAGAATAAAAACCGATTGTAACATATGCAAGTGGTGAAATTTGAAACACTGCCGCGGTGTAAAAGCCGCGGCGGGTGCTTTAATATCTAAATTTAGAAATTATATTTCAAATGTTGTATTAGGCGTTGTAATTGTTGCAGGAGTTGTTTGTGTAGCGTTAGCACCGGCAACTGGCGGAGCTTCTTTGATAGTTCCGTTAGCAGGTTGTGTGTAAAGAAAGGGAAAAATATGAAAATAGAGTATAACTCAGCTCCGCTAACCAGTATTTTAGGAACAGGACTTGACAAAGCCTTTCGTGAACAGTTACCCGATAAAATATCCGCAGTGTGCAGTAAGAAGGTAAAGCTTTTACAGTTCTACACTGTGTTTTACGGAGATGACGGAAACTATCTTTTTGAAAAAGACGGAGTATATTATTATCCGCTTACTGTTGTGTATTACGGCGACAGTTGGGAAACAAGGTGGATATCGTGGACTGTTGATATTAGTGCTAACCAACGTGAACCAGAGCACTTTGGTATAAAGAATATATATCCGGAGTCAGTTCCGTTTGCACTATTCTACGACGATGGAATAGAGATCAATGTATGCAAAGACGAAGAGATAGACGAAAAATTCAAAGCAATGATTCAAGGGAAAAATCTGTATTACAATCACAGAGGTCATTTATGGACAGTGATTTATACAGGTGGATTTATGCAATATATGAATAAAGTCAGCCAATTTTTTATGGATGCGCTTACTTTGCAGATAGAAGTACAGCTTGATGAAATTGTTGGTGAAACCATACCAAAGAGAGATTTTTTTCTTGATGTTTCAGTTTGTGTACTGGATAGAGATTATATTGTATATGGTGACATTAAGTATCTGGCGGTAGGTTTTATAATTAACGGTCATTCTATTACATTGAGCGTGTGCTGGGAGGGCGAATATGACATTACAGATGATATTGAGCGTGATGAGGTAAAGTTTGAACTGTGCGAGTGGCATCCGACACATATAATTTCGGATTTTGACGGTATACGGGAATTTGTTTACGAATATTGTCCTAAGCTGAGACCTGCGGAATAATCTGAAAAACAAGGCACTGCCGCGGTGTAATAGCCGCGGTGGGGGCTTTAATAAAGGATTTAAAGAAAATGTATGAGATTGGGTCTTGTTTGGTAAGATTATGTGGTATAATAACCTCAGACATAAAATCCGCCGGAAGTGGATTTTGCTTGTTGACAAAAGATGAAATACTATCCTGCAAGTTGCTACTTTTTCAACGGTTGCAGATTCAAGGATTAAAATTTTATCGCACTATGGACAAACAGGGGTGCTCAGTTGTAATATAAGTAAAGGGGCAGAAAGGAGTATACATATGAAAAAAATCTTAAAAATATCGGTGTTTGCGGCGGTGGTTATTTGCCTGTCGGCGTTTTTTCTTATCGGGTGTCAGAACAATAAAAATCTTGTTGCAACGGTCAACGGTACTGATATCACCGAGGAACAGCTACAGGAGCAATTAAATACAAATGCGGTTTTCAAAGAGGCTATACGCAGTCATATTGACGATATAACCACACCCGATAATAAGGAAATCACGCTTAAAAGGCTTGATGAGCAGTACCCCGAAGACAGAGACAAGGCTATCAGAAAAATGGTGGAAACGGCTTATTTTCTCAGCATGGATAACAGTATTTCAAAAGAAGAAGCCGAGAAACAGTTAAAGCAACAGCTTGACAATCTTGATACATATTCAGGTCAATATGGCAGTGTACAAGTCAACCGTGAGATAATGGACGAATGCCTTAAAAAGCTGTCTATAACGGAAGAGCAGTACATTAAAGAAAGCGCTGATTCATATATCGCGATGGTGAACAGGCAGAGAATGTACAACAAATTCCTTGAAGATGAAAACATCACCGTTGATGAAAATAATGTCTATGAGGTCGGAGATAAATTTGAACAGTATATTGACGAACAGCTGAAAAAAGCCGATATTGTGTATTACAACAAATGATATAAGGCATTGGGAATGTCGGGAAAATGCCGATGCGGCTATTGCAGATAACCTTTTGGATAAGTCGGAGGAAAAACTATGGCTAATCAGTTGGAGAACTATTTTGAAAACTGGAATGATACGGCGAGTTGGACGACTGACGGCTCGTTGCAATACGATGAAAGAAACAACGTGCTGTATTTTGACAAGACAAAGGTTACGGAAAAACTGCCCGATGTAAATAAAGACTATGATGTTGCGGCAGTGCGGACGTTTGAAATACCTGACGGCAGTCACGGATTTTATTTCTCGGTCACGCTCGGAAACAGTTCGCCGCTTGCCGATAATAACGGCGGACGTATAGATGTTGATTTCTATGACGCAAACGGTGTAAAGACAGTAGGAGATTATACAACTTTTTACATATATAATGCGGAGAATTTCATCGAAGCTTATCTGGGCGATGACAAGCCTGCACCGATCCCCGAAGACGCAAGCAGTATGGTCGTAAAGGTATACGGGGTCTCCGATACAAAAACGATAGAATTCTATATGAAAGATTTTAAACTGTCGTTTTCGGACAGTGAGGACTGCATGGAAACGTTCGGTAACGCTTATCCGTCGTTTTTTGGCAGAAAGGTTGACGATTCTCCGATAAGAATAAGTTCATGGTCACAGATCAAGACTGTTGTCAGCTTTGCGGCGATAATTGCGGGTGTTGCAATCGTGGCGGTGTTGCTTGCGAGAGCGGACAGAAAAAAGAAAAAATAACTGCGGCGGTTACTTAAGTTTTCTCAAAAAAAACTACAGCCCGGGAGTGATAATGCTTCCCGGGTTGTTTTCGTATTCAGTTTGATTTTGTGCGTTTCGGGACTAGGCGGTAGTGGGGCTTTTCTTCACAGAACATTTTCCAGCGGAGAATATCATCGGTGAAAATTCCGACGGCTGAGAGAAAAAACCAGAGCACCGTGAACAACAGGCATATCTGACCGAGGAGGTTGAACGGGAGCTGTTCATAGTTCCACACCTTCCAGTCTAGCCACAGGTTGACAATGCACCCGCAGATAAATTCAAGGACGGTGATTATAAGCGCCGATACTGCCATCTGAACGGGGAGCGAAAGGTCGAATTTTTCATTCAGACCGCCGATGAGCAGAAAGCAGATCCCGCCTAAGATGAACATTGTCCAGTGACTGTTGCCGCGGAACAGCAGTTCGGTTATTGTGTATGCACAGCCGCCGAAGCAGAACAGCATAAAAAGCTTCATAGGCAGACAGATTTTATAATTCATATTATTACCATGCCTTTCTTTCGGGTTTTGTACATATTTTTTGCAGTGGGCGTGTAATTTATGCAGATAAGGGGAATTTTGCGCATATAATTATCAGAGATTTATTAAGGCGAGGCGGAGGTTTTCTATGTCTGAATTTATAAAAAGAATAACTGCGGCGGTAACTGCGGCGGCAATGACGCTTTGCGGTTCGGTGACTGCTTTTTCGGAAGGCGATGTCGGCGAGGTTACAGCTATAACCAAAGCGGCGATCGTTACCGAAGTGTCTACAGGTCAGGTGCTGTATGAGTATAATTCGCACGAAAGGTTACCGATGGCGTCGGTGACTAAGCTTATGTGTCTGCTTATCTGGGCGGAGGAAATGGAAAAAGGTACATTCGGCATGGATACGATGATAACAGCCACCGCAAGAGCAAACGCTATGGACGGCTCGGTAATATGGCTGAATGTCGGGGAAGAAATGTCGGCATACGATATGATACGCTCGGTGGTCATTGCATCGGCAAACGACGCTTGCGTGGCAGTATGCGAATATATAGCAGGGACTGAAGAAATGTTTGTTGAGCGCATGAACAAAAGGGCGCAGGAGCTTGGTATGAGCGATACGCATTATGATAACTGTGTGGGGTTTGACAGCAATACGCATTATACCTCAGCCTATGATACGGCAATACTGAGCGCCGCAGTATCTGAATATGACTGCTATAATGAGTTTTTCAACACACGGCTCGATTATGTGCGTGAGGGTGAACGACAGACGCAACTGTTGAACACAAACAAGCTTATGCAACGCTATGACGGGATCATCGGCGGAAAGACCGGTACTACGGATAATGCGGGTTGTTGCCTTGCGGTATGGGCGAAAAGAGGCAATATGAAGCTTTGCGCGGTTGCACTTGGCTGTAAGGAGAGCGAACAGAGATTTACCGCGTGTACGGACCTGCTCGATTGCGGATTTTCGGGGTTTGAGCTGTACAGGACTGTGGTAAGCTCAGATGTGCTTACGCCTATAACTGTAACAGAGGGGCTTGAAAAACAGGCGGATATCAGGGTAAAGCGGCTCAACACCATAGTTATCCCAAAAGGCAGTGCCAAAAGGATAGAATATACGCATACGGTGGTCGATAGCTTGTCTGCGCCCGTTCAGTACGGCGAAAAGGTCGGTGAGGTCAGGGCGAGCCTTGACGGAGAGGAAATCTTCTACAGCGATATTGTGACTACGGGCGAGGTCGGAGAGCTTAACTTTTTCAGCAGTCTGCTGATAATTATCAGGCGGTTTTTCTCAATGTAGAATGAGAAACATCCCCGTGCAGACTGCACGGGGATGAGGAGTTATGAATATGGAAATCAGGCGGGTATATTTTCTTTGTCGGAGATTATCTCGCCGTCGGACAGCTCTATTATCCTGTTGCACTTTTCGGCAACAGAGCGGTCATGGGTGACAATTACTACGGTCTTGCCGTTTTTGTTAAGGTTAATGAGAACGTTCATTATATCGTTTGCGGTGTTTTTGTCAAGCGCCGCTGTAGGTTCATCGGCAAGTATTATATTCGGGCGGTTGACAATGGCTCTTGCAAGCGCAACACGCTGTTTCTGACCTCCGGAAAGCTCTTTTACGGGCTTTTTCAGAAAATCGGATACAAGCATATCTTCCGCCGCCTTGGTTATCAGCCTTTTCATCATTTTGTATTTTACGGCAGGGTTGAAGATAAGCGGATACGATATATTTTCATATACCGATTTATCGCTCAGAAGTCCGAAATTCTGCAGGACAAAGCCTATTTCTTCGTTTCTTATCTCCGCTATTGTGTTGGAGGAATACTTGCAGACCTCATATTCGCCCAAAAAATATTTACCTTTAGTCTGCGAGTCAAGGCAACCGAGGATATGAAGCATAGTAGATTTTCCCGAGCCTGAAACGCCCATTATAGCTACCATTTCGCCGTCATTGATAGTCAGATTTACGTTTTTCAGTGCGTGAACCTCGGTATCCATATGATAATTATAATATTTGTCCACATTTTCGAGTTTTATCATTGGTTTTCGTACCTCCGTATTACATCAAGCATTTTGCTTTTAAGCAGTGTGATATTTCCGATAATGCTTATCAGGACGGTGAGTATCAGAAGATATAACGCTGTGAACAGTATGCTGTCGGCGTTGATGATGTTGAGTCCGAATATAAGCTTTATGATAAGCAGAATTATAAATGAAACAATCGTGGAAAACAGCATTACAACCAGTTCGCACACGGTGTTTATAATAGCTATCTTACTTGTGTTTGCACCGCAGGAGCGGAAAACAGCGGCGGCTTTTATGCGGCTTTCGGCATTCAGAAAACCGTTTGCGACTATACCTATAGAGCCTACAACCGCAATAGCGATAAAGGCAGGGAAGAGCTGCAGGAGGCTGATATAATCATTGCTGAATGTGTCTTTATCTACGCCGAAAAGCGGATTGCCGAATATAATATCGCCTTTCTTTTCATCGTTTACAGACCATGTGTTACGAATTCTTGACTCGAACTCCGCATAAAACATATCATCTGTTTTGAGCAGTATGACATCGCAAAAATGCTCGTGAAAATAATTATCATCATTTTCGTACTGCTTTTCCGTAAAGTCCCGATTATCAGGGGTGTAACAACCGCTTTTTTCAAGTATGCGATAATCGGTATAATAAGAACTGTTATATAGCAGATCGCCGGGAGATAGCAGCAAGTCCCATACTTCATTGCTTTTATACTTTCCGACTACCAGCAGCTCAAACTTGCCCTGTGCGGCTCTGCCTTTCACGGTGTCACCGATTTCTTTGTCTGAAACGGATTGAACAATTACGGGAATTTTCCCGCCGTAATCCTTATTTATATCGGGTTTTTCGCCTTCAAGCTCTACATCAAGATATTCGCTGGGCTCGGTCGTATAACCGCTGACATTAAATGAATCTTTTTCATATCTGGTATATAGGGATAAATTATCCGGATGCAAGTTATAGGTCAGCAGCTTTATATATTCATCGCTTATTCGACTTTGCTCGCTGTACATTAAGGAACTATTAATGTTAAGTATTTCCATACGACATTTTACGCCTTGTCTTTTCAACTCATCGGAAATGCGCTGTGCCGACAATGGCTTTAATGAAGTGGTATGTGTTACAATTGCCGTCCTGTCATAGCGGTTTTTTGATATATAATTGACGCCGTTTATGTAATCACTGCTTATTGCAATCATAAGATTAAACAACAGCGTTGTGAAAATAAAGCAGAGCGATATCATAATACAGTTGCGTTTTCTTGACAACAGTACAGATCGGATAAGAGATAGTATTTTCATATCAGCCGCCTCTCTTTCTGAGCGGGTTTCTGACTGTACGCTTTAGTCCCGGAAGCGTAGAGATCAGCATTATAGCCGAGAATATAACGAAAGAAATAAGATAATCGTCCAACCGGGGAATATATTCAAGTCTTAGCTGCTTTGTAAAATATACAAGAAGCGGAAGCAGAACAATACTCGCTATAAATGCCGCTAAAACGTAGGTCAGGTTTACACACATAAGAAGTGCTACGGCATACTTATCTTTACAGCCTGTTGTTTTGATTACGCTTAGCTGTTCGGAACAGTTTTCTGCGAGGTGAAGCATAAGAGTCAGAAGCTGAATGGCAGTGAAAACCGAGGCTATGGCTACAAAAGTGCCTGAATATGCATAAAACAACAAGTTTCCGCCATTGGCTGTAGACGGTGGGGTGATTTCAAGGTTTCCGTTTACGGCATTGTATAATCTCTCAGCTTCCTCTTGCGAAAGATCACGCTTAAAAGCTACATTTATATTTACAGATGTGTCTGTTTTACAAATATAATCAAACATACTATCTTTTGATGTGTTGTAAACTGCAATATCTTTGTCTGAAGAAAAGAATGAAAAGGGGAGCACGAAATTGTCAGATGTTCCTATGATTTCAAGCTCAACATTTCCGTTGTCGGACGGGAGCGTGAGTGTATCTCCCACAGAAAAGCCGCTTTCGGAATCGACAATTATTTTTCCCATATCTTTTTCCAGTTCTTCTTTTGTAAAATCCCTGCCGGATTTTATGGGGTAAGCGGGATTTATGTTGTGATGAAGCTGTTCAAAATATGCGGGAAAACGTTGAATACAGCCATAAAATTTGCAGATCATTCCATCTTTTGTCAAATATGAAATTGCTGTTTTGCCACACGTTATAAAAGTGATTTCGGGAAAATTATCAGTAATGAAGTTGATGTCATCAGTTGTGTAATCTGTAATTTCAAATCCGTATTTTGAACGGTCATACATGCTGCTGTAGGCATATTCGGAGCTTTTTTTGCCGACATTAAAAAGCAGGAATGAAAACACGGAGCACAGAGAAATAAGAAAAATAAAAATATTCAGTTTGACGTCACTTTTCAGGTAGGTTTTTAACAGGCTGAAATAGAGGGTTTTATATTTCAACGGTTTTCCTCCTTGCTTTCTTGCTTTCGCCTGTGACCTTTTCCGGCTTTTCTCTTACTTTGTCGAAGGCTGATGGAAGGTAGAAAGTGGGTTTCATAGTTATAATATTTCTCCTATTCGTTAAATTTTATCGGTATCTTAGCGAATACCTATAGCTAACTTTTAGCAAATTTTAGTTTTATTATACAAAAACATTTTGACTAAATCAAGCATTAAAAGCAATAATATTATAAGTCTGCTGAGATTTTGGAGGTTGTTAACAAAAATTCTCAGTAAATATATGCAATATAAACAAAGATAATACAGATTTAACTATCGGTAGGAAAGCAGGATGAAAAAATTCAATTCAAAAGTTTGCGGTTTGATGAAATTCGATTATATATGATAGCGAGGGTTAAAAATGCACAAAAAAATCAAATTTATTTTGTGAATTTAGACGAAAGTGTCAGTTCTATGTAAAACATCTTGCAAAACTCAGCCGATTTCGCTATAATAGAACTATATAAAGAACGGCATCGGCAGACAGAAAAAGTTATGAGTACCGTTAGCTTTATAATTTGTGTGTGGAAAGAGTATAAAAGGAGAGAAAAGCAATGGCAGTTACACTTAATGACAAGTACCTCAAGGGCGTTGTTAACGCCGATGAGCTCAAGGGCATGGAACCCATGGTCAAAGCCGCTCATGAGATGATCGAGAATAAGAACGGCTTAGGAAACGACTTTTTAGGTTGGGTAGATCTTCCCGTAAACTATGACAAGGAAGAGTTCGAGAGAATCAAGAAGGCTGCGGCTAAGATAAAGTCTGACAGCGAAGTGCTTATAGTTATCGGTATCGGCGGTTCTTATCTCGGTGCAAGAGCGGCTATCGAGCTTTTAAGAAGCACACTTTACAATTCACTCGCTAAGGATACGCCTAAGATATTCTTCGCAGGAAACAGCATAAGCCCTACATATCTTAATGAAGTTATAGAGCTTGTTAAGGATAAGGACTTCTCTGTTAACATTATATCAAAGTCCGGTACGACAACCGAGCCTGCACTCGCATTCAGAGTATTCAGAGAAATGCTTGAAGAAAAGTACGGCAAGGAAGGCGCAAAGGGCAGAATTTACGCAACTACAGATAAGGCAAAGGGAACACTGAAGGAACTTGCAGACGCTGAGGGTTACGAAACATTCGTAATTCCCGATGACGTTGGCGGACGTTTCTCAGTTCTTACAGCAGTAGGTCTGCTCCCCATCGCTTGCGCAGGCTGCGACATCGACGCTCTTATGGCAGGTGCCGCAAAGGCAAGAGAGGACTTCTCTGTATGCGATATCGAAAAGAACGATTGCTACAAGTACGCCGCACTGCGTAACGTACTGCGCAATAAGGGCTACAAGGTAGAAATGCTGGTAGCTTATGAAAACTCATTTGCTATGATGAACGAATGGTTCAAGCAGCTGTTCGGTGAGAGCGAAGGTAAGGACGGCAAAGGCTTATTCCCTGCATCAGCAACATTCTCAACAGACCTTCATTCACTCGGTCAGTTCATCCAGGACGGTTCAAACATCCTGTTTGAAACAGTACTTCACATTGCAAAGGCTCAGAAGGACTTCTTCTTAAAGAATGACGCAACAAACGGCGACGGTCTGAACTTCTTATCAAATCAGAATATGTCAGTCGTAAATCAGAAGGCTTATGAGGGTACAATAATCGCTCATACAGAGGGCGGAACTCCCAATATGGTTCTCGAAATGCCCGAAGTAAACGAGAGCGAGCTCGGTTACCTCATCTACTTCTTCGAGAAGGCTTGCGCTGTATCGGGTTATCTGCTCTGTGTAAATCCGTTCAACCAGCCCGGTGTTGAAAGTTACAAGAAGAATATGTTCGCCCTTCTCGGTAAGCCCGGTTACGAGGACGCAAAGGCTGCCCTCGAAGCCAAGATAGGCTAAGGATAATAAATCGTGCCGAGCGACCGTGATCGGCCGAAGCGAAAGCGGTCGCAAGGATGATTTTTATTATATTAAACGGCGACTCTGCCGTAAAAATACGGAGGACTTTACAATGATTAAACTTATCGCAGGAAAAAAGGGAACAGGTAAGACAAAGTTACTTATAGACGCTATCCACAAAGCTGAACAGGCAAGCAAGGGCAACGTTGTTGCTATTCAGATCGGTTCTTCACTCAACATAGACATCTATCACAAGGTACGTCTGGTAAACATTGAAGACTACAACATCGACAACTACGATGCAATGTACGGCTTCATCGCAGGTATCCTCGCATCTGACTATGACTGCACAGATATCTTTGTTGATGGCATTCTCAAGATCTGCGGCAGAGATATGGATAAGATCGGCGCTATGTTCGACAAGATCGCAGCAGTAAGCGGTGAAAACACACACGTTACATTCACAATCTCTGCCGAAGTAGCGGATCTCACAGAAAATATTAAAAAATATCTCAAATAAGTGTTGACAAATTTTGATTTTTGTAGTATAATATCACTCGTGTTAGCTTAGACGATGATAAATCGGCTTAATTTTGAGATAATGAACAACAGAGGGGGGTGCTAAAATGGCAGTTCCAAAGAGAAAAGTATCTAAGGCAAGACGTGATAAGAGACGTTCACAGGTATGGAAGCTATCTGCACCTGCATTCTCACGTTGCCCTCAGTGCGGCGAGTTAAAGCTCCCTCACAGAGTATGTGGCAATTGTGGTTATTACAAGGGTAAGGAAGTTATCGCTCATAAGGAAGCGTAATTGCTTGTAACGCAAATGTTGAGGCAGTACGGTCAGCAATGACCTGCTGCCTTTTTGTTTTTTCTGCATTTTTGTTGACGATTGCACAATAAAAGTGTATAATATATATGTATACAAAGTTGGGACAACTCCCGGAAAGGATAATGTGTATGTCTGTAAAGATAACATCAGTGGATAAAGGTTCACCTGCTGATAAAGCAAAGATAAAAGCGGGCGAATGTCTTGTTTCTATAAATGGAAACGCTATACACGACATACTCGATTATCAGTTCTATGCTTCGGATAAAAAACTGGTCGTTGAACTTGAGGATAAGAAAGTCAAGGTAAGAAAGGGCGAATATGAAGACCTCGGTCTTAACTTTGAAACTTATCTTATGGACTGCAAGCAACACTGCAAGAATAATTGTGTGTTCTGCTTCATAAATCAGCTCCCTAAGGGTATGCGTGAAACGCTGTACTTCAAGGACGACGATTCAAGACTGAGCTTTCTGCAAGGCAACTATATCACTATGACTAACCTCAGCGATGAAGACGTTGACAGAATAATCAAGATGAAACTTCCGATGAATATTTCTGTGCATACGACAAATCCTGAGCTTCGTGTAAAGCTTACCAAGAACCCGAATGCGGGAAAGTGCCTTGATTATCTTTATAAGATGGCGGCAGCAGGAATTGAGATAAATACTCAGATAGTGCTTTGTCCCGGGCTGAACGACGGCAAGGAGCTTGAAAAAACACTTACCGACCTTTGTATGCTGTATCCTGCGGTAAAGAGTATTGCCTGCGTTCCGGTAGGAGTGACTAAGTTCCGTGAAAAGCTCCCTAAGCTCGAACTTTTCAACGAGGAAACGGCAGGTAAGGCTATAGATACGCTGGAGCTTTTCGGCAATATGATGTTTGAAAAGTATCACGACAGGGTAGTGTATGCGTCTGATGAATTTTATCTGACGGCAAAAAGAAAAATGCCCGATTATGAGTTCTACGGAGATTTTGACCAGTTTGAAAACGGCGTCGGAATGTGCGCAAGCTTGCAGAAGGAATTTATTGATGCGCTTGCGGATAAGCGTGAGTTTGGTGAAACGGATGACAAGCAAAGGCACGTTTCGGTAGCAACGGGTGTGCTTGCCGCACCGCTTATTGATACGCTCGGCAAGATGCTGAAAACAGATTTCCCGAATACCGTTGTTGATGTTTATACTATAAAAAACGACTTTTTCGGAGAAACTATAACCGTTGCCGGACTTATTACGGCAGGGGATATAATAGCGCAGTTGTCACCGTATAAGGACAAGCTGGGTGACAGACTACTGATTACCGAGAATATGCTGAAAACAAACAGCGATATTTTCCTTGACGACAAGACAGTGACCGATGTCGAACAGGCGCTCGGTGTTGAGATCGCCGCTGTGCCGACAGACGGTTATGTGCTCCTTGATACAATACTCGGGGAACAGGATAATATATGAATTTGAAAAAGAGGACTGCTTGTTTTCTTTCGTTGTTTGCAGTGTCGGTGCTGACGATATTTTTATGTACTGCGTGTATGTCGGCGGAAGAAAGACGGCAGGCTGAGGCGGATATAAAGGCGGCACGGCCTGCTGTTGAAAAGTATCTTGACGATAATTTCGGCGGCGGTCAGGTAATATGCATAGACTTTATGCAGGCTAAGAAGTACCCCGGACCTATACCGGACTTCGGCGTGTACTCAAGCGGTTACTGCAAGGCTGATGTGCGTCTTGAAAACAATGATGAGTTTCAGGTGGTAGTAAACTCTGAGGACGGAATATGTTATGATAATTATCATACCGATTATGTTATAAACAAGGCGGTTGAAAAGATAGTTTCATTGACTGACGGAACACAGCCCGATGATATTGAGGTGAATGTTGCGGCTAGGAGCTTGCTCGGTACGCTCGGAAGCGGTTACGAAGGCTTTTTGTCAAGAGATACGGACACAGCGGATAAACTCCTGAACGGAGATTATTACTTCAATGTTGTTCTGAAATACGGAAGCTCGTTGAACGGCGTTGATGTATCGGAACTTGAAAATACGGCGTATAAAGCGAATATTACCGTAAGACTTCTGCAGTTCTCCGAATTTGCCGAAGGCGGCACAAAGCTTGATGTCCTTGGAAAGTCAGACAGCAATCTGACGCTTGACAACAGTTTGAGCTATCTGTATCTGAGAGAGCATTTACTTCTTGATAATTTCAGAATGAGCGATGAAGAGAACTTCACACGCTTTCAGAAGAGCGATATGGTGACATATCTGCAAACAAAGGTCGATGATCTTATTCTGGCGTGGAACAGCAGTGCCGCTGATATCAGCGTAAGCTCTGTCCCTGCAGAACGACAGATCAGCACCGAATATTACAGCGGTAAAAAATTTACGGCACTAAGTGACACTGCGGCAAAGATCGATTATATATCAAAGACAGGATCAGGATATTCCGAAGTGTACGCTTTTACTACAGGTGATTTCAATGATACGCCGTATCTTGTGGGAGATGGCAACGCCGAAACAAAAGATGTTGCCGACTGTATGATGATAATCAGCGGCACTGATTATCACAGTGCAGATTTTAATATAAAAGGTGTCGGCAGTATAACTGTCGGATTATATAAGAGATAAAAGAAAGGAATGAGTGAATGAACGGAATAGTAGCAGTCGTAGGACGACCGAATGTCGGTAAATCAACGCTCTTCAACCGAATTGTCGGTAAGAGAATGTCTATAGTAGACGATACGCCGGGCGTTACCCGTGACAGAATATATGCAAAGGCGGAGTGGCTAGGCAAGGAATTTATGCTTGTTGATACAGGCGGTATCGAGCCTGACAGCAAGGACGTGATACTTTCTCAGATGAGAATGCAGGCTCAGCTTGCTATTGACAAGGCAGATGTGATCATATTCGTAACAGATGTAACATCAGGCGTTACGGCAAATGACGCAGATGTTGCGGCTATGCTACAGAAGAGCGGTAAGCCTGTTGTACTGTGTGTAAACAAGTGTGACGGAATAGGCGAAGTACCGCCCGATTTCTATGAGTTCTACAATCTGGGACTGGGAGATCCTATAGCGGTATCATCGGTACACGGTCACGGCACGGGCGATCTGCTTGACGCAGTATTTGAGAATATGCCTGAGGAAAATCCTCAGCGTGAGTATTCCGAGGACGCTATAAAGGTAGCTGTTATCGGCAAGCCGAATGCGGGTAAATCTTCGCTTGTAAATAAAATTGCAGGCGAGCAGAGAATGATAGTATCGAATATCGCAGGTACTACCCGTGACGCTGTTGATACGGTCATAGAGCGTGACGGTCAGGAATATGTGCTTATAGATACTGCCGGTATACGCCGTAAGTCAAAGGTAAACGAGCAGATAGAAAAGTACAGCGTACTGCGTGCATATATGGCGATAGACAGAGCCGATGTCTGCGTTATAATGATAGACGCAACCGAGGGCTTTACAGAGCAGGACAGCAAGGTTGCGGGCTATGCCCACGAACAGGGTAAGGCAAGCGTTATCGTTATCAACAAGTGGGACGCTGTTGAAAAAGACGGCAAGACAATGCAGGAGTTTACAAAGAAGCTTGAAGTGGATTTCTCGTTTATGTCGTATGCGCCTTTCGTGTTCATTTCGGCGCTTACCGGTCAGAGAGTTGACAAGCTGTTTGAGCAGATAAAGTACACATATTCGCAGAATATCAGACGTATCTCAACCGGTACGCTGAACGATATGCTCGGCTATGCTACGGCGAGAGTTCAGCCACCGTCAGACAAGGGCAAGCGCCTTAAGCTTTATTATATGACACAGGCATCGGCTAAGCCGCCTACGTTCGTCATATTCTGTAATGACAAGGAGCTGTTCCATTATTCTTATCAGAGATATATCGAAAATCAGATAAGAGAAAGTTTCGGACTTGACGGAACGCCTATAAAAATAATTGCAAGAGAACGAGGAGAATAACGGATAATGATATATCTGTGTTATGCAATAATGATCGTAGTACCGTATCTGCTTTGCGGAATAAACAGCGCTATAATCGTTACAAAGATAAAAACAGGAGAAGATATAAGAACTCTCGGAAGCGGAAATGCGGGACTTACCAATACGCTGAGAACACAGGGAAAGCTTGCGGCGCTGTTTGTGCTGCTTGGCGATGTACTCAAGGGTGTGCTTTCGATACTGATAGTCAGATTTGCTTTTTTATGGCTTGCGGGCATTGATACGGCAGATCCCGTAAATTCAATGACATATGTCGGCTTTGCGGCGGCTGTAGCGGCAATACTCGGACACGTGTTCCCGGTATATTTCGGCTTCAAGGGCGGAAAGGGAATACTTGTTTCAGTTGCGGTGCTGATGACGGTCGAATGGATACCCGCCTGCATATTGCTCGGAATATTCATTATAGTGGTTGCTATTACAAGATATGTTTCGCTCGGATCGTGCATTGCGGCGGTTCTTTATCCGATAACGATACTGATATACAGTATGATAGTGGGAGATCCGTGCGTATGGATAAACGTGATACTTTCAGCGCTTATCTGTGTACTGATACTCTTTATGCACAGAGGAAACTTAGTAAGACTTAAAAACCACACCGAGAAGAAACTCGGACAGAAGTCGTAACAGAAAGAAGGATTACAATGGCAAAGATAACTATTCTCGGATGCGGATTCGGCACTGCGCTTGCGATTATGTGGGACAAGCGCGGTCATAAGGTAACAGCGTGGTCAAAGTATAAGGAAGAGATAGACGCGATACTTAATGACGGCGAGCATAAAAAACTTCTGCCGGGTGTAATAGTACCACCTACAATAAATCTTACGACAGATCTTTCCTGTGCAGGCGATTGCGATATACTGGTATTTGCCATACCCTCAAAGTTTGTCCGTGAGGTTGCACAGAAGGTCAAGCACTATGTGAAAAAGGATACTATAATTGTCAATGTCGGCAAGGGCTTTGAAGAAGGCACTGACAAGCGCTTGTCCGAGGTTATAAAGGAGGAGCTTCCCGAAAACCGTGTTGCGGTATTGACAGGTCCTTCCCATGCGGAGGAAATAGGCAGAAATGTGCCTACTACCATTGTTGTTTCCTCAGAGGACGCAGAATGTATGGTTTATTTACAGGAAACATTGCAGAACGATCGTTTCAGAATTTACAGAAACAGCGACCTTATAGGCTGCGAACTCGGCGGAGCATTAAAAAACCCCATAGCCCTCTGCTGTGGAATAGTAGAAGGTATGGGGCTTGGCGATAATACGCTTGCCGCACTTATGACCAGAGGTCTTGCGGAAATTACACGTCTTGGTGTTGCTATGGGCGGACGAAGAGAAACATTTGACGGTCTGTCCGGCGTCGGCGATCTGATAGTTACCTGCACTTCTCCTCATTCAAGAAACCATCGTGCAGGACTGCTCATCGGTCAGGGTATACCTGCCGCAGATGCTGTAAAACAGGTAGGTACGGTAGAGGGATATCAGTGCGCAAAGATCGCGTATGATATCGCACGCGCTCATAATGTTCAGGTACCTATTATTGAACAGCTCTGTGAGGTCTGCTACAACGGTCAGAATCCGCTTGAAGCTGTAACAAAGCTTATGGGCAGACCCAGCAAATCGGAAGAAGAGGTATTCTGATCATACAGCCTTGCGTGTTTCGTTATCGTGATACGCAAGCTTTTCGACAGAATATGAATGCTTACAGGCGGCTTTTGTCTTTTGGGCAAGAGCCGTTTTGATTTTGTCGGTCACGCACTGTAGCAATGCCGCGCCTATAAGGCATAAGAACGGTGCTATAATAAGGTATACTGTTAAAAATTCCATTTAAATTTCCTTTCTCCGTGGGCTTATCTATCTTATGTACATATAATAACACATAGTATGTCCTAAAAAACGGACAGTGCGGCGGGTCGCCGCTGACAATTCCGCCGTTGGAAATGTGGGCAACAGGCGTAGGGCAGAGAAACGGCGGTTAGCAATAAAAGCGGTATTGACGGTAACGGAAAAACAGTTGCACTTTTATTATGTCAGATGAATGTAAATGATTAAGTGGCGGGCAAGGCAAGCCATCGTCCCTATGAATATATTGAAAATATTCGGTGTGTTAATTGCCGGTAGTATATTGTGACAACCTGTAATCAGCAGTATGATTTAAATTCGCCGTTCATCGATGTTAAGAAAATAGCAATCATTTTAAAAGGCGAAATTGTTGCACCCCACGGGTGCATGAATTTTTGTCATAAATAACTTGCAAAATCCGAATAGATATGATAAAATATTAACTAATGTGCGGATCTACCGCAAAAAATACGAAGGGAAACTGAAAAATGGAATTACAACAGATAATTATGCTGATAACGATTGCCGTTTATCTTATTATGATGGTAGTTGTCGGTATAATATGCGCAAAGAAAACGGATAATGTCGGCGACTTCTACCTCGGCGGAAGAAAGCTCGGACCGTTTGTTACCGCAATGAGTGCGGAAGCGTCGGATATGAGCGGTTGGCTCCTTATGGGTCTGCCCGGTGTTGCTTATGCCACCGGTATTGCAGATGCCGCATGGACAGGTATAGGACTTGCGATAGGTACATATATCAACTGGCTTATCGTATCGAAGAGGATCAGAAAGTACTCACATACCTGCAACGCTATAACGATCCCCGAATTTTTCTCAAAGAGATTCAGGGACAGCAAACAGGTACTTACTCTTATTTCTGCACTTATAATAATCGTATTCTTCATTCCGTACACAGGTTCGGGATTCTCAGCCTGCGGTAAGCTGTTCAACAGCCTTTTCGGTGCAGATTATCACATTGCCATGATAATAAGTGCGGTAGTAATCATCGCATATACCACTATCGGCGGATTCTTAGCCGCAAGTACCACAGACTTTATACAGAGCATCATTATGTCGGTAGCTCTCATTATAGTTGTAATATTCGGTATTTCGTCCGTCGGCGGTGTTGTAGAGGTTATGAATCATGCAAATTCGATGCCTGGTTATTTCTCGCTGACACATACGTTTGACGTACTGAATCAGCAGACAGGCGACTACGGTCCGCTCAGCATAGTTTCTACGCTTGCATGGGGACTCGGATATTTCGGTATGCCTCACGTTCTGCTCAGATTTATGGCTATAAGCGACAGAAATAAGCTCAAGACTTCAAGAAGAGTTGCTACTGTATGGGTCGTAATTTCACTGGCAGTCGCAATATTCATCGGTGTTGTAGGTCTTGCTATGACAAAGAACAACGTTATTGATCCTCTTGCAGATCCCGAAACAATTATAGTAGTAATCGCAAATCTTCTTGCAAAGGCAGGACCTCTTGCGGCTATTGTAGGCGGTCTTATTATTGCAGGTATACTTGCTTCTACAATGTCAACGGCAGATTCACAGCTTCTTGCGGCATCATCGGCAGTTTCTGAAAATCTGTTCAGCCAGGTGTTCAAGTTAAAAACAAACGAAAAGACAGCAATGCTTATCGCAAGAATAACAGTTGTGGTAATAGCAATTGTCGGCGTTATTATCGCATGGGATCCCAACAGCTCGGTATTCCAGATAGTTTCATTCGCGTGGGCAGGCTTCGGTGCGGCTTTCGGTCCTGTTGTGCTGACAGCTCTTTTCTGGAAGAGAACGACAAAGTGGGGTGCATTCGCAGGTATATTCGCAGGCGGTGCTATGGTATTCATCTGGAAGTTCCTTGTTCGTCCCCTCGGCGGACTGTTCAACATCTACGAACTTCTCCCCGCATTTATAGTCGCTCTTATCGCTATAGTAGTTGTATCACTGATTGACAAGAAGCCATCACAGGAAATCATTGATGAGTTTGAGTCGGTCGATGCGGCTGAATAATCAAAAAAACGTAATAAGCAAAACAGCCACGGTTTTTAATCGTGGCTGTTTCAGCTTATAGAAAAAGTCTATTTTTGAGAAATGTAGCTTAATCTCTATCCCTTTAAGAACACTTTGTGGGCTTTGCGTCCTTGCAAAGCTTTTGGGCGTTCTATATCGGCATCCTTGCCGAAACCCCAAACCCATTTCCCCGGAAAGGGGCTATTTTGCTGGGCTACCGCCACTAGCCCAAGCATGGACGCTTGCAGTCAGCCACACAAAGTCACTGCACGATGCAGTGACACAAATGGCTGACGACCTGTATGGGGGCTTCGCCCCAAAGCAAGGACGCTTTGGTTGCTTGCCAAAAGTT
>JAGBHT010000011.1 GCA_017935365.1 Ruminiclostridium sp. | reverse complement strand
GCTATTCACGCGGAAGACAACCAAAGGGAACAGGATAAGGGACTTGCAGCCCCTAACCCTGTCCCTTAGGTTTTCTCCTAAATCAGTTATTCCTCTTGAGCGACGAGAGGAGCGGGAGCATTGCCTTTGCAATGCTCAGACGGGCATCCCTCTTTCCTTACCCACACCCGTACCCCGCTAGGGTGTTGGCGATAAGACACACAAACGACTGAGTTTTAAAAGTTTGTATAAGCGGGTCGCTGACGCTCACTTAGTCCCATTTTAGTACAGATATCTCAGGATAGTAGCGTTCTTTTTGGATAGTCAGTGATAGTGCAGTTGCACCGATACACTCACGAAATTATTAACACCTTATAAGCACGGAAACTGTTTTCAGCGGTGTTGTGTTACAATTTTATGTATCATTACTCGTATACTAAGCATTGCTTATAACACATTATGTTTCAAATTGTAGCAAAACAATCGTCTCCGCTACACTAAAAAACCGTGGTATGAGCCACGGTTTTAATATACAATTACTTCCTGCACCTTTTTTCCGTCTTTCCTATCATCACAATAAGCAATACAAAGAAAAATGCAAGGAACACCGGCATAAGTCTTAAACTTATACCGTTTGAGATAACTCCGAACAGCGGCGGCATAAATGTTGAGCCGACATAGGCGCTTGCCATCTGTATTCCGATAATGCCCTGTGAGTTCTCTGCGCCGAAGTTTGACGGTGTGGAATGGATTATACACGGATATACAGGCGCACAGCCAAGTCCGATTATTACAAAGCCTGCCACAGCGGTTATAAATGCCGGTATGGTAATCAGCACAACGCCGAATATTGCAATGCCCGTTCCGAGCCTTATCATACGGTTGTCGCCGAGCTTGTCCGAAATAAAGCCCGATAAAAATCTTCCTGCGGTAATTCCGATAAAGAACAGCGAACCGAGCGCCGCCGCCTCGTCCTTGGGAAGATCCGCTACGCTTTCAAGATAACTGCTTGCCCACAGCATAGCGGTAGCTTCTGCGGCGCAATAGGAGAAAAATCCTGTCAGCAGGAACGGAACGCCCTTGATCTTAAGCGCGCCTTTTATTCCGAGAAGCGGCTTTTTTTCTTCCCCACTTACCTCGGCTTTCTTATCGTTTATCTTCCATAAAGGAAGAGAGATCACGAGTATCACCACTATGGCGAACTGTATGAACGATACCCATCTGTAGCCGTCCGACCAGGTTGCATAGTTCAGAGCCATACTCATTATGTACGGACTTACTATCGTTCCGACGCCCCAAAAACAGTGAAGCCAGCTCATGTGCCTTGAACTGTAATGCAGTGCCACATAGTTATTGAGTGCCGCGTCTATCGCTCCTGCGCCAAGCCCGTAAGGAATGCCCCACAGGCACAGCTGATAGAATTCGCTTACCGTGGAAAATCCGAACAATGCAACAGCCGTCAGCAGTACGCTGACAGTAGTTACAACTTTAGTTCCGAGCTTTTTTGTAAGGCGCTCCGACATAAGACCCGATATTATCGTACCGCCCGAAATTATCATCGACACAAACCCCATATACGACAGCGGCACATCAAACGCCGCTCTTATCGTGGGCCATGCCGAGCCGAGCAGCGAATCGGTAAGTCCAAGACTTATAAATGCGATATATATTACCGCAAGTAACAGAAGATACATAGATCAGCTCTCGTATACCGACGAAGTTTCGGCATTTGCCTTCAGCTTGTTGATAACAGCCTTTTGCGCTGCCGTAGAATTGCTTGACGCTATGAGTATACACAAGTCACCTTTTTTGAATACTACCGTCTGATTGGCATTCTCAGCCTGTTCGGGATATGTTGCAAACTGCTTTATAAGGCTTGTTTTTCTTGCCATAAGCGCATCATACACGCCGTCCGCATCGTCAGCACGGACAGCTATCACTTCCGACAGTTCAACACTTATCGCCTGCTGATATACGCAGTAATCTGTAATTCCATACTTTGAGAAATCCATTATCGTATCAAGTATTGCGCTGTCAGTCGCCTTTACCATTTCAGGAAAGCTACCTGCATTCAGCGCAGTGAGCACCAGCCCCTCGCAGGAACTATCATTATCGGCAACCTGCACGGCTGTCCATTTAGTGGAAGAATGTGACAAGGTTTCGTCAGCCGATGAGCTTTCTGTAACAGAAATATCTGTCAGCAATTCCGGAGAAGTAATATCACTGCTTGCACAGCCGCAGAGCATAGCCGTTAAAACGACAGCAGAAGTAACCGCAATCAGCTTTTTCATCTGTTTCCTATCCTTTCAAGGTTTGCGATAAGTGCATCGGGGAGCTTGTATTTATCCTTGTTGTACCACGGAAGATCCTCACGCATAATTACATCGGGGTGCGACATAACACGCTTCATGAAATCTTCCGTCATATATTTTTCGTTTACGACCGTGTAGCCATCCTTATTGAAAACGGGCTTGTAGCCATCCCTCTTGTAGACGAACTCTCCCCACCACGGCAGCCACCACAGCCACATCGCGTTATCCTTTTTCATCTCATCGGGATCGGGGATATATCCGCACTCCGACAGAGTTATCATCTTGCCGTGTGCCATTTCTTCCATATAGCGGAAACGTTCTTTCTGTGAGGAATGGTCGTATTCCTTTACGGAATAGATATCATCGCCGCAGATGTCAAACGTATTGGGGTTTACCTCCATGCACTTGTCCTGACCGTTCCATACCCATATAAGGTTGGTCAGCTTATGATAGTTTTCCATACGGTCAAAAATCATATACCACAGCTTCTTATACGCTTCACTGTGCTTTTCATCGTGATTTCCCCACCAGAACCAGTTACCGTTAGCCTCGTGCAGAGGTCGCCACAGCACAGGAATATCAAGGTCAGCCATACGCTTGAGCTCAGCGGACACCATATCTATCTCACGGATAATAAATTCATACTCTGCCGTACCCTTGGTAACGCCTTTGCATAGATCAAAGCAGGTCTTGTGGTCGTAATCGGTAGTCTTGTAGTAGAAAGATGAGCCTTTGGAATAATCGTTCATATCATCAGGCGCATACCAGTGCCAGCACATTGTAACAATACCTCCGCACTCGGTAGCCCACTTAATGGCTCTGTCAACCTGGTCGTCTGTTTTCTTACATGAGCTTACGCCCATAAAGTCATAGCCTCTGACAGCGGGTAATTTGCCCGTCAGATGATAATAAACGAGATCCTCTACCTCTTCGCTTTGCAGATACTGCTGACCTGCAAGGTGCTTTTTACCGTATATGCTCTTAAGATAGTTAAAAAGCTTTACGGTGTTTTCGCTTGCCTGCTTTGAAACAAGCTTTGTCGGGTCGGGCTTATGATCCAGTTGTTCTTTCAGTTTCTTGAAATCTGTAGTATACGCCATAGTTCCTCACATTATATTTTTATTCAGCCTGTAGAAAAAGTTTAATTTTATATAATAGAGTAAATTCTCTATCCCTATCCCCAAACCCCTTCCCCTCGGGAAAGGGCTGAGTGTGGGGCTGCCGCCCTCACCCTGCTTGGGCTACGCCCCAAACCCCATTTACAAAAATTATATAGGTTTTTCGATAGACTGCTTTATTTTATCTTTCTTTACTTGTTCTTCTGTTCCTGCAATGTTCTCACTGTTCTGAGAAGAAGTTTTGTCGGGGCAAATCTTGAGCCTGCAGCCGCCGCTTTGGTGGTAACACCGGGGATAATAAGCAGATCTCCGCATAAAAGGCGCTCGATTGCATAATCTGCAACATACGCCTCGTTCTCACTCGGAATACCGAAGCTCTTTACGCCCGCAACGCTGTTGAACTCGGTGTCAACGGGTCCGGGGCAAAGCGCGCTTATAACTACCCTGCTTCCCTTACTGCGCAATTCTTCATACACAGCCTTTGTCAGCTGTACTACATAGTTCTTTGTAGCATAGTAGGTTGCAAGCAGGGGTCCTGCCATAAAGCCTGCAACAGAAGCAGTGTTAAGTATATATCCGCTGTTTCTCTCGGCAAAGTCACGCAGGAACAATTTTGTCAGAATGTGAACAGCCTTGATGTTTACGTTTATCATAGAAAGCTCGTCGTTAAGATCGGTTTCAAGGAATGAGCCGTACAAACCGAATCCCGCATTGTTGAACAGAAAATCGATCTTGTAGTCCTTTACTCTGTTGTAAAGTTCAAAGCACTGCTCTTCTTTTGAAAGGTCGGCGGTTATCGTCTTGACCTTTATTTCGGGGCAGTTGTACGTTATTTCTTCCTTAAGAGCGATAAGACGCTCTGTTCTTCTGGCCACCAGTATAAGGTTTACTCCTCGTGTAGCGAGATTCTTTGCCATTTCTCTGCCTATTCCTGAGCTTGCGCCAGTAATAAGTGCTATCATGTTAAATTCCTTTCCCGGTCGGCTGACCGCTTACAGTATATCTTAGAATCATTTCGTTTCTTGTAATCGATATTATTACCTTATGGATAGTATATACTAAACCGCGCCCAAATTCAAGTCCTGAACGCAAAAAATCCGGCAATAAAATGCCGGATATTTTTGCGTTTTTTATAAAATTCAGTCTTCAAGACCGTCAAGAGAAACATCGTGCTTTACTCTGTCACGCTCTTCCGCTCTCTTGCCGTTGTTGAATCTGTCAACTGTACCTACAAGATAACCTGTGATACGGCGGATACGCTCAAATCTTGTATTATCGCCGTGGTCGCTTCTGCCGCACTTGGGGCAGACATCGCCGATTATACCGGTGTATCCGCAACAGGGATCTCTGTCAACGGGGTGGTTGATCGAACCGTAGCCGATACCTGACTCCTTCATACATCTTATAACCTGCTCAAATGCTTCAAGGTTCTGTAACGGATCGCCGTCAAGCTCTACATAGCTTATGTGACCTGCCAGTGTAAGTGCATGGTAAGGCGCTTCAAGCTTGATCTTTCTGAACGCATTTATTGGGAAGTATACGGGGATATGGAACGAGTTGGTGTAATATTCTCTGTCTGTTACGCCTTCTATCTTACCGAATCTCTTACGGTCGATCTTTACAAATCTGCCTGAAAGACCTTCTGCGGGAGTAGCGAGGACTGAGAAGTTAAGACCTGTTCTCTTGCTCTCCTCGTCCATTCTTGCCTTCATTCTGCCGATGATACGCAGACCGAGTTCCTGTGCTTCCTTGCTTTCGCCGTGGTGAACGCCGATAAGAGCCTTTAAGCACTCTGCAAGTCCGATAAATCCGACTGAAAGTGTGCCATGCTTCAGCACTTCACCTATAGTATCGTTGGGGTTGAGCTTTTCTGAGTCGATCCATATACCCTGTCCCATAAGGAAAGGATAGTTCTTTACTTTCTTCTGTGACTGTATCTTGAACCTGTAGAGGAGCTGGTCGACAACAAGGTTCATTCTGTCCTCAAGCATTTCAAAGAACTTAACTATATCTCCGCCTGCAAGAATACCGAGTCTGGGCAGGTTGATAGACGTAAACGAAAGGTTACCTCTGCCTGTTACGATCTCTCTTGTAGGATCGTAAACGTTGCCTATAACACGGGTACGGCAACCCATATATGCGATCTCTGTGTTGTAATCGCCGGGCTTGTAGTACTGGAGGTTGAAAGGAGCGTCTATGAATGAGAAGTTCGGGAACAGTCTCTTTGCCGATACTCTGCATGCGAGCTTGAACAGATCATAGTTCGGTTCGCCCTCGTTGTAGTTAAGACCTTCTTTTACCTTGAATATGTGTATCGGGAATATAGGCGTTTCTCCGTTGCCGAGACCCGCTTCGGTTGCGAGCAGAACATTCTTTATTACCATTCTGCCCTCAGGCGATGTATCCGTACCGTAGTTTATCGATGAGAACGGAATCTGTGCGCCTGCACGGCTGTTCATAGTGTTGAGGTTATGTACAAGAGCTTCCATAGCCTGATATGTGGCTCTGTCGGTTTCAACCTCAGCCTGCTTCAGAGCAAACTTCTGTATCTTGTCGATTATCTCATCGGATACATCGGGACAAAGCTCCCTGAGGCATTCACGCTCAACATTCTGATATCCGTTGTCGTTCGCAAGAACGGGACAAATCTGCTTTTCTTCCTCAAGTTTCTTTGTATATTCCTTTACATCGGCTTCTGCGGTAGCAAGATCCTCAATACCGCCGATAAGTTCAAGTCCTCTTACGATATTCTGAGCATAGCGGTGCTTGTATGTCTTTCTTACGCCGTCTGCCATAGCATAGTCAAAGTTCGGGATAGACTGTCCGCCGTGCTGATCGTTCTGGTTTGACTGGATAGCAATGCAGGCAAGCGCCGAATAGCTGCTGATCTCATTAGGTTCTCTTAAGAAACCGTGACCTGTCGAGAAGCCGTTCTTGAACAGCTTGATAAGGTCAATCTGACAGCAGGTTGTAGTCAGCGTCAGGAAGTCAAGATCATGGATATGGATATCGCCGTCCCTGTGCGCCTTTGAATGTTCGGGAGCAAGCACATACATCTCATTGAACTGCTTTGCACCCTCTGAACCGTACTTAAGCATAGTGCCCATTGCAGTATCGCCGTCTATGTTAGCGTTCTCACGCTTTATATCACAA
This sequence comes from Ruminiclostridium sp., assembly GCA_017935365.1. Taxonomy (GTDB): domain Bacteria; phylum Bacillota; class Clostridia; order Oscillospirales; family Ruminococcaceae; genus Ruminiclostridium_E. The sequence continues at coordinate 111,405 of JAGBHT010000011.1, read as the reverse complement.
TCTCTTGCAGCCTTGAATGTAAGATCTTCATAGATTTTCATAAGGCTTGTATTCATTTCTCTTACTCTTGTTCTGTCTGCTCTGTAAAGAATATATGCCTTGGCTGTCTTTGCGTGTCCGCTCTCGACAAGAACCTTTTCTACAGCGTCCTGAACTTCCTCTACAGTAGGAAGCTCACCTGATTTGCCGGTGTTCTCCTCAAGATAATTGCAAACTTTCTCAGCCATTTCAGTGGCTTCCTGATAATCGTTACCGCCGACAGCTCTGGCTGCTTTATATATAGCATCGGCTATCTTCTCAACGTTGAACGGTACTGTACGTCCGTCCCTCTTCTGAATTTTAGTCAGCATTTGTTTCTCCCTCTCGTTGAAAATTCCTCGCCGTACCACAATATGTAGTGGTGAGCGAAATACAGTTAATATTATATAGTGTCTTGTCCGGTTTGTCAATACGTCTTTTAGGAATAAGTATATAAAAATCTGACTGCATTTTTAGACAATTTGTCAATTGACTGAATGTAAACACCGATGAAAACACGGTATCACGCGCGCAAAAAACACCGCCGTTTCGCTTAATGCTCACGGCGGCATAATTTTTCTGTATCACAGACTCATATAGAAGTTGAGCAGTATAAGCCCAAGAACTACGTTGAAGCCGATGCCGACGCATATATACGGTATTTTCATACGGTTGGTGCGCAGAAAACCGGAAGCGATGCCGATCCATACACACGACGCCATAACCGCAAGAAGAAGTATCATAACAGCGACATTCTTCGGAAGTTCGTAGCCTGAAAAGCTTGTACATATAAAGCTGGACACACAATTGACAAGCGGCAGTATTCCGAGCGGAATTGTCGCAAGTACCCAGCGTATCCTGTCTGCTCTTGCAAACGAGAACACTATAGCACCAAGTATAAGGGTGATTACAAGACACTCTATAGCCATAATGCTCTCCTTCTTTCAAAAATTCTCTTACTTAGCCATTGAGTTGAAGTCTTCAATAGCTTTTGCGTTATCGGCACAGATGATAAGTGCAACATAGTTTCCGCTTGTAACAACGTTCTTGCCGTTTATCTTGTACATCTCATCGGGGGTATAATCCTTGAATGTGGCTGTCTGACTCTCCACTCTCTTTTCAAGCATCGCCTTTACGTCAGCTACATCGTCAGCCGACTTGAGCTGGAATACGGCAATCTCATCGGGATATGCGCCCGATCCGCAGATATATGCGCTGAAGCTCTCTATCTTGTCGCTTGCTACATCATAATAGCCCGACATACGGTCTGCTTCGATTTCAGCCATACTTGGGAACTTGACGTCTGCCTGGATCTTAGCTGTGATCTCAGCGGCTGTGCCCGTTGCTTCGCTGCTGTCGGAAGCCTCTGCACTGCTGTCTGGTGTCGAACTTGCCTCAGATGAAGCTGTGCTCTCTGTTGCGGATGACTGAGCGTTTCCGCCCGAGCAACCGCATATTGAAACTGCGATCATAGCGCAGATAATTCCTGCCATTATTCTTTTAGTAAAGCTTTTCATTGTTCATAATTCCTTTCTTTTATGCACGTTATATTAAGAATGTTTCTCAAGGAAACTTAGCATAACCTGATATGTCGAACCCATAAAGTGTATTCCGTCCATTTCGTGATACTCTTCATAATAGTATCCGTCGGGGGCGGTAAGCACCGAATGCAGGTCGAGAAATTCTGCCTTTGTGCCGGAGATGACATTTTCAAGGGCACTGTTGTACTCGTTTATCGCAGATGTTGTGAGTGCGTTGTCATAATCCGCCTCAGCATAGTAGGTGACAGGCGGTATTGATAAGACGTACACATTAGCCTTGCTGACTTTTGAGATATGCTGTACAAGCTCACCCATACAGTCCGCAAGATAATCGCCGTCGGCGTATCCTACGCTGTTGGTGCCGAGCATTATATATATCTTCTTCGGGTTATCCGATTTGATCTTACTGTCGATCGTTTCTCCGTCAATTTTGCTGTCAAGTGCGGTGGACGGTGCAAGTCCGACCTTTGCGTAAACCAGCGACGGATCAAGATATCCGTATAGGTACAGTCCTGTAGTGATACTGTCGCCTATGAACAGCGCGTCATCGAAAAACGATGTGTCAAAATCAGTAGGCGCTGTCGGTTCGGCTTCAGAAACAGGTTCCGGGGTTTCAACCGGCTCAGGTTCAGGCTCTGTAGCAACGGTTGTAGTTTCCGGTAACGTGGTTTCGGTAGTTGTAACGACTGTAGTCGATGTGGTAACAGATTTTGCATTGGTCGCAACAGTAGTACTTGTGGTGGTGCTTATTGTTGTTTTTGCCGTTGTTACGGTTTCACTGCTCAATTCTGAACTTTGCTGTGATGAAGTAACGTCCGCACAACCGCAAAGTACAACAGCTATTGCACTTACCAAGGCGACTGCCGATGTTCTGATAGTGGCTGTATATTTCATATCAAAATATCACCCTCACTATTTATGATGAGTGCTTCTGTAAGTAGCTGAGCATAACTTCATAAGTAGTGCCCATGAAGTGGATACCGTCCATCTCGGCATAGTCCGCGTCGAAATATCCGTCGGAGCCTGAAAGTACGCTGTTAAGGTCGATGAATGTTGCCGAGCTGTCGGCAATTGCCGTTTTCAGCTTAGCGTTATAATCGGTAATATCCTTAAGTGTAAGAGCATTCTCGTCAGACGCTTCTGCTTCGGCAGTTACAGGCGGAATAGATATTACATATATCTTTGCCTTTGTCAGTCCTGCTATCTTGTCAACAAGCTCTTTCATACTTGCCGCAAGAGTTTCGTTGTCCGCATATCCGACGCTGTTTGTGCCAAGCATTATAAATACCTTCTTAGGCTTGAATGAAGCTATCTTATCTGAAAGTGTAACTCCGTCTATCTCGGCGTCAAGCGCAGTAGAAGGCGCAAGACCCTGCTGTGCGAACACGTTATCCTTATCAAGGAAGCCGTACAGGCTAAGACCTGTTGAGATGCTGTCGCCTATAAACAGCGATGACGAGAAGTATTCCTTGTCAAAGTCTATTGTCGGCTGATTATCGGTTGAAGTATCCGAAGAATTGTCAGATGATTCGCCTGCCGATGCTGTGCTCTCCGGAGCTGAGCTTGCGCCCGATTCCGTAGTGGGAGCTTCTGTTTCGGGCGGCTCCGATGTCACTGCGGTGAACGGCGGCTCGGACGATGTGCCGTCATCTCCGTTTATTATATTATAGGTAAAGAAACACACTGTACATATGATGAGAACCAATAAAAGGTTCAAGAATATCATAGACGGTGTTATTCCGAATTTATTTTTCCCTTTTTTCTTCTGTGCCAAAACACACACCTCGCAATCATACTGTATTATTATACAGCATTTTAAGGAAATAATCAATAGATAAAAACAAAAAAATCGGTGCCGATAAAGCACCGATTTTTGTTAAGCTGTTTATAACTTAGTCAGAAACATAAGGAATAAGAGCTACCTGTCTAGCCTTCTTGATAGCTGTTGTAAGCTCTCTCTGGTGGTATGCGCAGCAGCCTGTTACTCTGCGGGGCAGAATTTTGTAACGCTCTGTCATACACTTCTTGAGCTTAGCTACATCCTTATAATCAATGAATTCAGCTCTGTCAGCACAGAAAGCGCAAACTTTTTTTCTTGTACGCTTCATAGGACGAACTGTTGACTTTTCATTCTTTTCTCTTTCAGCCATTGTATTATCCTCCTTATTTTGATCAGAACGGGTAATCGTCATCATCGGCAGATTCTGTGAAATCTGCATTGTTACCCTGCGACACTGTGGGCGCCGAGTTTGTTGTCTGTGCAGGATGTGCAGGTGCGGGAGCAGCCTGTGCGTTTCCGGGATAACTCTGGTAAGGCGATGAAGCCTGTCCGCCGTTTGCCTTTTCACCCGTGAACGTTGAACGGTCAACTATGATCTCGGTAATGTATGCGGGATTTCCGTTCTTGTCGGTATATGATCTGTTCTGAAGTTCGCCTTCAATAAGTATCATACGGCCCTTGGCGAAATATCTTGAAATAAATTCTGCCTCGTTACGCCAAGCAACTACATTGAAGAAATCCGACTTTCTCTCTTCGCCCTTTGTCTGGAATCTGCGGTCTACTGCTATTCTGAAAGAAAGCACAGACGCGCCCGAAGTAGTGGATTTCAGTTCGAGGTCGTTGACTATACGACCCATCATAATTACCTTGTTATACATATGTTACCGCTCCTCCTGTATACTCTGCAGACAAATTACTTGCGTACCGTTACGAGCGAACGGAGAACGCCGTCAGTGATATTGATGATACGCTCGAATTCCATAGGGAAATCAGGCTTGCAGTCGAAGCTGTAAACTACATAATAACCGTCGGTCTCGTAGTTTATCTCGTAAGCGAGCTTACGAGCGCCCCATTCATCAACGTCAACTAATGTGCCGTGTTCCTTGATCAGATCAGAGAACTTAGCAACGAGAGCTTTTACTGCATCCTCACCGTTCTTGAGTGAAAATACAACAACAGCCTCATACTTTTCGCTGAGCTTTGCCATTATAAGCACCTCCTTGTGGATTTTAAGCCCGTACTCTTGTACGAGCAAGGGATGTTGACAAAGTTGTATACTTGTCAAGCTTTATTATTATATCAAACGATTCAGGGTTTGTCAAGAGTTTTTTTGATTTTCTTATACTCTTCCGAATATCAGCAGGAATATTCCCATTGCTATCGGCTGATGCAGTACATAGATCCATAATGTATATCTTCCTGCAAGAGCAAGCGGGTTGCAGTGCGTTTTATAGAAGAATGCCGGCATCTTGTCTTCGATCGCATACTTACCCGTATATGCACCTGCGAGGAACACGAAGAACCACGGCAGAAGCGGAAAATAATCCATTGACTGAAAGCTCGGCGATCTGAATCCGAGCGGGAAAAGAAGTCCTGCATCATAGATAAATTCGGGGAGCTTTATTCCGACGCCGTAGGCAGGACCGAAATATCCGTACATAATTCCTCTTGTCAGCACAAAAAGCACTGCGCATATCGCAATTCCCACTGGAGCGGGAATTTTAAGAAAGTACTTGTCCCCTATCGCATATATCATCATAGATACGCCCATGAAGTGCAGTATTCCGAACAGGATCGGTGCATTCGGAGCGAAGAACGCAAATATAAAAGTGATTATCATACCTATGAAGAAGCACTGTATACCGCGCTTTGCGTTATTGCGCGAATAGCGACTGCTCATACCGGATATGAACATGAAAGCTCCTGCGAAGATGTCGCGGATAATGTCAAACCAGCCGTCGAACATTATCGGTATGTGTATATTATAGGTATAATTAAGATCAAAGCAGACGTGGTACACTACCATACAGAGTATGCAGAAGCCTCTTACCTCGTCCATAAAGCCTGCCCGTCTGTATTTTTTTACTTCTGTACCTGTACTTGTTACTGTATTTTCCATTTAGTTCTCTCTTTTTCTTTTCTCGGTTTTAGTTGGACAGAATTATTATATCACTATATCAGCATAAGTTCCACTGTGCATTTCTAACAATAATCGCGGTATATATATAGGTGATTTCTACAAAAACGAACTACATTTTCATATTGCAATGGACTGCCGTTTGTGATATTATATGTATGAAAAAAACAGCGGTATCGACCGCATTACGAAAGGGACGACTAATTAATGCTTATTGCAAAGATAACCGACAGCGATTTCTTTGGTGGTGAGCCTCAGTATATCGAAGACGATGCACGTTATAACACAAGAGGTGTTATGACAGACGGCGAGGGAAATATCGCCATGATGAAGATAGAAAACTCCGACTATTATAAACTGCCGGGCGGAAGTATAGAGATAACCGAAACTCCCGACAAGGCGTTTTTAAGAGAAGTATCGGAAGAAACCGGCTACCCTGCCGAGCTTATCGGATATCTGGGCTGGATAGAAGAACACAAGTTCAAAAGAAAATTCTGTATGGTATCTCATTGCTATGTGGCAAAGAAAGCCTCCGACAAATGCGACACAGCGGCACTTGCCCGCTCACAGGAACGTCTCGGATATAAAATAGAATGGATCCCGTATGATGAGGCTGTAAGCAAGCTCAAAGCACTTTCGCAGCAGTGCAAGGAATATCAGATGAGCTTTGTTCTTAAAAGAGAACAGCTTATACTCGAAAAGGCAAAGGATTTAATTATTAAGTAAGGGCAGATATGAACGACGAAAAAGAACCGATAATCACCGAAGAAAACGAAAGTCACGAAAATGACGACATGATCACACAGAATGCGGTAAAAGGCGATGAAACACTATCATTCAAGCCGAGCGAAGAAGCTCGTCCTCAGCACACCTGGACAAAAAAGCAGAAAAGGGCTGTATGGATCGCGGCTGTCGTTGCAGTTGTAATTTTCCTTGCGATCAGTTTCCTTCTGAGCCTTGCGGGGATCGATGTATTCAGTCTGTTGGGCGGAAATCCCGCTATGCAATAAAGTAAATAACGCAAAGACCGCACCCGTTGCAATGGTGCGGTCTTTTTGTATTTATCGCTTATAAAATCAGACATATAAGTCCGTTACAGCCGTCATTGATAATTCTCTGTATAGCCTCCTGAAGTTTGGCTCTTGCGTCTGCCGGCATACGGCTGAGTTTATTGTGAAGTCCCTCGTTAACAAGCTCGTGGAGCGACTTTCCGAAAATATTGCTCTCCCAGATCTTTGTCGGGTTTTCTTCAAATTCCCTGAGAAGATATTTTACCAGTTCCTCCGACTGCTTTTCACTGCCGACGATAGGGTTTACCTCGGTGTTTATATTTGCAAGCGTCATATGGATAGACGGCGCCGACGCCTTAAGGCGTACACCGAACTTACCGCCCTGCTTTACGATTTCCGGCTCTTCAAGGGTCAGTTCCTCAGCTCCCGGCATTACAATGCCATAGCCCGTTGCTCTTACTTCTTCAAGTGCAGTTCGCACCTTTTCGTATTCTTTCTTTATCTTTGCAAGCTCGATCATACACGGCATGAGGTCGCCCTCATCGGCAAGTTCTATGCCGGTGGTTTCGCCCAGTACCTGATAGAATAAATTCTGACCGAGATTTACGGTAATATAAGCCGTTCCCGAGCCGAGTTCGGTTTTATCCTTATTGCAACAGCTAATGCTCTCGCACTGCCCTATTCTGTCGATAAAGCTGTCGATATCGCCCATACAGTCTATGTTTTCAGCCGCCTCACGAACAGAACCGAACACCTGCTTTTTGAGATAGTGGTCGTTGTCGAGCGACGCCAGCCACTTAGGAAGTTTTATACCGATCTCCCGTACAGGAAAGCCCATAAGCACATCTGACAGAAGCGACTTTATATTTTCTTCCGTAATATCAAGGCAGTTAAGCGGCGTCACCGCACAGCCGTATTTTTCGGAAAGCCTTTCGGCAAGCTCCTTTGCCTCGGCTGATTTCGGGTCACTGCAATTAAGCACAACGGTAAACGGCTTTTTTATGCTTTTAAGCTCGTTTATAACACGTTCTTCCGCCGCCTCGTATTCTTCCCTCGGAATGTCGGTGATACTTCCGTCCGTTGTTACCACAAGACCTATTGTGCTGTGCTCGGTGATTACCTTGTGCGTTCCCACCTCAGCCGCCATATTGAACGGTACCTCTTCATCAAACCACGGTGTTTTCACCATACGTGGCGCTTCGTTTTCGATATAGCCCTTTGCACCCGGAACTATGTAGCCGACGCAATCGATCAGCCGCACATTGAGATTGACGCTCTCGTCAACTGTTATGCTTACCGCCTCCTCAGGCACGAACTTAGGCTCGGTGGTCATTATCGTCTTGCCTGCCGCCGACTGCGGAAGTTCGTCAACCGCTCTTTCTCTGCGGAACTCATCTTCAATTGACGGTACGACTATCGCATTCATAAACCTGCTAATAAAGGTTGATTTTCCCGTGCGCACGGGACCGACTACTCCTATATAGATATTTCCGCCTGTTCGCTCGGAAATGTCCTTATAAATTGATTTTGGCATAATTTCTCCTTATCTGCTCACATACTGTCTTATCTCCGTGCGGGAAACAAGTTGATATACTTTTTTCAGACTATCGGTATCAGAAGCAAGCCTGAAACCTTGCCGTCAGTTACCTCGTTCTCGGCTTCTATCGCCGCCGCAGATGTGTTATAGCGCTTTGCTATATTCCAGATATCCTCGTTTTCATCGGCAAAGTACAGCTTTAACGAATAGTCGTCGCACTTCGGTTTTTCGGCATTTTCGTTTACTTCAACCTGCTTTATGACCTGCTCGGTATTGCAAAGATACATACAGCCCTGCATAAGCACGGAACACCTGAGTTCTATGCCGTCATCGGTTATGCTGTAGCTCAGCGATGAGATATTGAGTACCGGCTGAATAACGCAATCGGCAGTGACAGCGCCTACCGAAGCGGACGCTTCAAACGGAATAGCCTTTTCTGAAAATACCGGCTCGTTTTCCTTTACTGCCGAGATAAAGCAAAGAAGCTTTCCGTTTATGGCAAGCTCGCCGTTGTCACCGGGTCGGCAGATTATATCCGACACGTCACAGCTTACGTCAATAACACTGTCGGGTATACCGTTTTCACAAGGGATAAGCTGTTTTATGTTGAGCGTCTGGCTTATGAACCTGTGGTCGGCTTCGGTTTTAAGTGCGGCAGTGGTAAAGGTCGTTTCATAAGCGGTAGAATACATATCGGCAACGGGATAAATGTTTTCTTCAATCGTTGCGGTTATCTGAGAACCGATAGTCAGTTCACAGCCGAACACTCCCGATGTATCATTATCTGCGGATTTTACCGACAATGAGCACGACAGCACCCTGAACAAAGCGTAACAGGTGTGCTTTTCGTCCACTCCCTGCATATCCACTATCTGACTTAGCGGAACTTCGGCTTCCATAGTCTGTAGCGATATTCCGTTATCGTTCTGCACAAGATACAGCGCCTTGAGCTTTGCCTCGCCTTTCAGTACGACCTTATCGGCTATTATCTTGCAGTCGTTTACAACTGCGGTAGCGTCACAGGTTACAACCGCCTTTACCGTGCCGTCTATGCCCGAAACTCCGATATCCTCACGGACAACGAACTGCTTTCCTGCCGTCAGCTTTTTTGTACAGCAGACCTTGTTCTTTTTAGTCTGTATATTACAGCCGTCAATGTCGGTTATGATCTCAAACGGCGTTACGGCGCTTACCTTTATCTTGAAGCTCACCGCTCCCCTTACATCGATACGTCTGCCCGAAACCGCACGACAGGTAGCATAATCTACCTTTGGCTCGATCGTTACCGTGCCATTGTCGGCGGGTTTAGGCAAATCGACTGTCTTTGAATAGCTGTAACGATGCTCGATGCACTCCATTCCTCCGCCCTCGCTGAGATAGAGCACCGTAATGCAGATAACGCCGTCACAAATAAGTTTATCACCCGAAATATTGTAGGATACTATCCCTGGACGCAATGTGCATCTTAAGATCTTGAAGATATCGGGATAATAATCCGGCAGGACGTAATCAAACTCAACGCCCTGCTCCGCCTGTCCGTCATATATCACTTCCGTGACAAATACAGGCTCTTTCTTTACAGAAAAGTCCATATGATCCTCCTTTAGCTGTTTCCCCTCTTGTACGGGTTTTAACACAATATATGAGGACACGGGACATAATATTACAGTTTGTCAGCGGTGAAAAGAAAAAAGCTGTACCGAAAAGGTACAGCCCGGGCTGTCGAAAAACCTCTTTGAAATTTTAAAACGGGGTCGCAGGGGCAAAGCCCCCGACAGGGACTAGGGGCGGTAGCCCCAGCAAAATAGCCCCTTTCCGGGGGAAAGGGGTTTGGGGATAGGGATTGAGAATTTGCTCTATTTTTATAAAAACTAACTTTTTCTACAATCTGAGCTGTACCGAAAAGGTACAGCCTGCAAATGTATTAAGTTAAGCTATCAATAAAATCCGCCGTCAACGCCGAGAACCTGTCCGGTGACAAATCCTGCCGATGCAAGATACACTGCAGCAGAAGCTACATCGTCGGGAGTTCCCAATCTTCCGAGAGGAGTTTCCTCTATCAGCTCGTTCATTTCATCGGGCGACAGATGAGCATTGTTCATAGGACTGTCGATCACTCCCGGTGCAATACAGTTTACCGTTATGCCGCTCGGTGCGACTTCCTTTGACAACGACTTTGTAAAGCCGATAAGCCCTGCCTTGACTGTCGAATAAGGCACTTCGCATGACGCTCCGTACACTCCCCATACAGATGAAATATTGATGATGCTTCCCTGCTTGCGGCTTATCATAAAAGGCAGTACCGCCTTTGTCATATTGAATGCGCCTGTAAGATGGACGTCTACCATATTGTACCAGTCAAGCTCGGTGACATCGCTTAGCAGTTTTATCTGGGATATGCCTGCGTTGTTTATAAGCACTTCGATTTTTCCGAAATCTGCCGCTATCTGCTCTACGGCAGTTAAAACTTCCGGAGCGGAAGATACGTCAGCCTTGTATGCCTTGCAACCGAGTTCTTTTTCAAGCCGGCGGGCTTTTTCATCGGAGCTTTTGTAAATTATCGCTACATCATTTGTTTTAGCAAAGGCACGAGCCATTGCACTTCCGATAGCACCCGTACCGCCTGTAATAATTACTGCCATAGTGATCCTTTCGACTATAAAACGGGCATTGCATTACTTGCTTACGATAATGCAATGCCCAGTTTATTTACTTGCCGGTAACCTTTATCTCGTCGCCGTCAGCGTCAACGTTTATTTCAGAAACGTTTCCGTCTGCGTCAACAATGATATTGGCAACCTTGTCCTCAATATCCTTGCGGACTATTCTGCGGACATCTCTGCCGCCGAACTTGCCGCCCGACGCTTTCTTTGCAACAAGGTCGTATGCCGCATCGGTCACATTCAGAGTGATGTTCTTCTCGCTGAGAGGTTCTTTCATCTCGCCTATCATAAGGTGAGCAATACCGTTGTACGCTTCAAGCGACAACGGCTTGAACACTACAACTTCATCCACACGGCTTAGGAATTCGGGACGTAAGAACTCACTGAGAGCCTTCATAGCCTTATCCTTGGAGATATCCTCCTCGCTCTTTGCAAAGCCAAGTCCGCTCGTATTGAACGATGAGCCTGCGTTTGAAGTCATTGCGATAACGGTATTCTCAAAGCTTACCGTTCTGCCGTGGGCGTCATTCACCTTGCCCTCGTCAAGGATCTGTAAGAGAATGTTCATTACATCGGGATGAGCCTTTTCGATCTCATCAAAGAGAATTACGGAATAGGGCTTTCTGCGTACCTTTTCGGTAAGCTGTCCGGCTTCATCGTAACCTACATATCCGGGCGGCGAACCGATAATTCTCGACACGCTGTGCTTTTCCATAAACTCGGACATATCAAGTCTGATGAGCGGGTCAACCGTATTGAAAAGTTCGTTTGCAAGCACCTTTACAATCTCGGTCTTACCGACGCCTGTAGGTCCTACGAATATGAACGATGCAGGTCTGCGGCGTGCAGACAGCTGAACTCTTGTCCTCTTGATAGCGGCGGCAACTAGCTCGCAGGCTTTGTCCTGACCGACTACCTTTGACTTCAGTACGCTTTCAAGGTTTGCTATACGCTTGAACTCCGTTTCAAGGAGCTTGCTTGCGGGAATTCCCGTCCACAGCTCGATTACCTTGCAGACATCGTTCTCCGTAACGTGAACTTCCTTTATCATCGGTTCAAGTTCTTCGATACGGGCAGTGTTCTTGGCAAGCTCTGTCTTTATCTCGGCTATGCGCTGATAATCCTTGTTCTCTGTTTCAGCAGAAAGATTGTTTTCTTCTACCTCAAGAGCCTTGTTTTTCTTCTTGAGCTGTTCGTATTCGGTAAGCTCCTTGCTGTTTATGCTTGCACAGGCGGCGGCTTCATCGAGCAGATCTATCGCCTTGTCGGGCAGATATCTGTCGGTAATGTAACGCTCGCTGAGTACCGCACAGCTTCTCAATATATCATCGCTAACATACAGCTTGTGGTATTCTTCATAGTATTCCTTGATACCCTTGAGCAGTTCAATAGTGTCCTCAATTGACGGCTCGTTTGCAGTCACCGGCTGGAAACGTCTTTCAAGCGCTGAATCCTTTTCAATGTACTTTCTGTACTCATTGAATGTGGTAGCGCCGATCACCTGTACCTCGCCCCTTGAAAGCGCAGGCTTCAGGATATTAGCGGCATTCATCGTGCCCTCTGAATCGCCTGTTCCTACAAGGTTATGGACTTCGTCGATAAATAGGATTATGTTACCGGCATTCTTTATCTCTTCGATAAGCGCCTTTACACGGCTCTCAAACTGACCTCTGAACTGCGTACCTGCTACAAGTGCGGTAAGGTCGAGCATATACAGCTCCTTGCCCTGAAGTCTGAACGGAACATCGCCGTCTGCAAGCTTCTGCGCGATACCCTCAGCTATAGCAGTCTTACCTACACCAGGTTCGCCGATGATACAGGGGTTGTTCTTGGTACGGCGGGATAAGATCTGCATAACACGATAGATTTCCTTTTCTCTGCCGATTATGCGGTCGATCTCGCCCTTTTTCGCCTTGGCTGTAAGGTTTGTGCAATAGGTATCGAGAAATTTTCTCTTCTTCTCTTCTTTCTTCTTGTTGCGCTTTTTATCGTCCTTTACATCCTGCTTATCGCCCTCTGACTTGCCGTCGGTATTTGATACGGCGTTGTTTGCGGCGGCAAAACGCTGGAAGAACGGCAATACAGTGCCTGCACCTCCCGGTGAAAATTCATTGTCTTCGCCTTCGTCAGCGTCGGGGTCGCCCTCTCCGAAAAGCATCTTGTATGTTTCTTCAAGGTCGTCGTCACTGATCCCCATCTTTTCAAGGTAGTCGTTTACCTGTGGCACACCGAGTTCCTTTGCGCAGATAAGGCAAAGACCTTCATCGCGCTTTTCAGTACCCTGTATTGTTGAGATAAATACGACCGCCTGTCTTTTTTTACATCTTGAACAAAGCATTTATATCCAACCTTTCTTTAGGTCCTGTCTGTATTTCTGTAGTGATCTTAACAGATTGACTGTTATTATAGTTCTCTTTTGTTAACTGAGTATTTAGTTAAGGAAATCGAGGAAAGAGAAATTGTATACCCAGCTGAATGCGTATGACTTGTTTATTGTCATTTCATTCAGGAATATAAGCGTGTTATTGCTGAGTGCAATCGCCATATGTGCGATTATCACAACGATAAACACGATTATAAGACCCTGTGCAAGTCCGAGTACGCCGCCGAGCAATGAGTTCAGCTTGCCGATCACGGGGAGCTTGTTTACAACCGATGTCGCTCTTATGATTATCGAGAGTATTATGAATACAAGGAAGAACAGTATTACAAATACCAAGGTTCTCAGCGGCACAAGTATTACAGGTTTTGCCACATTGTCAAGTATTGCCTTGCCGGGGTTGCCTGATGATTCTACAACGCTTACAACAACACTGTTCACAAGTCCTCCGTCGATATCATCTATCGTCTTGCCCTCAAGTCCGAGCGCCGGTACCGCCTCGCTTACCTGTGCGATTATGTCGTTCACGCTGTCAGCCACATCGCTGTTCTTTATGTTCTGCGACAGCACTTCTGTCAGGAGCATATCCTCAAGTCCGTACTTGTCAATATCGCTCTCATACAGCTGCACAGAGCCGAGATTAATGTTTGAGTAATCGACTGACTTATCAATACCGAATGCCGTAAGGTCAACCTTGCTGATACCTGTATTGCTGAGGTTCACGTTTGTGAGGTTTACGGTCACCTTTCCTGCCTTATCGGCTTTGAGCTCAATGCTGTCAAGGCTCTTGCCGTTTATCTTTGCCTTATCCATATCTATCTTGCCGAGCTGTGTAACAACATTGTCACCGAGCGTGTCGTTGATAGATGTCGATATACTCTGTTCGAGCGGCTTGCTTATAAAGCTGTCGTACACCCATGTTGACACGCCGTCGCTTATAAGCAGTGCAACCACAAAAGATGCCACAACAGCCGCAAGGCTCAGCACCATACGCACAAAGCCCTTCTTTGCGCCGACAAACAGCATACCTATCAGTATTGCCGCAAGTATCACATCATAAAACCAGAAAAAATCCGTTCCCATAAATATCTTCCTTTCCGTTTTGCCGTTACAGGCTTATGCTGTCAACCGCGTCATAGCCCATAAGCAGTATTGAGCCGCCGACCGTTATGAAGTCGGAATAGCTGTCTGCAAGCAGTGTCTTTTTCACCTGTTCAAGTGTTGAATCATACCGGGTTATGTCAGACTCGGTCATAACAAATATGTTATTACCACTCACTTTTATCTGCTTTACATCGGCAGGGACAGCAACGCTTGCTGTCATTTCGCACTTGTCGCTGAGCAGTACGATTTTCTTGCCATCATCGGTATAATCGTCAAAAACAAAGACCTTGAGAGATGATGATGTGTCAAAGTCCTCTACTGTTCCCGGATAGCTGTAGTTACCGATAAGCTCACCGCTGTCCGTATTATATGTTGCCGCCATACTGTCGCCGGTCACGGTAATCACATTTCCGCTAAGTCCCAATGACAGCGAAACGCAGTCGCTCACCGTCTGCGACCAAAGCTCCGTTCCGTCACCGCTGATATCATACTTTGAAAGTTTTGTAACTATGTCGCCGTTATCAGAGGTAACTCTTGTCACATACAGATATCTGTTATCATCGGAGAATGCGACCTGCATTACATTATCGTCAATAAAACGCTGTGTGTAAAGCCACTTTCCGCTTCCGTCATAGACGTATATAACGTTGGAGTAACGTCCGCCCGATGTGACTACCGCCGTATGTTCAGAACTACTCAGAAATACGGAAACTATGACCTCGTCTTCTATATTGCCTTTGTATATCTCGCTCGTCCGGTTGAACAGTGAAAAATCATGACCGCCCTTGTCATAGATGACCACACGCTTTGAATTTGATACCGCCATAGGGTGAACATATCCGTGCTGTAAAGCAAAGTTCTGCCCGCCGTTCTCGTTATAGGAATAAAGGTAAGTATCACTGAGCAGTGCAAAGCTGTCATTCATAGCGCAAAAGCTGTAGTCCGACCTGCCGGTAAGGCTTATCGGATAGCCTGCAGTTTCGTCAGTGGTAGTCTGTATCCTTGACGCAATGCCGCGCAAAGGCTCGAATATCGTGTCACGGTATATCCATACCGGTACAGCCGCCGCAACAATGACAAGCAATATGACAAGATTTCTTATCAGTTTTGCTTTCTTCTTCTTTTTGCGATACAGCGTAACATCGTTTATATCGTTGTTCTGCTGTTCAAGAGGATTTTTATCTGGTACTTTCATATTTACCCCTCTTTCATTTATACATCGTTTTCGTAAAACACCTTGTTGAGATACAGTCCGCAGGGAGAAACCGTTTTGCCGGCAAACTCCCTGTCCGGCTTTGTAAGCGCATTTGTTATATCCTGCTCGGTACGCTTGCCCTCGCTGATATATATAAGAGTGCCTACGATTATTCTTACCATATTATGGAGAAATCCGTTTCCGCGGACCTTGATCTCCACAAAGTCACCGCTCTGAGTAACATCTATAGAATACACTGTCCTTACCGTTGTCAGCAGATGCTCTTTGGCTTCAGCTTTACAGAAAGACGCAAAATCGTGCTCGCCTACCATAAGCTGTGCCGCTTTCTGCATCTTTGCTATATCCGGTTTATACGGATAGGGCATAGCAAGGTCGGCTGTGAATACGTCACGCACAGCGCCCGTGTAAATTCTGTAGACATACTCCTTGCCCTTGCTGTCAAACCTGGCGTGGAAGCTGTCAGGTACATCTTCGCACGAAAGAAACGCTATATCCTGCGGTAAAAGCGCATTTCCGCCTTTTATAAAGCCCTCGCACGGAATAGGACAAGCAGTCTTTACATTGAACACAAAAGCTCTTGCGTGCACACCTGTATCAGTCCGTGAACAACCGTTTATGGTTATATCTTCACAAAGGAGCTTTGACAGCACCTCTTCAACGGTCTGCTGTATGCTGTTTGCGTTGTTCTGCCTTTGAAACCCGTGATATGCCGTGCCATTATAAGCCATTGTTACTTTAAGATTACGCATAGCTCACCTTACATTCCTGGAACGGGAACATAAATGTTCATAAAAACGGTCAATGTGATCATTGCAGCCATAATGATTGTCGCAACAATATCTCTTGCGCCGAACTTAAGCTGTTTCATTCGTGTTCTGCCCTCGCCGCCCTTATAGCAACGGCATTCCATAGCAAGTGCAAGCTCGTTTGCACGCTTGAAAGCCGAAACGAACAACGGTATAAGCACCGGTATAAGCGCCTTGGCTTTCTTTACAAGTCCGCCCGTATCAAGGCTTGCGCCTCTCGCCTTCTGTGCCGACATTATCTTGTCGGTCTCTTCGATAAGAGTGGGAATAAATCTTAAAGCTATCGTCATCATCATAGCAAGCTCGTGCACCGGGAAATGCAGTTTCTTGAGCGGCGACAGCAGTCTTTCGATTGCGTCTGTCAGGGCTATGGGTGAAGTCGTATAGGTAAGAAGCGACATTCCGACAATAAGGAATATGATTCTCACCGTCATAAATACGGAGGTGTTGATACCCTCCATATAGATCGTGATAAATCCGAGTTGTACAAGCGGATCACCCTCACCGTGTATAAAGAACAGATTAAGTATACAGGTGAACAGTATGATCGGCATAATGGGCTTCAAGCTCTTGAAGATCAGCTTGAAGCTTATCCCCGACATCATATAAATTATCAGCATGAACAGTCCCGCAGTGATCAGCGAGCAATAATTGCCTGCCATAAACAGCATTACAACATAGGCTATATCAAGCACTATCTTGAAACGGCTGTCGAGCCTGTGGATTATTGAATTGCCTGGGAAAAACTGTCCTATTGTAATATCCTTCAGCATATCGTTCCTTTATCCATATACTGCATTATTCTCTCTTTT
Source organism: Ruminiclostridium sp. (assembly GCA_017935365.1). Classification (GTDB taxonomy): domain Bacteria; phylum Bacillota; class Clostridia; order Oscillospirales; family Ruminococcaceae; genus Ruminiclostridium_E. Next base: position 94,401 of record JAGBHT010000011.1, on the reverse strand, counting down.
GCACGTTCTACAGTATATATATCTTTTCCTAAGTCTACACCTTTATCTCTCAGTTTCATCATGATCTTTGTGATCTGCGGAACATCAAGACCTATCTTTATGATCTCGTCCTGTCTTGCAAACACGCTGTCTGTATCCTCATGACAGAACAGCTTGCCCTTGTTCATTACAAGAACCTTGTCGGCATACTTTACTATATCCTCCATAGAGTGGGATACAAGCAATATCGTCTTGCCGTATTTCTTATGATAATCGCTTATCTTGCACAGTACCTTTTCTCTTCCTATCGGGTCAAGGCCTGCAGCAGGTTCGTCAAGTATCAGGATCTCCGGATCCATTGCAATAACGCCCGCAAGCGCTACGCGGCGTTTCTGACCTCCTGACAGATCGAAAGGTGAACGCTCGAGTAGTTCTTCACGGATACCCATATTCTCAGCCGCCTCACGCACTCTGCGGTCGATCTCAGCCTCGTCACAGCCCATATTCTTAGGTCCGTATGCTATATCCTTATACACTGTTTCTTCAAACAGCTGATACTCGGAATACTGGAACACAAGACCGACTTTAAATCTTATCGAGCGTATATCAACGCCCTTGTCCCATATATTCTGTCCGTCTATCAGCACCTCGCCCGATGTCGGCTTCACAAGACCGTTGAGGTGCTGAATGAGCGTTGATTTTCCGCTTCCGGTATGACCGATTATTCCGCAGAATTCGCCCTTTTCTATAGTAAGGTTTACGTTATCGACAGCGGTCGACTCAAACGGAGTACCCACGCTGTACTTATAGGTAAGCCCTTTCAGTTCTATCACATTCATTTGTTATTCCTTATTTTTAAGAATATTGTACAGTACCTCTGCACATTCATCTTCATCTATTACATCATCGGGGACATCAAGTCCGCTTTGCTTAAGCTCATACATAAGCTCAGTCGCCTGCGGAACGTCAAGTCCGACCGACTTCAGCAGCTCGACCTGAGAGAAGATCTTCTTCGGCACATCATCAAGCAGAATGTTGCCCTTGTTGATCACAACCACACGGTCAGCCTTCGCTGCTTCTTCCATGTAGTGGGTTATCAGCACGACTGTTATTCCGTGCTCCTTGTTGAGCATTTTTATGGTCGCCATTATCTCTTTTCTGCCCTTGGGATCAAGCATTGCGGTCGGCTCGTCCATTACTATGCAACGTGGACGCATTGCGATAATACCAGCTATTGCGACACGCTGTTTTTGTCCGCCTGAAAGCTGATGAGGTGCATGATCGCGGTACTCATACATATCTACCGTCTTAAGTGCTTCGTCTACACGTCTGCGTATTTCATCGGGCGAAACGCCGAGATTTTCAAGTGCGAAAGCAACATCTTCCTCAACTATAGTCGCTACTATCTGATTATCGGGGTTCTGAAACACCATACCTACAGTCTGACGGATATCGTATATTCTGCTCTCATCCGTAGTATCAATACCGTCAACAAGCACCTTGCCCGATGTCGGGAGCAGTATGCCGTTGAAGTGCTTTGCAAGGGTCGACTTACCGCTTCCGTTATGACCGAGGACGGCTACAAAGCTTCCCTCTTCTATCGACAGATTAATGTCGGTGAGTATGCGGTTCTTGCCTGTTTCCTCACCGTTTTCGTCAAATACGGTATAATCGAATATAAGGTCTTCGGTTTTAATTATCTCTTTATCTTTCAATCCGTTCTCCTTTACCGCCGTTTAATCGAAATATACTACAGCGGTGTTTCCCGCAGGCACTGCAAGCCCTGTCTGTTCAACGGGAAGTCCTATCTCCTGCGAATCTACTCTTATCTTGTATTTTCTGCCTACCGTCATCTGTAAAAGGTATGTCATTACCGATGAGGAAAGACCTGTCGTGTAGCTGTTGAGTACTATGAACAGCGGCTTTTCGGTAAGCACCTCGGTGCACATATTCATAAGGTCGCATATGCTGTCCTCAAGCTTCCACATCTCGCCGTTTGTTCCTCTGCCGTAGCTTGGTGGGTCGAGTATGATACCGTCATAGCGGTTGCCTCGCCTTATCTCCCTGCCGAGAAACTTTACCGCATCGTCTACTATCCACCTTATCGGCTTGTCGGAAAGCCCGCTGAGCTTTGCATTTGTCCTTCCCCAGTCTACCATACCCTTTACTGCGTCAAGGTGGCACACCTTAGCGCCTGCTTTCGCACAGGCAAGCGTTGCGCCGCCCGTATACGCGAACATATTGAGTACGTTTATCTCTCTGCCGGCATTCTTTATAAGCTCTGAGCATAAGTCCCAGTTTACTGCCTGTTCGGGGAATATACCGGTATGCTTGAAGCCTGTGGGCTTTACCATAAAGGTAAGTCCCTTGTAGTTGATATTCCAGCTTTCGGGAAGCTGTTTTTTGTATTCCCATTTACCGCCGCCGCTCGATGAGCGGTGATACACCGCGTCCGCCTTGTTCCACAGCGGCGAGGGGTTCGGGTTTTTCCATATTATCTGCGGGTCGGGACGTACAAGCGTTATGTTGCCCCATTTTTCAAGGCGCTGACCGTCAGACGTGTCTATAAGTCTGTAGTCCTGCCAATCCTCTGATTTTCTCAAGTTAATTCACCTTATCCTGTATCTGTCGACAGTCGGTCGTATCGTGTCAAGAAACGAATTTTCGCCTATCGTGTTTATTTTAAAGAATACCGCCTGACTGCCGCCTGTTGACATTACCGATAAAAATATCCTGCCGTCGGTCTGGAACAAGGTAAAGTTCATACTTACCCTACCCTTACCGAGATAGCTGTAACGCTCATACGCACGGATCGAACAACGGGTACTGCCGCTTACAATGTCCGAGCTTTCCTCAAGTGTGGCGCTCGTACTTCCGCCCATTACCGTGCTGTGAAGGTCTGCCAGGATAATATCAAAATTTCCGTACAGTTCAGCTTCTATCTTTGCCATTATATGCTCCTTTTTGCTTTCAGCAAAGGCACTCCCTTACCGTATCTGCAATGAGATTTGTCCAGTAGTGTACTTCCTTTTCGTCCTTGCCCTCTATCATAACTCTGACAAGCGGCTCGGTTCCGCTTTCTCTGACTAAAATTCTGCCGTTTTCGCCCATAGCCTTTTCAGCCTGAGAAATAATGTCGGTTATCTTTTCCGTCTTGTCCCACAGTCCCTTTTTGTCCTCAGTGATCTTTACATTTACCAGAAGCTGAGGGAAATCGGGGATATCCTTTACAAGCTGTGACAGCGGACGTCTGCACTTTGACAGCAATTCAAGAGTCTGTGCCGCTGTCAGCTGTCCGTCACCTGTCGTCGCATGGTCAAGGAATATAATGTGTCCTGACTGCTCACCGCCGATATTATAACCGCTGTTCAGCATTTCTTCAAGCACATAACGGTCGCCGACCTTTGTGCATACGGTGTCTATCTTATTCTCGTTCATAAAGCGGTGGAAGCCGAGGTTGCTCATGACGGTCACTACCGCCGTGTTGTTTTTAAGCGTACCCATTTCCTTCATATAGCGTGAAATGATAGCTATAAGCTTGTCGCCGTCTATTATATTGCCCTTTTCGTCTACAGCAAGACATCTGTCTGCGTCACCGTCAAAAGCAAAGCCGACATCGCAGCCGCGTTTCCTGACAAGCTCGACAAGCTGTTCCATGTGTGTAGAACCGCACTTGTCGTTTATATTAAGACCGTTGGGCTCGTTGTTGATATATACAAATTCTGCACCGAACTTATAGAACAGCGATTCTGCCGTTGCGCTTGCACTGCCATTTGCACAGTCGATAGCAACGAGAAGTCCCTGGAACTTTCCGCCGACTGTAGACTGGATATGCTCGTTGTACTCGCTTACAGCGCCGTACATTGTTCTTACTCTGCCAACGTTTCCGCCGTCAACAAGCTCCATCTTTTCGGGCGTATCAAGTATCAGCGCTTCTATCTCATTTTCGACGTCGTCGGGGAGCTTGAAGCCTGTCGACGAGAACAGCTTTATGCCGTTGTACTCAACACTGTTGTGCGACGCTGAGATCATAACGCCTGCGTCAGCCTCGTAATATCTTACAAGATATGCGACAGCCGGGGTAGGTACAACGCCAAGAAGCTCAACGTCTGCACCGACAGATGTTATACCTGCGATGAGCGCCGATTCAAGGATATCAGATGAAATTCTGGTGTCCTTGCCTATCAGTATTCTTGCTTTTCCTTTATGTGTTTTCTGCTTTGTCAGTACAATTGCGGCGGCTCTGCCTATGTTCATGGCAAGCTCGCAGGTAAGCTCTGTTATAGCCACTCCTCTTGCACCGTCAGTTCCGAATAATCTGCCCATAATGCTTAAAATACCTTTCTTCTTTTTTCCAAACACGATATAATAAAGTTTGCAGTAAAAGTCATTTTTTTGTGACTGAACTGCTATTTTTAATCCCTATCCCCCTACCCCCTTTCCCCTGGTGAAAGGCTGTGTATGCTTTGCTGGCTTTGCGTCCTTGCAAAGCCCTTGGGCATACACGCCCGGCATCCGTGCCGGGGAGAATACGGGGACTGGCGTCCCTGCTCAAGCAAGGATGCTTGTAGTCAGCCACACCCAGTCGTTGCACGATGCAACGACACAAACTGGCTGACAACCTGCTACTTGGGGCTACGCCCCAAACCCCATCATCAGAAATATATGGTTTTGCGACAGTTAGTACTTAATACAAGTCAGTCAAGTCTTTGCTGACCGTCACGCACAAGTCCGAGGTGCTTGTAGGCAAGCTCGGTCGCGCATCTGCCTCTCGGAGTTCTTGATATAAATCCGAGTTGCATAAGATACGGTTCGCATACGTCCTCAAGCGTTACCGATTCCTCGCCGAGAGCGGACGCAAGTGTTTCAAGTCCGACAGGACCGCCGTTATAGCCGTTTATTATCATAGTAAGGAAACGCTTGTCAAGGCTGTCAAGACCGAGCTTGTCGATCTCCAGTCTGTTGAGTGCAATATCAGCCATTTCCTTTGTAATTTTTCCGTCGCCCATAACCTCTGCAAAGTCACGCACACGCTTGAGCAGGCGGTTTGCGATACGGGGCGTACCTCTTGAACGCTTTGCGATCTCCATTGCTCCATTTTTGTCGCACGGAATTGAAAGTATCACCGATGAACGCATTACAATGTTGCAAAGTTCTTCGGGAGTATACATTTCAAGGCGCATTATAACGCCGAATCTGTCACGGAGCGGTCCTGTCAGCTGTCCTGCTCTTGTTGTGGCACCGATAAGCGTAAACCTGTTCAGATCAACCCTTATCGACTGTGCGGACGGTCCTTTACCTATCATTATATCAAGCACGCAGTCCTCAAGTGCAGGATAAAGAATTTCCTCCACCTGTCTTGAAAGGCGGTGTATCTCATCTACGAACAGCACATCACCTGTCTGAAGACCTGTGAGCAGTGCCGCAAGTTCGCCCGGCTTTTCGATCGCAGGACCTGAGGTTACCTTGAAATTAACGCCCATCTCGTTTGCGATGATCCCTGCAAGCGTTGTCTTACCAAGTCCGGGAGGACCGTACAGCAGAACGTGGTCAAGGCTCTCGTTTCTTCTCGTTGCCGCCTCAATATATACACGCAGATTTTCCTTTACCTTTTCCTGACCGATATATTCGTTCAGTTTTTTCGGACGTAAGGAAAACTCAACGTCCGTATCTTCTGCCGAAAACTGAGGCTCGACTATCCGTGCGCCCTCATTGTCATCAATGTCGGCTATATGTGAAAGATCGTTTCTCTCAATCATTTATACGCTTTCCCTTCAAAGTTAATGCGTGGACAGCTTATCAGAACTTTGCAAGCTTCTTAAGCCCCGCCTTGATAAGCTCATCGGCAGGTGTTGCGGGGTCAAGTCCGCTCAGCGCCGATGTGGCTTCGTTATTTGTATAACCAAGCACCATAAGTGCGGATATTGCCTCGGCGAACGTATTCGACGGTGCGGCTACCATCGGTACTGCACTGCACTTTACCCCTGCGGCAACGTCCTGCTTCGATACCTTATCCTTAAGTTCAAGGACTATACGCTCTGCGGTCTTTTTGCCGATACCGGGTGCATTTGTAAGAGCCTTGCTGTCACCCGATGCAACACAGAGCGCAAATGACTGCGGCGTCATACCGGATAATATTGAAAGTGCCGCTTTAGAGCCTACTCCCGATACGGAAATCAGCATTTTAAAGCAGTTGAGCTCTGCGACATCATAAAAGCCGAACAGGTCGACAGCGTCTTCCCTTACCGCAAGATAGGTAAGAAGCTTTGCCTTTTCGCCTGTCTTAAGCTGTGATAATGTATTTGCTGTGGTGCGGCAGGCATATCCCACACCGCCGCAGTCGATGACTGCAAGATTAGGCTCGATCAGATCGACCGTTCCGTTTACGCTATATATCATAATTTACTCTTTTCTATATATTTGATGTTCTCAGATTTCTGAGCAGTGAGCCACTGGTCTGACCGTGGCATATAGTCATTGCGAGTGCGTCCGCCGTATCATCGGGCTTCGGCACTGCGGGAAGTTTCAGAATGTTCTTCGTCATCTCCTGAACCTGTTTCTTTACTGCCTGACCGTACCCTACTACCGCCTGCTTTACCTGTAGCGGCGTATACTCGTTGATTTCAATTTCACGCTGTGCGGCAGCCATAATTATAAGCCCTCTTGCCTGCGCTACGTCAATGCCTGTCTTCTGGTTATTGGTGAAGTACAGCCGTTCTATCGACAGCGCATCGGGCTTCCAGGTGTCGAGTATCTGACAGAAATCGTCATATATCTCGCACAAGCGCTTTGGAAAAGGCGTGTCCTTATCGGTCGTTATAGCACCGTAATCAAGCACCTTGAACTTGCCGCCGCTGTAATCGACAATTCCGAAACCGACTATCGCATAGCCCGGGTCAATACCAATGATACGCATAGCCGCCTCCTCAAAGCAACGTCCTCTGCCGATGTACAGTCAGAAAACAAAAAATAAAAATCCATACTAAGCAATTATAACACAAACGCAGAAAAAATGCAACTTTTTTGTTTTCTGTAAAGTAATATAATGCAAATTAAGTAAAATCGGTTGAAATTTACACTCTTTAGGTATATAATAGTATAAAACGATTGGAGAAAAAATGAGAACAACACATCTGACTGCTGTCCTGCCGGTGGCTTTGCTGTGTGCCGCTTTTACAGCCGGATGCAGTGCAAAGCAGCCGTACACGCACGACAGCTTTACATTTGATACTTTCGTATCGTTCACGATATATGATACCGACGGAAATTCTACCGCGGAGGAAATCTGTGCAGGTGCTGTCGGTATGCTGAACAAGCTCGACGATATGCTTTCACGCACAAAGTCCGACAGCGAGATCACAAGGATAAACGGCAATGCGTATTCATCGCCTGTGGTGGTAGACTTGTCGACATATAATATGCTTAAGAGCTGTGCTGAGCTGTCAGACCTTACAGACGGAGCGTTTGACATAACGCTCGGAAACATCTCCGATATGTGGGGCATCGGCAAAGAAAACACCGCAAAGCCCGATGACGCGGAGCTGAAAAAGCTTGCCGGCAAGCAAAATTACCGCAATATTGTCTTTGATGATGAAAACTACACCGTTTCATTTTCAAAAGACAGTTTCTCACTTGATTTAGGTGCGGCGGCAAAGGGCTACGCTATGGATATGCTTGACACTTACCTGAGAAATTCCGGGGTTACCTCGGCGGTAGTCGATTTCGGCGGAAGTATCCTGACTATAGGAGAAAACAACGGTGAGAGTTGGAATATAACAATAACCGCCGATGAAACAAACTCCCCTGTCGGCACACTTAAAACAAACGAGGGCTACATAGCTACATCAAACGGCGCAAAACGCTATGTAGAATATGACGGTATAAAGTATCACCATATAATAGACCCTGCTACAGCTTACCCGGCAGACAGCGGCATCAAAAGCTGTACTGTCTTTTCGGCAAGCGGGCTTATAAGCGATGCACTGTCAACCGCATTTTTCGTTATGGGCGCCGATAAAGCAAAAGAATTTTATGATAAATACGATATTGCAGAATATATCATAACGCTGACCGACGGCACGGTTATCGTATCCGACGGTATTTCTGCCGACTTTACGGCATTATGACGGATAAGCGCAAAGTGATCTGTATAATAGCGGTATTATGCGTTGTTTTCTTCTCTCTGCTCGGAATAATTCTGGTAAACAATTCAGGCGGAGGCAATACCGCGTGCATATACAGCGATGGGAAACTCATAAAGGCAATAGATTTACATAGTGCCGAAGAGCAATCGTTCACTGTAAATTCGGAGGACGGCGGATATAATATAATCACGGTAGAAGACGGCAGTATCAGCGTTACAGATGCCGACTGTCCCGACAGGATATGCGTTATGACCGCACCGATCTCGGACGGTATTCAGCCGATAGTATGTATGCCGCATAAGCTGGTTATCCGTATCGAAACAAAGCGGGGTGAATATAGCCTTGACAGTTAAAAAGCTCGTATTTTCGGCACTGCTTGCCGCAATGTCGCTGACGCTGTATGTAGTCGAGGGTATGATACCGCCTGTCATTCCGATACCGGGCTTCAGGATAGGACTTGCGTACTTTCCGATATTGTTTACAATGTACCTCGGCGGACACTGGAAAGCGTATGACGCGGCACTGATACTGATTACACGAGTGCTTCTGTCGGCGCTTATATCGGGAAATGTTACGGCGTTGCTGTTTTCACTTTCGGGCGGTATGTTGTCATTTATTGCTATGGCGGTTACTCACAGATTTATAAAAGAACCGTGGGGAGCGTTCCCTGCCGGGATATTCTCGGCTGTAATGCACAATGTCGGACAGATAGCGGCGGCATCGCTTGTATATTCTGTTTCGGTGTTTGCATATCTTCCGTTTCTTGTTATCGCCGCCGTGCTCACGGGAACGTTTATCGCGGCGGTCGTATGGCTGATACTCAGAAAACCGAACAGGATAATCTCAAAAATAAGAAATACTGAATAAAAGGATAAGGAATATGGATAAAGCTAAGATAGAAAGAATAAACTACCTCGCAAGGCAGTCGCGGGAACGTGAACTGACGCCCGAAGAAAAAAAGGAACAGACCGAACTGCGCAACGAATACAGAGCCTCGTTCAGAAGAGGTCTGATGTCCGAGCTTGACAGGGTGTATGTCGTTGACGAAAAAGGCAATCAGCAGAAACTGATAAAAGATGACAAGAAGTAAAATAATCCGTAAAGGACTGAATTACCATGGATAAAATATTTGACGCTCTTGAAACGCTTTACGGCAACTGCGGAATACCGTTCTTTTTAAGCGATGAATACGGAAATATTCATTGGAAAAATTCAGCGTGCGGCACTGTCATTATCTTTCCAAAAGGGATAAACGATACAGCAGATACAGCGCAGGTAAGCGTTGACGGTGAACTTTATGCCGCACAGTCAAGCAAACTTTCGTCAGGCAATAAAACTCTCATGCTCTGGCGTATAAACACACGTACAGATGTACTGATGCAACTCGGAAGTACAGACACATATACAGATATATGTTATATGCTTGCCAAAGCAAAGAGCGACATTTCAGATGCCGAAAAGAATATCAGGGACAAAACCGCACTGAACAGTATAAAGCGTAATATAGAAGTACTGACCGAGCTTGCCACAGTCATATACAACAGAACTGCGCACACACCGTCAGTGTATTTTCTTGAACAGCTAAGGATGATAACAGACGAAGCAAACAAGATAATGAGCAATATTCCCGTCGTGTTCAGGATCGACGCCGAGCAATCGTTCACCGAAGATATACCGGTCAATGTCGGACAGCGGATGTTCTATGTGTGTATGTTCAGCGTGCTGAAGGCAATGGTAAGATGCTCTGACAGAAAGCTGTTCAACCTGAAAATAGGCAGAATCTCCGACAGGGTCACGCTCACTTCTTCTTTTCCGCTCAGGGGCGAAACGCACGCAGGTATGATAACGGACGATTTTGAAATGTACGGCGCAAAACTGTATATAGGATATATCGGCGGAAATATGAGGTATACGACCGAAAAGGACTTTGCACATATTGAAATATCAATACCGTGCGGAAGTGCAGTTTCGCTCAACAGCCCGTCGTTCAGCCCGTCCGGTGATGTATGCCCCGCTGTAGCCGGTATTTTCCTCAGCGACATAGCGGACGACACATAAGGTGATAAAGTGACAGAGCGGTTTACCATTTTTTTAGACTTCAAACACATTTCTATCATAAAAGGCGGATATAATAATAAGCGTCAGGTAAGACTGACAGATTTTATGGTGGTTGAATAATTCAATAATCATAATTTCCTCTCCCAACATTTCATTGATAATTTGATTTGTGCTTATTTATTTCCGTTCAGTTTAATTTAGTTAAACTGAATTTTTTTTACAAAAAAAACGAACAGACCGAAAAGAAAGGAAAGAAAGAAAATGTATAAGATACTTGTTGCGGACGATGAACAGAAGATTCGCGAGGTTATCAAGGAATATGCCGAGTACGAGGGACATACGGTATATGAGGCTGTCGACGGTATGCAGGCGGTCGATATGGCAAAGGAACAGGATTTTGACATAATAATAATGGACGTTATGATGCCGAGGCTGGACGGTTTTTCAGCCTGCAAGGAGATAAGAAAGTTCAAGAACACACCTATACTTATGCTCTCGGCAAGAACTGAGGAATACGACAAGCTGTTCGGCTTTGAAATGGGCGTTGACGACTATGTTGTAAAACCGTTCTCTCCCAAAGAGGTACTCGCCCGTATAAATGCGATAATAAAGCGCAACAAGTCAGGCAACGAGCCTGCCGGTGAAACCGTAAAGTTTGAAGGTCTTGAGATAAACTTCACCGCTAGAGATGTATTCATAGACGGTGAAAAGGCAAACCTTACCCCAAAGGAATACGACCTGCTGTTCTACCTTGTAAAGAACAAGAACATAGCGCTTACAAGAAACAAGCTTCTTGAAGAAGTATGGGGATATGATTTCTTCGGTGATGACAGAACTATCGATACTCATATCAAGATGCTGAGAAACAACCTCGGTCCGTACAGAAAGTTCATTGTTACTTTAAGAGGTATGGGATATAAATTCCAGGTGTAAAATTACTACAGCCGTCAAAGTTTGGCGGCTGTAATTGCTAACAAGGAAGGAACTTTTAAATGAAAGACCGACTAAACAGCATACGCTTCCGCTCGTGGCTGATATTTGTGCTGTTCTCACTGCTTGTAATAGTATTTCTGTACTTTTTCCAGGTCGTACTTCTGTCAAGCTATTATGAATATATGAAGATACAGGAAACCGCATCGGCGGCAAAACAGATAAAGGACGCCTGGTCAGAACAGCCCGAAAACCTGAATACTATCGTTTCAAACATAGCAGATACACAGAAGATATATATTGAGATCTCCGACAGCAACCGCCCATATTTCAGGGCAAGTTCGCTCGACAAGAGCAATAAAGAGATCTACTCGCTGATCACAAGCCTTGATCCTGAAGATATGAAAGAAATAATCTCAGGTGAAAACAAATTCTTCACTGTGACTATTCCGAGGACAAACAACGACAGCAAAGCGATAGTACTTATAGCACAGCTCGACGACGGAACGCAAAGCACATTCTTTGATACTAACGGCGTGGTAAGGCTGTATATATTCAATTATCTCGAACCGCTCGGCACTACTACGACAATTCTTCACAGCCAGCTCAACCTCACCGCAGGTATTATCATAATAGCGGCATTCATAATGTCGATAATCTTCTCCAACAGCATATCAAAGCCGATCATCAATATATCCAAAGCGGCACTCAAACTTCCGCAGGGACAGTTTGATATGCCTAAGCAAAAGCATCAGTTCACAGAAATAAACGAACTTACCGATACGCTGAGCTCCGCATCGGTAGAGATTGCAAAAGCCGATACCTTGCGCAAGGACCTTATGGCAAACATTTCACACGACCTGCGCACACCGCTCACAATGATAAAGGCTTATGCCGAGATGATAAGGGATCTGTCGGGCGATAATCCCGAAAAGCGTGAAAAGCATCTGCAGGTCATCATTGACGAAACCGACAGGTTGACTTCTCTTGTAACCGATATACTCGACCTGTCAAAGCTCCAGAGCGGCGTTGCGGAGCTTAAATACGAAACAATAAACTTCTCGGAGCATCTGGGTGATATAGTCCCCCGTTTCTCACTGCTGAACGAGATCAAGGATTACAATGTAGTACTTAATGCAGAGCCGGATATATTCATAAACGCCGACATCACAAAGATCGATCAGGTAGTGTACAACTTCATAAACAATGCGCTGACCTATACAGGCGATGACAAGACGGTAAGAGTAAATCTGTATCACAAGTCGCCGACAACCGCACGTCTTGAGGTCTGCGACAGCGGTATCGGTATTGATCCCGAAAATCTTAAATATGTATGGGACAGATACTATCGCGTCAAGAAAAACGGCGAAACACATCAGCGTGCCAAGAAAGGCAGCGGCTTAGGTCTTTCTATTGTAAAAGGTGTGCTTGAAATGCACAAGTTCAATTTCGGCGCAGACAGCGCTGTTGGCGTCGGCAGTACATTCTGGTTTGAATTTGAGGATTGCAACCCCGACAAAGCGCCTGTTGACGAAAAAAAACAGAAAAAGCAGAAAAACAAGAACTACAGCGAACAAAAGTAAATACAGCAAGCCCCCGCTGATCACAAGCGGGGGGCTTAAGTTTATTCAAATATGATTTATCAGTCGCCTGTCGATTCTCTGAGTACCAGGCTGTGCGGTAAAGTATAAAGATTATGGTCGGGTGTTGTAGCCTTCATATTCTCGATAAGCTTTTCGATTACAAGTTTGCCCTGTGCATAACACGGCTGTTCAACAGTCGATAAATGCGGTACGAACATATGCGAGTACTGGATATTGTCAAATCCCATAAAGATAAGATCCTTACCTATTCTGTAGCCCTTTGAAAGTGCATAGTTCATAGCACCGATCGCGATTATATCCGAAATCGAGAATATAGCGGTCGGGGGGCTGGGCAGATTCATAAGGTATTCGCAACCTCTCATACCCTGCTCTGTTTCATATCCGCCGAAATAAACGTAATCTTCGTTATAGGGAATGCCGTTATCCTTGAGCGCAAGCTTGTAGCCTATCTCACGGTCAATGCTCGACTGGCTTCTCTGTAAAGTCGTGATAAGACCTATCTTCTTGTGACCCTTGCGGATAAGATAGTTTACCGCGTCACGGCCTGCCTTGACGTTATCAATTGTAACGGTAAGAACATTACAGTTGTCAAGACGCTCAAGACACATAGCAATATTATGCTTTTCGCCCAGTGCATTGATAGTTGCCGCGTCAAGCTTTGGTCCGAGCAATACTGCGCCGTCTACCGCTCTTGAGAACAGCATACCGAGCAGGTGCATTTCGTGGTTGGGATCGTCGTGCGTTGTAGCTATCAGCACGTCATAACCCTGTGAGAAAGCCGCTACTTCCATACCTCTTATAACATCCGAATAGAAGCTCTGCTCTGTCGATGCAATAATAGCAAGTATTCTTCTGGTTTCGCTCTTTCTAAGATCTCTGCCAAGAAAACTTGGACTGTAGCCCAGAGCCTGAACTGCGCTGTTTACAGCCTGTATTGCCTCTTCCGAAACATTGGATTTTTTATTGAGAACTCTTGAAACTGTTGCAACGGAAACATTAGCCGCCTTAGCAACATCCTTGATCGTAACGCTCATTTATAGGTCTCTCCCTTATAAAATCATACTCATATTACAATTATACAGTATTGTGAAACCGTTTTCAATGTAACATTTAGCCAAAAATCCTTGTGTAATTTTATCATTTTTTACAAACGCTCGAATTTTACTTCAAAAATCCGCTACCCTGCTACATACAAACAGTTGAACATTTCCTTAAAAATTCATATTAATTTAATCAAAATCTGCTTAAATGAATGAAAACAGTAGGTTACAATTATAACTTTAGCTAAAATTATAAAGTAAACGTAAAGAAAAACCTGTTTTTTGTGCAAAAAGTTACTTTACAAATCATCGGTTTTAGGTTACACTATTATACAAGGATACATATAAAGTTATTAGCTAAACTGACATTTTACAGAGGTTATTCAATATGAAAAAGAAATCAGTTACAATGAGCGACATAGCAAAGACTATGGATATAAGCACCGTTACAGTGTCAAAGGCACTCGGTGACAAGGACGGCGTAAGCGAAGAGCTCCGGGAGAAGATAAAGCAGAAAGCTAACGAAATGGGTTACCGTTTCAGCTATACTTCCAAATCGTCAAAAGAGGGTTTTACGTTCAACATAAGTATTGTAGTCGCAAAGCACTTTATCAATGACGCAAGTGCATTCTACTGGGTAATGTACCGTCATATAGTAGAGCTTTTACAGAAGCAGAACTACTACGGCATACTTGACGTTATTTCGGAAAGCGATCAGGCTAACCGCTCGATGCCGAACTCGGTGGCAGACAAAAAGGTTGACGGCGTTATCGTACTCGGACAGTTTGACGATGAATATGTAAGCGAACTTCTCGACCTTGATATACCGGTTGTATTCCTCGACTTCTACAGCAGTGACAACCGCACAGATACTATCCTTTCGGACAGCTTCTTCGGCTCGTATATGCTGACAAACTATCTTATAAACGCAGGCCACCGCAACATAGGCTTCCTCGGAACTATTACATCTACTTCAAGTATACAGGACAGATACCTCGGATATTACAAGGCCCTGCTTGAAAAAGGAATACCGCTCCGCAGCGAATGGGTAATTGACGACAGAGGTCCCGAGGGCACAAGCTACCCGCATTTTGACCTGCCTGCACAGAAGCCTACCGCTTTTGTCTGCAACTGCGACGAGGCGGCATACTGCCTGTTAAATCAGCTGAGAAGCGAGGGATATGTAGTGCCCGACGATATTTCGATAGTCGGCTACGATAACCACATCTACTCCACTATCTCAAATCCGCGTATAACAACTATTGACGTTGACAGCAAGAGAATGTCTTATGAAGCGGTTGAAACGATAATCAAGAAGATAAGGGATAAGAACTACTCGCGCGGAAGAACGCTTGTAACAGGCAAGCTCATTATCCGTGACAGCGTAAAGATATTAAAGTGATGAAGATAATAGATACTCATGCGCACTATGACGACAGCTGGTTTGACGAGGACAGATATGAAGTCCTTGACCGCATACTGTCGGACAATGTGCTGGCGATAATAAATATGAGCGTGGATATTCCCACCTGTGAATTTTCGCTGAAACTTACAGAGCGTTACGAAAACGTATTCTGCGCAGTGGGGATACACCCCGAAAATATAGCCGACACACCCGATAACTATATCGATATACTGAGAGAACTTGTAAAGAATAAAAAGGCGGTTGCGATCGGTGAGATCGGGCTTGACTATCATTATGAGGGCTATGACGCAGAAAAACAGCAGGAGATATTTGAAAATCAGATAAAGCTTGCAAACGAGCTTTCGCTCCCGGTCGTTATCCACTGCCGTGACGCAACGGAAGACACGATAAAAATTCTGCGCCGTACTACCCCGGATAAATTTGTTGTACATTGCTACTCGGGCAGTCCCGAAACCGCAAAGGAGCTTTTAAAGCTCGGCGCATATATCAGCTTTACAGGTGTGCTGACATTCAAGAATGCGAAAAAGGCTGTACATTCATGTGAAATCATCCCGAATGACAGGCTTATGCTTGAAACAGACAGCCCATATATGGCGCCCGTGCCGTTCAGAGGAAGCCGCTGTGACAGTTCAATGACGCACAAGACCGCCGAAAAGCTGGCTGAAATAAAGGGTATATCGACCGAGGACGCTATTAAAATGTGCAACGAAAATGCAGTACGTTTCTTCGGACTTGATATAAAGTCTTGATTTACAGCATAAAATATGGTAAGATATATATGACATATCGGCAGAGCGCGAAGTTCTGCCGAAAAATTATATTTTGATATTTGAAAGGAAACACAATGGACGCAGACTCCCGAAAACCCGGGCAAGCGGTAAAGATACTGCTTGCTCCGCTGATTTTACTGAACAAAGGTCTTGATAAGCTTTTATCAAAAGCGCTCGGCGACAGCTACTACGACAAGGAAGAAACCACGCAGGACAACATTATGTCTATGGTTGACGCAGGTAATGAATACGGCAACCTTGAAGACGAATCGGCACAGCTGATAAACAACGTGTTTGAGTTCGGCGACCTGGTAGCTTCAGACGTTATGACGCACAGGAAGAACATAGTCGGAGTGGATATTAATTCATCTCTTGACGATATAGTCTATATTGCGCTTGAAAAAGGCTTTTCAAGAATACCTGTATATAAAGAAAACATCGACGCTATAGTCGGAATAATCATAGTAAAGGATCTGCTCTGCCTTGTTGGAAACGACAATAAAGACAAGCTGAAAATCGAGGACTTTCTGCGCGAGGCGGTATATGTCCCCGAATCCTGCAGTTGCTCGGATGTGTTCAAGTTCCTTACCAATCTAAAGTCCGGTATGGGCATTGTAATTGACGAATACGGCGGCACGGCAGGTATCATCACGCTTGAAGATATAATTGAGTCGATAATGGGTAACATTGAGGACGAATACGACGAAGAAAAGGATATGATAATCCCACGCTCAAACGGCGCGTATGAAGTCAGCGGTGAAGCCGATCCTGAGGACGTGCTTGAGCTGTTCGGCTATGAGCTTGAAGATGACCACGAATATGACACCATAGCAGGATTTGTTACAGACCTGCTCGGATATATCCCGGAGGAAGAGGGCGAGCACCCGAAAGTACGCTATAAGGATATTATCTTCAAGGTAATAGAGGTTCACGACAACTGTATCTCAAAGCTGATCGTCAGACCGTGTAAAGAAGAAGAGCTTGCTCTTGAACCTAAGGAAACAACACATTTCGGACAATAATAACAAATACCGCAGTCTTAGATAAGATTGCGGTATTTCTTTATTTTTATACTCTCTTCTCCATTATAACAAGCATAACATCGGGTATTCCGTTGAACACGGTCGGCACAATACTGATCTCCTTATATCCGAGCTTTTTGTACATAGCTCTTGCCGCTGAGTTTCTCTCGTTTGTATCTATTCTCAGCTCGTGACAGCCGTGCTGTATGCGTAATCCTCATAGAACTTTACAAACGCTTTGCCGCAGCCTTTGCCCTTTGCAAAAGGCAATATTACAAGCGTGTACAGTACCATACTTCATCGTCAGCCGCTTCATATTCCCACTTGCCGTCCTTGTACACATCCACCTGTATCTTGTTGATTATCGCTGTGCCGAGCAGTTCTCCGCCGTTCTCAAGCACAAAAAGGTCGTCACGCTGTAATGCTGCCTCGGCAGTCGCACGAACGGGATAAACATCTCTTATCCAACCTATAGTCTGCTCTCCACTCTCCTCTGCGGTATGGATATCATCGTATATTTTCTCTATACCGTCAAGGTCACTTTTGTTTGCCTTTCTTATATACATTGCCGTGTCCTCGCTTTTGTTCTGTATCTCTGTCCTGATGATAACACAAAAGCTGACTAAATTCAATAACGATGAAAATTTTTGTGCCGACAGACAGATTTAGTCATCCGCACTTTTTTTTGCATACAAAAACCGCCGTACTTTTCCTATACGGCGGTTTACTTATATTTCTTACTTTACCGAGAACTTATAAACGGTAGTAAAGTTGTACTGCTCTCCTGCTTTATATACGCAGGTTGGCTTGAACTGAGGCTTGTTGGGTGAATCGGGGCAGAACTGGCTTTCGAGGCAGAATCCCTGATTCTTGAACATTTCCTTGCCGCCCTTGCCTGTTTCACCGCCCAGACCTCCGCTTATATAGAACTGGATAGCGGGCATATCCGTGTAGGTCGTCATCACTCTGCCGGTCTTGTCGGAGTATACCTCTGCGGCTTTTCTCATTTCCTTGGTTTCACCTAAAACATAGTTGTGATCATATCCGCCCGGGAGCTTGCCGCTGTCAATATCCTCGCCTATTCGCTTGGGGGAAGTGAAGTCAAACGGCGTACCCTTTACGCTTGCTATCTCGCCTGTCGGGATAAGCACAGGGCTTACAGGTGTGTATTTGTCGGCAAATATCTGCGCAAAATGGTCTTTGATATTACCTGCGTCAGTGCCGTTGAGGTTGAAGTATGAGTGGTTCGTAAAGTTCATTACAGTGTCCTTGTCGCTCACTGCGTTATAGCATATCTCTATTGAATCGGCAGTCAGGGTGTACTTTACATCAAGCGTCAGCGTACCGGGGAAGCCCTCTTCACCATCAACGCTTGTATATGAGAATACTACATAAGGATCGCCGTCCTCGCCGTAGTCCTTGACATCCCATACCTTCTTGTTGAAGCCGACATTACCGCCGTGGAGCGTATTCCCGTTGTCGTTCTTTGCAAGAGTATATTCCTTGCCGTTAAGCGTGAACTTTGCGCCGCCGATACGATTTGCATATCTGCCGACTAAAGCGCCCTGACTGCTTGTGCCTGCAACATATCCGTCAAGCGTGTCGTAGCCTAAGAGTACATCGCCCTTGTTGCCGTCCTTATCGGGCACTATCAGCTTTACAAGCGAACCTGCGTAATTTGTGATCTCGGCTTTCATATTGCCGTTTTCAAGTGTGAATAAGTAGCAGTCTTTTCCGTCGTGACTGCCCCATAGTTTCTTTTCAATGCTCATATTATTTACCGTCCAAACAAGATTTTGCGGTATTGCCGCAGTTTTATTTTATCATATCAAGTGATAAAAGTAAACCCATTTGTTGCATTTAAAATGAGATTGTCTTATTTCTTTTTGATGAAAAATTCTTTTATAATTCTTACCGCCTGTATCAGCAATGTCGGAGCAAAACCTACCGCAAGCGAAATTCTGAAATATTCTATGTTCATCATCTGTGCTGTGAACAAACCCGATAAACCGGGAATGAATAATGCCGAAACAAGGAACAACATTCCCGCAACAAAAGCTAGCAACGAGAACTTGTTAGTTGTAATCCCCAGCCTGAAAATCGATTTGTCACTGCGGCAGTTGAAACCGTGGAACAGTCTTGCGATACATAATGTCGAGAAAGCCATAGCGCAGGCAAGCTCTGCAGATACAGTGCTACCGATAAAATATGACATCATAACCGCAAGTGCTATTAGCACACCGCCTGCCGCTATACCGAGCGACATTGCTTTTGTAAGGAATGATTCGCCGATATTACGCGGTTTTTGCGACAGTAGCGATTTGTCGGCTTTTTCGGTACTGATTGCGATTGCCGGGAGCGAATCGGTAAGAAGATTGATAAACAACAGCTGAACTGCCGTGAACGGCGCAGGCAGTCCCGGTATCGCCGTACACAATACGGCAATTATAGCCGCCAGATTTCCCGAAAGCAGAAACTTCACGGCGTTTTTTATATTGGCATATATCGCTCTGCCGTTGGCAACGGATTTTATGATAGTCGCAAAATTATCGTCCGTCAGTATCATAGAAGCGGCGTCTTTAGAAACCTGAGTACCTGTTATACCCATGGCAACGCCGACATCAGCCTTTTTAAGCGCAGGTGCGTCATTTACTCCGTCGCCTGTCATAGCAACTATCCTGCCCTTATTCTGCCAGTGTTCGACTATCCTTATCTTGTTATCGGGAGAAACACGGGCATAGACGGAAACCTTTTCTATTACTCCGTCAAGCTCTTCATCGGACATTTTATCAAGTTCCGTACCCTCAAGGCTGATATCGCCATCACTCATAATTCCGATCTCACGCGCTATTGCGCTTGCGGTCACTTTATGGTCGCCCGTTATCATAACAGGCTTTATTCCCGCTCTTATACAGTTGGCTACTGCAGTTTTACTTTCGGGACGTGGCGGGTCGGTCATTGCCGAAAGACCTATGAAGATATAATTATCCTCAGTGTCAGACTGTTCATTTCCGCTGATTTTATATGCAAAGGCAAGCACCCTCATTCCCAGTCCCGAAAAGCGCTCGTTTGCTATAACGATATCCGTTTTGTCGCTTTCGGTTATCGGACGGATCACACCGTTGTCGCAGATCGAAACAAGACGTGACAACAGACTATCGGTTGCGCCTTTTGTGAACATTGTCCGCCTGCCGTCAACCGTATGACAAGTACTCATAAGCTTTCTGTCGCTGTCAAACGGTATTTCCGATACTCTTGGATATTCAAGGCGCAATTTCTCGTATGCGGACATTCCGACAAAATCGGACAAGGCGGTTTCGGTCGGGTCGCCTATTACATTTCTGTCGGTATACACAGCGTCATTGCATAAAGCCATTGCTTTTCTGAGAAGTTCGCAGTCAGGTCCGTCTGTTATATTTTCAGCGGTTTCCTCTTTGCCGCTGAGATATACTCTTCTGACGGTCATTTTATTCTGAGTAAGCGTTCCTGTTTTATCACTGCATATAACCGACACGCAACCCAGTCCCTCGACTGCTTTAAGATCCTTTATAACAGCGTTCTGCTCTGCCATTTTCCTTGTGCCTATGGCAAGGGCTATCGTAACTATCGAGCTCAGCGCCTCAGGGATTGCCGCTACCGCAAGAGCCACCGCAAACATGAGTGAATCGAGTATCGGTGTACCTCTTACTATATAAAGGATCATAACGATAAGGCACAGCACCGGGATAGCTATTGAAAGCTGTTTTGAGAATTTATCAAGACTGCGCTGTAGCGGAGTTTTCTTGCGTTCGGCTTTGTTTATCAGTCCTGCGATCTTACCGAGTTCGGTATTCATACCTACCGATGTTACCACAAACGTTCCTCTGCCCGCCGTGACAAGTGAGCCGGTGTACACCATATTCTTTCTGTCGCCGAGCGGAATGCTTTCACCCGTAAGCGTTCCGGTAAACTTTTCTATACCGTTGCTTTCGCCCGTAAGCGAGCTTTCGTTCACCTGTAATGACGCACATGAAATAAGTCTGCCGTCCGCCGATACTATATCTCCCTGCTCTACAAGCACAATATCTCCGACAGTTATGTCCGACGCATTCACAATATGGATATTGTTATCCCTCATAACCTTGGCAGTAGGCGATGACATTGATTTCAACGCGTCAAGCGACTTTTCGGCTTTGAAATGCTGTATGGTTCCCAGTACGGCATTCATTGTGATAACACAGACAATGACGATCGCGCTCTCAACATTACCCGTAAAGACGGAAACGAGAGCCGAAACGATAAGAATAATTACAAGCAAGTCGGCAAACTGCTCTGCAAATACTCTCAGTACGCCTTTTTTCTTCTGCTCCGTTATCTCGTTTTTACCGTAACGGGAAAGCCTGCTTTCGGCTTCACTGCTTGTAAGTCCGTTTACGCTCGTTTCAAGCTCCGACAGGACTTTTTCTGTGCTTTCATCGAAATAATTCATAATACCTTTCCTTTCTAATTCGCGGAAAGGCATAAAAAATGACCTTTGCCGCAACACAAATTGCGACAAAAGTCTTGTCATAAGCTAATGCTCAGTACGGCACGGATCTTTAAGGCTTTATGCTTTAAAAATCGTACTGACGACACCGTACAGGGACTTTAAACGTATAGCGTCCCCCGACTACTCCCTTTTATCATAATTGAATAATATCACATTTTTTTACAGTTGTCAATAGCTTTTTATAAGATCCGAATTTTTTTTGCGATAAATGTCATTTATACAGCTCGTCAATAAGACTGTCTGAAAGCCGGATATCGTTTTCGGTCGCCTGCCTGTCATCATAACGCACTTTGTTATAATTATTGCCGAACGCCTTTATATTGCCTGTTCCGTGATACAGCTTATCGGAAACGCTTTCCTGTTGTTCGACTGTCATTGCCGAAATATCTTCGGTACTGCGGCAGGATAGCCACATTGCGTACAATCTGTAACCCAGCCTGAATTTTTCAGTGCTGTCTTTGGTCTTGCGATAGCGTTTAAGGCAGTCCTTTTCACTTTCACGGACTATCTTTTCCTGCTTTATATCAAGTGTTTCATAGCTGTCTGTATAGTCATCATACTCATTTACAGTGTTGTCATCAACGGAATATTTGCCGAAAAAGCGCTTTGCCGCCTTCCTGATAAATGCCCATATCTTCTTTCTGAACACGATAAGAAGCACAAGCGCCGTAAGGATTATAACATATACGAATATATCCTTGCCGCTCTGCTCTGCCTGTATGATATCGATATCTGGTATCTTTGTATCATCGCCTGTTATCGGGTCTGTCTGCTGAAAACGTATATTGAAAATCATTGCGTCTATGATCTTTAACGTCATCTGCACAAGCCATGTAAGTCCTGCCGCCACATAGTCCTTTAAAAGCAGTGCCGCAAGAATTATTCCGCCGACAATGCCGATAAGCTTTGCATTATACAGCTTAAGTCCTTTAGGCACTATCAGATTTGTGTTTCTTCTTCTGTCAATCTGCGACTGTATATTCGACTGATTTATAAGCAGTACGGTAAGCAGAGCCATTACAACAAGAAGTACCGCTATCTTGTTTTTTGAATCGTTGAGATATGCTTTATCCTCTGACATAACGCAACAGAAGATATAGCACATAAACGTTCCGACAAGATATATTCCGAGCCACACCGGTGTGAATACTTCATCAAACTTGTTCTTTTCAAGGCTTAATCCGAGAAGATACCACACTAAAACAGCGGGCATAAACGCAAGGCAGAAATTAAAAACGCCAAAGCCGTTTTCACCGAGCACATTATTGATAACCGATGAAATTACCGCAACAAGTATAACTATCGCCGCACCGAAACCGACGATGAGCATATTGCTAAGAAATATCGTTTTCGGAGTGTGACGCGAACTTCTTATTGACATTGCAAGATACCCGGAAGCAGTAACAGCCCCGGCTACAGCATAATATATAAGATAATGCCACAGTACAAAACCGCTGAAAGCCGCTACCTCAAACACGAACATAGGCGGCAAGGGAATAAGCAACATGGCAAGTGCGGCAACGCACTTCATTATAAAGTTCTTTTTCACGTTGTCCCCTCCCCGTATTCTGCATTGAACGTATACGAGAATTTTCTCGCGTGTAAGATCTGACCGTCAGTGTTCTCGGGAATATTACCCGTGGTGTAGAACACAGTGTCGATATCACTGCCTTTAAGTTCGTTTACAAACGCCGTCATTTCATCATCGATATACGGGGTCATAATTATAACATCAGTGAAACTGCCGTAATTCAGAGCGTGCAGGAACCGGGCAAAATCATAACTGCAACTGTCGGAAAGCTGTGCCAGCATTCTGAGAGTACCCTCGCACTGTTCCGATGTTTTTATAAATCCCGACGCAGTTCCGCCGACATTTCCGCCGTTTGTAGCAAAGGCACAGCCACAACCGCTGTCAACGCTGTCCCACATTAGCTTTACGGCAAGCTTTATAAATGCTTCTGTATCTCTTATGTCGGCAGAAGTAACCGGGACAACGCCCTTTCGCTGCATATTCATTATGATAAGTGTATTTCTTGATGTGGTAAACTCGTTGTTCATAGCCATAAGCTTACCCGTAATCGCGGTATACTTCCAGTTTATGCGGTTGAGCGGTTCTCTGCCCGTATATTCCTTTGAACCCGATATCATAAACGGGTCTTCGTTTATAAAACGTCTGACAAGGATTTCGCCGACCGGTTCATTGAATGATAATATTGCGTCTTCACCGTCACTTGCAACAGGTAAAACCGTTATGCTTATACCGACCTTTACGCCCTTTGATACCTTGACGAGTCCGAGCATATCCGTTGCGGTCACTGCGGTATCATCAAACGAGAAAACGCCGCGCTTAAGGCACTTTATCTTTCTTACTCTTGTGCATTTACTACGTGGTTTAAGTGAGAATACACCGGGAATAAACGTATTATCGCCGCCGCTTGTCTGTGCCGCAGAATCTTTTCTGCTGAACGACAGCCACCGTGAACCCGAAAGTTCCGTTTTGATCCACGGCAATGCGACAAAGCGCCGGTTCTCAACGACTTCTGTCAATTCAAGCGTTTCACCCTCATAGACTTCGGTCTTGTTTACCGACGCACTGTAATATATTCCTTTAAGTGCATACTTTCCGAAAATAAGCACCTCTGCGGCAATTACTGCCGCAATTACAAGAATAATCGCTACAAGCTCCATTTATATCTGCTCCGTAGGAACGGGAAGCTCCTTTATCATTTTATCAAGTATTTCCTGCTTTGCACCGTCAGGGTCTCTCATAACAGTACTTCTGCATATAAGTCTGTGGGCGCACACATACGGTGCAACAGCCTTTACGTCATCAGGGGTCACAAATTCCCTGCCACGCAGTGCCGCTCTTGCCTGCGACATATTTTTCAGCGCAATAAGTCCTCGTGTACTCAGTCCGAGCTTAATCTCGCTGTTATGGCGACTGGCATTTCCGATATCGGCAATGTAGCCCCTTACAGTTTCATTCACCTTGATATTCTCTACCCTGCCCATCATTTCAAGAAGCTCTGCTTTATCGGTCACGGCAGTAAGATTTTCTACAGGGTGAACCGCTCTTGAGTTATCAAGTATCAGCATTTCGGATTCTCGGTCGGAATAGCCTATCGACAGCTTTATCATAAATCGGTCAAGCTGTGCTTCGGGAAGAGGGTATGTGCCTGCCGTTTCAACAGGGTTCTGGGTCGCAAGCACAATGAAAGGCTTATCGATCATGAAGAACTCGCCGTCGATCGTGACCTGCTTTTCTTCCATACACTGGAGTAGGGCGGATTGCGTTCTGGGCGTGGCACGGTTTATCTCATCGGCAAGAAGTATATTTGTGAATACAGGGCCCGGGCGGAACATAAATTCCTGCTCTTTCATATTGAAAAAGTGGATACCGGTAATGTCTGACGGTAAAAGGTCGGGTGTGAACTGTATTCTTGAAAAGCCTGCGTCAATGCTTTTTGCAAGCGCTTTTGCAAGTACGGTTTTACCCGTTCCGGGAACATCGTCAAGCAAAACGTGTCCACCGCTTAAAAGAGCCATTATTACAAGATCGATCCTGTCGTCCTTGCCCTTTATTATTTTTGAAATGCTACCGCGGAGCTTTACCGCATATTCCTGTACCGTCATATATGTACCTTTCGTTATCTGTCGGGATCTACTGTTTATACAAGAGCCACAGAATAATATTTATCGTAATTTACAAGCTCGTCAAGAAGCTTCGGGAGCTTTTCGTCGATCTCATCGTCCTTGAACTGGCAGGTACCGACCGCCCTGTGTCCGCCTCCGCCGTATTTCAGCATAAGCGAGCCTACATCAATATTGCTTGTGCGGTTGAGGATAGAATAACCTACCGCAACCGAGCAACCCTTGCCGCCCTTACCGTTTACTATCCAGGCGGATATGTTCTGATGGGGATAAAGGCTGTATATCATAAATCTGTTGCCCGTATAGATAGGATCGACATTACGCATATCGGATATGATAACATCACCCTCTACTCGTGTATGCTCGGCTACCATCTTCTTGAAAAGTTCAGTCTGCTCGTTATAGAGCTTTATTCTTTCCTGGATATCAGGGAGCGCGAGTATCTCTTCCGTGGACATTGTTGCACAGCATACAAGGAGCTTTTCCATGAGCTGATAATTGCTTATAGTAAAGTTTCTGAAACGTCCGAGACCTGTACGGGGATCCATAAGGAACCCGATAAGTATCCAGCCTTCGGGATTCAGTATTTCGTCCGCCGTAAGATTTCCGCTGTCAACCTTATCGACAGCGAGCATAAGATCATCGAAATTCGGGAAACGTTCCTTACCGCCGTAATATTCATAGATTATTCTTGCGGCACTGGGAGCGATCCTGCTCTCGCCCTTGTACTGTCCCTTTATCTTAAGTCTTTCTTCTTCGCTTGAGTGGTGGTCAAACCACAGTCCGCAACCGGGAGCAAACGGTACGTTTGCCAGTACGTCATTTTCAGTAACAGGCACAAGTCCGTCCTGAATGTCCTTGGGATGAGCAAATGTCCAGCTGTCAATAACCTTTGCCTCAAGCAGTAGTGCGCCGCAGGCAAGTCCGTCAAAATCTGATCTTGTAATAAGTCTCATATTATATTTCCTTTCTGCTTTGCAGATTTTATTTCTGTCCTTATTATAACAGATACTGCTGAAATTTACAACATTTATCTTCTGTTAACTGTCAAAGGGTGACTTTAAGCCATAATCTCTTGACTTTACCTGCATTTCCAAGCACAAGGCTGTAAAGCTTCTTTGTATAAGCGTAGACCTGCGCGCGTTCCTCCTCGGATATTTCACCTGCCGAGAACTCAGCCTTTTCTATGATCTTGATTACATTGGCAAGCTTAGTATCCATACCGAGCGCATTCAGGCGCTGATCGGCACGCAGTGCAAATTCTTCGGGGAGCTCTGTGCCCTCAGGTGCAATATCAGTAACGGCAAACAGCTTCATTATAAAGCTGTACATATCCTTTACGGCTTTCACTGTATTCTTTGATTTACGGAAAGTGCGCATACGCTTTTCGTTTCTGCGCTTGACAGAATTTGCAAACAGAATAATTGCAACTGCCGCAATTGCGACAATCAGTACAACCAACGCAACATTCAGCAATACAGACATATCAACTCTGCCGTTTTCGCCACTACCATTACCGCCCGATATGTTGCTGTCGGGTCCGGCGGTTACGGGAGCGGTCGTCTGCGTCGTATCTACAGGCGCAGGCGTGGTGGTCTGCGGTGGCTGGGTGGTCGTCGTTGTAGCTTGCGGTGTGGTGGTCACAGGCGGAACATCTGTCTGAGACGGATCCGCTGCGTCGCCGAAACTGCTGTTTCCGCCGTATCCTGTCGGGTCAAACGGTATCCAGCCGAAATCATCGCTGTAAACTTCTACCCAAGCGTGAAGCGAATTTTCATTGATAGTTTTTTCGTATCTTCCGCTGTTTTCGTTGTAGTTCAGTTTTCCTGTCGTAAAACCGGTTATATAGCGTGCAGGTATTCCCTTTTCGCGCAGTGCAAGCGTCATAACGCTTGCATACAATGCACAGTGTCCCTGCTTTGTGTTGAAAAGGAAGTTTCCGAGCATAGTATTGCTCTTGTCGGAAGTATTGTCTGCGGTAAGCGAATAACGATAATGCGTTCTCAGATATTCGCACATTCCATACGCATACAGCAACTTGTTGTCAATCTTGCCTGCGTTATCGCCGTCGGCGCTTTCAAACTCCGAGATGAATCTGTTTATATTTTCCTTCTCGCTGTCGGGTACAGAAGAATAAGTGTCATAGACATAACGGTCATATTCCTTTTTATCGTCAATATATCTTCCCGCTTCTTCATAAGTATATCCTACAGACGTAAGGAGTGATTTTTTATCGTTGTCAGATGAATTATCGTATGCCAGTGTAAACAGTGCAGGATTAACAGGCAGCGTCACATTGGATTCAAAGCTCTTCATCCAGTTCTTTCTGTCCGCTATCCTTATGACAGTATCGCCGAAATATTTGAAGTTCTCATTTTTCATATAAGCGTTATTGTCAGGGAGGAACGGCTTGAAAACTACATTGGTGTTTTTCAGGTATTCGATACTGACATTCCTTGCACGGTATAAAAGCAGTGAGTTGCTTGTCAGACCGCCGATATTTTCAAGTGCCGAGCGCATATCATAATATCCGGGCAGGTCGGTATGCGAATAGATATAATCGTATTCATCATTCGATAACTGCTTTTCTGATATAAAGCCCGACATATTCAGATACTGTACCATCTGGGCTATCTGTTCGGGTGAAAAAACGTCACTGATGTTATAATCTCCGCTGTACAGTTTGTTCTGCGCAGTCTTACGCTGAACGCCTGTCCAGCTTTTTCCGTCAAAGTCAACGCCGATATCTCCGACAAGATACATTCCGTCGTCGCCGTCCGATCTTACATTCAGTACCGGTTCATTTGCCGACTGCGGAGGTGAGTTCAGCTCTATATTATTGTTTATAAAGAAATTATCGGATGAAAAATATCCGCTGAAAAGTCCGCCGGTATTACCCGAAAATACAAGGCTGAAATACTCACCGATATCGGTGAAGAATTTTACTGTGGAATTTATGACTTCTTCGGTGTCGATATAGCTCATATCGGGAAACAGTTTCTGCGAGCCGAATGTAGCACCGAAAGTTATTAACGCCGCCAGTATACCGCAAAGGCAGTTCCTGCCGTAACGTGACAGCTCAGATTTTGCGGTCTGCACGGGATTTTTCTTCTTCAGGTTTCTGCGATATATCTTTTCATCATTGCCGGGGTTATTTCTGCTTCCGTTTGCGGGAACTTTAGAGTAAAATCCGTTTGCCGATGAAATGGCATACAGACCGAAAAATGCGGTTACCGCAAGCAGTACATATACTGAATAATCTGCGTCTTCCGACAGAAAAGCCGGAATGAACATTACGCACCACGTCAGAATAAGCGGCAACGGTCTGAATTTCTTATAACAGCACAGTACGCATATAAAGCAGACAATGCAGGTGATTATCAGCATTGCCATATTCATACCGCTGGTAAAATCCTGGGTTCTTGTCAGAAACGCGTGCGAATTTACCGGCACATACTGCAATGTAGACAGCAGTCTGCCGTCAAGCTGAATAAACAGATAGTCCTTGAACAACAGACACGCTTCATTGATCGCACTGTGGAAGAAATAGTATATCACGCCTGCTCCCGCCGCTAGGACGGGTATTGCATAGCGTTTTTTTATGAATATGAAAACCGGCATAAAAGCCGTAACGAACAGCAGAACCTGAGCAATAGCCGAGCCGAACTCAAACGGGATATCATACATATCCATAAAGCTCATCAAAGTTCCGACAGCCAGCATGTAGGTCAGTAACAGCTTTACCGCTATTACAGGAACGGGATTTACGTTTCTGCGATAGGTATTGCCGATAAGAACTATAGCCTGATCCGCTTCCCTGTTGTCCTTATTTCTGGTCTTTTTTTTCAAATCAGTTCTCCATAGTAAATTTTAAAATTAAAACTCTGATACTGTTTTATTTCTTTTTATGAAGTTCTATTGCCGCATTGAGCGACTGAACAATATCATCCTTATCGATTTTCCAGAGTTCAAATCCCGACGTTACGGATATAGCACCGGCAAGCTCTCTTTGTTCGTCCGATTCGATAGGACTGCTTACAAGAAGTATCTTGACCTGCTTGTTCCTGAAAAGCTCTATTTCGGTCATTTTACCGATAAAGTCACGTCTTAGCTGTGATGTGACGAAATAAACGGTCGATGTATCTCCGGTGGTTTCGGTACAACTGCTCGCTATAGTTTCGGGCAAGAATGTTTCGTTCTGCCTCGGCAACATACTCATTATATCGAAAAGCAGCATATTGTCCTCTTCGGTCTTGACAGTATATTGTTCGCACTGCTTGTCCGCAGGCGAGTACCAGGCATTCACGCAGCTCTGCTTCATCGAGATCAGCGAAAGATTAAGCGCCAGGAGCACCTCTATTATGCTGTCGGTAGCTTCCGCGTTATCATTTTCGAACGGAAAATATTCGTTCAGATCGGGGATTATCACACAACTTCCGCCGATACTCCGCTCCATCTGCTTTACCATAAGCTTGTCATGCTTTGCCGACATAGCCCAGTGTACGTTCTTTATTGGATCTTCGTTTCTGTACTCTCTTATGCTTGCAAACGCATTCTTGTCAAGCGAAAAACTGTTCTGTGACAGCGTTTCACTGTCGCCGTCGCCTGTATCGGTTATCGGTTCGATAACAAGTTTACGCGGCAGTACTATGAAATTTTCGTAATGTTCATATTTAGCAGTAAGTCTGAACAGCTTAAAAAGATCGTAGATAACAAAGCTCTCTATCCCTGAGCGGTAAACTCCGCGATATTTCACCGGTGAATTGAAGTTTATCGTGACAGAAGAAAACGGCGGTATGCTTACCATTATCTTCTGCTGCTCGAACTTCTCGCTGTTTCTGTAAGGAAAACAGCCTGTCAGCATTCCCGGAGAAACGGGTACTATAAATCTGTTTGTTACGGTCACCGAAATGTCTGTATTTTCAAATTTTTCCGCTGTAAGCGTCCTGTATTCGATACGCACTTTAAGCAGTATCTTCGTCATTAAAAGCAGTATAAACGATACTATCGGCAAAATGACAGCTATCAGAAACAGCACCGATGTGAGTTTGCTCTTATATGAAAACATAAGTACCGTACTGACTATCAGAAAGACCGAATAAAAGAATCTGTATCTCGCCATACGAAATTCATCCCTTCGGTTTACTGATTATTGCCCTTGAACGGTGGCTTTACCGACTTCATTATTTCATTTATAACGTATTCTACGCTGATACGCTTTACTTTTGCTTCCTGCGTAAGATGTATTCTGTGCGGCAGAACATAGTTTACCATAAGCGCAACATCTTCGGGAGTGACATAGTTCCTGCCGTCCATAAATGCCACGCTCTGCGACGCTCTCATAAGCGCTATTGAAGCACGCGGACTTGCACCAAGTGCCGCAAACGGATGATTTCTGGTAGCCGCAACTATATCCACAATATACTTATAAATTGCGGCGTCAATATGCGTTTCTCTTACTGCGGCAATACAGCTTTTGATATCATCAGCACCGCATACAGGCTCTACCGTTTCGATAGGGTCGCCGTTTTTTCTTCTGTAAAGTATCATTGCCTCGTCTTCGGCAGCAGGATAACCTACGGACAGCTTGATAAGAAAACGGTCAAGCTGAGCCTCAGGGAGCGGATAAGTTCCGACATAACCGAACTCGTTTTCGGTCGCTATTACCATAAACGGATCAGGAAGCCTGTGCGCCGTGCCGTCAACGGTAACTTTCTTCTCTTCCATTGCTTCGAGCAGAGCCGACTGTGTCTTCGGCGATGTTCTGTTTATTTCATCGGCAATAAAGATATTGCTCATTACAAGACCTTCACGGTACTCAAAGCGTTCGCTTTCCTTATTGTACATAGTAAAACCGGTTATATCTGATGCCATTACATCAGGAGTGAACTGCACTCTCCTGCACGACAGCGAAGTAGCTTTTGCAAGCGTCATTGCAAGGGTCGTCTTACCCGTACCGGGAACGTCCTCAATAAGCACGTGACCGCCTGAAATCAATGCGGCGATCAGCATTTTTATGACGTCCTGCTTACCGATAATTACCTTTTCTATCTGTTCAAATAATTTAGGGATAAATTCGTAGTTTGTTAAATTTGTTGAAGTATTATTTTCCATATTCTATCCTTTAAACTTTGACGGGTATTCCGTATAAAATCTGTTATCCACATTGCCAAGAGAGTGCGGATATATTAGTAATTATACCAAAACAAAGCATTAAAATCAATAGTTTTTGCAAATTGTAACCAAATTGACATAATTTCGTGCCATACGGAATATAAATATCTGTTGCTTATAAGCCGGATTTGTGGTAATATAACAGTGAAAGGAATGATAATATGCTTACAAAAATACTCAGTCGTGAGGCGTGCGCAGGCTGCCGCGTCTGTTGCGGTTTTGACAGGGATGATGTCTGGGAAATACCCGTTATTTCACCGGAAACTGCCGCATATATAAAAGATAATATCGATAAAAACGCAGAGCTTGAGCCTTTTGAAGACGGATACAGATTTGTTATGCACTTTACAGACGGAGAAGAATTGTCGTACTGCCCTATGCTCACTGATAAAGGTTGCGTTCTCGGCGATAAGAAACCTTTTGATTGCAGAGTATGGCCGTTCAGAGTAAACCGCATATCGGACGGCATTCTCGGAATTACCGTATCGCCTGTGTGTGAAACGGTTTCAGCACTCCCGCTGTCAAAGTTATCCGCATTTCTGAACGAACGATACGATGAGCGCGGCTCACTTGCCGATATAATGCTTGATTATGCGAAAAAACATCCGTATATCATTAAGCCGTATATTGATGATTATCCTGTTCTCAAAATTGCAGAAATATGAACAAAAAATCCTGCGGTATCTTCACGCCGCAGGATTTTTATTATTTATATCTGTAAAGCGAGATCTTCTCAAAGCCGTCAAGAAGCTCATCGGTATAGTCAAATGCCTTAGCAACGCCCTTTGCAACGCACTCGATCGGGTCATCGGCAACATAGCATGGTGCGCCGACTGCCTCTGTTACAAGCTCGGGGAAACCCTTGAGCATTGCTCCGCCGCCTGTCAGAACAATACCGTTTGTAAGAATATCGCCGACAAGCTCAGGAGGTGTCTGCTCAAAAACTTCCTTAATCTTATCAACTATCTCCATTACGCTGTCGTGCAGGAACTCATACATATCCTTATCGGTTATCTCTACGCTTTCGGGAAGACCCTTTATAAGATGTCTGCCCTTAACGGTTACCTTTTCTTCACCTGTCGGGTCATATACGTTAGCTATCTCTTTCTTAGCCTGCTCGGCTGTCTTTTCGCCGATAAGTATCTTATACTTCATTGTTATGCCGCGGATTATCGCCGCGTCAAACTTATTGCCTGCCATCTTTAGTGAACAGCTCTTTACTATACCGTTGAATGAAACGACCGCAATATCAGCCGTACCGCCGCCGACATCGACAACCATCGTACCGTTGGGCTTTGATATATCTACACCGGCACCGAGAAGTGCGGCTATGGGTTCTTCTATAATGAATACCTTTCTTGCACCTGCTGAAAGTGCCGCTTCAACCACTGCTCTGTTCTCAACGTCAGTGACAGAAGAAGGTACGCAAAGAATGATTCTCGGCTTGACAATTCTGCCGATTACCTTTCTGATAAATTCAATTATCATTGCCTCCGTCATCTCATTATCAGAGATAACGCCGTCTTTAAGCGGCTTTACGGCAACGATATATTCAGGCGTTCTGCCTATCATCTTGTATGCTTCGTTTCCGACTGCAAGTACGCAGTGCTTTTTCTTATCGTAAGCAACAACCGAGGGTTCGTTAACAACTATTCCTTTGTCGCCAAGCGTAATTATTACGTTCGCCGTTCCTAAATCAATTCCTATATCAGTAGCAGACATATCCTTAACCCTTTCCGTTTTACAAATATTTATTTCTTATCAATGCAATCAGACTATCTCTGTCGTTTTCACAATTTCCGTCTATGACCTGTTCAAGCAGAAAGCCAAGCACTTCGCCGATTTTCTTACTGGTTATACCAAGCTTTGAAATATCAGAACCATTGACTGCAAGCTGTTTAAGGCTCATAGGCGGTTCACTTTCGAGATACTCTTTTGTATGCTTTTCAATGCTGTCAAACAGATCTTTTTCACCGAAATACGCAGGCGCCTTTCCGCAGGTGTCATAATAATGCACTCTTATAAGCTTCAAAAAACGCTCCGCACCGTATCGCGCCAACCCTCTTCGTATGCTTCGGGTATCATCGTTAATAACTATACCATGATTTTTAATTAAAAACAATACCTCATCGGCAATTTTATTGCTGAAACGCAGTCTTTCGATAATTTTGGTGGCCATCTCACAGCTGACATCGGCGTGACCGTAAAAATGGCCGACACCTTCTTTCATAAAATAGCTAGCAGGCTTGCCGATGTCGTGAAGCAACATAGTCAGCCTTGCTTCAACAGTAGGTTCTGAAGCCGCTACGGTTGCAATTATATGACCGTAAACCGTCTTATTATGATACTTCGAGTGCTGTTCAAAGCCGATACAAGGATACATTTCAGGTATGATCTCACATATTACATCGCTGTAATTATAAAGAATATCACCGCAGTTCCCTGTAAGTATGCCGCAAAGTTCATAATTTATCCGCTCAGCCGAAATACAAGACAACAGATATCGCAGTCTGTGAACAGCGTCTGAGGTGTCCTTGTCTATCCTGAAGCCATAGCGTGAAGCGAATCTCAGCGCACGCAATATGCGCAATCCGTCCTCATCAAAGCGTTTCATAGGATCGCCGACACATCTGATAATTCCGGATCTGAGATCTTCTTGCCCTCCGAATGGGTCAATAATGCCCTTTTCAGGGCTGTACGCCATAGCATTTATCGTAAGATCGCGCCTTGCAAGATCTTCTTCAAGACAAGGAGTAAAATGAACTTCTGATGGGTGTCTGTGATCGGTATAATTTCCATCGACCCTGTATGTTGTTATCTCGACAGTTTTTCTATCGATTATGACCGTCACAGTACCGTGCTTCAGTCCTACGGTAAGAAGCTTATAGCCGTCAAACACTTTCATTATCTGTTCGGGCAATGCTGATGTTGTTATATCATAATCATCAGGGCATTGCCCGAGCAGGTAATCTCTTACACAGCCGCCGACGCAATACGCTTCATAACCGCTGTCGCACAGTTTATCAAGTATTTCATAAACATATTCCGGAAGCCGCATAAAATACCTCTCAATAGATTATATAAAAACAATATCCGCTTGTAAAAGCGGATATCGTCTTATATAAGATGTTAAAATCTCAAATTATTCGTTGATAGCTGTAACTACGCCTGAACCAACTGTTCTGCCGCCTTCACGGATAGCGAAACGGAGACCTTCTTCAATAGCGATAGGAGTGATAAGCTCAACATCCATCGTTACGTTATCGCCGGGCATGCACATTTCCTTGTCAGCGGGAAGTGTGATAACGCCTGTAACGTCAGTTGTTCTGAAGAAGAACTGAGGTCTGTAGTTTGAGAAGAAAGGAGTATGACGTCCGCCTTCTTCTTTCTTTAATACGTAAACCTGACCCTTGAACTTCTTGTGGGGGTGGATTGAACCGGGCTTGCAGAGAACCTGACCACGCTCGATTTCGCTTCTCTGGATACCACGGAGAAGTGTACCGATGTTGTCACCAGCTTCAGCAAAGTCGAGGAGCTTACGGAACATTTCGATACCTGTTACAACTGTCTGCTTAGGCTCGTCTGTAAGACCTGTGATTTCAACTGTATCGTTGAGCTTGAGGATACCTCTCTCAACTCTACCTGTAGCAACTGTACCACGACCAGAAATTGTCATAGTATCTTCAACAGGCATAAGGAAGGGCTGATCAGCCTTACGGTCAGGAGTAGGAATGTAGTCGTCTACTGCATTCATGAGCTCGAGGATGCAAGCATACTCAGGAGCGTTGATGTCCTTGCTGGGGCAATCAAGAGCAACCTTAGCTGAACCACGGATAACGGGGATATCGTCGCCGGGGAAGTCGTGCTCTGAAAGTGTCTCACGGATATCCATTTCAACGAGGTCGAGAAGTTCGGGATCGTCAACGTCATCGCACTTGTTGATGAATACTACCATAGCAGGAACGCCTACCTGGTGAGCGAGAAGGATGTGCTCCTTAGTCTGAGCCATAGGACCATCTGTACCAGCAACAACGAGGATAGCGCCGTCCATCTGAGCAGCACCTGTGATCATGTTCTTGATATAGTCAGCATGGCCGGGGCAGTCAACGTGAGCGTAGTGACGCTTGTCTGTCTCGTACTCAACGTGAGCTGTGTTGATTGTGATACCACGCTCTCTCTCCTCGGGAGCCTTATCGATCATATCGTATGCTTCGAACTGAGCATAGCCCTTGAGTGAAAGAACCTTAGTGATAGCTGCTGTTAAAGTAGTCTTACCGTGGTCAACGTGACCGATTGTACCAATGTTTACGTGGGGCTTGGTACGTTCAAATTTCTGCTTTGCCATTGGAATTTTCCTCCTTTAATTATGTGTATTCCATACACTTGATATTTTATCAGATATTTTTCTAAAAAACAAGTACTTTTTGTACTTTTAGAAAAATTTTATTAGTCCTTTGATCTCTTGCTGATGATACCGTCTGCAATTGACTTGGGAACCTGAATGTAGTGGCTGGGTTCCATTACATACTGACCACGACCCTGTGACTTAGAACGCAGGTCATTAGAATAACCGAACATTTCTGACAGAGGAACGAAAGCGTTGATCTGCTTAACACCGTTTCTGTCTTCCATACCCTGGATTTCACCACGACGTGAGCTTAAGTCGCCTATAACGTCGCCCATGTATTCTTCGGGAACTGTTACGACTACCTTCATGATAGGTTCAAGGATTACGGGGTTAGCCTTACGGCAAGCTTCCTTGATAGCCATTGAACCTGCGATCTTGAATGCCATTTCAGAAGAGTCGACTTCGTGGTATGAACCATCATAAAGTTCAACCTTAACGTCTACTGTCTGATAACCTGCAAGAACACCGGACTGTAAAGCGCCCTGGATACCTGCGTCAACAGCGGGGATGTATTCCTTGGGGATAGCACCGCCGACAATTGCGTTAACGAACTCATAGCCCTTACCGGACTCGTTCGGGTAAACGTGGAGCTTAACGTGACCGTACTGACCCTTACCACCTGACTGACGGGCATACTTAGTATCAACATCAGCGGGAGTAGTAATTGTCTCTTTATATGCAACCTGAGGAGCACCGACATTAGCCTCAACCTTGAATTCACGGAGAAGTCTGTCTACGATGATTTCGAGGTGGAGCTCGCCCATTCCGGCGATGATTGTCTGACCTGTTTCCTCATTTGTGTAGGTTCTGAAAGTGGGGTCTTCCTCTGCAAGCTTTGCAAGAGCAATAGCCATCTTTTCCTGACCTGCCTTGGTCTTAGGTTCGATAGCGAGCGAGATAACAGGCTCGGGGAATTCCATAGACTCAAGGATTACGGGGTGTTCTTCATCACACAGTGTATCACCTGTTGTTGTGTTCTTGACACCAACAGCAGCAGCGATATCGCCGCAGTAGCAAACTTCGAGGTCTGCTCTGTGGTTTGCATGCATCTGAAGAATACGTCCCATACGCTCCTTCTTGTCCTTAGTAGCGTTGAGGACTGTTGTGCCGGCAGCAACCGTACCTGAGTATACTCTGAAGAAGCAGAGCTTACCAACGAACGGGTCTGTAGCGATCTTGAAAGCAAGTGCAGAGAACGGCTGATCGTCGCCTGCGTGTCTTTCAACCTCTTCGCCTGTCTCAGGGTTAACACCCTTGATAGAAGGAACATCGAGAGGAGAGGGCATATAGTCAACGATAGCATCGAGGAGCTTCTGTACGCCCTTATTCTTATAGGAAGTACCGCAGGTTACAGGAACGATCTCGTTATCGATTGTTGCCTTTCTGAGTACTGCCTTGATTTCTTCAACGGTGATTTCTTCACCTTCGAGGTACTTATTCATAAGTTCCTCGTCCTGCTCAGCAACTGCCTCGATGAGAGCATCGTGGTATTCCTGAGCCTTCTCCTTCATGTCGTCCGGAATCTCTTCCACACGCATGTCCTTACCGAGATCATCGTAGTAGATGTCTGCGTTCATTTCGATAAGGTCTACGATTCCTCTGAATGTATCTTCAGAACCGATAGGGAGCTGTATCGGAACAGCATTACATTTAAGTCTGTCCTTCATCATGCTTACAACATTATAGAAGTCTGCACCCATGATGTCCATCTTGTTGATGTATGCCATTCTCGGAACATGATACTTGTCTGCCTGACGCCATACAGTTTCTGACTGGGGCTCAACACCGCCCTTAGCACATAAAACCGTAACAGAACCGTCAAGAACTCGCAGCGAACGCTCAACTTCTACAGTGAAGTCAACGTGTCCGGGAGTATCGATAATATTGATTCTGTGCTTCTTCCAGTATGCAGTAGTAGCAGCAGAAGTAATTGTGATACCTCTTTCCTGCTCCTGCTCCATCCAGTCCATCGTAGCAGAACCGTCGTGTGTCTCACCGATCTTGTGGTTGATACCGGTGTAGAACAGGATACGCTCGGTAGTAGTTGTCTTACCTGCGTCGATGTGAGCCATGATACCAATATTACGGGTCATTTCAAGAGTTACGTCTCTAGCCATATTTCCTCCGTTTTATTGATTACCACTTGTAATGTGCGAAAGCTCTGTTAGCTTCAGCCATTCTGTGTGTATCATCGCGCTTCTTGCAAGCTCCGCCCTGACCGTTCATAGCGTCGAGGATCTCGTTTGCAAGTCTTTCCTTCATTGTCTTTTCGTTTCTCTGTCTAGCGTACAGAGTGATCCATCTCAGACCTAAAGTTCTTCTTCTTTCGGGACGAACTTCCATAGGAACCTGATATGTGGCACCGCCGACACGGCGAGCCTTTACCTCTAACTGAGGCATGATATTTTCCATAGCTTCTTCAAAAGCTTCAAGTGCGCCCTTACCTGACTTCTCGGCTACGATGTCAAATGCACCGTATACGATCTTCTGAGCAACACCCTTCTTGCCGTCGAGCATGATATTGTTTACGAGTCTTGTTACGAGCTCTGAGCCGTACATAGGATCGGGTAATACATCACGCTTAGGAACATTACCTCTTCTTGGCACTTTACTTCCCTCCTTCATAAAAAATGAAAATCATCGGTACTCGAAAGCGATCAACTCCCGCCGTCCAATTGCAGAGGTAATAATATATATTACTCCACAATAGTGGCTAAAAGTCATCAGTTACGCTTTTTTCGCACCAGCCTTCGGACGCTTAGCTCCGTACTTTGATCTGCCCTGCATTCTTCCGTCAACACCCTGAGCATCGAGTGTACCTCTGATGATGTGGTAACGTACACCGGGGAGATCCTTAACACGGCCGCCACGGATCAGTACAACGCTGTGTTCCTGCAGTTTGTGTCCGATACCCGGAATATAAGCAGTAACTTCATAACCGTTGGAAAGTCTTACTCTGGCAATCTTTCTCATAGCAGAGTTAGGCTTCTTAGGGGTAGCAGTACGAACAGCTGTGCATACGCCTCTCTTCTGGGGAGAAGACATATCTACTGTTTCCTTCTTAAGAGTGTTCATGCTCTTCTGCAGTGCGGGAGCCTTGGACTTCTTTTCTGCAACTGCTCTGCCCTTACGAACGAGCTGGTTAAAGGTTGGCAAATGTTACACCTCCTTGCAAAATTATTAAAAATTTATGCCGCAGAATGCCGCTTTTACGCATTTATTCTGCACACATTTAAATATTATATACAAAAAGGCGGCGATTGTCAAGCTTTTTCGTTCCCACGAAAAATTTTTGTGATAATCGTCGCCTTTACGCTTATTTATTGTTTAGTTTTGTGCAGTTTCGCCAACCTGCTCTTCGTCAGAATGAGTTTCTTCTGCTTCAGCCTCGTTATGAGCTTCGGCTTCCTTTTCTCTTTCTTCCTTTTCCTTTTCCATAGCCTCAAGACCTGTACCGGCAGGTATTAACTTACCTATGATAACATTTTCCTTAAGACCGAGCAGCGGGTCAACCTTGCCGTGGATTGCGGCATCAGTAAGAACTCGTGTTGTTTCCTGGAATGATGCGGCTGACATGAAGCTGTCTGTTGCAAGAGATGCCTTTGTGATACCGAGCAGAACCGCCTCGCACTGTACGGGTTCGATCTGTTCGCCGGCTTCCTTGCGTTCTTCAAGTTCCTTGTTGATCTTGACAAGTTCTGTCTTGTCGATAACTGAGCCGGGAAGCAGATAGCTGCTGCCGGGATCTGTTACACGGATCTTTCTCATCATCTGACGGACAATGACTTCGATATGCTTATCGTTGATATCAACACCCTGTAAACGGTAAACCTTCTGAACTTCGGCAATGATGTAGTTCTGAACTGCCTCTTCGCCCTTGACTTCAAGAACATCGTGGGGGTTTACGCTACCTTCTGTAAGTGTCTCTCCGGCATTGATGTAATCGCCGTCCTGTATTCTGAGCTTGAATCCGAACGGTACGGGATAAGGATGTTCCTCTCCGTCCTCGCTTGTAATGATAACGTGTCTTGTCTTCTTGATCTCGTCGATCCTTGCCTTACCGCTGTGCTTAGCCATGATAGCGGCGTTCTTGGGACGGCGTGACTCGAAAAGTTCTTCGACACGGGGAAGACCCTGTGTGATATCTTCCGCAGATGCGATACCACCTGTATGGAATGTTCTCATCGTAAGCTGTGTACCGGGCTCACCGATAGACTGAGCGGCTATGATTCCGACAGCCTCACCGATCGTGATCTTCTTGCCGTTTGCAAGTGAAGAACCGTAGCACTTAGCGCAGACACCGTGTTCTGCATGACAGGTAAGAACTGAACGTATCTTGACAGTCTTTGCACCGGTAGCTACTATCATCTTGGCGTCGGCTTCAGTCATAAGCTTATCCTTAGATACAAGAACTTCTCCGTTTTCACCGATGAAGTCCTCAGCAAGGTATCTGCCTGTAAGACGCTCTTCAAGCGACTCAATAAGCTCCTTACCTTCGCGTATCTCATAGATATCGATACCGTCAGTCGTTCCGCAATCGTCTGTTCTTACGATAACTTCCTGTGATACGTCAACAAGACGTCTGGTAAGGTAACCCGAGTCAGCCGTTCTTAACGCTGTATCGGCAAGACCCTTTCTCGCACCTCTTGAAGAAATGAAGTATTCGAGGATGTTAAGACCTTCACGGTAGTTAGCTCTGATCGGGATCTCGATAGTTTCACCCGATGTGTTGGCGATAAGTCCACGCATACCTGCGAGCTGTCTTATCTGGTTCGTACTACCACGGGCTCCTGAGTCCGCCATCATGTAGATGGGGTTGTAGTCATCAAGACCCTTTGTCAGTGCTGTGGTAACATCGGCTGTAGCCTGGTTCCATACACCGAGTACAGCGGACTTTCTTTCAGCGTTTGAAATGAAACCGTTGTTGAAGTATTCGTTGATTTCCTGAACCTTTTCGTCAGCCTCAGCGAGTATTTCCTTCTTCTCGGGCGGGATAGTAGCGTCACAAACGGCAACCGTGATAGCAGCCTTTGTTGAGTACTTATAGCCCATAGCCTTTATCTTATCGAGTACCTGTGCGGTCATGGGAGTACCGTGAACCTTAAGGCACTTGTCAATGATCTGTCCGAGCTCTTTCTTTCTTACCTTGAAGCCGATTTCAAGATCGAACTTCTTTTCGGGATCTGTTCTGTCTACAAAACCGAGATCTTGAGGAATATGCTCGTTGAATATGATACGACCTACTGTCGCATTGATGATTTTTGTTTCGGGGTGATCTCCGCCGACATCTTTTGTTACTCTTACTTTTATTGCAGAGTGAATCGTGATGTCGCCCTCATTGTAAGCCATAATAGCTTCATTGAAGTCACGGAATACCTTACCCTCGCCCTTTTCGCCGGGCTTGTCTATCGTAAGGTAGTAAGAACCCAGTACCATATCCTGTGTAGGAACTGTAACAGGACGTCCGTCAGACGGCTTCAACAGGTTCTTTGCCGCAAGCATAAGTGTGCGGGCTTCGTTCTGTGCTTCTTCTGAAAGGGGAAGATGTACAGCCATCTGGTCACCGTCGAAGTCGGCGTTGAACGCTGTACAAACCAGGGGATGAAGCTTGATTGCACGGCCTTCAACCAGTACCGGCATAAATGCCTGGATACCAAGTCTGTGAAGTGTAGGCGCACGGTTCAGCAGTACGGGGTGATCCTTGATAACTTCTTCAAGTACGTCCCATACAGCGGGATCCTTAGCCTGCTCTACCATCTTTCTTGCGCTCTTTATATTGTTAGCGATACCACGCTTTGAAAGTTCCTTCATTACAAAAGGCTTGAACAGCTCGATTGCCATTTCCTTAGGAAGACCGCACTGATCCATCTTAAGGTCAGGACCAACGACGATAACTGAACGTCCCGAGTAGTCAACACGCTTACCGAGAAGGTTCTGACGGAAACGACCCTGCTTACCCTTTAACATATCGGAGAGTGACTTTAACGGACGGTTTGAAGGTCCTGTTACCGCTCTGCCGTGTCTGCCGTTGTCGATAAGTGCGTCAACTGCTTCCTGAAGCATTCTCTTTTCGTTTCTGATGATGATGTCGGGAGCGTGCAGTTCCTTCATCTTTGTAAGACGGTTGTTTCTGTTGATAACATGTCTGTACAGATCGTTAAGATCGGATGTTGCAAATCTGCCGCCGTCCAGCATAACCATAGGACGCAGATCCGGGGGGATTACGGGAATGCAGTCGAGTATCATCCATTCGGGACGGTTACCGCTGAGTCTGAACGCTTCGATAACGTCCAGTCTCTTGAGCAGCTTTACTCTCTTCTGTCCCTGCTGTGTATCCTCAAGCTCCTTCTTGAGCTCTTCGGACAGCTTGTCAAGGTCGATCTCGCAAAGCAGTTCCTTGATAGCCTCAGCGCCCATCTCTGCTCTGAAATCGTCCTCATAACGCTCTCTCATATCAGCGTACTCTTTTTCAGTGAGTATCTGCTTCTTTGTGAGAACCGTATCACCGGGATCTACAACTATATACTTTGTGAAGTAAAGTACTTCTTCAAGTCTTTTGGGTGATATATCAAGTACCTGACCGATACGGCTGGGTGTACCCTTGAAATA
Organism: Ruminiclostridium sp.; assembly: GCA_017935365.1. Lineage (GTDB taxonomy): Bacteria > Bacillota > Clostridia > Oscillospirales > Ruminococcaceae > Ruminiclostridium_E. The sequence goes on along the minus strand of JAGBHT010000011.1, from coordinate 52,058 downwards.
CCAGATGTGTGAAACGGGAGCAGCAAGTTCTATGTGACCCATACGCTCACGTCTTACCTTGTTGCGTGTTACTTCAACGCCGCAACGTTCGCATATCTTGCCTTTGAAGCGGATTCTCTTGTACTTACCGCAAGAGCACTCCCAGTCCTTCGTAGGTCCGAATATTCTTTCGCAGTACAGACCGCCTCTTTCGGGCTTCTGTGTTCTGTAGTTGATTGTTTCGGGACGCTCAACAACGCCGTAGCTCCATGCACGGATCTGATCCGGAGAAGCAAGACCGATCTTCATTGAATCAAATGTTTTATATGCCAATTTACAGACCTCAATTCTTTCTATAGAAGTTTATGTGTGCTTATACACACGCTTTCCTGTCAATGCCTATACGCTTATTCACCGTCAAAGATGTCGTCTGCGTCATTTTCGTTGAAGTCGATGTCAAAATCTTCTTCCTCGTCCTTATCGGCATAGAAATCGCTGTCTTCGTCTATATCCTGTGTGATGAATCCGTCATCAAGCGAGCCTTCCTCAGCTACATAATCAAATGTATCTTCGCCGGCAGCCTGACCGTACTCGTCGTCTTCTTCATAAGTCTGCTTAAGGTCTATCTCGTTCTTGTCAGCGTCGAGAACCTTGATATCAAGACCGAGTGACTGGAGTTCCTTGAACAGAACCTTGAAGCTTTCGGGAACGCCTGCCTTAGGAACAGGATCGCCCTTAACAATTGCTTCGTAAGTCTTTACACGTCCTACGATATCGTCAGACTTGACTGTCAGGATCTCCTGCAGTGTATAAGCCGCACCGTAAGCTTCGAGTGCCCAAACTTCCATCTCACCGAAACGCTGACCGCCGAACTGAGCCTTACCGCCGAGAGGCTGCTGTGTTACCAGTGAGTAAGGACCTGTCGAACGTGCGTGGATCTTATCGTCAACGAGGTGGTGGAGCTTGAGGTAGTACATATAACCTACCGTTACGGGGCTGTCGAACTTCTCGCCTGTACGTCCGTCTGTAAGCTGTGTCTTGCAATCCTCACGCATAGGGATCTTGGAGAAGTCGATCTTTGCTGTATCCTTATCCTTGTAGTTCGCACGCTCTGCTTCTGCCTTTTCAAAGCAAGCTCTGATATCGGCTTCGTGAGCGCCGTCAAATACAGGGGTCATTATCTGCCAGTCAAGTGCCTTACAAGCATAACCGAGGTGTACTTCAAGTACCTGACCGATGTTCATTCGTGAAGGAACGCCGAGGGGGTTCAGTACTATATCAAGAGGAGTACCGTCGGGAAGGAAAGGCATATCTTCCTGCTTTAAGATACGGGAAACGACACCCTTGTTACCGTGACGGCCCGCCATCTTATCGCCGACAGAGATCTTACGCTTCTGAGCTATATAGCATCTTACTACCATATTTACTCCGGGAGAAAGTTCATCACAGTTCTGTCTTGTGAACACCTTGACATCAACTATGATACCGCTTTCGCCGTGAGGAACACGGAGCGAATTATCTCTTACTTCTCTTGCCTTATCGCCGAAGATCGCACGGAGCAGTCTTTCTTCAGCTGTAAGCTCTGTTTCACCCTTGGGTGTGACCTTACCTACCATGATATCGCCTGAGTGGACCTCAGCACCGATACGGATAATACCGCGCTCGTCCAGATCCTTGAGAGCGTCTTCCGATACGTTCGGGATCTCTCTTGTGATCTCTTCCGGTCCGAGCTTAGTGTCACGGCATTCAAGTTCGTATTCTTCTATATGGATAGATGTGTAAACATCGTTATAAACAAGCTTCTCGTTGATGAGAACGGCGTCCTCGTAGTTGTAACCTTCCCATGTCATGAAGCCGATAAGAGCATTCTTACCGAGTGAAATTTCACCCTGGCTTGTAGCGGGACCGTCAGCAAGTACATCGCCGACCTTGATCTCCATACCCTTTGAAACAGCAGGACGCTGGTTTACGCAGGTACCCTGGTTTGAACGCTTGAACTTGATAAGCTTGTATGCGTGTTCAACGCCGTTGTTGTCTGTAACAACGATCTCGTCTGCACTGCACTTTGTTACAACGCCGTCTTCCTTGGCAACAACAACAGCGCCTGAATCAACAGCAGCCTTGTATTCCATGCCTGTGCCGACGATAGGATTCTGTGTTACCATCAGCGGAACTGCCTGACGCTGCATGTTCGCACCCATAAGAGCACGGTTTGCGTCATCGTTCTCAAGGAACGGGATCATTGCCGTAGCTACTGAAACAACCATCTTAGGCGATACGTCCATGTAGTCTACACGGTCACGGTCAACTTCAAGGATCTCTTCACGGAAACGAGCGTTAACACGCTTTCTTGCAAATCTTCCCTGCTCGTCAAGAGGTTCGTTTGCCTGAGCGACAACGTAGTTATCCTCCATATCGGCAGTCATATAGGTTACTTCATCAAGTACAACGCCTGTTTCCTTGTCGACCTTACGGTAAGGAGCTTCAATAAAGCCGTACTTGTTGATCTTTGCAAATGATGCAAGGTAAGAGATAAGACCGATGTTAGGACCTTCAGGAGTTTCGATAGGACACATTCTGCCGTAGTGCGAGTAGTGAACATCTCGTACCTCGAAACTTGCACGGTCACGCGAAAGACCGCCGGGACCGAGAGCTGAAAGTCTTCTCTTATGAGTAAGCTCTGCGAGGGGGTTGTTCTGATCCATGAACTGTGAAAGCGGTGAAGAACCGAAGAACTCCTTGATAGCCGCTACAACAGGACGGATATTTATAAGAGCATTGGGTGTTATCTTGTCACCTTCCTGTGACTGAAGACCCATACGCTCACGGATAACTCTTTCCATTCTTGCAAAGCCGATTCTGAACTGATTCTGTAACAGTTCGCCGACGCTGCGGATACGTCTGTTTCCGAGATGGTCGATATCGTCAACTTCACCGACACCTTCGCAAAGGTTGATGAAGTAGCTTACTGTTGCAAATATATCGTCAAGAGTGATGTGCTTGGGGATAAGATCGTCAACTCTGTTTGAAAGCTCTTCTGTAAGCGCTTCAACATCATCGCCGCACTTGTCAAGTATCTCACGCAGTACCTTGAAGCATACCTTCTCGTTGATGCCGAGAGCCTCAGCGTCGATAGAAGCGGGAATATATCCTGCGATATCTACCATACCGTTGCCGAGAACCTTGGCAGTCTTGTCTTCAGAGAAGATCACGCATTCCATAACGCCTGCCTGCTCGATCATCTGAGCCTTTTCAGCATTGATGAATTCGTTCTCGTCAACAAGGATCTCACCTGTTGTGGGGTCGATGATCGGCTGAGCCGCCTTATGACCGGCTATTCTTGATGCAACGCCGAGCTTCTTGTTGTACTTGTAACGACCGAATCTAGCAAGATCGTATCTCTTTGCGTCAAAGAACAGGTTGTTGAGGTGTGCCTTTGCTGAATCGACCGTAGGAGGTTCACCGGGTCTTAACTTTCTGTAGACTTCAAGAAGAGCCTCTTCTGTATTCTTGGTAGAATCCTTCTCCTGGATAGTCTGAACTATTCTGGGATCCTCGCCGAACAGATCGATGAGATCGTCATCACTGCTGATACCGAGCGCACGGATAAATGTCGTAGCGGGTATCTTTCTGTTCTTATCTATGCGGACGTAGTAGATGTCATTCGAGTCCATCTCATATTCGAGCCATGCACCTCTGTTGGGGATAACGGTTGACTTGAATAACTTCTTACCAGTCTTATCGTAGTCAAAGCCATAATAAACGCCGGGAGAACGAACGAGCTGTGAAACTATTACACGCTCTGCACCGTTGATAACGAATGTACCGCTGTCGGTCATCAGAGGGAAGTCGCCCATGAAAATCTCATTTTCTACAACTTCACCCGTTTCGGTGTTCCTGAGCTGTGCCTTTACTCTTAAGGGTGCGGCGTAAGTCGTATCACGCTCCTTGCACTCCTCTATAGTATACTTCGGGGTCTCGTCGATACGGTAATCAACGAAGCTCAGTACCAGTTTTCCGTTAGCGTCGGTAATAGAAGAAATATCCTTGAATACTTCCTTTATACCCTCGTCCAAGAACCACTGATACGAGTCCTTCTGTATTTCAATGAGGTTCGGCATTTTCTGAACTTCATTGATCTTGGAAAAACTCATACGGGTATTTCTACCCAGTTTTACCTGCTTGACATTCACCATGGGCTTTACCACTCCTTAATTTATTCGTAGGAATTACTGCATCGGATTTTCCGCATAGGACTGAGCTTTTCGGCACTTTTCGACCTATGCCGGATTTAACCTCAACGCATATAAATCCATTATGATACATTTTAGTATTTTACCACATATAAGGAGCAAAGTCAATAGAAAAATCGCTTAACTTTTGTCTTTATTCTCATTTTCCTATCGTTGTTTTGACCGAAAATATGTCAAAATGCCGATTTTGTTATATAAAATTTATATATGCATATTCCTTGATGATATGACTGAAGCATATACGAAAAAACGACAGACAAGATTATCCCGTCTGCCGTATTGTTATTATAGTGCTATTGTCCATAGGTGATAAGGCGCGATCACCACATTACAGTTTTCTGTTCCTTTTTTATCGAGCGGATGTTCCGATATGCACACTGCCGAATAGCTGTGACAGCGGCGCTTATCGTTATTTTGCACAAACCCCGCATTCTCAAGATCAGTTTCATCAAAGCCGTCCGCCGAAATATAACCTGTGCCAAGCAATGTACATTTTTCACTGTAAACCTTCACTTCGAGCGATCCGTCAAGCACGGCTTTTCTTCCGCCAAGACAAGGAACGCTTTTCATACTGATATCTGCACTGACTTCTATATTTCCGCCGTCGGTCAGCCTGTAACCGACTTTGCTTATATCAAGCATTGCAAACTTGCCTGCCGTATCCGAATAATCCACAAGCTTTCTGTTTATCTCGTTTACCTTACATTCAGCCTTTACCACATCAAGCTCGGTTGTATTACTTTCGCCACCCGTCAGTTCAGCAACGGCGGAAGAAGGATTTCCGCTTCTCTTTTCATTCCATCTCAGTATACCGACAAGATCAAGCTCACGTCTTAATTTCGCCGTGTATTTTTCCTTACCGATCATGCCGGCATTTGCGTGCTGTTTCTGCGCCGTCAGTTTCTCGGCGGTTCTCGCGTTACATTTATCATTGCTTTTGTCGGATAAAACATCTGATCGATTATCCTGTGTGCGTTTACCTGCTGATAATTTAGTTTCTGTGTTTCTCCCGTTTATCTTTATAACCAGAAAAGTTATGAATACCGCCGATAATATCACCAAAAATATGAATAAAATCGTAAAAACGATTTTTTCTCCCGTATTATCAATGTAATGTGTCGCCATATAACCTCTCATATACACATTTTCTCTTTAGTACTTATAAGTTCTATTTTTATCATTATACCGCGTAAATGTGATAAAGTCAATAGTACCGTCAGGTTCTAAGTACTTTCATAAAGACTAACAACATAAGGAGATGGATTTGTGTATTTTCAGCGGTTGCGTGACCTTCGTGAAGACAAGGACTTAAATCAGACGCAGATAGCAGAAATGCTCGACATTAAGCAGACTGTCTACTCAAGATATGAACGTGGCTATCAGACTATTCCCGTCGAGCATGTACTGACGCTTGCCGACTTTTATGACGTGTCGACCGATTATATTTTCGGTCGGACAAACAACAAAACAACGGCTAAATAACAAAAAACAACTGCCCATACTGTAAAGGCGCAGTTGTTTTTGTTTATACGGTTTGTAGGCGGTCAGTCGATGAGATGTTCTATCTCAAACCAGTCGAAATCAAAGTCACAGCCGGGAAGGAAGCGGAACTCCACCTTTACTTTACCCCTTATATCTGGAAGTCTGTGCGATACCGTGATTGGCATACCACTGCCGGGGAACTCGACTATCTCTTCAATTCTGCCGTTATCAGTATGGAAGTGGACATGGATCGAATCGTTATCGTGACGCGTCATTCCGTGAATGCGGATAAGGCTTGTTCCCTTATCAAAATCCATATCGTCAAAGTCAAGGAATACATTGTTTCCGATACCCTTGACGCTTGTTCCGTCTTTTTTATAAGTATCGCCGTGGATAAGGTCGCAATCAGCACTGTCAAGCCGTTCATACGCTTTCCGGCGTGGCGTGAAGAGGAAACCTCCGAAGTCAATACGCAGGTCGGTCTTATCAAATTCAAAATAGATATCCTTTTCACCTGTAAGACGGCTTGAAAGCTTATAATGATTGTCCTTGTAGGTCTGCCACTCAAAGTTTGCCTGATAGGTGAATTCGCCGATAAGCGCAGAGTTTTCCGCGCCGGGATCGCCCTCCCAGAGCCTGAAACCGAACGGACAATCCTTGTGCCAGTTGATAATGCGGACAAGAAATTCATCTGTGCCGTACTTACCGAAATCTGTCTTTTTAAAGCCGACTATGTTATTGTCAGCGGTAATGCTTACACCTCCGCAACGCACCTCGTCCATAAGTGATATACTGTCGGAATAAAGGCAGGCGGTAACAAACGTATAAGGGTCGAAAACCGGCTGTCCGAAACCGTTTGCGGTAAATTCATACTCGGACAAAACCTGCGGAAATTCACTGCCGTTGTCGGCACTGCAGCGCAATCTTAACGTACCGTCACCGTTTGCGTGGACTACAGCAGAAAGGTTTTCTTTTTCTGTAACGGTCGCAAGATTGGTTTTAATTCCGCTTGCAGTCACTATGCTCCACTTTAAAGAACCGTATGTTGCTTCCGGCGGGAAAATTGTTGCTACAACGTTGCAGTCGTTGTTGTCGGGCGTAAGCTCAATTCCGGTACTTCTTTCAAGCCCGATTTTTCTTATCGGAACATCAGAACCTATAGTATATCCGTCATAGTCGGTAATATTTTCAAGCGTTGATATTCCGTCTCTGATATCCGACTTTAACTTTTCAATGGTAATTACAGATTTTTCAAGTCCGTTACCCTCAGCCGTTACTGTTATAACGCCCTCAGAAGTATCAGCCGAAATATACGCTACCGCTTTGCCCGAGAAAAGTCTGCGGTCAGCCGACTTGTAATTGTCATAGTCGGTGCTGTCGCCGTTATCAAAGCCGACAAGTCTTCCGCCGTCTACCGTAAGGAATATTCTGTCCCTTGCGTTCTCAACGGGGTTTCCGTCCTTGTCAACGGTTGATATTGTAACAAAAGCCAGATCCTCGCCGTCCGCCTTTACTGTATCGCTGTATGCCGAAAGAACTATCCTTGTGCTGTCGCCGAAAGAACGCTTTACATCTTCATAGACCGTGCCGTCCGCGGCGGTTGCCTTAACTCTTATCTCGCCCTTTTCATAAATGATCTGCCAGTTTACCGTATATTCTTCGGGGTGCTTTACCCCACAGCTCCTGCCGTTTACAAACAGCTCGACATCGCCTATATTTGTGTATGCTACTACATCGATAAGCTGACCCTCGTTGAAGTCCCAGTAAGGCATAAGATGAAGCACCGGCTTATCTGTCCAGGCAGACTGATATAAGTAGAAACTATCCTTACGCAGTCCTGCTGTATCGATACTGCCATAGTAAGAATTTTTGGTAGAATACGGCGACGGCTCGCCTATATAGTCGCTTCCCGTCCAGATGTACATTCCTGCGCAGACATCTGTATCACGGTTCAGACCAATTATCTTCTGAGCGGTATCGGCAGACGCCCCCGCACGGCAGTTGCCGAGTGACGAGCACTGCATATCGGGGTGAGTAAGGAACGCCGTACCGAGCGGGAAATGATATACTCCTCTGCTCTTTACTCCCGCTGTAGTTTCACTGCCGTATATCTTCCAGTCGGGGTGCTCCTTGTGGTGCGGCTCGTACAGCCTTTCAAGATAGTTATATCCTACAAGGTCGACCTGCTCTGCACAGTTCTGCGCACCCTCCCACGGCATATAGTTTGAGCCGATGGTTGTCGGTGCATTGCAAAGCGGATCGCTCTTTCTGACTGCCGTATGAAGCATTTTCGCTACCTCACAGCCGCGCGGTGAAACGTGAGTATCATATATCTCATTGCCCACGCTCCACATTATAACGCTCGGGTGATTTCTGTCACGGCGTATCCACGAGGCAACGTCTTTCTCATACCATTCGTCAAAGAACCTTGCATAGTCAAACTCGGTCTTCGGGCGCTCCCACATATCAAAAGCTTCGCTGTCAACCAGTATACCCATCTCGTCGCAAAGCTCCATAAATGCCTTTGCAGGCGGATTATGAGAAGTTCTTACAGAATTTACGCCCATATCAAGCATACTCTGAAGCTGTCTTCTTGCCGCTGACTTGTTGAAAGCCGCGCCCAGACAGCCAAGATCGTGGTGCAGGCAGACGCCGTTAAGCTTTATATGTCTGCCGTTGAGATAAAAACCGCTGTCGGGCTTATATTCAATTTCACGCAGACCGACATTCTGCGTACTGCTGTCAATCACCTTACCGTCCTTTTTAAGATTAACCGATAATGTGAGCAGATTGGGGCTGTCGATATCCCATATGTATTCATCGGAAAGCCGATTCAGCGAAAAAGCGATTCCGGTCACCGTTTCAGCGGGGATTTCGGCAGAATAAAGTATATCCGTTCCCTTTGACAAAGTAAATTCTGCCGTTGTTCCATCGTGGTTTACAACCTCAACCGACAGTTTTACGTCAAATCCATCCGCTGTTTTATCGGTGTGGAAGTACACACCGTCTGTTGCAAGGTAACTCTTATCTGTAACTATAAGATAAACATCACGGAAAATGCCTGCTCCCGAATACCAGCGTGTGTTAGGACTGCGGTGTCTTACAAGTACCTTTATCTCATTTTCGCCGTCGTGAAGCTTACCTGTCAGGTCAACCTCAAAAGTGCTGTAACCGTATTTGTTTTCGCCTGCGACCTCGCCGTTTGCATAAACGGTGCAATCCATATAAACGCCCTCAAAGTAAAGGCGTATGCTCTTATCGCTTACCTTACCGAAATCATATTTCTTCAAATAACGTCCGAAAGAAGTTTCGTAAAGATCCTTTGCGTTGCAGATAAGCCAGTCATGCGGAATGTCAATCGGCTTATAATCTGCGTTCCAATCGTTTTCAAGGCTGTCGTCGGCTTTTGTCTTAGCAAAGCTCCAGCCGTTATTAAAAAGCTTCTTCATATTCTCTCCTATCAGTACAGTACGGGAAGTTTATCCTTTGTTACGGCATATTCACTGTTGTATACCTTTTTAAGCTGTTCGTGCGTATTGAACTTTTCGGTAAGGCAGAACGGCTTTGACCACGTCATATATGACGACCAGCCGACCTTTTCCGATACTACCGCTTCGGGACTCGGCAACGTACCTGTTTCACCGATAATCGTTATTTTCTTCGCACTTGTAATCTCGCAGAGGTTATAATACATATCACTCTGTGAAGTATGCTCATGTTCGGGCGGGTACATATCCCTCGATATGATATCAACGACATCATCGCCCGGATAACATTCGGGAACCTGCGAGTTCCATACCCATATAAGATTGTCAAGATGAAATATATTCGTGTATCTGTCGTGCATAAGACGGAACAGCTTTTTTACCGTATCTGCGCCCTTTGCACCCCACCAGAACCAATCACCGTCGCCCTCGTGGAACGGCCGCCATAAAATCGGAACGCCTTTATCGCAGAAAGGACGGAGTATCCCTGCCATTGTATCCATATCGGAAAGCAGAGCCTTGTTTTCGGGTGTGCCGTCAATTACCGCCTTACTTGCGTCAAAATCGGTATTCTCGCTGAAAAACGATTTTGACCTGCCGTAAAGCGGAGAGAACCAGTGCCAGCACATAGTGATAAGGCCTTTCTGCTCTGCCCACTCCCACGCTCTTTTAAGCGTGCCGTAATTTTCGGTGACCTCGGTCATACATTCGTCATCGGTATCGGAATAGTTGATATTCGGTGAATATGAAAGCAGTTCAAAACCCAGAAGTGCGGGCTGTTTTCCCGTCACCTTTTCTATAAGGTGAAGTTCTTCCTGCGCCAAAGTCTGTGTATGCTGTCCGGTTATGATTTTTTTATAGGTTATATCGGAGAGGTATTTCAGTACATTGCGCACACCCTGCTGTGCATTGGGGTTTGACGGGGTATATAGTTTATCGCTCATTAAAGCGTTCTCCTTTCGGGTAAATCTTTATGTAATCATAGCATAAAAGCCCAGCAATGGCAATAGCATTATGAGCCGATACAAGAAAAAATTTGCGCCTTGACACGTCAGATACAGTAATGCAATTTCTGCACGACGTATAGCAATACCCCTTATCGGATCGCTCGCAATAAGGGGTAGTCTGCGCTTATTTTACTCTGATATCTCTCAGCTTTATATAACTTTCATCCACTTCATCGGTGTATCTTTTATCACAGCCGTCAAGGATTTCGGAAATGCGCTTACAGCACTGACTGTAAAACTCGTCTTCATAATGGACAATATGCGCACCGCCGAGCGGAAATCTGTCATCGGCATAAAAACGCTTTGAAATATCTATTACATAACAACCGGTCTGACGTGCAAATTTATCCTCGTATTCGGCGATAAAAGCTTTCTTTTCTTCAAATGTATTATCATTGTCAGGAAGAATTTCAAGCTTGTTTTCAAGCGTTATATAGCGGTTTTTAAGGTCGGCTTTGATTAAAATTATGTTCTTTCCGTAACGGCTCAGGACAAAATCACAGAAGCTCTCAAGCGTTTTATCAAGATATTCACGGCTCTTTTCCCTGAACAGATATGTACTTTCGCATTTATCCGCAATCGACTTATAGAAATCCGTGCGGAGAATAAAGTCGTCCACTTCAAAGAGCAAACCGCCGTACTTTTTCATATTGCAGATAATATCGTACATATCGATTATCAGCCAGTCGGCGGTACTTCCCGATAAAATCCGTCTGCCCTCGCGCAAAAACGCTTCTTTTACAGTACGTCTGCGCCATGAACTGCCACAGAATTTATCTGCACCGATATTGATATCAAACGGTATATCAGGCTCCCCCGACAGTAAGAACGGCTGTTTGAATATATATTTGTCTACAAATATCCCGCTTATGTTGCGGTTTACTGTTTCTCTTGAAATGCAACTGCCCCAGATATCAACCAATGTAGGTTTACAGTTCTTCTCATATTCTTCAAGTGCGTTTATATCATCTTTTATAAGGAATATATGCTCGCAGTTTTCCGCATTCGTGAATTTATAAACCGCGGTAAGCTTCTTTGCAAGCTGTTTTTTTGCAAGGAAATTTTCCTCGAAAATTATCCTGATATCCTCATACCGGCATTCTGAAAGGTCGACGTCAATATGGGTCACGGCATTTATCGCAGTTATCACGTTTTCTGCGCCGAGCATTCTGCCGAGTATGATTTTTGCGTCTTCGTATGACTTTACCTCATTTTCACGCAAAAGAGCAAGATAGGCGCTGTTCTCAGCCGTGAACTGCTTTGAAGTAAGCTCTATCAACCTGTCGGCTACATACGTTCTGTCAAGCAATTGTGACTGATAAGCTCTTGCGGTCATATTATCGTAATAGCGTATAACACGGCTGAGCCACAGATTTATATCAGGTTTGTCAAAGCAGAATTTTCCCTCTGCTTCACCTCCGATCACCATATCGGTTTTAATGCGTACATCGTCATAAAACAGCGGCTCATAGGCTGTCACCATATTGCTTGTGGCGTCACCGAAATATCCGCCTGCAACGTCTATCACGACAGGCTGAAGCAGTGATATAAGATAATCTTCATACGTCCGTATGCGCTTATTGAGCGCATTCCTGTTTTTACCGTTTCTGAGCTGACCGTGCTTTGCACACATATCGCTGAAAGTCAGCCGGACAAGTATGATATTATCCTTTGCATAATGCGAGGAAACGGTTTCAGCATACTTTTTAAGCGCCGTCTTCCATACCTTTTCATCAAAAGGCGGAGATATACGTTCAAATTTATCCTTGTTCGTATTGTAAAAATCCGAGCTTAAGAAGTTCTGTGAGACAGTATAATAACTGTTGCCGTATTTATAACACGACACCGCCGCCATAGTATACAGGTCGATGACTATATAGTCTGCTTTACTGCCGCTTATATAGCTGTCAAAATTCTTTACTATATCAAGCTTGTTTCTTGCGTTTCCGTATTTGCCCGAAAGCTTACTCTTTTCGCTCATAAGCGAAACGGGCGATAATATAAGCGGTGTATCGTCATAATTGTAACCGCTGTCGGAGAACACTTTTCTAAGCACCGCAGAGCCTTGCAAAAGAAGTTTCGGCTTACCGCCGATATCAGCACTCTCGCCGAGAATACTTTTTATGCGTTCTCTTGCCGTCTTACGGGTTTCGGTAAGATCGCCGTCAAGCACCGTCACCGTATAACCGTCCGATGTGTCCTCGCACAGCACAGGTATACAGGTTATATCGGCTGTTATTCTGCTGTCTGTTCTTGTAAGCGTCAGATCAACGATCGCACTCTCGCGGTTTTCACGCATTTCTTTCATAGAAGACAGAAGATTGCCGAGCGAATAAAAGCACATTACCTCTCTGCCGTCTGCGGTTTTTATCTTTTCGGCACACTGCATAACGTGCGGGTGCGAACCTATTATCAGGTCTGCGCCGTACTGTGCCATATATTCTGCCGCTTTCCTTTGCACATCGCGTACCGTCACCGAGTTCATCTTGCCCCAGTGCTGATATGCTATTATGTACTCTGCTCCGTCGTTTTTCAGCGAATTTACAAGCTCTCTGAAATGTAAAGGTTCATATTTACCGATAAGGTGCGGCGGTATATCTTTTTCCAGTCCGTTTGATATGGAGTTTACAGCTACAAATCCGACTTTTATCCCGTTTATATCCGAAATATAAGTTTCATCGTCAAGCGTGCCTATATTAGCCATACCGACGTTTTTAATGCACCGTGCGGTAGCTTCAAGCCCATTTAGTCCTGTGTCACAGTTATGGTTGTTGGCGGTTACAAGCGCTTTGAATCCGCAGTCTTTCACTGCGTTGACAAACGTTGAGGGCGAGTTGCAATTAGGGCTTCCGCTGTCGGTTCTTATCTTCTCGTATTCATAAGGCGCACCGTCAAAGCAGGTGGTTTCAAGCACAGCTACAGAGTAATCCGCTGACCCGATTGTGCTTTTAAGCGCTTTGAATGTATCGGAAAAGTCGAGCGAACGGGTCGCGGCTTTTCTCTGCTGTTCAAGCGAACACATAATATCGCCGCAGAGCATAATTCTTGCTGACGACAAGCAACGCAACATATCTCTGCCGACTGCTATCTTCACCTTAAAACTTTCGCCGTCATCGGCAGTCAGCGTTACGCAAGCGATCCCGTCCGATATTGCGGTCACCTGTCCGCCTTTTGTCACCGTTGCAATATTTTCATCGTCGGAGCTGAAAGTTACTGCCGGAACGATGTTACGGCGTTCCCACACGATTTGTGACGTTTCGCCCTTGTTCATTGTTATCACATTCTGCGCTCTGAGGTGTCGGCACATCGGTGTAAATTCCGCAGGCTGTGACAGCTCACCCGCTATCTCTTTACCGTCACGATAGCAGAACGCTTTTACTCTGACAAGGTACTTTCTGCCGTTGTGAAAGCCCAGTATAAGCTTGGAAAGGTTCTGCGAATAACGTGATTTGATACACTTTTCAGGCTCATCGGCATTATAGAACTTTAAAATGTAACCGTCTGCGCCGTCTACAGCCTGCCAGTCGGAACGCACAGAGCCGTCATAAGCGGTTGCGAACAGATTCTGCGGAGCTTTCAGCATAATAGTACCTCCGTAATTACTTGTTTACTACAGGTTTTCTTATTATTGAATGGGGTGGGAACTGAACGGGATAATCAAAGTACATTTTTTCGGTCGCACGGTTTGCTATCTCGGTATGTTCGCCCTTTGAATTTATAAGATAGGGAATATCGAGCTTTACGGGTTTCTTTCCGGGTGACAGCACTTCAAGGTCATCGTGAACGGTAAAATAGTTTCTCTGTGTTATATTCACCCTGCCGTTTTCACAGCTGTCGACCACACCGACAAAATCGCACTCACGGATATATCCGCTGTTTTCATAATACTGGTTAGCGTCGTCCTTGTTGAAGTAGAAACCTGTGCAATACTGTCTGTGGCTTACCTTGTATACCTCGTCTATTGCCCACTGCGGTACCGGCTCATCATTTTTGACTGCGTCAAGTGCCGCTCTGTAGGCATTTGTAACTGTAGCTGTATAATATGCGGATTTTGCTCTTCCCTCTATCTTGAAGCTTGTAACGCCTGCGTCCTTAAGCTCTTTGAGGTGTTCTATCATACACATATCCTTGGCATTGAGGATATATGAACCGCCCTCCCCCTCGGACAGCTCGTAATAATCACCCGGGCGCTTTTCTTCAACAAGGTGATACTTCCAGCGGCAAGGCTGGGCGCACTCGCCCTTGTTTGCGTTTCTGCCTGTCATAAAGCTTGACAGCAGACATCTGCCCGAGAACGACACACACATAGCACCGTGGACAAACACCTCAATATCCATATCCTCGGGTATGTTATCCCTGATACGCTTTATATTCTCTATATCAACCTCACGGGCAAGCACTACTCGCTTTGCGCCCATTTTGTAAAGTTCGTTTGCAGTAACATAGTTTACAACACCTGCCTGAGTAGAAACGTGTATTTCAAGGTCCGGCACGGTGCACTTTATCAGTGCGATACAGCCGATATCGCTTACAATAGCGGCATCTATTCCGCAGTCGTATGCTGTCTTTATAAATTCCGGAAGCAGTTCTATCTCATCGTTTGACGGCACGGTATTGCAGGTAAGGTGTACCCTTGCGCCTCTTGCGTGAGCATACTCAACGCCCTTTTTCAGCGTTTCGGGATCGAATTTTGCAGAACCTGCTCTCATACCGAACATTGTGCTTCCGAGATATACAGCGTCACAGCCGTAATCAACGGCAGACATAAGACATTCTAAATCACCCGCAGGCGACAGTAATTCCAACATAATATTTACCTTTCGTTTGCTTTTATTTTCTGTTCTCATTACAACATTCCGCCGCAGAAAGCTCTGCGGCGGAATATATTCATCATGGTTTTAATCTGCTATTGCATGGTCAAGACCGCATATGCGGAGATTTTCTTCGTGCTCTGCTATCGTTTCTGCAAAGTACATATCCGTTGTTTCAGGGTCTGCACAGAAATAATAGTAGTTGGTTTCGGGTGAATAAAGCACAGCCTTTATCGCGTCAAGACCGGGGTTGCATATAGGTCCGACAGGAATACCGACGCATTTATATGTGTTATATGCGTCGAACATCTTCTGATCAAACTGATCGGTCGTCAGATGCGGCTTGATATGCTCGTCAACATAATGCACGGTAACGTCCGATTCGAGATGCGGGAACGATTCTTCATCCGCCATACGGTTGAAGAATACCGACGCAACGTTGCCCATATTTGCGGTTGTGTCAGCCTCCCGCTGTGCGATCGACGCAAGCGTTATAGTTTCATCGAGTGTAAGTCCGAGCTCGGTCATACGGTTATAATAACGTGCCGTGATCTTGTTGTTGAAGTTCTGATAGATAATATCAAGAGCGTCTGCCGCATAATCACTTGTATCAAGCTCCTTGTTGTCCTCAAGTGCGGGGATAATGTAGAACTCATAAGTGTCGGGGAAGATGTAGCCCTCCATCTGATAGTACTTAAGCTTCTCGTTTTCAAGACGCTTCTGGAACTTGTAGGTGTCGCCGAGCGTTTTGCACTGCTCCATAAAATCCTCTGCACGGCATACAAGATTATCTTCCATCATCTGTGCTATCTCATCGATAGTCATACCCTCAGTTATCTGTATCGATACTGTCTGATTTACGGTGGAAACAGTCTGCAATGTCGAAATGAGCGAGCTGTATGACATAGTTGTATCGACTGTGAATGTTCCCTTTATGAACTTGTCGCCCTTGCCGAACATATTGGTATACAGCTTGAATACGTCGGGCATATTTATAATACCGAGGTTTGCAAGGTCCTGCGCTATTTCATCGGTAGTAGAATCTTCACTGATATGTATTTCAGCCTGGCAATAGGTCTTGCCGATACCTGTAAAGTCAAGCGCCGACTTCACTATATAGGTTGCTAAAAACGCAGAAACAGAAATTATGAATATCGACAGCAGAACGCCCGCAAGTATATGCGACATAGTTCTCCTGTGGCGATTCTTTGCTTTTATCTTCTTGTTTCTTTCTTTTTTTCTGGCAAGATATTCCTGATATTCCTCTTCGGTGACCTCATCGCTGTCTTCTGCGTTGCCGTTATCACCGCCTGCGGTATCATTTTCAGGCTCGCTGTCATATGACGGTTCGCTCTGCTCGACTTCACCCGTATGGAAGTCCTTCAACGAATTCATCATTATTGTGCGGTCCTCTGTATTGCCGGTGTTTTCACTGCCGCCGACTGTATCTAAAGGATTATTCTCCATTTTCGTTTCCTTTCTGTTTTTCTGTAATGACGATATCGACACATCTGTCGTACTCGTCAACCGGTATATCATCGGTCATAAATTCACTGTAGCATACTCCGACCGTATAGCCTTTGTAACGGCTTATGAATCTGTCGTAATAACCTTTGCCGTAACCCAGTCTGTAACCGTCAGAGTTAAAGCATAATGCGGGAACTATAAGAACGCTGTTCTGTGCGTTCTCGGCTTTTATTATCTCACAGTGCTGTTTAGGCTCATCAATGCCGTACATACCTTTTTCAAGGTCGTCAAACGTATGTATAACGCAGAACTCCATATTACTGCCGTCAATACACCTCGGTACGGCGACAGTCTTTCCTGCTTCAAGACACTTTGATATAAACTCTCTTGTACCGACTTCGCCCCTAGCCGAAACAAACGACAATATAAGCTCTGCCGACTGCACCTTTTCAAGGCTTAATAGCTTCTCGGTTATAGCGGAATTTTTAACAGCTGTTTCACTGTCGCTAAGCTCTTTCCGCTTTTGAAGCATAACTTTTCTGAGCAGTTTTTTCTGCTCGTTTACCGTTATCTGCACTGTAAAGCCTTAGCTATCTTCTCGGCTTTTCCTTCGCCGCAAAGCAATGCACCGAGCGCAAGACCGAATTCTATAGCCGCACCTGCTCCCTTTGCTGTAACTATGTTATCATCTATATTTACAAGGTCGCCCGTGAACATTGCGCCCTCAAGGAATTGTTCAAAGCCGGGGAAGCAAGTTGCCTTTTTGCCTTTCAGAAGTCCCAGCTTTCCGATTATAGACGGAGCGGCACAGATAGCACCTATCGCTTTCTTATTATCGGCGCAGAATTTTATTGCTGCCTGTACAACGGGGCTCTTTTCAAGATTAAGCGTTCCGGGCATACCACCGGGGAGAACTATCATCTCGACCTTATCAGTCATAATTACGTCATTATCGGTAATGTCGGCTGTTACAGCAATTCCGTGTGCGCCTTTTACCTTACCGCCGCCAACTCCGACAGTAACGACTTCCTTGCCGAATCTCTTTAAAATGTCTATCGGGGCAATTGCCTCGGTTTCTTCAAATCCGTCTGCCAAAAATGCGTATATCATCTTGTTATCCTTTCTCAGTGTTATATACTGCGCTGAACTTCTCTACCATAAAACACGGGTGGTATGACCTCTTCGCCTTGCGGAGATTTTCTTCGCCCATATCCTCTTCCCTGTTTATATATCTGAGTTCTTTACAGAACCTGTTTGCCATCATATAGTTTATCATCGGATAAGTTCCGTCATAGTCGGTAAATGCCTTTTCAACGTGGGTAACGAATGTATCACTGCTCTGCCGTTCGCCGTATGAAAACGCCTGTATCTTACCCTCAACTCTTAAAATTCCGCCGACAAGACCTAAGTCAAAGAAATGCTCAAGTCCCATTCCGACTGCGCACATCTCCTCGGACTTTTCCTCGTTCTCATCGCAGGCATTGCGCTTACACCATTCAAGGCTCATCTGCTTGCATTCATCAATATTTGCGGGGGTTATATCCTCAAAGCTCCAGTCGAGCAGTTTGAAACGGTTAATATAATTGCGCTTTGAATGAAGCTTCTTACCGCTCAGCGTTGCAAGCGACTGTGTTTCATAAACATAGTCGTACAAGTCCTCTGTTGTATCAAACGTGAACATACCGGGATAACGCTCTTCAAGCATAAGCTTATCCTTTATATCCATGCTACAGAACTTAAACGGTATACCTTTATTGTCGCAATAATTTTTAAGCTCGGAAAGCAGTGCGTCTGTGTCGCCCTTACCCGCGGGGAACACAAACTCATTTCCGTGCTTAGATACATAAAAATCCTGAAAACGTCCTACCGTGATACCGTAAATATTGCTCCACACATAATTATTTGTAAAGTTATATTCACAGCCTCTGTAGTCGGATAACTTTAACAGCGGATCTATCCACTGCTTGTCGCCGAGTTCTATTTTCTTTAATTCCAACACTTTATATTACCTTACTTTTGCGCCTGTCATTTACCGTAAATCAGCTCCGACAATTCTTTATTTATCTTTTCGGGGCTGTACGGATCTTTGCCGTCAGAACACGGGAGTATATACCAGCCTTTCTTTTCGGCTGTATACAGTGCCGATTCACGGCAGGCTTTTAAAAATGATATATTTCTTTCGTGAATGTCTTTTTTCGCCTCATCGCCGCCGTAACGTGCGCTGAGGAGCTTCTGCGATACCTCTATTGGCATATCGAGGAATATTATCTTTTCGGGGCGCGGGATCGCGAATTTATCATATTCGTAATCTTCAAGCCACGAAAGATATTCGTCCCAGTGTGACTTTTCCAGTTTTGCCATCTGGTATATCGCATTTGACGAGGTGTAGCGTGCGGCAATAATAGTCTTGCCCGACCTGTAATCTTTTTCCCAGTCGGTCTTGTAACTGATATAACGGTCTATCGCATAGAAACTGCCTGCGGTGTATGCACCTGTCCTGCCGTCCTCTTCGCTGAATTTACCGCTGAGATAGTCCTTGATTATCTCACCGCTTGCGCTGTCATAATTCGGAAAGCTGATAAAGCGGATATCGCCTGCGACTTTTGCTTTCAGCATTTCAAGCTGTGTGCTTTTGCCGCAGCCGTCAAGACCTTCTATAACAAACAGTTTTCCGCGTTTTTCGTTATCGCCGTTCATACAAACACTCTCTCATCATATAGTATAGATTTATTTTATCACAAAATCCGTGGCAAGTCAACTTAAAATAAACGCACAAAGCCTTTTATGACTTTGTGCATCAGTTTGTAGAAAAAGTTTATTTTTAAAAAATAGAGCAAATTCTCTAACCCTAACCCCAAGCCCCTTCCCCACGGGAAGGGCTGTGTATGCTTGGTTGGCTTTGCGTCCTGCAAAGCCTTGTGGCATACACGCCCGGCATCCGTGCCGGGGCTGAGTGTGGGGCTGCCGCCCTCACCAAGCAAGGACGCTTGAAGTCAGTCGCACATAGTCGCTGCACGACGCAGCGACACCAACGACTGACAACCCGCATTGGGGCTACGCCCCAAACCCCGTATTATTAAAAATATAGGTTTATCGACAGTCTGAAACGCACAAAGCCGGATATAACTTTGTGTGTTTAACAATATCAAAATATATGACAAATATCAACACATAGAACGCTCCACTGTTATCACAGCGTTGAGCCTGTTGTCCTTTTCCGCTATCTGTTCTTTTACCATAGCGGAAAGTTCACTGTCCTTATACCTGAACCCGAACGGGGTCACAAGATCAAATATGACGTTTATTCTCGAAACGCCGTCGGTCATTCTGAAGTCGTGGATAGTAAGGCTGTCGTCGATATTCTTTATTATGTCAAGTACTGTTTTCTTTATATGCTCAACCTTTTCGTCATTCACAACCACGGGATCCATGTGAATAGTGACTTTACATCTGTACTTTTCACGCAGATCATCTTCGATAAGGTCGATAAGCTCATGCGCAAGCATTATGTCGGTCTTACTGCTTATCTCCGCATGGAGTGAAATTACCATTCTTCCTACGCCGTAATCGTGCACCATAAGGTCGTGTACGCCGACGATTCCGTCATAGCTCATAACTGTATTCTCTATCTCGTCAACAAGTTCCTTACTCGGTTTTGTGCCAAGCAAAGGAGTAAGGCTTTCCTTGAATGTGTTGAAGCCTGTGTAAAGGATAAAGAGCGCTACAACGATACCTGCATAAGCGTCAAGGTCAAAACCGGTGAACAGCTGAATAAACATACAGATAATTACTACAGAAGTAGAAATGCAGTCGGACAGAGAATCCGCCGCCGCGGCTTTCATAGTACCGCTGTTTATTTTCTTGCCAAGCTTTGTGTTGAACAGTGCCATCCACAGCTTCACAAGAAGCGACGCTCCAAGCACCGATACGGCAAGTATGCTGAACTCCGACTTTTCGGGCGAGAAGATTTTTTCGACCGAGCTTTTACCAAGTTCAAAGCCCATCATCATTATGATAAAAGAAATTATTATGCCAGAAACGTACTCCATTCTTCCGTGACCGTATGGATGTTCGCTGTCGGCAGGCATTCCTGCCATTCTGAAACCGACAAACGTCATTATGGAAGAACCTGCGTCTGACAGGTTGTTGAATGCGTCTGCGATTACGGAGATACCGCCGGATAATATACCTGCAATCAGCTTTCCGAGAAACAAAAGTATGTTAAGTACGATACCGGTAAATGCTCCGAGATACCCGTAACGCTTTCTGACAGCGGGATCGGATGTGTTTTTGCTGTCCTTTACGAACAGTTTTATAAGCAGATTAGTCATGACTATTCCCCCATATTACACGAATACGGAGCAACATAATGTATTGCTCCGTATCGGATATTTAAGTTTTATCCGGATCAGTCCTTATTGCCCATAAGCAGTACCATTACCGCCTTCTGTGCGTGGAGTCTGTTTTCAGCTTCGTCAAAGATCTCGTTTGCGTGCTCTTCAAATACCTTGGCTGTGATCTCTTCTTCTCTGTGTGCGGGCAGGCAGTGCTGAACCATAGCGTCGGGCTTTGCAACAGCCATAACCTCATCGTTTATCTGGAAGCCCTTGAATGCTTTCTTTCTGATCTCGGCTTCGCCTTCCTGACCCATAGATGCCCATACATCCGTAAAGATAACGTCTGCGTCCTTTGCAGCCTTTATCGGATCGTCTGTCAGCTCAAAGCAGTCATACTTCTCTGCAAACGCAAGAGTTGTAGCGGCAGGGTGATAGTTTTCGGGGCAGGCAACAGATACGCTCATACCTGTCTTTAAGCCGCCGACGATAAGCGAATTTGCCATGTTGTTGCCGTCGCCTATGTAGCACATCTTGAGTCCGTCAAGCTTGCCCTTGTACTCACGGATAGTCATAAGGTCTGCAAGCACCTGGCAGGGGTGTGAAAGGTCTGTAAGACCGTTGATTATCGGAATATTGCCGTATTCTGCAAGGTTCTCGACTTCAGCCTGATCAAATGTTCTTATCATGATACCGTCAATGTAACGTGATAATACTCTTGCTGTATCCTGGATAGGCTCGCCTCTGCCTATCTGCATATCGCTTGCGGAGAGGTAAAGGGGATTACCGCCGAGCTGGTACATACCTGTTTCAAAAGAAACTCTCGTTCTTGTAGAAGCCTTGCGGAAGATCATACCGAGCGTCTTGCCCTTTAAGTGGTCGTGGGGAATGCCGTGCTTAAGCTCATACTTGAGCTGGTCTGCGAGATTGAGTATCTCTATGATCTCCTCAGTGCTGAGATCCATCATCTTAAGTAAATGTTTCATAATTCTTTCCTTTCGGTTTTAGTTTTTATTTTACTTTACTTTAAAAGCTCTGCAAGTATTTCAAGTCCCTTGTCGATATCTTCATACGAGATAGTAAGCGGCGGGAGAAGTCTTATCTTTTCTTTTGCCGTAAGGATAAGGAGTCCGTGTTCAAGAGCGGCATTCAGTATATCCTTTGCATTCTTGGTCTTTAGCTTTATGCCAATCATAAGACCCATACCCGTAACCGATTCGACCTCGGGTATCTCTTTCAGCTTTTCAGCTATATATCTGCCCTTGTCGGCAACCTGTGATAAGAAGATCGGGTCTGCCGCCTTTTTGAGAACTTCGATAGCACCGGCGCAAGCAATAGGATTTCCGCCGAATGTCGAGCCGTGTGTACCAGGAGTAAGCACATTTGCACACTTATCTCCGCTGAGGCACGCACCCATCGGGATACCGCCTGCGATACCCTTTGCAAGCGTTATTATATCGGCTTTCTTTCCGAAATTATCACCTGCAAGGAATTTACCTGTTCTGCCGACACCCGTCTGTACTTCATCGGAAATCGTCAGCACGTCACGCTCACCGCAAAGCTCGAATATTGCGTCAACGAACTTCTGCTGGAGCGGTACAACACCGCCCTCGCCCTGTATGTACTCAAACATTACGGCGCATACCGTATCATCGAGCTTTGCCTTAAGGTCTTCTATGTTGTTTGCTTCAACGTTTATAAATCCGTCAACAAACGGGAAGAAGTAGTTGTGGAATACGTCCTGTCCTGTCGCTGACAGCGTGCAGAGCGTTCTGCCGTGGAATGAATTTACAAGGGTGATAATATTGTGTCTGCCCTTGCCGTATTTGTCGAAGCTGTACTTTCTTGCTATCTTTATGGCGCATTCGTTGGCTTCCGCACCGCTGTTGCAAAGGAACATATTCTTCATACCGGTAGCTTCCGACAATCTCTCTGCGAACTCAGCCTGTACCTTTGTATAGTAGTAGTTTGAGGTATGCTGTATACTGCGTACCTGGTTGCACACAGCGTCAGCCCACTCCTTGTTGCAGTAGCCGAGCGAATTTGTACCGATACCGCTTCCGAAATCTATATATGTCTTGCCGTTTTCATCAACAGCCCTGTCGTCCTCGCCCTTGTCGAGTACAACGTTCAGTCTGCCATATGAACCCATTATATGCGAGTTGAATTTGTCTATAGTATTCATAATCTGTCCTTTCCGCTTATCAGCGCCGATAGATCAGACGATCATCGTGCCTGCGCCTTCGTTTGTAAGCAGTTCTATAAGTATTGAATGAGGTATTCTTCCGTCAATTATATTTGCTTTCTTTACACCTCTTCGGACAGCCTCAACACAGCAGTCGATCTTAGGTATCATACCGCCCGAGATTATGCCCTGCTTTTTGAGATAAGGCACTTCGGAAACGCCGACAGTCTGGATAAGTGTGCTGTCGTCGTCCTTGTCTTCAAGAAGTCCCTTGATATCTGTCATAAGGATAAGGTTTTCAGCCTTCATCTCAGCCGCAATTCTTGCCGCCGCCGTATCTGCGTTTATATTGTAGACAGTGCCGTCCTTGCCTGCCGCAACAGTTGAGATTACGGGGATATAGCCCTTTTCAAGCACATCGTTTATAAGGCTTACGTTTACCTGGGTTATCTCGCCTACAAGTCCGAGTTCGGGATCAAGCTGTTCCGCTTCGATCATATGGTCGTCAAGACCGCAAAGACCTACCGCTCTGCCCTTGTGGCTGTAAAGTAAATCTACAAGATCCTTGTTCACCTTACCGCAAAGTACCATCTGGACAATGTTTATCGTTTCTTCATCGGTGTATCGCAGTCCGTTTACAAACTTGCTCTCCTTGCCGACTTTCTTAAGCATTGCATTTATCTCAGGTCCGCCGCCATGTACAAGCACTATCTTGATACCGCAAAGCGACAGCAGAACGAGATCGGACATTACCGCCTGCTTCAGCTTGTCGTTTGTCATTGCGTTACCGCCGTACTTTACTACTACGACCTTGTTTGAATACTGCTGTATATAAGGAAGAGCGTCGCTTAATATACTTGCTCTCTTTTCGTTTTCAAGTTCCATTTTCTTTTGTCCTTTCGGTGTCAGCTTCTGTATTCTGCGTTTATCTTTACATATTCATAAGTCAGGTCGCAACCCCACGCTACCGACTTATCCGCACCGTCGTGCATATCTATTCTTATAACGATCTCATCTTCGGAAAGTATCTTGAACGCTTCGTCCTCTGAGAAGTCAACGCCTGCACCGTTCTCGCAAACCTTTACACTGCCCTTTGACGATGACAGAACGACTTCAACCTTTGATATATCAAAGTCGCCCTCGGCATAGCCTATTGCACAGAGGATACGTCCCCAGTTTGCGTCTGCCGCAAAGATAGCCGCCTTTAAAAGACTGCTGTTGATAACAGACAGTGCAACGCTCTTTGCAACGGCTTCTGTAGGTGCGTGATCAACAACGCACTCCATCAGCTTTGTTGCGCCCTCGCCGTCACGGGCTGTTTCTCTTGCAAGGTTCATCATTACAGCGTAAAGACCGTTTATGAACACTTCATAATCCTTATCCTCTGCTGTTATTTCCTTGTTGCCTGCAAGTCCCGACGCCATAATGCAAAGCGTATCGTTTGTAGAAGTATCGCCGTCAACGCTTACCATATTGTAAGTAATATCGGCTGTTCTTTTCAGTGCCTTGTGCAGAAGCTCGGCGTTTATCTTTACGTCAGTCGTGATAAATGCTAGCATTGTAGCCATATTGGGGTTTATCATACCGCTACCCTTGCTGATACCGCCTATGTGACAGGTCTTGCCGTCAAGAGTGAATTCGACTGCAAGCTCCTTTTTGCGTGTATCGGTAGTCATTATAGCCTCGCACGCAAGCGAACTGCCGTCCTCGCTGATACTGTCAACGAGCGTCTTTATGTTGTTCTTCACAGGGTCGATTGACAGCTTCTGTCCGATAACGCCTGTAGAGCCTACTATAATATCATTCTTGTCAATGCCAAGTTCATTTGCGCAAAGTTCGCACATCTGCTCTGCTATCTCGATACCGTTCGAGTTGCAGGTATTTGCGTTGCCACTGTTTACGATAACCGCCTGAGCAACACCGTTCTTAAGGTGTTCCTTTGTAACGATGATCGGCGCACCCTTTACCTTGTTCTGCGTATAGATTGCCGCCGCAGTGCACTTTGTATCACAGCTTATCACAGCAAGGTCACGCTTTTTTGAGCCGGGCTTTATGCCGACATTTATACCGCCTGCCTTGAAACCTTTTGCGGCACATACGCCCTTATCGACTAATTTATAGTTATCAAATTCAACCATTGTTATTACCTCTCTTATTATACAAGACCGGTCGTTTCGTCAATGCCCATCATTATGTTAAGGCACTGAACAGCCGCACCGCTTGCGCCCTTGCCTAAGTTGTCAAGTCTTGAGCAAAGCACTACACGCTCATCGTTTCCGCAAACGAATATCTCCATATTGTTCTTGCCGGATAATGTATTTGCGGCAAGGAAACCGTTTTCGAGAACGCCCTCGCCCATCACAGGCATTACCTTGACAAGATTTGCGTCTGCATAATGCTCCGAGAAAGCCTTGTGGATATCGGCAAGTGTATATTTCTTCGGCAGAAGTCTTGTCAGTACAGGAACTGTAACGACCATACCGCTGAAATAATCACATATCAGAGGATTGAACACAGGCTTGTAATCAAGTCCGCTTATCTTCATCATTTCGGGTAAGTGCTTGTGCTCCTGAGGAAGTGCATACTGTCTGGGGCTGTAGAACTCTTCGGGCTTTTCATCGCTTTCATACACTGCGATAGCTTTCTTTCCGGCTCCGCTGTAACCGGATACCGCATGAGCGACTACGGGATAATCGCTCGGCATGATGCCCGCCTTTACAAGCGGGTAAACAAGCGATATGAAACCGCTTGCGTAGCAACCGGGGACAGCCACTCTTGAAGAGGACGCTATCTTTTCTCTACGCTCCTTTGAAAGCTCCGGAAAACCGTATGCCCAGTCGGGATTTGTACGGTGTGCGGTAGACGCATCTATTATACGGACGTTACTTCCCTCTGCAAGCTCGACTGCCTCTCTTGCGGCGGAATCGGGTAAACAAAGGAAAGTGAAATCGGACGAGCAGATGAACTTCTTACGCTCATTGTTATCCTTTCTCTTGTCCTCATCTATCTTCATTATTTCAATGTCTTTTCTGTCCTTGAAACGTTCAAGAATTTTAAGTCCGGTCGTTCCTTCCTGACCGTCAATATACACCTTTACGCTCATATAAGCACCTCTTATTTTTTAAGAAATCTTGTCATTCCGCAACCGCGTTCATCATTAGGTCTGCGCATAAATCCGAGCTTTTCGTAAAACGGCTCTTTATCCTTTGCGGACATAAGGTTTATCATTATCGTTTCGCCCTCGTCGGCAACCGACAAAGCCTTGTCCATAAGCCTTGTCAGCATCCCTCTGCCTATGCCCTGTCCCTGATATTCGGGACGGACGATAACGTCGCTGATAAAGAACTGATAACCGCCGTCACCGACAACTCGTGCCGAGCCGACCTCTTTTTCGCCGTCAAGCGCCGTTATCGCAAACACAGAACGTGACAGCGCACATTCAAGCTGCCTTGGCGAAAGCTCATACCAGCCTACGCTTCGTCTGAACGAATTTATATCGTGCGGTAATCTGTATTCATAAGTTATCATCAGATATCGATACCGCCCAGTCTGCTTTCAAGCTCTGCTATCTGACGCTTTACGGCATTGGGAGCAGGTCCACCGTCAACGCCTCTCTGCATAACGCAGGTATCAAGGCTGATAGCATCATATACGTCTGTGTCGAATGTTTCGCACAGCTTCTTGTATTCTTCTATCGGGAGCTGTTCAAGCGTTGTGTTCTTTTCAATGCAAAGTGCAACAAGAGTTCCCGTTATCTTGTATGCTGTTCTGAAAGGAAGTCCTTTCTTTACAAGATAATCTGCACAGTCGGTAGCATTTATAAAGCCCTTTGCGGCGGCAGTACGCATATTGTCCTTAAGCACTGTCATTGTTGCGAGCATCGGGATAAATGTCGAGATACACAGCTTTACCGTGTCTACAGCGTCAAATATTGCTTCCTTGTCCTCCTGCATATCCTTGTTGTATGCAAGCGGAAGTCCCTTCATCATTGTGAGCAGTGTCTGTAAGTCGCCGTATACTCTTGCTGTCTTACCTCTTATAAGCTCTGTAACATCGGGGTTCTTCTTCTGCGGCATTATCGAACTGCCTGTAGAATAAGCATCGTCAAGCTCAATAAACTTGAACTCCCATGAACACCACATAATTATCTCTTCGGAAAATCTGGAAAGATGCATCATAAGCATCGAAATATCGGAGCACAGCTCAATGCAGAAATCCCTGTCGGATACGCCGTCAAGGCTGTTCATAGTAATATCCTTAAAGCCGAGAAGTTCTGCCGTTCTCTTTCTGTTAAGAGGATATGTAGTGCCTGCAAGCGCACACGAGCCGAGCGGCATTACGTCCATTCTCTCCTTGCAGTCTGCAAGTCTTGTCAGATCTCTTGTCAGCATCTGTGCATAAGCCATAAGATGATGGGCAAATGTAACAGGCTGAGCACGCTGTAAGTGGGTATAACCCGGCATTACGGTTTCGGTGTGCTGTTTTGCAATATCTATAATAGTATTTATAAGCTCACGGACAAGCTTTGCTATTTCATCGACCTCGTCCTTGAGATAAAGCTTTATATCAAGTGCAACCTGGTCGTTTCTGCTCCTGGCGGTGTGAAGACGCTTTCCCGCATCGCCTATACGGGCTGTAAGTTCAGCCTCAACGAACATATGGATATCTTCCGCATTGGGATCGAAATGAAGCTTTCCGCTTTCGATGTCGCTTAAAATTCCGTTCAGACCCTCTATAATAACCTTGCTGTCGGCGGGATCAATAATTCCGCACTCGCCGAGCATTGTAGCATGTGCTATAGAGCCTTTTATATCATGCTTGTACATTCTTGCGTCAAATGAGATAGAAGAATTGAAGTCGTTGACTTTTGAATCGACCTCTTTTGAAAATCTTCCTGCCCACATCATTTTAGACATACTGTTGTTTCCTTTCAGATTTATGCTTTTATGTTCATAACGCAAAAAGCGTCTTGTTTTTTCCGTTATAAATATAAGAGTAATAAATAAAACACTATTTAAAATACAGCTTAAAATACAGCCGTAACGACCGGAAAAAACGGTACAGACCGTATTTTAAATCGTATTTTAAATCGTATCTTATAAAACCGTAAAAGCCGCAAGGCATAGATTTACACCTTGCGGGATTTACCGTAACGCTTTTAAAGCTTACTTATTGTTTCTCTCGGCATCAAGCAGAGCCTTAACCTTTATCGGCAGACCGAACAGGTTGATAAAGCCCTTTGAATCTGTCTGGTCGTAAACATCATCCTCACCGAATGAAGCGAAATCTTCGCTGTACAGTGTGTAGGGTGATGTAACGCCTGCGTTGATGATATTGCCCTTGTAGAGCTTGAGCTTAACGTCGCCTGTAACAGTTTCCTGTGTCTTGTCAACAAAAGCGTCCATAGCTTCTCTTAAAGGTGTGTACCACTGACCGTTGTATACGATGTCTGCATACTTCTGTGCAAGACCGTACTTGTAGTGCTGTGTTTCCTTATCAAGGCAGATTGTTTCGAGAACTTCGTGAGCGTGGTAAAGAATTGTTCCGCCGGGAGTTTCGTAAACGCCTCTTGACTTCATACCTACAAGTCTGTTTTCAACAACGTCGAACAGACCGATGCCGTTCTCGCCGCCGAGCTTGTTAAGAGTCTTGATGAGCTTTACGCCGTCCATCTCTTCGCCGTTAAGTGCTGTGGGGATACCCTTTTCAAAGTGTATTGTAACGTATGTGGGCTTGTCGGGAGCCTGTTCGGGTGAAACGCCGAGCTCTAAGAAGCCCTTCTTGTTGTACTGGGGTTCGTTTGCGGGGTCTTCAAGGTCAAGACCTTCGTGTGATAAGTGCCAGAGGTTCATATCCTTTGAGTAGTTTGTTTCACGAGTGATCTTTATCGGAACATTGTGAGCCTCAGCGTACTCGATCTCCTGTTCTCTTGACTTGATGTCCCATATTCTCCAGGGAGCGATTATCTCAAGTTCGGGAGCGAGAGCCTTTATTGTAAGCTCAAAACGTACCTGGTCGTTACCCTTACCTGTGCAACCGTGGCAGATAGCGTCAGCGCCTTCCTTCTTAGCTATCTCAACGAGTCTCTTGGCTATAGGAGGACGAGCGAACGATGTACCGAGCAGATAGCCCTCGTACTTAGCGCCTGCCTTGAGTGTGGGGAATATGAAGTCGTTTACGAATTCATCCTGTATATCTTCTATGTAGAGCTTTGATGCGCCTGTCTTCTTAGCTCTTTCTTCAAGACCTACTATTTCAGAATCCTGTCCTACGTTACCTGCAACGCAGATTACCTCGCAACCGGGGTAGTTTTCGTGTAACCACGGAATGATGATAGAAGTATCAAGTCCGCCTGAATAAGCAAGTATGATCTTTTTGATTTCTTTAGCCATTTTATTATTTCCTTTCTATCTCACAGACACCTCACGGCGTTCTGCTTACTGATTTAACTCACATTGAATATTATACACCTTTTCGTATCAAAGTCAAGTGTTTTTATACAGCAAACTGCATATTATACTGTATATAGTGAATATTTGTTGAATTTTAGCGAATTTTTATGTATTTTTTTGATTGACAAGCCGTAAATGTAAGGATATAATAATAGTAAAAGGAAATTCAGTCGGAGGAAATATGGAACTTAAGGACAAGCTGGAGATACTTATTAAAAGAAACGGCTATAAAAAGACAGATTTTGCGGCAGCCATTTCCATAACCTACAGAGCGCTTGCAAACTACATAAGCGGCGCACGAACACCGAGAGCCAAAACGCTTTCGGATATGGCTGTACTGCTCGGAGTAAGCGAGGAACTGCTGACGGACGACACGGTGGATCTGGTTCTGTCAAGCGACGAAAAGCTGTATTTCTACGGTACTTCCCCGACAGAAACAAGAGAGAAAGCCGACGAGGTATTGTCCGAGGTAAAGGCGCTCCTTGACGATAAGAATTTTACGGAAAGCGATAAAACAGCATTCTTTTCCTGCGTTGCGGAAAAATATTTTGCCGGAAAAGCGAAAAATCATAAAGAACCTATTGACAACGCAGTGTAACAGCGTTATAATATGAACAGTTGAACAACCGTTCAAATGAAATGAGGTCAAAATGTCAGTCAACAATCCGGGAAATATCAAAGAAAAAGACGACAGTGAATTCTGTAATTATAATGTGATACATGAGGACGTAGTAAATTATGTACGTTCGGGAATGCTTGAGCAGATGCAGTTTGAAAAGCTGTCAATGTTCTTCAAGGCGATAAGCGATGAAACAAGAATTAAAATTCTATACTCGCTGTCACGCTCAAAGATGTGTGTATGCGACCTTGCCGCACTGCTCGGTATGACTGCATCGGCAATTTCACACCAGCTGAGAGTTTTAAGACAGGCAGGACTTGTACGCAGTGAAAAACAAGGCAAAGTCGTTTACTATATGCTCAGCGACGACCATGTAAATACGGTGTTCAGCAATGCACTTGAGCATATAATGGAATAAAACGGGAAAAATAAAAGGAGATCATATCTCCTGTTTTTTCAGAATTAATATTTGAACAGTTACTCAATTGTTCAAAACTTCAAGCATATCAAAGGTGGTAGCTTATGAAAAGGATTTATATTTTAGAAGGTCTTGACTGTGCGCACTGTGCAGAAGATATCCGCGCGGAAGTCGAGCAAGACGAACGTGTAAAATCAGCAGTAATGAACTTTATGAAGCAGGAGCTTACGGTTGAAACCGAAGGCTCATGTTCACCCGACGAGCTTATGACAACGGTCACCGAAGTTGTCGCAAAGCTTGAGCCGGACGTAAAGGTAAGCGAGCAACAGCCAAAGAACGTAAAGACATACATTCTCGAAGGTCTTGACTGCGCTCAGTGTGCAGAAGAGATAAGAGCGGAAATTGAAAGTTCCGACTTTGCGGAAAGCGCAGGAATGAACTTCTTCAAGCAGGAGCTTACCGTAAGCCCCGCAGGTAATATTTCTTCCGCCGAACTGCTTACAAAAGTAACGGAAGTTGTCAAAAAGCTTAAACCCGATGTAACGGTAAAAGAAAGACAGAATTTCAAGGAAAAGAAATATATAATAGACGGTCTTGACTGCGCCCAGTGTGCCGAAGAAGTAAGAGAAGCCGTTGAGAAGTCGGATTACGCAAGTAGTGCAAAGATGAACTTCATCAAGAAGGCACTCACGATAGTCCCCTCAAAGATAATTTCCGACAAGGAGCTTTTAAAGCAGGTAACCGCAACGGTAACAGCCGTTGAACCTGATTTAACGGTCAGCGAAAAGGAAAACCACGTTGAAAAGAAAGTAAGCTATACCAAGGACATAATCAAGATGATAAGTGCAGGTGTTCTGTTTATCATTGCTTTTATCCTTGAAAAAACTATCGGTATGGAACAGCTCGCACCCAAGATTGCAATACTTTCAATGTATCTTGTGGCTTACGTTATCTGCGGACTTGAGGTTGCAATTACTTCGATCAAGGCGATAGCAAAGAAGAATTTCTTCAACGAAAACACGCTTATGCTTATCGCAAGTATCGGTGCAATCGTGCTCGGAGAGTATGAAGAAGCGGTTGCAGTAATGCTGTTCTATACAGTCGGCGAGTTCTTCCAGTCGATAGCAGTAAACAAGTCAAGAAGAAGTATATCTTCCCTTATCAAGACAAAGCCCGAAACAGCAGATGTTCTTATTGACGGCGAATATGTAACGGTAGATCCCGAAAACGTTGAAACAGGCAGTATAATAAGAGTTAAGCCCGGTGAAAAGATACCGCTTGACGGCATTATCGAAAGCGGTAACACATCGATAGATACATCGGCACTCACAGGTGAGAGCCTGCCGAGAGATATTACTGTCGGTGATGAAGTCCCCGCAGGCGCTATCAACATTTCAGGTGTTATCACACTTAAAACAACACGTCAGTTTACTGACAGTACAGTATACAAAATGCTCCAGATGGTAGAGTCCGCTGTCGAGAAAAAGACAAAGACGGAAAACTTCATCTCGGTATTTGCAAAATACTACACTCCTATAGTCGTACTTGCAGCAGTTATTATTTCACTTATACCTCCCTTGTTCACGGGCTTTGATTTCTTAACATGGATACAGAGAGGTCTTATCTTCCTTGTAATATCATGCCCCTGTGCACTGGTCATCTCAGTACCGCTCGGATACTTTGCAGGTATCGGTAAGGCGTCGTCAAAGGGCATACTTGTCAAGGGCAGTAACTACCTTGAAGCTATTTCTAAGGCAAAGGTCGTACTTTTCGATAAGACAGGTACACTTACAAAAGGTCAGTTTGAAGTTACAAAAACAGAGCCTGTAGGAATTAGTAAAGACGAGCTGTTAAGATATGCGGCTTATGCAGAGAGCAACTCAAACCATCCGATAGCAGTTTCAGTCAGAAAAGCATACGGTGCGGATATTGACGAGTCGCAGATCACCGAATGCAATGAGATCGCAGGTAAGGGTATCAAGGCTGTCATTTCAGGTTCGACCGTTCTCTGTGGCAACAGCAGACTTATGGCAGACTACAGCATAGACTGCCCCGAAGCAAACGGAACTGTACTTTATGTAGCTGTTGACGTAAAATACGCAGGTTATATCGAAATTGCCGATATGCCTAAGGAACACTCGGCAGAAGCCGTAAAGATGCTGAGGGACAACGGCTTAAAGGTCGTAATGCTCACAGGCGACAACAAATCTGCGGCTGCCGCTGCGGCTGAAAAGCTCGGCATCACCGACTACTATGCAGAACTTCTCCCCGAAAACAAGAGTGAGATAACACTTAAGATGAAGTCTGAGCTTTCGGACAAGGAAAAGGTTATGTTCGTCGGCGACGGTATAAACGACGCTCCCGTTATCGCATCTGCCGATATAGGCGTTGCAATGGGCGGTACAGGCGCAGACAGTGCAATTGAAACAGCAGACTGCGTTCTTATGAAAGACGATCCTATGCAGCTTGCCGACGCGTTTGCAATCAGTAAAAAGACAAACCGCATAGTGCTTCAGAATATCGTATTTGCACTCGGCGTAAAGCTGATAATACAGGTACTCGGCGTTCTCGGTCTTGCAAATATGTGGGCGGCTGTTTTCGCAGATGTAGGCGTTTCGATAATCGCTATATTCAATTCGTTAAGACTTATGAGAAAGTAATGTTTACCTCATATAAAAAATACCGTTCGTGTGTGCTTTTGCATTCACGGGCGGTATTTTTATGCTTATTTCTTATTTCTCGGAGCTTTTTTCATTGTCAATTCATAGCTCATATCCACAAGCATTTTTATTTTGTCATCGGGCGCACTTCCGTCAAGGGCAGCTGTTATCCAGTTCTCTTTATTCATATGATATGCAGGATAAAATCCTTGTTCCATTCTGAGCGAGCCGATAAGAAGCGGATCACATTTAAGATTTACAACATCTATGATATCCTGCCCGTCAAGACCGATCCTGCTTTTCGGTATATCCATTATCATTGCAAACCACTTTTTCGTGTTAAGATGTCGGTAGACCTGAAAGCCCGGATACTTTTCAAACAGCTTTTCGGCGGTTATACCGTATGTATCTGTTATATACCTGTCAAGTTGCGAACGATCCATTACTTTTCCTTCTCTGCTCTGTATATTCCGCCTGCGCCGCAGGATATAGTGCCGCTTATCTCAAGATCGGCAAGTATTTCACTGAGCTCTCCGAACGATAAATCGCTGACCGCCATAATACCGTCAAGAGTTATTCCGTCATTATTTGCGATAATGCCAAGTATCTCTGCGACGGCGGTTATGTTTTCTGAGTTTGCCGCAGTGTCACTGCTCTGCTCCGCGGCAGTTTTACGGGTATATACGGTGCTTTCGGTTTCGGCAGATTTTAACGGCTGTGCGGCTATATTTTCTGTTTCGGCAACGGGTCTGATTTCTGATTTTGGTTTGTTAACTTTTCTACGTTTTTTAAGTACGCTTTCAGGCGTTACACGGAAATAGTCTATCTCTTTTTCCTTATCGGTCACACTCGTGATTTTAAAACGCGGCGCGTCTGACGCTTTCACTTTTTTCAAAGGAATATCATCTTTTGCCATAACCGTTGACGGTGAAATCTGCGCCGTTTCATCGGTCGGTAAGGATTCTACCCGGGCAGGTGTTTCTTCAGCTTTTGCATTATGAATAACAAAGCTTGTCAGCTGTTCTTTATCAAGATAGGTATCATCTATCACATCATGGTAAGCCGGATAGAATTCATTTACTATGTCATAAAAATCAAAAACGGGGTGAGCGCCGTCACGCAGATATCTTACAACACGGCTGTAGCGCCTGTCGAGCGTATCTTCAGGCACTGTGAAAAACAGCTCCCTGTCCTGCTCAAATGCGTGGTTTGCGGTAAGCAGACTGCCGCTTTTGTTATATGCCCCGACAACCGCCGTTCCTTGCGACAATCCGGATATTATGCGGTTCCTGAACTTGAAATAATCCGGGTTGCACGGTGTATCGGGCAGAAGCTCCGATATGATCGCTCCGCCGTTGTCGGTTATCTCTTTTCTGAGCCCAAACGAACCGTGCGGATAATCAACGGTTATGCCGCAGGCAAGCACGGCAACGGTAGGCTTTCCGTAACGTATACTGTTGTGGTGCGCTATCCTGTCTATACCCTTTGCAAAACCGCTTACAAGTACAATATCACATCTCGCAAGGTTATAGCATATATTCTCTGCCATTCGTACTGCATTTACAGACGGTTCTCTCGGACCTACCACAGCTATTGCAAGCTTGTTATCAAGGCAACCGATATTTCCGGAAATAAAAAGCACAGCAGGCGGGTCAAATATATTCTTTAGATTGTCGGGATAATCTTTATCGTCGATCGTCACAATGCCGATATTATTTTCTCTGCAATAGTTGATAATAGCCTTTGAGCGTTCAAGCGTTGCTCTTCTTGCGCTTACCTGCCTGTTGGACGGTATCAGCGACATATCACCGCCGCTTATCCGCTCATACGCATTACGCGCGTTTCCGCAGGC
Organism: Ruminiclostridium sp.; assembly: GCA_017935365.1. Lineage (GTDB taxonomy): Bacteria > Bacillota > Clostridia > Oscillospirales > Ruminococcaceae > Ruminiclostridium_E. The sequence goes on along the minus strand of JAGBHT010000011.1, from coordinate 17,054 downwards.
TCTTATAACCTCGTGTATCTTCGGGTTTCCGCCGCCGAATATCTGAAGCAGATAGATATAATACTCCATAAATTCCTCTTGATATACTAAAATTTTTCGCCGCAAGCATCACCTGCGGCGAATTTTTCATCAGCTGTTTTTCTTGTTATCCTCGTTACGGATCTGAACACGTCTTATCTTGCCGCTGATAGTTTTGGGGAGTTCGTCCACAAACTCAACTATTCTCGGATACTTGTAAGGCGCGGTATTTTTCTTTACAAAGGTTTGCAATTCCTTTTTCAGCTCTTCAGACGGTTCATAGCCTCTTGCAAGAACTACGGTTGCCTTTACGACCTGACCTCTTATCGGGTCGGGCGCACCTGTTATAGCACATTCAAGTACAGACGGATGAGCTATAAGAACGCTCTCGATCTCGAACGGTCCTATGCGGTAGCCGCTGGACTTTATAACATCATCATTTCTTCCGACATACCAGAAGTAACCGTCCTCATCCTTCCACGCGGTATCACCCGTGTGATAAAGTCCGTCATGCCAAGCTTCATCGGTGAGTTTTTCGTCACGGTAATAGCCCTCGAACAGTCCGTCCTTACCACGCTGGGCACGGACAACGATCTCTCCGACTTCTCCCGGAGGAACAGGATTTCCGTCATCGTCCACAACATCAACGTCATAAAGCGGCGTAGGCTTGCCCATAGAACCGGGCTTCGGCGTCATACCGACAAGATTTGCAAGCAACGCCGTAGATTCAGTCTGACCGAAAGCTTCCATAAGCTTAAGTCCCGTGTATTCAAGCCATTTGTTGTACACTTCGGGATTAAGTGCCTCGCCTGCGATAGCTGAATATTTAAGGCTTGAAAGGTCATAGTTTTCAAGTCCCTCTTTTATAAAGAAGCGGAACATTGTGGGCGGTGCGCAGAATGACGTGATCTTGTAGTTCTGCATTATTCTGAGCATATCTGTCGGAATGAACTTATCAAAATCGTATACGAATACGCAAGCGCCGACCGACATCTGACCGAACAGCTTACCCCATGCAGCTTTTCCCCAACCCGTATCGGAAATTGTCAGATGAACACCGTCAGGGTCGACATTCTGCCAGTGCGCCGCAGTCTGTATGTGTGCAAGCGCATATCTGTGGTTATGGACGACCATCTTGGGATAGCCTGTTGTACCCGATGTGAAGTAAAGGAGCATGTGCTCCCTTGTATCAGTCTGTACACGTTCCATAGTTTCAGGCATATTCCTGATCTCATCGTCAAACGAGACCCAGCCGTCCCTATGACCGTTCGCCATGAACTTTATAAGGCTGTCTGCGTGTATCTCTTCCTGCGCCTCATCAACATATACGGCTATATCCGGGTTGTATCCGGTACATACAATTGCCTTTACGCTTGCACGCTCAAAGCGGTAAGTAAAGTCGTGTGTAGTAAGCAGATGTGTCGCCGGAATTGCAACCGCACCAAGCTTTATAAGACCGATTATGGCGATCCAGAACTGATAGTTTCTCTTAAGTACCAGCATTACCTTATCGCCCTTTTTTATGCCGTATGAAGCAAAGAGGTTAGCCGCCTGCGTAGATAATTTTGAAAGCTGAGAATATGAAAAATCATGGCGGTTCTCCTGTAGATCAATGTGGATAAGCGCTCTTCTGTCGGGATCGATCTCACCGAATTTATCAATAATATCGTAACCGAAATTATAATTATCGGGACAATCTATCTCGAACTTATTCAGTATTCCGTTCTCGTCAAATCCTTCTTTTACAAATCTCTTGTAGTAATTTTTAACCTGTTCCATTTATTCTTCTTTCCGTTTCCTTCCGATTATTACGGTCATATGAGTATGGCAAGGAACTTACATTCCTTACCGTCAACGGCGATCATACCGTGAGGATTCATACTGTCATAATAAATGCAGTCACCCTCGTTTACTATCTCAATATGGTCGCCTATCTGAAACTTCAATGCTCCCGATATTATGTAGTCCATCTCCTGACCGTCATGCACGGAAAGGTGTATCGGTTTGCTCTGCTCTTCCTCGTCATACGGTGCAGTTACAAGCAACGGTTCAATCTTCTTGTTCTTGAAAAGATAAGCCAAATGCTGATACGCAAATCTTTCACGGCGTTCAATAGGAAGACCTTTATCCTTGCGGACTATAGAATATGTGTTGAGCTTGGGCGTAACTCCCGTAAGCAGTTCGATAAGCTCGACACTGAGTGCGTTTGCGGCTTCATTAAGGAACGAAAGTGAAAAATCCTTTTCTCCGTTTTCAAGTGAAATATATTCTTCTGTTGTGACATTTGTCTTGCTTGCCATTTCACCGACAGAAATATCGAGATATTCTCTTGTGCTTTTCAGTCTGCCGGAAACATCTTTGATATTATAATCCATACTGACCTCCGTAACGCATATATATTTCTTAAATGTCAATATCAAAAAGCAGTCGTGCTTTATTTATCATATTATAACAAATAAGCGCTGCAAAATCAATAGTTTTTAGCAATATTCGACGTATTTACACTGTGAATTTGTCAGAAATACTGTTGTACAGCGATACGGTCATGCCCTCAACGTCAAGCAGATCCCCTACCGATTTATAATCGCCGTGACAATTACGGTAAGCAATTATGTTTTCGGCTATCTCCTGCGTTACTCCGTCAACCGTCATAAGCCGGTCTGCCTGTGCGGTATTGAGATTTATCTTAGTCAAACTGTACGATTCATAGTTTCCGTAATAGCTGTTACTGCCGGTAACAGTAAAACGGTCGCACAATATTTCATACACTTCATTATTGACAGTATGAATAGATTTTAGTTCATACATGGAAGAAATTTTTCCTACCTTGTCACGATAATTCAATATATCATACGCGACCTGTCTGCCTATACCTTTTACCTGTGAAAGAGTATCAAAATCGACTTTGTTTATATCGGCTTTTTTCGTATAACCGCTTTCAAAGGAAGTTGATTCTTCTGTCGCAGAATAGATCCAAGCATTATCACGCTTTGACTTATCTTCATAATAATATAAAACAACAGTGAGCATTACGGCAAGGATAAGCACGCCTGCGCAGATAATGACTGCATTGCGTACCTTTCCTTTCATAATACTCACTCCAAGCCGTTATTTTATTTTGCACCCGAACAGAATTTACAAAAAGCACTTAGCTTACATTCGCTACACTGCGGCGCCCTTGCACTGCAAACAAGCCGACCGTGCCATACAAGCCTGTGGCACAACATCAGTCTTTCATCCGGCGGAATTACAGCTGCAAGCTGTTTTTCTACTTTCAGTGCGTCTTTTGTACCGTCGGTAAGTCCGATTCTGCCGCTGAGCCGTATAACGTGCGTATCGCATACAAGCGCAGGCTTTCCGTATAAATCACCGACAATAAGATTTGCGGTTTTTCTGCCGACACCCGGTAATTTCACAAGCTGTTCTATAGTATCGGGGACTTTTCCGCCGAACTCATCGCGGAGCATACGGCACATCATAACTATATCGACAGCCTTTGTCTTATACAGTCCGCAGGAATGTATATATTCCGCTACTTCATCGGGCTCAGCCGCCGCAAAGCTGTCAATATCGGGGAACCTTTCAAACAGTGCGGGCGTAACCAGATTAACGCGTTTATCGGTACACTGTGCCGAAAGCCTTGTTGCTATCAGAAGCTCATGCGGTTTTTCGTAAACAAGAGCGCACTTGACATCAGGATAGCACTCCGCCAAACCGTCTATAACAAGCCTTGCTCTTTCCTTTTTGGTCATACGGATCTCTTTTCTGAAAGTTATAACTATATATTATACGATATCGTTAAAGTTGTCAAGTTTTGTCGGGTGATTTTTTTGAGATCAGCAAAAAAATTCAAAAAAACCGCCCTTTTTATAACACAAATGAATATAAAGTAAAAAATCTCTTGACATTTCTGTCAAAGGATTAGTGGTGAGCCACCCGGGAATCGAACCCGGGACACCCTGCTTAAAAGAATCCCAAAAAGAAAACCGCGTTAAATGAAATGAAATTAAAAATGCCCACGCCCACAATGCCAGCGGAGAAAAGCCGGAAAAATCGGAAAAAGGTCGGAATAAGGTCGGAGAAAATCTCTGATTTTCCTGAGCTTATCTGAGCTTTTCTGATTTTCTGACTTTTCCTGCGTCCCTCTTGCCGAGGTTTCGCCGGGGCTTGAAAAATATCGTTAAAAACAAAAAAGCCGCCATGATGGCGGTATGACCCCCCTATGCTAATAGGGGGGTAGTCTGTACAGTCAAACAGCGTTTAACCCTGCACTATCACTGCAGTTGACTCGCTTCTACTGTTTCATTAACTATTTGTTCTGGGAAAAGCATCTTTTTTACTCCCTCTGTGCCGTCCCATTGGTAAAAATGATGAATCGGTATTCCTGCCTGTCTGCATACTTCATTAACAAATTTATCTCTTCTTGCTCTATCTTCATACTGATGCGTTTTATCGTCTACTTCAATAATCATCAGCGGTTTGAAGTTAACATCGCACAATACGAAATCTGCATGTTTAGCTTTGATATAGTTAAACCATTTAATACTATTGTATGTGTCTTTCGGTACTTTAAAGATGTCCGCAAGACGCATTTTTGATATTATGATTAGATTCTTTTCATCTGCAATTGGCTTCAATGTTGTGTAAAACGCTTTTTCTTTATTTGTCAGCAACGATTTTTCCAAATAATATGGAAATTTTGTTGCTTTCTGTTCTTCTTCAATCAGTTCTTCTTCATTAACGAAAGTACCGTTTTTTAATTCTTCGTTTTCTTTCTTTATTTTAGCTGTTTTCTTATTAACATTATAATTTAGTATTACGATTATCACAATCAATATTCCTAAACAAATCCAACCTTCCATTTTTCATCCTCAATTCTTCTTAATTATTCCGAATAGCCAATCGGTACTTACTTCATATAGTTCGGCAAGTTGTCCAATAACTTCAATACTTGGTTCAAGTGTTCCCAGTTCATATTTAGCTATATTCGATCTTGATATACCTAAATAATCCGCTACATACTGTTGTGTAAATTTTCTGTTTTCCCTTGCTCTTTTCAAGTTTTGCGTAAAGTTTTCTTTAAACATTGCCTCACCTCTGTTCAATTATAGCACATTTACTAATTGATAGCGTTCTTTTTTAGCACATTTAACAGTTCCATTTTAGAACATAATGTGCTATAATGGAACAAACAGAAATGTTTGACATAGAAATTTCACAGAAAGGAAGGTAAACCCATGAAAGTAACATTAGTTGGTGTCAAGAATATCGAAGCATTTGAAACGAACGACGGAAAAACTGTTGATGGCGTAAAGCTTTTCATTGCATATTCTGACGAAAACACATACGGCAATGTCGCCGAGAGCAAGTACATTGACCGTAAAGTATTCAATGATTTCGGTATTGCGTTAGATGTGCTTGTTGATCACATCGGAGAATTTATTGACTGCGAGTTCAATCCAAAGCAGAAAATCGTCGGTATAACATTATGACCGAAATCGAATTACTTATAGATATCCGTGAGCTGTTAGCTTATATCTTGCTTGTAGCTTCGGCTATCTGGGGAACAAGCCTAGTAAGATTGTTCCGGAGGTGATAACTTGGTTGATTTTATCATATACGGTGTTGTTGTCGGCGTCGGAATGGGGTCTTTGCTATGGCTCTTAGGTTTGGCTTGTACAGCGATTTATAGCGTTGTTTTTAAGCATAATTACTATTGATCAAGGAGGTAATAAATATGATCAAGAATTTACTGTCAAAAGTTAAGTCAAAGTCAAAACTTCTTGTCGGTTCTTTAACCGGTGCATTAGCTGCAGCTGTTATGAGTGTTGCAGCATTCGCTGAAGATGGCGCTGCTCCTACAATGGGCAGTGTTATTAAGCAGGCAGGCGACAGTTTCCAGGGCTCAATAGGTGAGCTGGTAACAGCTGTTGTTCCTGTAATTCTAGGTGCATTCGGCGTTGCTCTGATCATCTTCGGCGTTATGTGGCTGATTAAGACCGTCAAGAAAGTATTCACAAAGTCAAGTAACTGATTTTGTATGTAACACAAGTAGCCCCGTTTTCACAATGGGGCTATAGTTCTAATAGGGGGTGTAATACAAATGCGCAAGCGTTTCATCAGCGGCTTGACTGCCGTGTGTATAGTCGGATTTCTTATAACAAATATGATAACTTCCGCTTCTGCCGTTGCTACTGCCGTTCTGGTCGGTGCTTCTGTTGCCGGATCACTTTTACTTGGCACGCTTTTCAATCAAATGTGCGGTGGTCAGGGCTATGACTTCACAGACGCATTTCAGGACGCTGTTAAATTATATACAGACTGGGAAGAAGATTTTGACGGATCAGCAAGAGATCCGATCCACCCGGTCACAAAAGTAGAAATCGATACCAGCAAAGTTAATATACCTGACAATATAGATTTTAACAGTGTCGGCGGAACGTCCGCCGACAAGATGTTGATCGAAATGCAGAAAGCAATTAACGAAGGTCTTGAAGATGGATCTATAGAAATCAACTTTGATGAAGACGGTAATATATCAATGCCTACTACATCATGGTGTACTTCGGTTACCGATATTTATAGCCGGCTTGGTGTATCAACTTCTAAAAACGGTACATCCAGATCATCATATAAATGGGTTCTTGCAAGTCAATATATCGATAATGTCCTAGAGGGTTGGGATATTACATTTAATCCTACTACTTTTGGTTATACGACTTATAGTTATTCAGTCCCTTTTTTCATAAATTCTGATAATGAACTTTTGTTTTTGAAATTATGTTTTCAAACAGCAAAGACAGATACAGCCTCTTTTTCATTATGTTACACGCATCCTAATTCGATGATGTATGATTTTGTAACAAGCGGTATTACTGCTTGTTCTTCACGTGACAGTGTTAAAGACGTTTTTTATAATTTAAATATCTCTGATGACTTCTCATCTGCTTCTATATCTATGTCATATGCGGAATCAGCCTCTGACACTCGGTTTGATCCTTGTAATAGAACAAAATATCTATCTGCAAATTACATGAATAAATCCCTTGAGGGTGTATCACTAGATAATCAGAAAATTACTTATCGTGGTGTTGCGATGATATCTGATACTTCTAAGTTTCTTCAAGCGGTACAGGAAGGATCAATAGAAAAAGATAAAGTAGTATCATCTATCCCGCTTACTGGTGTAGAAAACACTATCGGTAATATGGGTCTTGCCGGTGTCGGCTCCGGAGCTACCAAAGGTACTGTAAGCGTAAACAGCAAAACAAAAGATATAACGGTAACGAACGAGGCAACCAAGGAAGCGGAGCTTGTCATTGAGCAATCAAAGCCCGGAGATATTGATATTCCTGACAGCGACACGATAATTGATAAGTTTCCTTTTTCGCTGCCGTTTGATCTTTATCGTATGTTGACAATATTCGTAGCCGAAGAAAAAAAGCCTATATTTACTGTTCCGATTAAGACTTCCTTCGGTTGGTCTGATATAGAAGTTAATGTAGATGAAAGCTTTACGATTGATTTCACACAGTTTCAGATCGGCGGAGTTGACATAGTTCAGTGCCTTATCAGAACAAGTTTTTATGTTTTGTTCGTGGCATTCTTGATCAAGATCACGCCGAAGATGATTCAGAAGTAGGTGATTTTATGAACGATTTGATCAAAAGCATTAACGATGTAGCAAATCAGGTTTTTCAGTTCATCTTGGTTCTTTTACCAACATCACCATTTTCAAAACTTGAATTGCCTGAACCTATTCAGAATATGCTTGGATATGTAAATTATTACGTTCCCATTTCTCAGATGTTAATCATCGCTGGATCTTGGATAGTCTGCATTGCCGTTTATTACGTATATCAGCTGATTTTGCGCAAAATCAGTGCTATATCTTAGGTGGGGTGCTCGCCGTGAGTGCGAGCGGGGTCCCACCTATAATAAGGAGATGATTTTTTGCTAACTCTTTATACCGGAACCCCCGGATCAGGCAAGAGCTATCACGCTACCGAGCGTATAGATATATGGCTTCGGCAAGGTAAGAATGTTATTTCTACATACCCGATTAAAGTTAATAAGCACCATAAAGGTATTTTTACATTCGTTCCTTTGCTGTCAATATCGGTTGATTATCTGCTTCAGTTTTTTAAAGAACACCATAAGCCGAACAAAGAAGATCAGACGCTTGTTGTTATAGATGAATGTCATATTATTTTCAATTCTCGTGAATTTAATAATAAAGCACGTGCTAAGTGGCTACAGTTTTTAGCTCTTAGTCGTCATTACGGCTATGATTTTATACTGATCACTCAAAATGACCGAGCTATTGATCGTCAGATTCGTGGACTTGTTGAGTACAATATCAAGCATCGTAATCTTGCCGGATTCGGTCTTAAAGGCTGGCTACTGATTTTTGTACTACACAAAAAGTTTGTAGCAATAAAAATGTGGTACGTTAATAATGAAAAATGTACGCAAGAATTTTTTAATATCCGTAAGCGTGTTACTCGTCTTTATGATACGTTTGCTATGTTTGATGATTATGATGAATCATTACCGGTACCTGAAGCAGTAAAAATAATTTCGCCTGCGGAATTTAACGCCCAGCGAAAGAAAGAAGGTGAACAAGGTGCGTGATTGTGAAAACTGTTTCTTTTATGACGATTACACATTGACTTGCTGTTGTCACGAAGAATGTGATGATCCTTCGCTTGATATTTCAGAATGTGATGATCTGATCGACGCTGCGGAAGCAGCGTTTGATGAATATCTCGCAGAATGCATAGCCGATTATTCTGAGCTTTGCTCCGTCCGTGCTCATAGCAGAAAATAAATTGAAAAGGGTTGATTATATGGAAACCGCAAAAGGTAGCTTCTTGCTTGAAGTTATGGATCCGGACAACATTTCCGGCTGGAATGATGAAGATCCTTATTTCGGCTCGGAGAAACGAGGAAAGAATATTATTCTTTATGACTGGTTTTCAATGACGTCGAAAATAGATTCAGTCGATAGCCTGATTTCTTCATTGGATTTTAAAACTCCGGTCAAGTGGGAAGAAAGCTACGGGTTTTATGGTTACAAGAACCGTGTATTTTTTGATGGTATATCGATACATTATAATCACTGCAATTCTGATTCTGATTATCCGTTGCTTGAAATGTCCGGTCAAGGTTGCCGAGATTTTGAAACATATACGGACGGTAATTGGGGCAGACTTTTCAAGCTCGCTCTGGATACGGATAATTATCATGTTACACGTCTTGACGTTGCTTATGATGATCACAGTGGTATACTTGATATGATGAAGCTAATACGCAAAACTGAACGCAGACACTTTGTAAGCAAAGCTCATAAAGGAGTTATAACTAACAGCTTCAGCCGTGATATTGACGCTTATAGCGTTATGTTCGGCGTTAAAAAGTCGGATATGTATTGCCGTATTTATGATAAAGCTCGTGAACGTGGTTTTACAGACGGTCGGCACTGGATCCGGTGTGAAACAGTTTTTAAAGATGATCGTGCATTCAATTTCATCAAGAATGATTTGTCCCTCGGTGAAAAATATTGCGGTGTTCTTAAAAATTATCTGCGCTTCGTTGAGCCTGATAGTAAAGATACTAATAAACGCCGCTGGAAAACTTCAAAGTGGTGGGATAAATTTTTAGGTGATTGCGAAAAAATCAGCGTTTACACACCGAAAACGGTTGAATATAACTTATCCCGTATCGGGCGTTACGTCTTTCATCAAGCTGGTAACAGCATTGATACATATATTCGTTGCGTAGGTCTGACTAAGTTTCTTGAAGATCTTAAATTGCGTGGACAAGTCTTGACCGTTCATCAAAAGCATATAATCAACGAATATAAAGCACGCATTGCCGCTGAAAATAATAATTGTAATACAAACACAGCTGCAGCTTCGATTGCCGGGGATGTTAATTGTAATACAAATTATGTTCCCGCCTCGGACGACTGGGTAACGAAAGGTTTATAATGAAAGTTACAGAAGCATTTGATTTGTTCATAGACGAACAGCTTTTCAGAAATAACAGCCCGAAAACGCTAATCTGGTATCGTGAAAATCTCGGCGCATTTTTCCGCTGGCTCGGTGCTGATGCAACGCTTGACGATCTGACGATTTTCAATTATAAAGCTTACTGTTCGTATCTTCTTCATGAATATGAACATAACGGCAAGCCGCTTAAGAGTTCCAGCGTTAATTCACACGTTCGTTGCGTCAAAGCTTTTTATAATTTCTGCATTCAGGAAGATCTAATTCCCGATTTCAGCAGAAAGCTAAAAACAACAAAGGTACATAAGACCGAGAAGCTTCCGCTTGACGATGAAGAAATCAATCTTCTGCTTCAGAGCTTCGGCGATACGGTTCTTGAACGGCGTAATTTCTGCTGGGTAGTTCTGATGTGTGATTCAGGCTTACGCCGTGGCGAAATATTATCGCTTATTATGAAAAACGTAGATCTAAATCACGATTTTCTTCTTGTCACCGGAAAAGGCTGCAAGCAGCGTTTTGTTCCTCTTGGTCAGTTATCACATATCGCATTATATGATTATATCAGTCGCTATCGCTCAGGAGCTGGCGGATCTGATCCGGTTTTTGTTGACCGATTCGGCAAGCCTTGCAACGATAACACGATTAAACAAGTGTTTCAGAAGATCAAGAAGCGCACCGGGATAGATCGACTGCACCCGCATTTATTGCGGCATACGTTCGCTACCAATTATTTATGTGACGGCGGCGATCTTGAAACATTGCGGCTTATTCTTGGTCATTCAGATCTTCAAGTCACATCAATGTATCTGCACTTAGCGCAGAACAAGCAGTTGCTTCAAAGCAAGCACAGAAGCCATCTTGATTATATGATGAATAATGAAAGGATAGATACAAATGAAAAACATACAAAAGTCAATCAGACTGACCGAAGAAACTTACAACTTGTTAATGTCGATGTCCGGTGTAGGTCTTTCCGAAAAGATTGAAACATTGGTTCATTCTTATGTTGACGAGTTTCCAAAGTTGGAAAAGAAGATTGCAGAACGCAAGCGTTATTTATCTTCTATTGATGATGAAATCTTGAAAAAAGAAAAGCTCCTTGTTAATCTGAATCATATCGAACGGTATATTCGTTCTGCTGTGCCGTTTTGTAATTCAAAATAACACGTCTGATTACTCGATCGGCGCATCTGCGGCTTAATTTTGAATTACAAATAACTATTTTGTAATTCAAAAAATCCCCTTAGCAACTGCGTAAATCTGCATTGCTAAAGGGATTGTTGGTGAGCCACCCGGGAATCGAACCCGGGACACCCTGCTTAAAAGGCAGGTGCTCTGCCGCCTGAGCTAGTGGCTCGGAACATATTAAAAACATTTGCTATTTTCACAACGTGATTTATTATAACAAATCTCCGTGGGTTTGTCAAGCCTTTTTTCACATTTTTATTCCGATATTATGAAATTTTGATTTATTACCAATCATAACCCGTTTAAATCCGTTGTTTCAGTCGCAATACAACTTAGGTTCTTATTGACAGAGGCACGTTTTTGTGATAAAATAATTTCGGTTAGTTTAGGTTAACCAAATGTGTTTATGTAATATACGGAGATATTATGGAAGATAAGAAAATCAATCCACTGCTTACAGGCTCAGCCGAAACTATGTTACAGAGCTTCTATGCAAGAGCCAAGTATTCAAGAAAAAAGAACGCCAAATTTTATGACGCAAAGGCAATCGAGCTTGTTGAAAAAATCGATTATGACTTTTCAAAAGCCGAAAAAGATTCGACTATGAGCGACGGCGTTATTGCAAGAACAATTGTGCTCGATGAACTTATAAAATATTTCATTGATAAAAATCCCGACTGTACGGTAGTAAACATTGCCTGCGGTCTAGACACAAGATTTTATCGCATGGATAACGGCAGAATAACATGGTACAATGTCGATCTGCAGGAAACAATTGAAGTGCGTGAAGCAATATACCACGAATCAGGCAGAGTGTCTACAATTGGCATTTCCGCAACCGATCCTGCCTGGGCTGATAAGGTTATCAAAAGAGGAAAATGCTCTTTATAATAGAAGATCTTCCCATGTACCTTACAGCGGAAGAAAACGCCCGGATGTTGTCAATCATAAGAGATAAATTTGATAACGCAACAGTGTTTATGGAATGTCTTGCCAAAAGGTGGTAAACAAAGAACATACCGAAAAATCAATTCAGGATACCGGCGCAAAGTTTGTGTTCGGCGCCGATACCTTTGATGATTTAGGTAAAGCAGCGGACGGTTTCAGATGTGTTAAAAATGACGATATCGTCCGTGATATGGCGGTTATAATGCCGATATTGAAGCCGATTAAAAAACTCCCTTTACTCAGAAAAAACGCACAGAAGATTCTTATATTTGAAAAAGCATAATCCGATATTATCAGCCGATCTTTCAGCGGGTCGGCATTATTCTTGCTATGAACTTCACATTCGGTCAGAAAATGTTACTTTAAGAACAAATCTTCGTTATAAATAAGATTTCTATTGCATTCAGTCGGATTTTGTGATATTATTATCATAAGAAAATATGCCAACAATACGGCAAATAAATTTACGCACAGCAAAAGTGCGGTTAGGAAGAGAAATATGCCAAAAAGACAGGACATTAACAAAATCATGATAATAGGTTCAGGTCCTATTATCATCGGTCAGGCGTGCGAGTTCGACTATTCGGGCACACAGGCTTGTAAAGCACTCAGAAAGCTCGGTTACGAGATAGTTCTCGTAAACTCAAACCCCGCAACGATAATGACAGATCCCGATGTTGCAGATATCACTTACATTGAGCCTCTGAATCTCGACAGACTTACTCAGATCATCGACAAGGAACGTCCCGACGCACTTCTGCCGAACCTCGGCGGTCAGTCAGGTCTTAACCTCTGCTCTGAGCTTGACAAGGCAGGCGTGCTGAAAAAATACAACGTTCAGGTAATCGGCGTTCAGGTCGACGCTATCGAGCGCGGCGAGGACCGTATCGAGTTCAAGAACGCAATGAAGGATCTCGGTATCGGTATGCCGAGAAGTGAAGTTGCTTACTCAGTCGATGAAGCTGTAAAGATAGCCGAGGAACTCAAGTACCCTGTTGTTCTTCGTCCTGCATATACAATGGGCGGTGCCGGCGGCGGTATGGTATACAACGTTGACGAACTCAAGGTCGTATGTGAAAGAGGCTTACAGGCTTCACTCGTAGGTCAGGTTCTTGTTGAAGAATGTATCTTCGGCTGGGAAGAACTTGAACTTGAAGTTGTCCGTGACGCAGACAACAACAAGATCACTGTTTGCTTCATCGAAAATATCGATCCTATCGGTGTGCATACAGGTGATTCATTCTGCTCCGCTCCTATGCTGACTATTCCCGAAGACGTTCAGAAAGAACTTCAGGAAATGTCCTACCGCATTATCGAATCTATTGAAGTTATCGGCGGCTGTAACTGCCAGTTTGCACGCGATCCCGAAACAGGACGTATTGTTGTTATCGAAATAAATCCCAGAACATCACGTTCTTCCGCTCTTGCTTCAAAGGCTACAGGCTTCCCTATCGCCTTTGTCTCCGCTCTTCTTGCCTGCGGTCTGACGCTTAAGGATATTCCCTGCGGCAAGTACGGCACACTCGACAAGTACTATCCCGACGGCGATTATGTAGTAATCAAGTTTGCACGCTGGGCATTTGAAAAGTTCAAGGGTGCTGAGGACAAGCTCGGCACACAGATGAGAGCTGTCGGAGAAGTAATGAGCATAGGCAAGACTTATAAGGAAGCATTCCAGAAGGCTATCCGTTCACTCGAAAAGGACAGATACGGTCTCGGCTTTGCAAAGAACTTCCACGATATGACCAAGGAAGAGCTTTTAGCTCAGCTCAGATACCCCACAAGCGAAAGACAGTTTGTAATATATGAAGCTCTGCGTAAGGGTGCGACAATTGAAGAAATCCATGCTCTTACAAAGATAAAGAACTGGTTCCTTGAGCAGATGAAGGAACTGGTGGACGAAGAAGAAGCACTGCTTAAAATGAAGGGTGCCGTTCCTGAAAAGGCTGTTCTTAAGCAGGCTAAGCTCGACGGTTTCTCCGACCGTTACTTAAGCTCACTTCTTGAAGTAACAGAAGAAGAGATCAGAAACGCACGTATCGGCTTCGGCATCAAGGAAGCATGGGAAGGCGTTCATGTAAGCGGTACGGAAAATGCGGCTTACTACTACTCTACTTATCACCTTGACGAGGACAAGAGCCCTGTCAGCGACAAGCCCAAGATAATGATCCTCGGCGGCGGTCCGAACAGAATAGGTCAGGGTATCGAGTTCGACTACTGCTGTGTTCATGCGGCACTGGCACTCAAAAAGCTCGGCTTTGAATCGATTATTGTAAACTGCAACCCCGAAACGGTTTCTACCGACTATGATACATCGGATAAGCTCTACTTTGAGCCGCTTACCCTTGAAGACGTACTTTCGATCCACGACAAGGAAAAGCCGCTCGGAGTTATTGCTCAGTTCGGCGGACAGACGCCTCTTAACCTTGCAAGCGACCTTAAAAAATACGGTGTCAACATTCTCGGTACAACTCCCGAAACGATCGACCTTGCGGAAGACCGTGACCACTTCCGTGCAATGATGGACAAGCTCGGAATCCCCATGCCCGAATCAGGAATGGCTGTAAATGTAGACGAAGCGCTTGAAATCGCTAACCGCATCGGCTACCCTGTTATGGTTCGTCCTTCATACGTTCTCGGCGGCAGAGGTATGGAGATAGTTCACGATGACGAGATGATGAAGGTCTATATGTCTGCGGCAGTAGGCGTAACACCCGACCGTCCCATACTTATCGACCGTTTCCTGCACCACGCTACAGAGTGCGAGGCAGACGCAATTTCCGATGGTACAAACTGCTTTGTTCCCGCTGTTATGGAACACATCGAGCTTGCCGGCGTTCACTCAGGTGACTCTGCTTGTATCCTGCCTTCTATGAACCTTACAGAAAAACAGGTTGCAACGATTAAGGATTACACAAAGAAGATCGCAGTTGAAATGAACGTATGCGGTCTTATGAATATGCAGTACGCAATTGAAGACGATACGGTTTACGTTCTTGAAGCTAACCCCAGAGCGTCCCGTACAGTTCCGCTTGTATCAAAGGTATGCAACATCAATATGGTACAGCTCGCTACTCAGATAATCACATCTTCACTGACAGGCAAGCCCTCGCCCGTACCGGATCTTCACGACAAGGTTATAAACCACTACGGTGTCAAGGAAGCGGTATTCCCGTTCAATATGTTCCAGGAAGTTGACCCTGTCCTCGGTCCCGAAATGCGTTCTACCGGTGAAGTTCTCGGTATTGCCAATACATTCGGAGAGGCTTACTACAAGGCACAGGAAGCTACACAGGTAAGACTTCCTCTTGAAGGCACTGTTCTTCTCAGTGTATGCGACAGGGATAAGCCCGAACTGCTCGATATTGCAAAATCATTCAGCGAGCTTGGTTTCCGTATTCTCGCAACAGGTAAGAGCTATGAAATGATAAAGGAAGCAGGTATTGCCGCTGAGCGTATCAACAAGATGTATGAGGGCAGACCTAACATCACAGACGCTATCGCAAACGGTGATATTCAGCTTATCATCAACACTCCTGCTGGCAAGACAAGCGCAAATGACGACAGCTATATCCGTAAGTCTGCTATCAGACATAAGGTGCCTTATATCACAACAATGGCAGCCGCTAAGGCAAGCATTGAGGGTATAAAGTCAATGAAGGCAAATAAGCACTTCGGTGTAAAGTCGATCCAGGCACATCATGCCGACATCAAGTAATATACCCGATAAATAACGTTAACCCCCGTCATCATGACGGGGGTTTTGATATATACGTTCGGATTTTAACAAAAAACAACCTCTGTCGTATTTCCGGCAGAGGTTATTTTTATATGATATTACTCTTATTCACAAACTCCGCCAGCACACTGTAAAGTTCCTGCGGATTTATAGGCTTTGATATATGATAATTCATACCTGCATCTATAGTACGCTTCTGCTCTTCTGCAAACGCATCGGCAGTCATTGCAATTATCGGTACTGTTTTTGCGTCTGCACGGTCAAGTTTTCTTATCGTGCGTGTTGCTTCAAGTCCGTCCATTTCCGGCATTCTGACATCCATAAGTATTGCGCTGTACGTACCCGGCTATGACTTTTCAAACGTTTCTACGGCGATTCTTCCGTTTTCGGCTGTGGTCACGATACAACCTGCCTGCTCAAGAATTATTTTAGCTACGAATGTATTTATCTCGTTATCCTCAACGAGCAGTATCTGCTTATCCTGCAATGAACTGTCGGGTTTGTACTGTGCCGAATCATCAACAGGCGCTTCTGTAATCGGCAGATAAAGCTCAACGGCAAACTCAGTACCCTCACCGAGTTTGCTCTTTACCGAGATAGTTCCGCCCATTGCTTCTACAAGGCTCTTTACTATAGGTAAGCCAAGACCTGTACCCTTTGAATTATTGCTGAGTTTTGAATGTTCCTGCGAAAACGGGTCGTATATGTGATCTATAAACTCATCACTCATACCAACACCGTTATCACGCACATAAAAACGCATACCGGCTTTATCATCAACAGACGGCAGGTTTTCAAGCACAAATGATACTTCTCCGCCCTCCGGAGTAAATTTTCCCGCATTGGACAGCAGATTAAAGAATATCTGATTGAATCTCAGCTTATCAACAAGAATGCAATATCTGAATATAAAAAAGGAACGCCGTTTTGAATTGATCCCAAAAAGTTAGACAAAGAATTTGATAACAAATTATGCAAAGCGACTAAGAACAGACTTGGTCGCTTTTGCCATGCGGCTTTATGCCTGTATGCAACAGGAGATAAGCCATCAAGCTTAAGCTTAATGCGTTTCGTGTTGTACCACTCTATATACTCGTGAAGTTCCTTGATGAAGTGCTCAACACTTGTGAACTCCTGCAAATACAACAGCT
>JAGBHT010000010.1 GCA_017935365.1 Ruminiclostridium sp. | reverse complement strand
TTCAGCCGTTGCAAAATAATCAGCGTTTTTTCCCGCCGCCGTTCCAAGTGTCGGAAAGTCAGTTATTTCAGATTTAGTGTGCGTGTGGCTCTTAGCCGCCGCTCCGACTTCACCGGCTGTGTAAGACGGCTTTTCTTCGGCTTTTGCCCAGTCCGCTATGTCCGTATTTTTAAGATACGGTGACAGGTCAACAGATATTGTGCCGCTGTCCGATACGTTAATGTTATCACCAACAATAACACCGCCGAGTGTATAGGTTGTCGCTGTGGGAAGGACATACCCCACACCGCCATCTGCCGTCAGCTTTCCAGATATATGCAGATTACCGCTGCGGTCAAGCGTCAATGCATCGCTTCTCTGATTTTCACTTCCGTTGCCTACAACAAGCCAGACATTTTCTGTTGTCTTGTTATAGTTTCCGAGTGCAAAAACCTCCCACCCTGCGACCGTGTGATTACCGGATGCGTGCGAATGCTCGCCTGTAGCTGTCGTGTAATACCCCTCTGCGTGTGAGTTACTGCCGCTTGCAATACAGCCTGTGTTTTCAGCATGAGAACAATTTCCCGAAGCGGTCGTCTGCCACCCCTCGGCGTGTGTACGCGTATTACTCGCAACCGTACTTTCCCCTTCCGCATGGCTGTACGGTGCGCTCGCTGTAGTCATATACCCTTCCGAATGAGCGTAATATGAGCTTGCTACATTGTTTTCATAGTCGTTGAAGATCTCACAGTTTTTATCGGTATTGGTATATTCACCGACACCGTCAGACAATGTTTCATATATCAGCTTTTTCTCTTCTTCACCGTCCGATTTTGAAGCGACATCATCGTTTATATCAGCAAGGCAGAATTTTATCCTGTCTGTAAGCAATGAAATGAAATTTTCAATATCGTTCAGGCGCTTTTCACTGTCTGCCGATTTGTCAGCCGCAAAGCTTATATTGATATTATCCACCTATCTCACTTCCCTTTTCACTGTCAAGATATATTCCGTACAACACCAAATAAGCCTCATTGCTCACTTTGCCGCTGATTTTTATTTTTAAGGTTCTGCATCTCAGCGGTATCATCGGAGCAGTAATTATTTCTTCACTGCCGCATTCTGCGCCGTCACTTCCGAACACCTTTTTCCATTCTCCGCCGTCACTGCTGACATATACCGATATATCCGTATATTTGTTCTCACCGCCGCGCACCATATAAGCTCTCAGTTTCTTATATATGTTGTATACTTTCCCTCTGCCGATATTACCGCTCACCGCTTCAAAACTGTTTTCCGACTGCATTTTAAAATCATCCTCCGTACCGACAAGACGTACAAGATTCATTTTCCCGTTGCCATCCTTTGTCACCGCGTACAGTCTGCCGTTCACCTCATGAGCAGAGCGTACATTATCAAGCTTTCTTTCGTACCACGCTGAATATCTCTTGTCATAGAAGTATACAATTCCGTCCGATGCTGCCATAACGATATACCTTCCGTCCGCCGTCATAACAGCAGTTTCAGCAATATCTCCACCCAGCTTTGAATCTATCCTCTGAGCCGCCGAACCGTTGAAGCAGAACACCCCCTCAGGTGCTTTGTAATAAAGCAACCCGCCGGAAATACACAGCGACCCGTCGCTTTCTTTCTGAACACCTCTCAGCCTGATAGTGCTGACAGTAAAGTTCGAAGCTTTGGTGCCATACACAATATGTACGCAGTTCTCCTTGAAAAACAACACGCTGTCCGCGTATACGCACGCACCGGTAAAATCACCGTCCGAGCCGACGGTTGCCGCCCACGCGTCGGTCGATATTCCGTCATAGTTTCCCCACTCAACGGCACTGCCGAGTTTCGAACAATAGATCTCGTGATTTTCCGATGAACAGCCCCATAATCTGTTATTATGTTCGACAACAAAATCCATTGCAGGAAGCAGTCTGCTTATTACCGCATTTTTTATGCACACTACCCTGAAGCTTTCCATTCGTCTCCCTTCCGTATAGAAGTAATGCGTGTCATTATATAAAGACGTATCGAGATTGACCGACACACAGCCGCTACCCGTATAGCTTTCCTCCGATATGGATTTTATCTTCGCTGTCAGATATTTCTTTTTCCCGTTGTAGCTGTACGCTATCCTTACCTGGTCGCCCTCATTATAATAAGAAAGCTCCGCACTGTCTTTTGCCACATCGATATACAGCCGTTTGAATATCGATACTGACGGTCGTGTCTGATTCTGATTATATTCAAACAGCGAACCGTCAAGTCTGTGCTTTGTCGGAAATGTAACGCTTATAGGATCATCAGCGGTGTTGACAAGCGCCTCATCCGGAAGAACAAGTATATACGCGCCCATACCGACAAGTCGCTTTTCTCCCGCGCTAAGTTCCACTCCGGTTTTCTTTCCGTCTATATAGATACCGTCTGCCTTTGTATAGACTATCTTACCGTTTTTGAACATATATCCCGTTATTCCGTCCGGCAGTTCCTTATAAGAAAACGGCTTGCAGGTCCTCAGCGCAGGATAAGCGGTAAAGTCCATTCCGACAAGCTCCTGCCAGTATCCGAGCGGCGTTCCGTTCGAGCGGTCAATTCCACCGAATACCTCTGCACTTTCGGTAACACTTTTTATTTCAGACACTTTTGCCGTCATTTTCTTATCCTTTCATCTTTGTTTTAAATACACTGATATGCCTTGCGTTCCAGTACCTGCAGAACTCATTATACAACGTTTCATAAAGCGCCTCATCGTTTGCATATCTCTCATATTCCGCATGATAGAAATCAATAAGCGAGCATAAAAACAGGATATATATTTCCGAAAAAGGCCTTTTCACGAAAAGCTCCGTGCTGTCGTCAGTCACGATTTTTTCCATATCGGTAAAACCGATTCCGTCATGCTCATGCGTCAGATAAATATCCTCATATATACGGCTCTCGATATCCGCAAGCCACCCCAGCTTCTCTGCTTTGTCTATCTCATTCGGGCGCAGGCTGTCGACTGCCGCAAGCACTTCATTTACCGTCATCACTTACCCTCCTGGACTATCAGCGACTGTTTCCAGCCCTCATCACGGTAGTACTCTGCCTTCTTTCTCTGCACCTCAGCCCTGTCGAGCTCGTTTTTGATAAACTGCGGTACCATAACCGTTTCACCTCTGCGTATAAGATAGTTGTTGCAGTTGACCGACACAAAGACATCGGCATTATACTTGTCGTTATCCTTGAAAAGTCTTACCGGCACCAGCTTCTTGAGTTCGTTGTTTTTATTTTCGTTCATTTTCTTTCCCCTTTATTGATAATTCCCCTGACCCTCCCGTGTGCCATCATCAAAGCCCCACACAGGCTTTATCTTATCAGTTGGCGTTTGTCTTTTCGGAATATACGGGCGAACAACTTTCTATTCTCACCATATACTCGTCTGAAAGTATCTCAGCCGTGCGCACCGCCTTCCAGCCCACGCTTGCTCTCTGGTTCAGCGGGTCGTCGCCGTAACCAAGCTGCTTTACAATGTGCTGAAGACCGCCGCCGGTCACATCGGTGACCGCATATGCGTGTGCGCCGATAACAAGTGTCGAGAACACCGCAACCGCTTTCTTTTCATAGTAAGTTGATCCGGTGACCTCATCACCTGCCGTAACCGTTGCTTTTGAGTAGTTACTGCCCGACTTTGTGTAATAATCCTTGCCGCTTATAAAGTTTGCGTCTGCGGTCAGCTGATAGAACTGCGGACAGCTGTCGTCCGCAAATATCTTGGCTTCGGTGCTCTTTACAAATCTTACATTTCCGAGTGAGCCTATCTCGCCCTTGAATATGCTCTCAGGATCTGCGTACTTATGCACATCTACCCATTCGGGACTTCTCATCAGCTCATAAGCCGCATAAGGATGGATTATAGCAACATAGTTTTCACCGTCGATCCCGTCTGCGTTCATGCTTTCGAGCTGAGCCGCCGCACGGAACACCGTATCAACAGTAAGCACACAGTCCTTGTCAAGCGCTTCTCTTGACAGCACCTCACTGCCATCCTTACCGGGTGCATATATGACATTCGTACCGGCATTGACGATCTCTCGTGTTATAGTGTCAAGCGTTCTGCCCGACTGACTGCCGAGAAGCTTTGTCGACTGTACAACATTGTTGTCAATAGCCGTAAGTTCCAGCATATCCGACAGCTTTATATAGTCGCCGTACTGGTTTACAGTCGCAGTCTTTGCCGTTACCGACAGCATATTTCCCGCAGGCGTAACACCCTCGACCAGCGGTGTTGTTGCCTTTGCAAGTGAGCTGTACTTTCTGAGTTCTATAGTCTTACCGCCGTTTCTGGGTATAGGATACTTGTCCGCAAAGCGGTCGTGTAGAAGCTTAGGTTCTGCCATATCAATAAGCGTGTTCTCATAAAAGGTTTTCATCTCGGCTGACAGACCGGGCATAGCCGTAGTCTGCACATCAAACAGGTTTAATCTTACATTTCTCATCTTCATATAAATTTCCTTTCCCGGCGGTTCTCCCGCCTTTTGTTTTTCTTATCGTAAATACATTTCCCCGCACAGTTTTGTAACCGTGCATTTCTTGTCCGTCTTTTCCCGCCGACCCACCCATTTAAATCTTCATATCTCACCACCTTATTAAAATGAATAGTGAATAGTGAATAATGAATAATTGTGGAGGCGCCTGCGGCGCATATTTAAAACGCTCTCCGCAACCTTTCACTATTTTCAAACTTCCTACTTCACTATCACTTTGTGCTATCCTTTTTAATCCACCACCAATCCCCCATTCTCCCTCATCTCACTGCCAACCCCGCACTATCCCTCGCCCCGCACCACCCCAATTTAAAATCCGCGCCGTAGGCGCTCCACAATTCTTCACTATTCATTCTTCATTATTCATCATTCATTGTTGCGCTTTCAGCGCATATTTAAAAACGCCCTCCGCAACCTTTCACTATTCCTCAAACTTCATCATTTCCACCAAAGTACCGTATACGGTTCAAATTTCCTACAAACTTATCAATTTCATCTACCTCTCGGCATTTCTTGATATAGCGAAACCTTACTTTTATCCGTCCTAACGATTTGATACAACTACCATCATTCCCGATTTTCCGTAGGGGAGGGGCTTGCCCCTCCCGAAGCATCGATTATTATCATTTCTATCATTGCCATCCCTCTCCCACACTACCCCAAATTTCAGATCCGCGCCGTAGGCGCTCCACAATTCTTCACTATTCATTCTTCATCATTCATTATTCATTAATCCGTCAAAGCACCACCCTTTCTCCCCTCTCTGTTCTTCTTATAAGCTCCTTTCTCTCGCTTTTAGACAGCTTATTACTGTTGTCAGGCGCATTGCTTACCGACAGCATACCCTCTCTTGCCCTCTTCCCGTCCGACTTCACAGCTCCGCTTTTCATAAGCTCAGATGCGGCATATTCCATAGCCGCACGAATAATTTCATCCTTGTGTACAATAAGGTAAGCTTCCGCAAGCCCTACCCCCTTATAACACAGTGAGAAGAAGTCCCTGTTTTTCATCTCTTCTGCAAGGTCAAATCCGGGATACATTTTCTTTACCGTTTCACTCTCAGTGCGCCATTTATCAAGCCTGTACCGCATATCGTTTCTCTGCTCCCATTCTGCCTGCCGCTGTATTACGGCGCTTTCTATGCCGTCAAGGTCGTTTTCGTCCGCCCCGCACAGCCTTGCCGCAAGCTTTACTATACCCTCTGCTTTTCCGGCACGCTCCCGCTTCATTTTAAGTACCGCCTGTCTGAACTCTTCTTTTCCGTCATCATCGGAATTTTTCTTTGTGCCCTCACTTTCTGCATTGTCCTGTGCAGGCTTTTCGTTTTCATTTACATTAACGGCGCTTTCAGTACCGATATCCGTATTTTCCACCTGCTTTTCCGCCGCTTTGTTTTCAATATCTGTTACTTCGTTTTCCACTGCTCTCACCCCTAGTTTTTACAGCATTCCACATACTCGGGATAGTTTTCCGCAAGCATATAAAATCCCTTACTTATTCCGTCAACCGCTGTATTAAGCTGTTCATCGTCCGTAACATAGCTTATAATCGCCTGACCGCTTCTCAGTGTAACATCTATGATATCCGTATCGCCTGTGTCCTCGCTGTCATATACATTCTGCGCTATGGTCTCGGCAAGCGTTGTAAGCGCCGCACATACAAGCGAAGCCTGAACGGAGCTGTCCCCCTCGTTCCTGCAATGCCCCGTGATATAAATATCCCTGCCGAGCCTTGACGTATCGATCCTTACTCTTGTCATAACATTTTCTGCGTCATACCCGCACCTTCTCTTATAGTGCGTTCAACGCTCTCCTTTCCCTCAAAGTCCATCATTTCAAGACACCCCAGTGCCTGCACCGCCATATCCGGGTTGAAAAAACCCAGCTGGAACAACTGCTTGGCAAGTTCATTCTGTGCCGCCTTTGAAAACGGCGATTTCTTAGCCGCCGTGCACACAATATCAAAGACAGGCTTCTTTTCTCCAAGTTCCACCCCGAACAGCTCTTCTCTGCGGCTCTTTATTGCCGAATTGTCAAACGCCGCATAACCGCCTGTTATCCTGAAGCTTCTCGGCGTATCGTAGAACTGCCGTATAAGCTCTATGATAAGATAGCACACCTGCTGAAACGCATAATACGTTCCCTTTATCATATCTCTTGACAGCTTACTTCCCGCCTCCTGGAGCGCCGCTATCGCACTTGCCGCCGTAACGCCGCCCGAAGTCGATCCCTGCGAGAAATCCCTGTTGCCGCTAGTTTCCTTGAGTTCATCTATCTTAAAGCTAAGTGCGCTCATAACTGCACTGTCAAGCGGCTCTGTCTTTATTTCTCTGATATCGTCATTTGTCAGACTGCCGGCAACGTGCACAAACATATTTCTGCGGTCGGCAAATTCAGCCTCGTTTACCGCACTGTTCTGTCTTATGAAGTATCTCTTTCTGCTCATCTGGACCGTATGCTCAAGCACCACCTGCGACAGTTTGTCTATGTACATCTGTGCGTCACGCATAACATCTATATAGCCGAATCCACACGGTGTTCCCTCCTGTACGAAAAGCGGATCAATAACAAACGGGTATCTTCCGTGGCTGTAAAATCCGTCCTTACAGTTCTCGTCATCTTCACTTGAATACAGCACCTTATCCCCGCAGAACCTGCAATAGTGAAGCAGTTTCTTCCCGCCGACCGTTTTTTTATAGTACCAGTCAACGACTTCCGCCTTGCCGCTGTTGTCGATCCTGTCGTCTGTTCTGTATTTTTCTGTACTCACAGTTTCATCGGATATACCGTCTTTGAGTTCAGGATACATTTCACTAAGCCGTTCCTTTTCGATAAGTGAAACATAGAACAGATTCGCACTCTCCTCAAGATCCTTTATTCCCGGCTGCCAGAACAGATTGAGAATATCGATGTTTCTGATAGCTATATCTCCCCTGCCGTCCTCAAGCGCAGGATCCCATACCACCGCCTGGCACGCCGTACCGTTCTTCAGCTTGTACCACCATCCGTCACTGTACAGTTTCTCATAACCGCACCGTTCAAGCACCGCCGGCAGAAGAAGCGACAACTGTCTTGCGCATTCCTCATCTCCCTGCTCCCTCGGAAGTACCGAGGGTTCGGGAATATTGTCCATAGCGTCTGCGTGCTTGTTTGCTATCGAGTTGAACAGCCACGCCGATGCAGGCTGAGGACGTGTATCGTCAGGTTCATACCCTATCTCGCCCCAGTGCCGCATTTTCCACCACTGCTCGTTTGATACTATTCTCTTGTCGAGTACCGCCTTACCTTCCTTGTACTTTCTGAGCACCGCCGCCGCGGCAAGCACCTGTGCCCTGCCTATCTTCTCTTTCATATTTTTCCTTTCTGCTTACAGCATATAAAATGTTTCCCTGCGTTCACGTTTTCTCTGGTCGAGCGGATCATCACCGACAGGTGCTTTTGCACGGCTCTGCGGAGCGGCTATCGGGTGTTCCATCAGGACATAACGGCATTCGTCATATATATGATCCTCCGTTGCGGTGTCAATGTCCTCAACGTTCTTTTCGTCATACATTAGCGCCGGTATCGTCCGTATAAATTCCTTGCAGGTACAAAAGCAATAGAACATCGGCTTTCCGTCACTTCTGAAAGCGAATCTGTTATGATACTGCATCTTCCCTGCTATTCTCGCATTGTCCCCGGGCGACCATATCACAAAGTTCGGAGCCCTTGCCATAAGATCGGCTACGCTTTCACCCCTGCTCTTGTCAAATATGGACGGATCGGCAACTCCGTACACATTTCTCCCCTTTATATTCGGGTCGTCACGTTCGATCTTTCTGATATTCTCCGCTATTACCGACGGTTCAAGTCTTATTCCCTCGTTCGGCTTTTCCGTACAGCCGTAATACTCGCGTATCCTGTAGATGCACCCGTCTGTATCCACCGCATACCACCCTACCGAAAACGGCTTTGTGTACCCGAAGTCAAACCCACGCACTATTGCCCAGTGTTTCGGTATCTCAAACGGTTTTATAACGTGTGTCCACAGTCTGTCCTCATAATGAGCCGGATCATCCCGCCACTCAGAGAACACCTGCCCAGAAAAACTGTCCCAGTCGCCGTAAAGTAAAGCTTTCTTCTCAGCAGTCGGGAGCATCGACAGGCTTGCAAGATACGCCGGGTCATTTTTGAGCAGTTTCTCGTTATCGAACACACTCGCAGGTACAAACACCCTTGTGCGCTTGATTTTCACCTCCGTGCCGTCAGGTTTGTACACCGTATGTTGCTCGCTTATCGGTTTCAGTGGCTTTCCTGCCGTGATGAATCTTTGCTTCACCCACGAGTGTCCGGGACCGCCCGGGTTGGCAGTTGCCCTTATGTACACGCGCGTACCCTCACCGCCGGGTCTGTTTCTCGAAAACATATAGCTGTACTCTTCCCACGAAAACTGCGTCAGTTCGTCAAACCCCACAAAATCAAAGTGCTTGCCCTGATAGTTCAGCTTATCCTTACTGCGTTGCATCGCCCCGAAATAGATTTTCGCCCCCGACGGAAAGCTCCAGCAGTGCTTGGTCTTGTTGTACTTAGCCTTCGGATAAGCCGCACGATATATAGCCGCCGACCTGTCCTCAAGCTCTGTCAGTTGCGGGTACGTCTTTCTGAAGATTATCCCCCTGTAGCACGGAATGTTCACCTGCCGTAACGCCTCAGCCAGTAGCGCGTCCGATTTTCCTCCGCCCGCTGCCCCACCGTACAATGCCTCATATTCCCCTCTTTTCATAAATTGAGCCTGTTTCTCCTGCGGCGACCACACCACACGCTGTGCTGACTGCCGTGCGCTCTTCTCTTTCTTTTTATCTACTCCCATTGTTCTGCTCTTCCCGAAAATTTTGTTTTTTCATTCTTCATTTTCCTCCCTCTCCGGCAGTACCACGATTCCCCTCTCGTTTTCCTCCTCGCCGTCCTGCGGCACTTTTCCGTCCCACTCATATCCGCACCTGTTTTTTAGCCAGAATATCTGAGCCGTTGTACTCGGCATTACCTGCTTTTCTACTGTTTTAACTACACCAAGCTTGCCGTCCTTTCCGATTTGCCGTGTAATCTCAGTCTGCGTATACCCGATCGCACGTTTGAGAAGCGCGTCCTCTACCTGCCTTACCTTCTCTTCATCTGTGAATTCTTCCGGCTTATAAAGCCGCCTTATCACACTGTAATGCTGTTTCCACTTTCTGAGTGTCGCCCTGCTGATCCCAAGCTTTTCAGCAGTCTTTCTTTCGCTGTATCCGCATTCAATGCACAGCTTTATGTTTTCAATTGTATCCTGCGTAACATCCAGTCTGACCGCCGTAATCATCATCCCCTTCCCACTCTCCGCAGTACTCAACATCATATCCGCACTTCGGGCAGAAGCTTTCATTTTCATACGCCTCCTGCCCCTGATATTCACCTCTGTACTGCGGCACTGTTGTAAGCTCTTTGTTGTCAAATTCTCTTCCGCATCTCAGACACTTATACATATTTCCACTCCTTCCTGTCCGGACTGATTCTGATTGTACGTTTTTGTCCGTTTTATAGTACCGTAAACCCGTTATAATAATCTGTATATATCCCCACAAAAGATCTCCATTTGTTTTTAGTCAACCTTTCGTTGTCTGTATGATAGCATATTCTCTGCCGCTTGTCAACCTTTTGTTGCGTTAATTTTATATTTTTGTCGAATGTCACAAATTTTAGCAACGATTTGTTGTTATTGTTGACAAATCAACATAACGTTGCTATAATTACTAAAGACAACTGAATGTCAATATGAAAGGAAGAGCGGATATGAGCACTTTTTCCGATAAAATAAGAGAACTGCGCAAACAAAAGGGCGTTTCCCAGGCAGTGGTAGCCGAGTACCTCGGCATAACAAAGCAGGCATACAGCCTGTACGAAACAGGCAAGCGCGAGCCGGACTTTGACTCGCTTTTAAAACTGGCGGATTATTTCGGCACCGACACCGACTCATTGCTGTCAGGTGACAGCGCCATAAAAGTATCAGACAGCCGCCTTAAGTTTGCACTTTTCGGCGACACCGAGATCGACGACGAAGTTCTTGATGATGTAAAGCGTCTGGCAAAGCTTCACCTTGAGCTTCGCCGCAGTAAAGAAAAAGACGCAGATAAATAAAGACAGATATAAAACGTACAGCCGGGAGGAGGAACGTATAATTGGAACATATGCTTAAAATAGCGCAGGATAACGACATACTCATAGTTGATATGCCTATGTACGGAAAAGAAGGCGCAATGAGCCAGTGTATGGACGGTATGTGCATCATTGCCATTGACCACCTGAAAGTTTCGGGACTTGCAGACCTTAAAGAGAAAACCTCCCACGAGCTCGGACATTGTATGACCGGCGCATTTTACGATGAAACCTGTCCGGTTATACCACGCGGCAGATGCGAGCGCCGGGCAACTGTCTGGGCAATATGCAATACTTTTTCCCGTCAGAAAATAATAAAAGCTATCCGTAGCGGACTTACCGAGCTGTGGCAGCTTGCCGAACATTTCGATGTTACCGAGCATTTTATGAAAGAGGCTCTTGTCTATTACGGACTTTACAGCGGAGAATAAAAAAGCTCCCTTATACGAATTTTCGTATAAGGGAGCTTCATATCCGGTTATGTATGACTTTCGGGATATAAAAATTACAGCCCGCTTAAAGCGGGCTGTAACATAACTATTACTTTTCAAATATAAGCTTGAATCTGCCGATAACAGGAAGGTCCTTCGCTTTTCCTTTGATTGCATTTATAAGTCCGGCAACAAGTATCAGAACAGGTATTGCCATAAATACTATATGTACAAACCATGCCAGTATAGTGCCGACGATATTTGCCGCAACATCGTTCCATGTTCCTGCAAATATTGCAGAATAAACGCCCCAGAACAGCTTGGATGATATGAATCCTTCAACAACGTCCACAACCATAACACCGAGCAGTGCCGGGAAAATCATTGAAAGGTGATACCTTAAGAATTTTGACTTCTTTGCAATTATGCAAGGAGCAACAAGCATACCTGCACATACTAAAAGAGCAAGGAATCCGCCGAACAGCCAACTTACAAGTATGTAGGCAAACAGCGCACAATAAGCAAGTATTCCCATTGCTTTGCCTGCATTTATATCGGCAACATCAAATGAAGATGTTACATCTTTTGTGTCAAGTATTTTCTGAAAAAAACCGGGACCCTGATTCACAGGGACAGGTGCTACGGAGCCGTCAAGGTTTCCTCCACACTTTGCACAGAACTTTGTGCCTTCCTGATACTCAGATCCGCATTTAGGACAAAATGGCATATTTATTTCCTCCTGATTTGTCTATACCTCTGTATTATATCTGTCTGACGCAGATACAAGTTTATTATACACCCCGCCGACATTAAAGTCAATACTACAAATGTAAAGGAGAATTATGAAAAACGAAAACCCTTTCAGATATTCAGACGACAACAAGCGTTATCATACTTTAAATTACTATAATAAAACCGAATTCGGCAGTAAAGTATTCAAGGCAGTAATAGACGCAGGCTTTTCCTGCCCGAATAAAGACGGAACAAAAAGTGTTGGCGGATGTATCTATTGTATGAGCGGAAGCGGATATTTCACCGAAAAAACGGACGGCAGAATTTACGACAGCGTAAAGCAACAGCTTACAGCAGAAAAAGAACGCATATATAAAAAGCATCCGGGGAGCCTCATCACAGCTTACTTTCAGGCGAACACCAACACCTATGCACCCGTTGATATCCTGAGAGAGGCATATACATCAGCTCTTGATTTCGGAGTGCACGGAATTTCAATCGGAACACGCGCAGACTGCCTGCCCGATGACGTAACAGCATTGCTTTCGGATATTAACAGCCGTACTCACCTTACCGTAGAACTCGGCTTACAGACAATACACGATAAAACGGCACAAATTATCAACCGTTGCTATAACTACGATGAATTCCTCTCCGGCTACCGAAAACTTAAAAATGCGGGCATACGCACCTGCCTGCATCTGATCGACGGTTTACCAGGCGAAACAAAAGCGGATATGCTAGCCACAGCCGCAGAGGTTGCCCGTCTGCACCCCGACGCTGTAAAAATACACCTTCTCCACGTAAACCGCAGCACCGCGCTTGAACAGCTTTATCTTTCCGGCGATTACTCTCCGCTCACCCGTGACGAGTACATTGACATCGTTATCGCACAGCTTGAGTATCTTCCCGCAGATATAGTCATAGAACGCATTACAGGCGATGCCGACAAACGCTGTCTGGTCGCGCCACTCTGGAGTGCCGACAAGATCGCGGTACTTGGCGGCATTGACAAACAAATGGCACTGAGAAATACTTATCAGGGTATCTTAACTACCGGTCAATGATTATAAATAACTAATAAAATTGCATTTTCCGCTATGATATGCTAAAATATTTACGAGGGAAACCTTGGACGTCAGGCGGTCAATTCATCTCCCGAAGTGCTTTTAAGCGCTTAGAAAGGAGGTGAAGCTGTGTACATAACGCTAAGCGATCTTACACAGATAGGAATATTTCTTACTGCTTTCACAGTTATGATATTCACCATAATTTCTTTTAATAAAAAGAAATAACCGCCCCAGTCGCAAACTTGTAGCGGTTATTTCGTAATAACTCTCAGGGAGCGACCGTCTGTCGTTTCCCTCTTTATTTATATTTTAGCATAAATTCAAATCGATGTCAACAGTTTTACAGTGTCAGGCTGATACAGTTGCATTACTCCCGCTTTTGTGCTAAAATACGATTGCAGACCAAGTTTTACTTATTGAAGGAGAAACACTATGGATATGAAACAGCGTATGCACGCAAATCTTCCCTATAAAGCATGGCTTGACGGGCTGTGCGAAGAGCGTGCAGAGTGTAAGCGTAAGATATACGAGTTCAACAACTGCCACCCCGACGACAGAGAAAAAATGGACAAAATTCTCCGCTCTCTTCTCGGCAAGGCAGGCGAGGGTGTGCATATAGAACAGCCTTTCCGGTGCGATTACGGCAGTAATATCGAGGTCGGCGACAATTTCTTTGCAAACTATAATCTGGTGATACTCGATGTCGGCAAGGTAAAAATCGGTGATAATGTCTTTCTTGCACCGAATGTTGCTATCTACACGGCAGGCCACCCCGTACATTATATTCCCCGTAACACCGGGTATGAATACGGCATTGATATCACGATAGGCAATAACGTCTGGATAGGCGGAAACGTCGTGCTTACCCCCGGTGTTAAAATAGGAAACGGCGTGGTTATCGGTGCAGGAAGCGTTGTCACAAAGGATATTCCCGACAACTGCATAGCGGCAGGAAATCCCGCAAAGGTTATCCGTGAGATAACCGACGAGGACAAGCATTATTACTTCAAGAAACGTCCGTTTGACATCAACGATTATCTCACCGATGATGAAATAGACTGGAGCAACATATGAACACACCGACATTTGATATAAACAAAGTAGATACCCCTTGTTACGTTACAGAAGAATGCTATCTAAAACGCAACTGCGAGATACTGAAAAGCGTTCAGGATATGACAGGCTGTAAGATACTGCTTGCACAGAAAGCATTTTCAATGTACAGCACATATCCTCTTATAAGCGGGTATCTAAGCGGTACTACCGCAAGCGGTCTGTATGAGGCAAGGCTCGGATATGAGTATTTCGGCAACGAAACACACGTTTTTTCCCCGGCATACACCGACAAGGAAATAAACGAGCTTACAAAGTATGCAGGGCATTTTGTGTTCAACTCTATCCGTCAGTTCGCCATGTACCGTGACGCGGTAAAGGACAAGCATTGCCTTATCCGTGTAAATCCCCGCTTTTCAACGCAGGAGGGACACGAGATATACGACCCGTGCGCTCCCGGATCAAGGCTCGGTCAGACCTTAGCTTCATTTGAAGAAGACATAAAGCGTTACGGCGAGGAAATTCTCAACGAAATTGACGGACTTCATTTTCACACGCTCTGCGAACAGAACAGCGATGATTTAAAGCGTACTGCAAAGGAAGTCGAAGTGCAGTTCGGCAAGTATCTTGACCGTATGAGCGTTATAAATTTCGGCGGCGGTCACCATATAACAAGGGACGATTACGACATTGACACCCTTATCGAAGTGATCAACCATTTCAAAAAAGAATACGGGCTTGAGGTATATCTTGAACCGGGCGAAGCTGTCGCGCTGAATGCAGGATTCCTTGTTACGACCGTTCTTGACGTGATAGACGGCAGAATAAACGGCGAGGACGACATAGCAATACTTGACGCTTCCGCCGCCTGCCATATGCCCGATGTACTTGAAATGCCGTACCGCCCCGTTATCATTCAGCCGAACGGCAACATTGCCGGTGAAAAAGGCGAAAAAGCAGTTACGGTGCGCCTTGGCGGCAACACCTGTCTTGCAGGCGATGTAATAGGCGATTATTCATTTGACAAACCGCTGAAACCGGGCGACCGCCTTGTACTGTGCGATATGTCGATATATTCAATGGTAAAGAACAACACGTTCAACGGTATGGCACTGCCGTCAATTTACTATAATACTTCTCTCGGAATGCGTAAAATCAGAGAATTTTCGTATGATGACTTCAAGTGCAGACTGTAATTTCATATTCCGCACGATATAATTCGTAATTAAAACCAAAAATAATAAACCGCAGTAACGGAACCATTTCCGATACTGCGGTTATTTATTTATATTACAAGCAAGAAGTGACCTTTACTTACTCTTTCTGTTCAGACACTCCTCACACGCCTTAAGTATCCCCTTATCCTGCTCCCAGTTCAGCTTGTTCATAGCGTCCTCATAGCTTAACAGCCAGTCGCCTATGACCTCTTCCTGCTGAATGGTAACAATTGCGTTCTTATCAAATCTTCCTGCAAAGAACACGCTTGTCTTTTCGGTGTTGTCAAGCGTATGGAACGTATATTCCGCACGAAAATTTTCGTCAAGCTCCGCTTTAAGTCCGCATTCCTCGAAAACCTCACGCAGAGCGGTTTCACGTTCACTTTCGCCGTATTCTATATGCCCTTTCGGAAAGCCGATATGTCCGCTGTTGTTCTTGATAAGGAAATATCTGCGTTCATCGCCGTCACCCGTGTACATTACCGCACCGCAGGTCTTTTCGTATAAGGCAAATATCTCAGCGGTGTGGAACTGCTCCTGGAAATGCACAGCATTCACTATATTGCATTCACAGCAAAGCTCCGAGCCGACAAGCTCAGCCGGTACGCCTACCCACTTGTCCTCGTTATCATCGGTACGCATAATAGTTGCTATTATCACGCATTCTGCCTTGTCTACAGGCTTGTCAACGCCGAGGATATACACGTCCTGTTCCTCGCCGTCACCGCCGAGAAGCCCCTCGACATAGCCGTAGTTTATCGGATAGATTATCTCAGGGTGCTTGGGGTGATGTGCGCCTATCGGGCGTTCGACTGTCACGGTGACAGTTTTTCCGATATATGATTTGTCACCTCTCGGTATCTGTGTCATATCTTTTCCTTTCAGAGTTACTGCTTTCTTGCAAGCTCGTATTCATCATCGTTTCTGAAATACGGGCAGTTGTAGTTGTCACCCGTTATAAAACGGCGCATTTCGTCCTCGTCAAGATTTACAAGACAGGTGTAGCAGTCGTATTCATCGTCATAGACGTAGTTTACACAACAGTCGCAGTTTGTCATGCTTTCTTCTTCCACTTCATCGAAATGTCAAAAGCCGTTACGCTGTGTGTAAGCGCGCCGAGGCTGATTATATCAACGCCGGTCAGTGCGACGTCACGGATATTGTCAAGCGTTACGTTTCCGCTGGCTTCAAGCTTTGCCCTGCCTGCGTTTATCTCAACCGCTTTCTTCATATCTTCACAGCTCATGTTATCGAGCATGATAACATCAGCCTTTACGGCAAGAGCCTCGTTAAGTTCGTCAAAGTTGCGCACTTCAACTTCTATCTGGAGCATATGTCCCGCTTTCTTACGCAGTGCCGTAACAGCCTGTGTTATTCCGCCGTAAGCGTCAATGTGGTTGTCCTTAAGCATTGCGGCGTCCGTAAGATTGTAGCGGTGGTTTCTTCCTCCGCCTGCAACTACAGAATATTTCTGTAAAGGACGTAAGCCGGGTAATGTCTTTCTCGTATCTGCGATAGAAGCGTT
This sequence comes from Ruminiclostridium sp., assembly GCA_017935365.1. Taxonomy (GTDB): domain Bacteria; phylum Bacillota; class Clostridia; order Oscillospirales; family Ruminococcaceae; genus Ruminiclostridium_E. The sequence continues at coordinate 77,010 of JAGBHT010000010.1, read as the reverse complement.
AGTACCCTCGACTGCCTTTACACACTTGTTTGTATAGCTTGCAATACCGCTCATATGCTGTAAAAGATTCAGCGCTGTACGCTCGGCTTTCAGCATAGCGCAGGTATGACCCTTGAACTCGGCGATAACGTCGCCTTTCTTTATAGCGTCGCCGTCATTGAAATGAATATTCATCTCAATAGTATCATCAAGCAATGCGAACACACGCATGGCAACATCTATGCCTGCAAGAACACCGTCAGCCTTTGATACAAAATACGCTTCCGATATATCGTCCTCGTCAATAAGCAGGTCGGTTGTGCTGTCTATGTAGTTTATATCTTCTGTTATTGCTCTTTTTATCAGGTCGTCAACATAAAACTGTAATAATTTCATTCGATAATACCCTTTTCCTTTCCCTCTGCAACAACTTCGCTGAGGATTATGTATGCAACAGTCGTCAGCGACTTAGCCTCGATATAGTCGGGAGTTACCTCAAATCCGCCGTTGTCAAGCAGACCTTTCAGTTCCGTTACACGCTTTATGTCTTTAGCCGCCTCAACATAGTCGGGTACTACGAAATATGAACGTTGCATGATATGTCTTATTTCTGTACGGATTCCCTTAGGAAGCGGCTTTCCCTCAGGTGACGGATAATCGATCTCAACCGTGCCGAGTTCGTGATGAACATTGTTCTTGTTTATGTCCTCGGCGATAAGGCGGCTGAACACCAGCGCTTCGAGCAGTGAGTTACTTGCAAGACGGTTGATACCGTGTACACCCGTATGAGCGCATTCACCTGCGGCATATAAGCCCTTTACATTGGTTGCACCGTGTCCGTTTACGCCGATACCGCCCATAAGATAATGCTGGCAGGGGTATATCGGGATAGGCTCCTTTGTCATATCATAGCCCTTTTCAAGGACCTTGTTATATATCATCGGGAAACGGTTTCTGACAAATTCGGGGTCTTTGTACGAAATATCAAGGTAGAACTTGTCACTGCCCGTTTCTTTCTGTTCTTTCAGCATATCCTTTGAAACCACATCACGGGGAGCAAGCTCCTTGCGTTCAGGTTCATACTTGTGCATGAAACGCTCCTTGTGGCAGTTGAGCAGGTATGCGCCCTCGCCTCTTACCGCCTCTGATACGAGGAAGCATTCACGGTTCTCGTGGTCTGCAAATGCTGTGGGGTGGAACTGTATGTAGCTTAAATGCTGAATATCAGCGCCCATATTGTAAGCAAACTGTATTCCGTCACCGGTAGCGATAGCCGAGTTAGTTGTATAATCATAAACTCTTCCTATACCGCCTGTTGCAAGAACGGTGTTCTTTGTGGTATAATAGCTGTGCTTTCCCTCGTGGAGCACATCGAACAGAAAATCATCGCCGCGCTTGGTAAGACCGAGCAGGTGCGAATTTTCAAGGATCGTGACATTGGGCAGTTTCTTTACTCCCTCGATAAGAGAAGTTACGATCTCAAAGCCCGTGCTGTCCTTGTGATGAGCGATCCTGTGACGGCAGTGTCCGCCCTCAAGTGTAAGGTCGATTGAGCCGTCCTGCTTTCTGTCAAAGTCTACTCCGTAGTTGAGCAGATTTTTAACGTCCTTGGGACCCTGCTCAACAAGTATGCGTACATTGTCGATATTGTTCTTGTAGCCGCCGGCTATAAGAGTGTCCTTGATGTGCAGTTCGTAGTTGTCGTTGGACGTATCCATTACAGCGGCAACACCACCCTGAGCGAGCGCAGAGTTGCACAGTGTCAGCTCACGCTTTGAGAGCATGAGTATCTTCATACTGCTGTCAAGGTTCAGAGCCGCATAAAGGCCCGAAACACCTGTGCCGACAATGATTACGTCGTATTCTTGGAACTTCATAAAGATTACCACCTTTGCGGAATACCGCATAAATTTACTTTATTATTAATAAACCGGAAAGGAACATTATGAACGAATCAACAGTAAACAATCCGATTTTAAAGGAAAACGAAATGACCCGTGCCATACTCGCAGGCGTTGATACCGGCGAATACGATGCGGTAATATCTATGGACGAGCTTGAAGAACTGGCTGAAACCGCAGGTGCGGTGACAGTCTGCCGTATTCTTCAGAAGCGCCCGGCTATCGAAAGTGCGACTATCCTCGGCGAGGGCAAGATCGAAGAACTCAGCGTTGCCGCAAAGGATCTTGACGCACAGCTTATTATCTTTGATATGGAACTCAGCTCCAGCCAGATACGCAACATTGAGGACATAACCTCGGTGCGTGTAATCGACCGTACTATGCTGATACTTGATATATTTGCAGGCAGAGCGGTGACAAATGAGGGTAAATTACAGGTTGAACTTGCTCAGCTTAAATACCGTCTGCCGCGCCTTATGGGAATAGGTACGTCGTTATCACGTCTAGGCGGCGGTATCGGTACGAGAGGTCCGGGTGAAACCCAGCTTGAAACAGACCGCCGTCACATAAGACGAAGAATAGAAAAGCTCAGTGATGAGCTCAAAGAGCTTGAAAAGCGCCGTGAGCTGTCACGTCGCCGCCGTAAGAAAGACAGCGTGTGCGTGGGAGCGATAGTAGGATATACAAACGCGGGCAAATCCACCCTGCTCAACACCCTTACAGGCGCAGGCGTACTTGCCGAGGATAAGCTGTTCGCTACTCTCGATCTTACATCAAGGGCGATCGAACTCCCCGACGGAAGAAGCCTCACGCTCGTTGACACGGTAGGACTTATAAGACGACTTCCCCACCACCTTGTCGAAGCATTCAAGTCAACGCTTGAAGAAGCGGCAAGCGCGGATATTATCCTTCACGTCTGTGACGTATCCGACCCCGAAGCCAAGGAGAAAGCCGAAACAACGCTTTCACTGCTGTCCGAGCTCGGTTGCGGCGAAATACCCGTGATAACTGTTCTGAATAAATGCGACAAGCTCGATTATGAACTTCCGCCCGCAGAAAACACGGTAATGATCTCCGCAAAGAACGGTACGGGATTTGACGAACTGCTGAAAGCCATATCGGACAATCTGACCGACAAGGTAAGCCGTATGGAAATGCTGATACCGTACGACAAGTCCGGGCTTGCGGCTGCGCTCCACTCGCACGGAAAGGTGCTGAGCGAAGAGTACCGTGAAGACGGCATCGCAGTAACTGCCCTCGTAGACAAGCTCCATAAGCATGAGTACGAAGAGTTTTTGATTTAATTCAATCAATCTATATAGGACAGCCCTGCGGGGCTGTTTCTTTATATAATGAATAATGAATGATGAATAATGAATAATTGTGGTTACGCCTGAGGCGTTTATTTAAAAAAACGCCGCATTTTCTCAATCAATCAGATCTCCACCTCAGTACCGCCCACAGGACGTATTGAAAGAACATGGCAGCTTCCTGCGCCGAACACCTTTTCAATGTCAACGATAAAGCTCTTTAAAATATCCTGCGGAACGAATGCCTGTATAGTACCCGCAAAACCGCCGCCGTGAACTCTGCAAGCGCCCTTTCTTGTAAGAGCGTGTTCCGCCACGTTCAGTGCAATACCTACTGCCTGATGTGTGTAGTCCGAAACTGCGAATATATTCTGTAAGTACTTGTAGCTTGAGTTGCCGCTCTCGTTTATTGAGCTTAAGAAATCATCAAAATGTCCGTGCTTGAGAGAGTGAACAAGCTTGTCCACACGCTCGTTCTCCTCAAAGAAGTGGAGCGCACGCAGAACTGCACGGTCGCCGAACTTCTGTCTTAAAATACTCATATTGAGAATAACGTCCGCGCGGGAGATCTCACGCAGACATTCTGTTGAGAAATAGCCTGCTATAGCTTTCATCTCACGAGGTATAGCCGCATATTCGTCCGTAAGGTCGGCGTGATCCGCCTTTGTATCGATAATGCAGAGTGCGTGTCCGTATGAAGAGAAGTCAACAGGAATATTCTCAATGATAGGCGCCTGCGTATTCTTGAAGTCAATGGCAACGAAACCGCCTACCGAGCTTGCCATCTGATCCATAAGACCGCTGGGCTTGCCGAAATATTCGTTTTCCGCATACTGTGCGATCTGAGCGATCTTTACAGCACTGATACCGCCTGCGTTATATATGCCCGAAAGGATATTTCCGATAAGCACTTCAAAAGCGGCAGAGCTTGAAAGACCGGAGCCCTTCATAACGTTCGATGTTGTATAAGCCTTAAAACCGCCTATGTTAAAGCCGTTGTTCTTGAAGCCTGCGGCAACGCCTCTTATAAGAGAAGCCGATGTATTCTTTTCATCTTCATGAACGGAAAGATCCGATATGTCAACCGTATCCTGCGGGAATCCCTCGCTCTTCACTGTGATGATATTGTCGTCCGTAGGCTCTACAACTGCGATAACGTCAAGGTTTACGCTTGCCGCAAGTACCTTGCCGTGGTTATGGTCGGTATGGTTACCGCCAACCTCGGTACGTCCGGGGGCTGAGAAATAACGGAGTGAATCGCTGTCGCCGAAAATGCTCCTGAACTCCTGCGCCGACTTCTCATATCTTTCCTTCTGAGCCTTTACTGCACCCTCTGAGTATATCTCCTCAAGTGTGTGAATTGTCTTCTTTGCCATGATCGTTTCCTTTCATTTTGCTTTATCTGATTATCTTTTCTCCCGTGGGAAATTAAATCCGTTTATTCCTTTTCGGTATAGAACATTCTGTACTTGGTCGAGTTATGATAACTTACGCTCAGTACCAGTCCTATCGCCACGAAAAGACATATACCCGATGTACCGCCCGCGCTGAAGAACGGGAGCGGTATTCCGATAACCGGCGCAACGCCGAGCACCATTCCGATATTTACTGTTGTATGGAACACAATAAGAGCAAATACACCTATGCAGATAAGCCTGCCGAGCGTATCCTTTGCACCGCTTGCATTGGAGAGAATTTTCAGTGACAGCGCCGCAAGCATTCCTACAATAAGCAGACAGCCGAGCAGTCCCATTGTCATTCCTATATATGAAAAAATAAAGTCGTTGTGTATTTCGGGAACATAGGTATATTCGCCGCCCGAAAGTCCCTGTCCCGTAAGTCCTCCCGAACCTAAGGCTATCTTTCCGACGCGTTGTTGCATATAGATTCCAAGCGCCTCGTCCTCCTGCATCTGTGCGTCCCACAGCACCTGAAAACGCTTCTGCTGATGCGGTTGCATCAGATAATTCCACAGCACATAGACAGCCGGCGGAACAGCCACCGCTATCATAACAAGATATTTCCACGAAAGCCCTGCCGCAAACATCATGCACAGGAAGATGAACAGGAATACTATAGCCGAACCGTCATCGCCCGTCTGCCTAATAAGCAGTGTCGGTATCGCGCCGTGAATGCACAGCAGTATAAAGTGTATCGGCTCGTTCATTCTGTCCTCGACCTTTGACAGATGAAAGGCGAGCGACAAGATAAACGCAAGTTTCAGTATCTCCGACGGCTGAATGGTCGCAATTCCAAGGTCAAGCCAGCCTATATCGTCCGCACCCTCTCGCTGCAGTCCGAGCGGCGTGAACAAAAGCAAGGTAAGCCCAAGTCCTACCGGCACATAGATAAACCACAGCTTTGCTATAAACTTATAGTTTATCACCGCCAGTACAAGAGCTATAACAAGTCCGCCGATAAAGGCTATAAGCTGTGTCTTGTACTGCGTTGCGGTTACAGCCGAACTTATATTGTTCTCATAAAGCGTGTACTGGATAAACACCGCAAATCCCGCAATGCCTATGCTCATGAACAACAGCAGTTTATCCAGTTTTCCGAAATAGGTTTTAATTTTGCTAAGAATCAGTTTCATAAAGCTGTGTTCCTTTTAATATAAATGCGGTTTTACCGCAGTCGATTTTACAATTACAGATAAGTATATTATACTCGAAAAAAGCGTTCTTTTCAAGCAAAATGCAAATAAAAGCGACCTTTACATCAATTTTGCAAATTAAATACAAAAAGCCGAAGAATTATCTATAATTCTTCGACTTTTTCAACAATCTGAAATTTGCTTAATTGCCTGCACCGCCGTTGAAATACGGTCTGCAACCATAAAAAACGTTACTTTACCGACAGCCTTTCAAGAAATGTCTGCTTTGCCTCGTCAAGCGACAAAGGACGTGAGCAATAGTAACCCTGCACCTTGTCAACGCTGAATTTTTCCACCGTGTCAAGTTGTTCCTTATCCTCTATGCCCTTTACGCACACCGTAAGATCACGGCATTTAGCCAGATGAATGACCGAGTTTACAAGCTCGCTGTCAAATTCGTCCTCGTGATTCATAAACAGCTTAGCAGGTATATTTACAAGGCTGACATACGAGTTTTTCAGCACTTTGAGCGAAATGTTCTCCGTGCCGTACTTGTCAATTGCGATATTTACGCCGAGCGAACGCAGATCATGCAATATGTGAGTGCTGTCGCTGTAGAAAATATTCGCCTTTACCGGAATTTCAAGTATCAGCGACTGTGGTTCAAGTCCGCTCACCTCAAGCGCACGGCGCACCTGAGCGATTATTTCAGCCGACTGCGGCTCGCCTGCGGTAAGATTTACGCTTACCGAGAAATTTTCAAAACCTGCGTCCTGCACCTCTTTGCAGAACTCGCACGAACGTTCCATCACCCAACCGTCAATCAGATGTGACAGACCAAGGTTCTCAGCCATCGGGAAAAGTGTCGAATTAGGTATATTTCCGTACTGGTCATCGTGCCAGCGTACAAAGCTCTCGCAGCCCGTTATACTGCCGTCATGAGCGCTGAAACACGGCTGAAAGCGCAGAGAAAAGCCCCTCATACCGTCGTTTATACATTCTCTTATATGCTGTTCGAGATTTGCGGCGAACATTCTTGTACGCTCAAGCGAGCCGGAATAGAATGCATAGCTGTTCTGTTTGAACTCCCTTGCACGGTACATTGCGGTGCTTGCCGCCTTGCACAGTTCTTCCGCGTCGTCGCCGTTTTCGGGATAGAAAGCTATACCAAGACTGCAATGGATAGCGTGTTCGTCCTCTCCGAATTTCCACGGCTTTGAAAAGCGGTATATCAGCATTTCCGCAAGATTTTTCGCCTCATCGTCCGTACAATCCGGCAGATTCAGCATAAAGATCGCATTTGTGAAATAATATACACCGATGTCCTTTATCGGGAGATTGTTAAGATACTGAGCGATACTGCGCAGTAGCATATCCGAATATGTATGACCGTACACAGCCGATAACGAACGTGTATTTGTAACCTTGAAGGCAATCAGCGAGCCCTTGCCGTTGCGTTTCATTATCTTATCAAGATCTTTATTCAGCCTTGCACGGTTAGGAATGCCGTATATAGCGTCATAGAAAGCCAGCTGTCGCATACGTTTCTGCGACTGTTCAAGCTTATCCTGCGTTTCCTTACGCATCATAAGCGATGAAATGATCTGTGAAATGTTGCGGAGCTGTTTACGTTCACGTTGTGTCCAGTTATGCTCCTTTTCGATCATCTGGAACATTATCAGGCTGTCAAATGCTCCCGAATTTATCAGCTTGAAAATGGCATACGCCTTTATGCCGAACTTTGAAAGTTCGTTTGTGTCAGCGTCCGAAAATGCGGACGACGTAAGGCTAAGATCCTCACGGATAGAATCACAGTTCAGCGCAGTTTCCCCGTCTATTTCAAGCGGCAGTCTGCGGTATTTGTAATCCCTGCACCAGCACAGCTCCTGTGTGAAATCGTCACGGTCGACTATCGTTATCCTGTCAAGGTGGAAATAGTCGCCGATAAGCTCAGTTACCGAGTTCAGCGCAATATCCGCGCTCTTGCTTTCCATTATTATTGCATATATGTTATTCAGTAATATCTGCTCTTCAACGTTCTGACCGAGAAGCTTGTTTGCATTCTGTGAATTTTCCATTTCCGACATTACGACAACAAAGGCGTTTGCCATGCGTGAAACCGTCTGTACAAGCGTTTCCCACAGCTGAATGTTGTCATCAAGCAGTTCCTGTGTTTTTGCGCCGAGGACCCAGGTACCGCTTACCAGGTGATTTATGCGGATATTCTTTTTCTTCTGATACGCAAAATCATCGGGAGAAAGCGATTTGTGCTGTGTTTTCGGGACGCATATAACCTTACCGTTTTCATCAAATATTGCCGAATAGAGTTGCGGCTGGGCAAACGGGCGCTGTATGCTTGTAAGATAGTCCACGTCAAGCACATCGGCAAGTCCGGGTACGCCTTTTTTCAGCTCTGTCAATCTTATATTATGTTTTTTCCTGAACTCATTGTACACAAGGTCGTCACCGGCGGTTTCGAGGTATGTAGACACATCGCACATAGTACCCTCAAATCTTACCGGTCTGCCATACTCGGCATATACCGCCTTGCAGGACAGAAAGAACCAGTGATATTCATCGTTTACCATGAAACGGCAGTGCGCCTCAAAACGTTTTTCCTCGTCCTGTGAAACATCGGTGAACATTTCCGTTATCGGCGGAATATCATCGGGATTTATAAGTTCCAGAAGCGACGGATAGGTCTGCTCCGTTGCTTCACCCGGGTTTATTGTAAATGGAAAATCTCTCGAAAAACCGATTATTATATTAATGAATTTCTGACCGTTGGTGTTTAACTGCACCGTTTTCGCCTCCTCGGACTGTATATTAGCAAATAATTCAGTGTAATAAACTGTTAAAGTGAGGTAACGCAATTAAAATCAAAAAGCCTTAAGGCATGGACGTATTTGCGTATATCCGCAGTACCTCCATTATGATTTTATTTAATTTTACCATAAAAAAGAATGCAAATCAAGCTATTTTGTAAATTTTCACAACATTTTTGCATTATTTTTAGACAGCATACGCAAAAATACGGCAAAAAATTGCCCGCAGAACGCCTGCGGGCAGGAATTATATTCGTTTATTGTGCGCTGTTACCGTCCGATGATTTATCGGAACTTGTTTCGTCTTTGTTTTCCGTGTTGCCTGTGTTATCGGTACTGCCCGGAACTTCCGGCTTCTCTACCGAAGCAATGTCGTTCATGCGGCTTACTTCCATAAAATAATCGACCTTGCTTTGTACTCCGTCCTTAGTGGCAGTACCTATCTGTTCCATAGACGTACAGTATCCGTCCTTGTCAAGGTTGTACACAACGCTGAAGCTGTCAAGATCGCCGACAAGTCCGAGCTGTGACGACATTGCGCTGTTGAGCTTTGAAACATCGTACTGCATGGTTATCGTCTTGCCGTCGGCAGTCTGCCGTACTTCAGAGCTTGTCACACTGTCGGGCTTTATGAATATCATACCCTCATCGGTCATTGACATTTTGTTGGTGCGGTTATAGCTGACATAATTCTGATCGCCGCTTACCAGCGTATGCCATTCTCCGTCGGAGTAGTAATTGAATTCTGAACCGTTGTGATATTCATAATATTTTGTATTTCCGTCCGTACCGAAATAGCTGTATGACAGCGTATCATTCTGATCGTAGCAGAACGTCAGCTCCTGCGTCACCGCACCTGTTCCCTTGTCGGTAACGGTCAGTTCCGCAGAATAAAGCGAAGCATAAAGCTTTCTTGCGTTTTCTATATCGCTGTAGCCGTCAATATGCGAATAATCGGCACTGCAAGCCGTCACAGCGGTTACAGCCGTTAACGCCGAAATAATCACAGCGATGATTTTTCCTGTTCTTTTCAATATAACGCTCCTTTTGCGATTTAACAATTTGCAACGTGAAATAAAAATACAGCGGGCGACCTGCTTAGTGCAAAATCCCCGCTGTTTCTTTATAATGTAAATTCTGTCCGTCTACACTTTTCTACACGTCTACACATCGGGCGAAACCCGATTACACTACTTGACCGGGAGTGTGAATTATTCAGCGAAACCGCTTTCAACGAGCTTTACAAGACCGTCAACCGCGAGCTGTTCATCAGAGCCGTCAGCAATGATTCTGATCGTTGTACCGCCAACAATACCGAGTGAAAGGATACCGAGAAGGCTCTTAGCGTTTACTCTTCTTTCTTCCTTTTCTACCCAGATAGATGACTTGTACTCATTAGCCTTCTGGATGAAGAATGTTGCGGGTCTTGCGTGTAAACCTACCTGATTCTTAACGCTTACTTCTTTAACAAACATGATTGGTTACCTCCGTAAATTCGTATTATCTTTCCGTCGAGCCGTCCGCATTGAGATGTTATGCGGTATCTCCGCTCTGTACCTATAGTATATCCAAATGTGCCGTATTCGTCAACAAAGTTTTTTCATTTTGTCAATTTTTCTGCGATTATTTTTCATATTTGTTCAATAGTCCTCAATCACCACATCGCAATTTGTATGTTATGTACAAAAAACTTTCAACAAAGTATTCAACATACACATTAGTTTTCAACAGAAGGCGGTTACTCCGCTTTATGACAGGACATCAGGCGTTATCACTTCTTCTCTTCTTCCTTTTCTTCCATAGTGATTATTATAAATGCCGTGGTCATAAATACCGAACATATCATAACAGCCCACTGATTTACAGCTGTCACACAAAGGTCGCCTGCTATTGCACCTATAGCGAACATTGCGTTTATACTGAACAAGAGCAAACCTTTTCTCAGATCGCCACGGTTTCGGTGTGCAACATATTCGCATATCGACGATGCCGCCGTTCTCATATTACCTATGCACATTGTGGTCGCACAGGCATAGCTCTGCGGATATGCGCCCCTGATACTTATCTTTCTGAACGCCTCGACCTGTGCGCCGCAGGCAAGCGATATCATACAATTGCAGAGAATGTTCAGCTCATACGGTATAAATGCCGCCGCAAAAAGCGTGACAGCCTCAAACAGGATAACTATCTGCCGTCTGTGAAGCATTCTGCCCTTGAATATATGATGTACCGTCTGAGCAAGCACAACTCCGGCGATAAATGCCATAACCGGCGCAAAATATCTCAGTGCCGTGCCGAAATTGCCTTTTGCCAGGTTTACCGCCATAAGCAGAATATTACCGGTCTGTGCGTTTGCGAACACCTCTCCTCTGCACATATATGAATATGCGTCCATAAAACCGCCCGACATAGCCAGTATGTACACAAGCGCCATTGAATTTTCACATACTCTGATTTTCTTTTTCATATCATCACCGACCATAATTTTATCACATTGCACTTTGTGTTTCTATCGTTATTTGGTACAAAATTTATTGCACCGTATGTGGATTTCAATGTATAAAATAAAAATGAGCCGTCGGAAAACGGCTCATAGATATATCTTGATCGGGTTTACATATCTCTTTTCTTACCGCAAGTTGTGCAGAACAGCGCACCGTCGGGAAGCTTTGCTCCGCAACCTGTACAGAATGCAGTCGGAGCGGTGTTTACCCTGTAACCGCAGTTGGGGCAGAATGCCACGCCCTGTGCGAGCGCCTTGCCGCAATTTACACAGAAACTTGCAGGCGCAGGCTCTGCGGGAGTTTCGTACTGTGCAACCTCAGGCGCAGTCTCCGCAGGCACTTCCTGTTGTGCGACCTCAGGCACAGGCTCTGCGGGTACTTCCTGCTGTACAGCCTCAGGCGCAGGCTCTGCGGGTACTTCCTGCTGTGCGACCTCAGGCGCAGGCTCTGCGGGTACTTCCTGCTGTACAGCCTCAGGCGCAGGCTCTGCGGGTACTTCCTGCTGTGCGACCTCAGGCGCAGGCTCTGCAGGTACTTCCTGCTGTGCAAATCCGGCAGCCGGCTGTGTATTCATTACCGGTACGGGAGCAACCGGCTGTGCAAGCATCTCCGGAGTAAGAACTGTTGTTTCTCCCGAAGTGCTCTGATATTGAGCGTTCTGTTGATACTGCTGAGGATAACCCTGCGGTACATTCTGCCGGTACTGCTGAGGGTAACCCTGCGGTGCATTCTGCTGATACTGCTGAGGGTAGCCCTGCGGTACATTCTGCTGATACTGCTGAGGGTAACCTTGCGGCGCATTCTGCCGGTACTGCTGGGGGTAACCCTGCGGTGCATTCTGCTGATACTGACCGTAAGGCTGATAAGGGTTATACTGCGGCATACCCTGAGGAACCGCCGCACCTCTTATTTTTCCGTTTGCGCCGTTATACTTACCTCTTGCAGAACTGCTGACAACAAATGCGATAATGCCGAGCAGACCCGCAACACCAAAATAAAGACCATAGAAAAGAATTATAGTTCCTGCCCCCAGATCTCCCGATGCAAAACTGTCAAGCGGCATACCGAACCTGATCGGCGTCAGTAAAATTGCGAGCAGAGTTTCCTGTACGGATGTAGCCGCATCGGCAAAAGCGCCTGCCGAAGTAAGCAGCGAAAGCGCAGAAACCGCGATAAAAACCAGTAACGAGCCTATACCGCCGATAAAATCGATAATCGATATTATCTGTGCAAGAACCTTTACTCCACCGTGTTTACCCTTACTGTAAATCGGTGCGAGAACAAAACATACTATCGATGTAACCGCTATTGCTATAGCGACCCAGAACATAATTGTCGGTACAAGCATCTTGTCCGACAGATATTCCAATATGTATTCTGCCTGTGAAATCAGCATTGCTTTTCCTCCTGAAAGAACATTCACTCTCTTTTTTCATAAAATTATTTCTCACAAATTAAACTGTTTGTGTTACTTTATTTTAGCATGAACAGTCAGCCGTGTCAACATCAATTACAGCACTGCGCTTGCCTTTTAGCTTAAAATGTGTTATACTGTGTTTTGCATAAGCCGATGGTTTTGTACTTATTGAAGAAGAATCAGAATATTATATTTATAGCGCATATCAATGCGCCAAGTCCGATTTATGAAAGGCGGAATAAATTTATGTGTGGAATAGTAGGATATGTAGGTGCAAAGGAATGTACCGAAATACTTGTAAACTCACTCACAAAGCTCGAATACAGAGGTTATGACTCGGCAGGTATCGCAGTATTCGAGGGTGACAGAATAAAGACAGTAAAGGCAAAAGGCAAGCTTAAGGACGGACTTATCGAAAAGCTGTCACACGAGCCGCACTTCACCGCTACAGCGGGTATCGGTCATACACGTTGGGCAACCCACGGAGAACCCAGTGACATCAACTCCCACCCTATAGGAAACGGAAGAGTATCGATAGTTCACAACGGCATAATCGAAAATTACCGCAAGCTTAAGGATTTTCTTATATCAAAGGGATACGGCTTTGAAAGCCAGACAGATACAGAAGCCGTTGCAAAACTCCTTGACTATAACTACAACGGCGACCCTGTCGATACTATAATAAAGACAATTGCCGATATCGAGGGTGCATATTCACTCGGTATCATGTTCAGAGAACACAAAAACCGCATATTTGCGGCAAGAAAAGAAAGCCCTCTGATAGTCGGCAAGGGCAACGGCGAAATGTTCATAGCGTCGGACGTTACGGCTATAATAGAATACACAAGAGAATATTATCTGCTTGATCCCGGAGAAATTGCGGATATCACGGCAGACGGCGTTGTGTTCTATGATATGCACAAGAACGTTATCGAAAAGGAATTACAGGTTGCCGACTGGGACGTTTCTGCGGCTGAAAAGGGCGGCTATGCTCACTTTATGCTCAAGGAGATCTGTGAACAGCCCGATGCTCTGAAAAAGACGATCAATCCCCGTATCAAAGGCGGTATGCCAGACTTCTCCGAGTGCGGACTTACAGATGAGAAGCTGAGAAATTATCATCATATCTATATAGTAGGTTGCGGCTCCGCAATGCACGCAGGTATGGTGGGTAAATACGTTATAGAAAAACTTGCACGCACTCCCGTTGTCGTAGACATTGCGTCGGAATTCCGTTACCGTGATCCTCTGCTCGCTCCCGATGATTTAGTGGTAATAATCTCACAGTCGGGCGAAACGGCAGATACCCTTGCCGCTTTGAAACTTGCAAATTCTATCGGCGCAGATACGCTTGCAATTGTAAACGTAGTCGGCTCTTCAATAGCAAGAGAAGCAAAGATGGTAATGTACACGCTTGCAGGTCCTGAAATATCGGTCTGCTCCACAAAGGCATATATGGTGCAGACGGCGTTTATGTATCTGCTTGCTTTCCGTGTTGCATATGCAAGAAAGGCAATAGATGAAGCGGAATGCAGACAGCTTATATCCGAGCTTTCCGAAATTCCGTCAAAGGTGCAGAAGTGCGTTGACGATCAGACCCAGTACCAGAAGGTAGCGTCAAAGCTTATGAGCGCGGACAGCCTGCTTTATATAGGCAGAGGTCTTGACTATGCGCTGAGTATGGAAGGAAGCCTTAAGCTCAAGGAAATATCATATATCCACTCCGAAAGCTATGCCGCAGGTGAGCTAAAGCACGGCACTATTTCACTTATCGAAGAGGGTATGCCGGTCATCGCAGTTGCAACACAGCACACTCTTTACGAAAAGACTATGAGCAATATAAAGGAAGTAAAGACAAGAGGCGCTACCGTTATAATGGTATGCAGTGAAGATATGAAGTTTGACGAGAACGATGTAGATTATCCCGTTGCGCTCCCTATGGCAAGAGATCTTCTTATGCCGCTTGTGGCTGTAGTACCGTTACAGCTTATCGCTTATTATACAGCGGCTCTCAAGAACTTTGATGTTGACCACCCGAGAAACCTTGCAAAGTCGGTAACGGTCGAGTAATCGGATAATCGTAAGAAAAGGAATGTTTGAATGTACGATATAACAAGTGCGGTTTCCCTCTGGGATCACTTAGCCGTAACCTCAAAGCCGATAATAATATACGGCATGGGTGACGGTGCGCAGAAGATACTTGATGTATGCGCCGAAAAGAATGTCCGGATATCGGGATTTATGGCAAGCGACGACTTTGTGAGAGGTCACAGCTTTGCGGGCTTTGAGGTGAAAAAGCTGTCCGATATCGAACAGCAGTTCGGCGACTGTATCATTCTCGTTGCGTTCGGTACGCATATTGACGAGGTGATACAGCGTATCATAGCCATCTCGGACAGGCACGAGCTGTACGCTCCCGATGTTCCCGTGATCGGCGGTGGATTATTTACAAAGGAATATGCCGAGGAGCATAAGGTGGAGCTTGAAAAGGTTTACTCAATGCTTGCCGATGAGCAGTCGAAGAAAGTGTTTGACGGCTGGCTCGAATATCGTATAACAGGCAGGATCCAGCCGCTTTTACGCAACCAGACCGATAAGGCGGACGGCTATGAAATACTTTCACTCGGCGGTAACGAAACCTATGCAGACCTTGGTGCATACAACGGCGACACGATAACCGAGTTTCTGAATGTCACGGGCGGACATTTCAACAAGATATTCGCAATGGAACCTGACGGCAAGAATTACGCCAAGATGAAACGTATCCACTACAAGCTCAGCCCTTACGATTTCAGGACAATAAACGCAGGCGCGTGGAGCTGTGATACGGTGCGTGAGTTTGTATCAAAGGGCGGAAGAAATTCGTCCCTTATCCCTTACGAAAAGGGCAAGCCCGTAAATCCCGCAAGGATAAAAGAGATAGAAATGCGCAGTCTTGACAGCTTTGTAAAGGACGAGCATGTGACTTATATAAAGTATGACGTTGAGGGCAGCGAAAGCGAAGCTCTTGACGGCAGTAAGACGGTAATACAGCGGGACAAGCCAAAACTTCTCGTTTCGCTCTATCACCGCACGGAGGATATGTTTGCGCTCCCGCTTAAAGTGAAAGAACTCAATCCTGCGTACAGGCTGTATTTAAGACAGCACCCGTATATTCCTGCGTGGGATATGAACCTTTACTGTATCTGATACTGCATCTAAAACGATATCAATTGATATCCGAAAGGAAATCCTAATGAAAAAGATCGTACTTGTTATTCTGCTTGTGCTTGTCACAGCAGGAATAGGACTTCTTCTGTATATGTTGCTGACCCGTACAACTCCCGTGTATGCAGGAAGCAACCGTGAAATAATCACCGACGGCAATAACCTTGCCGTTTCCGCAAGCTATTATTCGGGACTGGACAAGGCAGAAGTCGAAACCGCTCTGCTCGATGTACAGGACGGAGTAGAGGGTGCAATGACGGCATACGACGCTATTCTTGCCAAAGGAACACCGGTGTTCCACCCCACATTCAACATAGCTTTATCGGACTACGGAACGGGTTATTTTGCCGTACAGGGTTATGCAGAGGATATACCGCTTGACGGTCAGAAACAGGTCGGATTTTATTGTGCCGACCTTACGCTCAATGTGTACACGGACGGAAACTCAAAAATAATATCAATGCGCAACATAATGCCGACCGAGCTTACACGTCAGAATGTAACGCTTCCCGTGATCTACGATGACGCATTATCGGCGACCGCTCTTCTGAATGACAGCACGGATTTTGATATGAACCTTGCTTTCCTTGACGGCAAGACAAGCACTACGCTGACCTTTGAATGGACTTACAACATACGTTGCAGCGTACCGCTGAACCTTTCCGGTCTTGACGAGCAGACGGTAACCGCCGATATTACATTCACAAATAACAACGGCGTTGTGACAGCCGCATTTGCCGGTTAATGCAAAAATTAAAATTACGAGTTGCACAGATTAAACATTTTATGGATATTTTATAGTTGCTAATCGCCATAATTATGTTTCTGTGCAACGTTTTTTTGACAAAATTGCATAATTTGTTGCAAGAAAGCTAAAAAACGCTTGCAAAACGGTTTTGTTTGCTTTATAATTAGACTATGGGTGCAGTGAACAACTGCGTAAAAATTTCTTTATCATAAGGAGTTCGCGATAATGGAAAAGAATGAACTGATAAAGCTGAACGAAGAAGCTAAGAAGCAGTATGACGAGCTTTGCAAGCAGGGACTTAAATTAGATATGTCAAGAGGCAAGCCCTCCCCTGCACAGCTTGATCTTTCGTTAGATATGCTGACACACTGCCTTGACGGCGATTATATGTCAGAAACCGGTATCGACTGCCGTAACTACGGCGTACTTGACGGTATCGAAGAAGCAAAAAGACTTTGTATGCCTATGCTCGGTGTTGCTCATGATGAAATAATCATCGGCGGTAACTCAAGCCTTCAGCTCATGTATGATACAATGGCAAGAGCAATGTTACTCGGTGTTCTCGGCGGCGACAAGCCCTGGGGAAAGAATGAGAAGGTAAAGTTCCTTTGCCCCGCTCCCGGTTATGACAGACACTTTGCTATCTGCCAGAGCCTCGGCATTGAGATGATCACAGTGCCTTATACTCCCGACGGTCCCGATATGGACGTTGTAGAGAAGCTGGTAAGCGAAGATGAGCTTATCAAGGGTATCTGGTGCGTTCCTATGTACAGCAACCCCGAGGGTATCACCTGCTCGGACGAAACAGTAAAGCGTTTTGCAAACCTCTCACCCAAGGCCAAGGATTTCAGAATATTCTGGGATAACGCTTACTGCGTTCATCACCTCACAGATACACCCGACCACCTGCTCAATCTTCTTGAAGAAGCAAAGAAGACAGGCAAGGAAAACATGGTATTCATGTTTGCGTCAACATCAAAGATCTCATTCCCCGGCGGCGGTCTTGCATTCATCGGCGCAAGTGCCGAGAACATCAAGTTCATCAAGAGCCAGATGACATTCCAGACTATAGGTTATGATAAGCTCAACCAGTTAAGACACGCACGTTTCTTCAAGGACTTTGACGGTATCAAGGAACATATGAAGAAGCACAGAGCTATAATCGAGCCTAAGTTCAAGATCGTTCTTGATATGCTCGACAAGGAGATCGCTCCCACAGGTTTCGGCGCATGGCACAAGCCCAACGGCGGTTACTTCATTTCATTCAACGGTCTTGAGGGTACGGCAAAGCGCACGGTTGAACTGTGCAAGCAGGCAGGAGTTGTTCTGACAGGCGCCGGCGCAACTTATCCTTACGGCAAGGATCCCCACGACAGCAATATCCGTATTGCTCCCACATATCCTACCGAGGCTGAGCTTGCAAAGGCAATGGAAGTATTCTGTGTTGCAGTAAAGATTGCCGCTACAGAATCCCTGCTTAAGTAATTGTACTTGCAAAATCGTATAAAATATGTTATACTGAAAGGGCTGACAACCGTCAGCCCTTTATATTTGCGCCTGTAGCTCAGTTGGATAGAGCAATAGCCTCCGACGCTATGTGTCGTGCGTTCGAATCGCATCAGGCGTGCCACGTCGGAACGGGTTACGCTTGTTCCGATTTTTTATGCTATAAAAAATCAGTCACCCGCTCTACTGTTCCTCCTTTTCGCAAAAAAGTGCCGCTCGGCAAGGCTGCTCGCTTGTACTGTAGTCTTCAGCCTTGCCTTCGCTGACAACTTTTTGCGGTCACCGGCTTTGCACCACAGTAAGCCTATTTGATTGCGGTGCTTGTTTTTTTGTTGTCAGCCTTGCGAGGAGAACGCACAAAATTATAAATTTACTTAATAAAACAAAATAAGGGCAACGTCAGCAACGCCACCCTTACAAAAGCTTACGCTTTTTGATATCAGTAATATTATACTCGTTTTATTTGAAATTGTCAACAACTTTTTTAAAAAAATCGAAAGAAGTTTTTACCACGATATTTGTATCAAAGTAATCTTCATGATTTAATAATATATTATCCACAAATTCCGATATACTATCAAAACCATGCTTTTTTACATTTTTTGAAACAACTTCATCATATGCTTTAAGCATACATACCAGTTCAAACATAGGACGACAGGAAAGTTTTTTATTTCGCTCTTCCTTGCCTATAGTCTTAATTTTTGCTACAAACTGTGTTATTTCAGCAGAAGGCTTAGTTGTTCCTACATTCATATTATTCAGCAGGCAGTTATTGTGTGCACAAGCATTTCTTAGACTTTTTACAGCTTTTAAAATGCTGTTTGACGGAACGTTAACCTTATATAAAGGATACTGTTCGTTATAAAGTGAAACAAGTTTCAACAAATCGCCAAACGATATTATTTCTACAAGCACCCAGACAGGACAATCATATCTGCTGATTCGGGTTTTTAAAAATGTAGGTGTCTGTGATTTGTCAAATACATAGCACAAAGAAAAATATTTGTCAATTAAGCCGCCTGTGAATATAGAATCAGCCTTTCCTTCGATACTATCCAATACATCAGGAAATTTTTGAAAGAACAGATCTACTATATCGTATCCGTTTTCATCCGGATTATTTTCTATTGTTGTAATCAATTTTGTCTTTATAGCGTGTTCGATATCAACACACATATGAAAAGCTACTTTTCTCAGGTGCATATCTATTGAAGAAAGTTCTGTAAGATATGCAAAATCAAGTTTTATATATTTCCCTTTATCCTCGCCGCTTTGATGTTTTTCATAATTTTTTCTATATGAGGCGGTGCGAAGATAATTGTTGATATCTCTGAAATAATCAACAGCCGTATTTTTATCTATTATATTAAATGTTATGCCTTTTTCGTTTTGCAACTTATTTACCAACTCATCAGCTGTTTTCTTTGGCTTAATGTTTCTGTCCAATTGTATCACCGTCCCTGCGGTGATTATATCATATTTCGACATAAAAGTAAACAGAAATGCTTATATTTGTAATCATATATTCATTAATCGGCAGTTTACTATACTAATTTAATATCAAATACAGATTGTCATCCTTGTTCAAATTTAGTTTGTCCTTTTTATCGTACACTCCCTATGCTAAAATAATTACAATAGCTAATCAGATTTAGTGTAGGATACGGACTCAACAGCTTAACACCGGTATACCGCCACTAAAAACGAAACTATTATATGTTTACAGCAATTCAGTTGAGAAAGGAATTAAATATGACGTGTAATTACACCGATAATGCTTCCGCAACAACTGTACAGAATGTCAGCGGAAAAGCATTTCAAGGCGAGATATGGCTCGCAGACCTTGGCGAAAAAACAGGAAGTATCGAATACGGAATAAGACCGGTACTTATAATACAGAATAATATCGGCAATCATTTCAGCACAACGACTATCGTTGCTCCGCTTACGGCACGATATAAAAAACAGCTCCCGGTCCACTTTAATCTAAACAGCAAATGCGGGCTCATGTTTGACAGCATAGTACTCATGGAACAGATAACCACTATCAATCAAGCACAGCTTATTGTCAGAATAGGTCGCATCAATAAAGAAAATTACTCTGTAGTGCGTAAATCGATAACAGAATCTTTTAAAGGAATATTTGAATAGATGCGAAATAGGCAGATATTATGTTTGACTGGAACGGAAACGGTAAGCACGATGCCTTTGATGATTTTGTCACCTTTGGGCTTGTTCATCATATAATCGAAGACAGCAAGAGAAATGAACAGCCGCCTGCACAGAATAAAGGCAGGACGGTTTATTCGCACCACGTCAAGGATGAAAACAAAACCGACAACCGCAGTGAAGCGGTAAAATGCTTGTGGATGATTTTCGGAATTGCTATTATGATCGGCGGCGTTGCTTTGACGGTTTGCTTTATTGAAAATAAGTTACTCGGAATACTCGCTCTGCTCGTTACGATAATAGTAAGTTTTATCGTAATGTCGCAAGGCAACGACAGAGGCGCTTAGCATGCAGCAACAGCCCACAGACACTTTGATTTGCCTGTGGGCTGTTTTCTTATATTTATACGCTTGCCGTTTCTGCGGTTACGGCCGTATTTGATGTGTTTGCGGAACATACAGGACAGACGTTTTCCGTTTCACCTGCAATGAACTTCATCGCCTTGTCGGTACTCCAGAAGAATCGTTCCTCACCGTATGTTTCGATAAGTCCGCAACGGTGGAACATTTCGTCAACGGCAGGCTGTACGCACGAGAAGTATATTTCTATCTTCCTTGCGGAAAGGCTGTCACAAAGCTCCTTCATAGCCTGTACACCGGAAATATCGGCAATAGGCACACCACGCATCGAGAATATCAGCTTTCCGCCGTCCTCGACCTCAAGATGTGAAAGCTTTTCGGAAAGCTTGTTCGATGTTCCGAAGTAAAGCGGTCCTGTTACATATACGACCTTTGTGCCGTGAAGCTTTCCGTCCTTGTCGGCTATATCGATCTTTGCAGGGTCAACATCGGCAACGTTTACCGTCATATCCGACACCTTGAGCACGAACATTATGACTGAGAAAAGAATACCGATTATAATTGCGACTGTGAGGTCGAATAATACGGTCGCCGCCATTGTTATAAGATACTGGAACATTGTGGTCTTTATCTTTCTGCCGAATATGTCCTTGATTACCGCAAACTCATTCATTCTCCACGCGGTTACGATAAGTACGCCTGCAAGCGCCGCCATAGGTATCTTAGACATTACACCGCCGAGCAGGAACATTGAAGCTAACAGTACCAGTGAATGAATCACACCTGCAATTCTTGTCTGCGCGCCGCTCTTTATAGCAACGCTTGTTCTTGCGATAGCCGCTGTTGTGGGAACACCGCCGAAGAACGGGATCAGCATATTGCCTATGCCCTGCGCTACAAGCTCCTGATCGCTGTCGAGCTTTTCGTTTTTCATTCTGCCTGCGCTTGCGCCGCACAAAAGGCTTTCGATAAGTCCGAGCGCCGCAATGCTTATCGCGGGGAATATAAGATTCTTGACCGTATCGAAATCTATAGCCGTTATATCCAGTCTGTCGCTGAGTAACAGTGTCTGCGGTATCTCGCCGACAATTCCGACATCGAAATTGAATATGAAGTTCAGCGCCGTTGCAATTATAATTGACATAAGCGACGACGGGATAATAGCGTTGAGCTTTTTGGGGTAAATGAGCATAAACACTATAACGCACACGCCGATGGCTATAGCCTCGAAATTCAGCGTCTGAGGAGTGTTGAAGTAGCTTACTATCTTGTCAATCGTGGACGCACCATCGCATTTAAGCCCTGTGAGATTATTTATCTGACCGAATGCGATGATGATAGCTATACCCGATGTAAAGCCTGTGATAACAGGGGTGGGTATGAACTGCACCAGTCCGCCGAGCTTGAATATTCCGCACAGCAGAAGTATAATGCCAGACATAAAGCAGGCAATGAATACACCCTGCATATGATATGTAGCCACAAGCGAGCAAAGAATGGCCGCCATAGCTCCCGTAGGACCGGAAATCTGATATGACGCACCCGAAAGCATCCCTATTACAACACCTGCGATAAGCGCTGTGATAAGTCCTGCGGCGGCAGTCGCACCGCTCGATATACCGAATGCAAGCGCAAGCGGAAGTGCCACAGCCGCAACCGTAATACCTGCCAGCACATCCTTTCCGAATTTTCCTGCATTATAGCCCTTAAATTCTGTCTTTAAACGTTTGAAATAACGCTTTATCATTTCTCTCCCTCTTTCTGTTTCCTTATTGCTTTCAAGACAAAAAGCAACCTCTATATTCTATACCCGAAAGAGAAATTTGTATATATCAAAACTCAACAAAGATTTGTTCACAATGAGTAAATTTTAAGTGACATATTCAAAATAAAAAGATCCTTTCCGAACATTTCCTGTCCGGGAAAGAGCCGGTCATTTTCGATAATATCAGATCTGTCTGTAAATCAAAGCAAATTTACTCAAGGGTTCGTTAGCCTTGTGGTCGACGAAAGCATACTGAAAAAAGTTTCGAAAACTCCATACCCGAATTCAAACGGTTCAATATAGTTGAAAATGATATTGAGAATGTCGTATAGGTACAAAAAACAGTTTCCGTGCCGTCAAGAAGCTAATAATTCCGTGAGTATATCAGTGCAACCGAACCGTCACCGATACTTCCCAAAAACGTACTATCCTGAGATATCTGTACAGTCCCCCGGAGCGAACAGAGCATCAGCTTCCCGCTTATTGCGACTTTTTAAACGCAATCGTTTGTAAGTCAAAGCACTATACCTTGCCTCCCCCTTTTTCGAGGGGAGACAAGGGTGATAGTTATACGCTGTAACTTTGAGATTAACGGCAAAATTGCAAGCTTTGAGAATGTACCGATATACATATGCAAGGTACGCCGGAAAACAAAAGCGCAATAGCTTACTATCACAGCAAAAACATAAAACAATACAATAGAAGCACACGAATAACAAACTCCCACAAACAAAAACGACCTACAGGCTCACCTGTAGGTCATCTTCTTATTCACTCTTTATATCACTATGCTCGTGCGTACTTTCCTTAGCTATCTCCCTGAGCTTCTTTCTGTTCTCTTTGGCTATCGTTTCATTGTGAAGCCACATCTTTATAAGTGCTACCGAATAAAGAATACCGGAAAGAAGCATTACACCTATACAGATAAGAATGAGTAAGGATGATGCAGGCGAACCCTCCGGGAATACTCCGGGGAAGAAAAGCAGAGCCAGTACTGCGATATAGATAATAGCCGTGCAGACCTTGCCGTACCAACGTGCGCCGTCAAGCTTTGTCTGCTTTGTCTTTAAAAGCACAAGTCCCATGATTGCCATAAAGCCGTCCTTTAAAAGCCATATAGCAAGCAGTATCCACATCAGCGGATAATTTATCGCTATGCAAAGGAACAGCGTTCCCTGCGTCAGCTTATCGGCAAGCGGATCGAGGAATTTGCCGAACTCGGTTATCATATTGCATCGCCGTGCTATCTGTCCGTCAAGGAAATCGGTAATTCCCGACGCTACGACAACTGCGGCGGCAAGATAATACCCTCTGCTCGTGCCTGCGGTGACATATAACCATACAAATATCGGGATAAGCAATATTCGCACAAAGCTCAGTATGTTCGGAATTGAAAATATATCTTTTTTCATCGGCTCACCCCTCTTGTTACACTGAAAAACAAACATAATGCGACTGATTCGGCAGATTAATGCTATAATTATACTACAGAAAGCCGAAAAAATCCATATTTGCAAGATAATTTTGTAGGATTAAACGAAACTTGGAAATAAATTCACGGTTTTGTGTGATTTTTGCTTAAACAGTTACAACTATTTTTCGTCTGCAAGAATTATTGCCCCGAAATAAGCGAGTAATACACTTTATAAAGCTCCTGCGTTGAATTTTCAAGAAAATAATAGTGCGCTATGTACGGAACAAGAAGTACAAGCAGCAGCACCGACAATGCAAGAAAGTAAACATTTATCGACACCAGTATCAGCGACAGCAGGAAGAATATCGCAAAGCTCATCGTTACTATGAGGTGGATAAGCCTTTCGTGCTGATAGAAGCCTATCCTGACAAGAAGCTGCTGTGCAAGCGCTTTCTTGTCAACGTCAGGGTCTGCCGCCTGCTGTTTTATATATTCCTTATATTCTTTAATCTCATTTTTCATAAAAACGCCTTCTTTCGGCTAATTATAATGCGCTGTAGTAATCACGCATTTTTACTGCGAGCCTGTCGCAACGTTCGTTTTCGGGGTGTCCTGCGTGGCCTTTTATCCAGCGGAATTCCACATCGTGCGTATCAAGCAGCGGAAGCAACCGCTCCCACAGATCGACATTCAGCGCAGGCGTATTGTCGGATTTTTTCCACCCTCTGCGTTTCCAGCCGTTGACCCAACCCTTTGTGACCGAATCCACAACATATTTACTGTCGGTGGTAAGTATCACCTTGCACGGATATTTCAGTGCCGTCAGCGCCTCGATAACTCCGGTAAGTTCCATACGGTTATTGGTGGTATGCTTTTCGCCGCCGCTCAGTTCCTTTTCTTTTCCGTTCCAACGGAGAATCGCACCGTACCCTCCGGGACCCGGATTGCCGCTGCACGCTCCGTCGCTGAATATCTCAACAATAGTTTCAGGCATTCTTGCTTTCCTTTCTTGCTCTTCTCTTTGCGGATATCTTGACAAATACGTTTTTCCAGTATATCTGGAATGCAAGCAGATTATCGGTTATATGCCGCTCGAATACAGATGACAGCGCCGCAAGAACAATCGTTACGCCCATAAGGATTCCTGTCATTATTACCATTTCAATGCGCATTGGCTTTAAATCAAGCAGGAAATCACGCAATATGAATATATCAGCCGTAAATCCGCCTATCAGGAAAACAAACAGACCTATTTTCCACGGCTTGAAGGGCATACAAACCTTGAACAGTATCACGAACGCCGCAAATCCTATGCATATAGTTGACATTGTTTCAATGCTGTAATCAAAGGTTTCTCTGGGAATTATGTTCATCCAGCCCGAAATATAGCGCATAAGCACTATTCCGACAAAATTGAACGTTATCAGCAGTCCGTGCATTATGGATTTCGGCAGGACGTTTTCTATAAATTTGCCCTTTACACGCTTGAAGTTAGGCTCCATAGCAAGTAAGAACGAGGGTATGCCGTTTGTGAACATATTAATCTGCGTAAGCTGTATTGCCTGAAGGGGATAGCCCATAGGCACAAAGCAGAACATAAGTGCCGCTAAAAACGAGTATACGGTTTTATAAAGGAACAGCACGCTCGAACGCTCGACATTGTTTATAGAGCGTCTGCCCTCGCCTACTATCTTAGGCATTGACGCAAAATTGCTGTCGAGAAGAACGATATTCGATACATTTCTTGCAGCATCGCTTCCCGATTGCATTGCTATAGAGCAGTCGGATTCTTTCAGTGCAAGGACATCGTTTACACCGTCGCCTGTCATCGCAACCGTATGCCCTTTGGCTTTCAGCGCCTTTACAAGCTCCAGCTTCTGATACGGTGTTACACGGCCGAATATCTTATATTTGTCAGCCGCCTCCCACAGTTCTTCATCGGTTGTTAATGTCGATGCGTCAACGTAATTTTCATAATGCTCAAGCCCTGCACGCTGTGCTACTCCCGAAACGGTAACGGGGCTGTCGCCCGAAATAATTCTTATGTCAACGTCCTGCTCCGCAAAATATTTCAGCGTTGCAGGGGCTTCTTTTCTTATGCAGTCGGTGATTCTTACAAGTGCAACCGGAGTTATATTTTCGGGCAATGCGCCGCCCTCAACTTCGGGAGGCATATTGTCGCTGTGCGCAAACAATACAACTCTGTATCCGCCCTCCGACAGCGTCTTTATCTGCTCTCTCAGAGCGTCTGTCATAGCGTCGCCCATGATAAATTCAACCGCACCGAGAATATATGTTCCTTTATCCTCAAAAGCCGCAAGGCTCCACTTTTTCGCACTTGAAAAATGTATCGCCGTCTTTGCCGACCATTCACGGCTTGGCAAAGAGCCGTCTTTTTTGTATCTGTCCATTACGGCAAGCGCAGTGGGGTTATTATCGCCGAGCGCATATATCATCTCGCAAAGAGCTTTTTCGTGATCGTTGCCGTCAAGAGAGATAACGTCGGATACCTCCATTCTGCCCTCGGTTATCGTACCCGTTTTATCAAGGCAGAGAACGTCAACTCTTGCAAGGGTTTCCACACAGTACAGATCCTGCGCAAGCGTTTTGTTCGTTGCAAGTCTGATAACGCTTACCGCAAGCACCATACTTGCCATAAGCACAAGGCCCTCCGGTATCATGCCGATTATAGCCGACACCGTGTTTACAACGGCATCGGTGAACGTGTTGTGTGCAAGAAGCATTTCCTTGCCGAACATCAGCAGTATCATCGGGATAATGCAGATAGAAATCATCTTCAGTATATAGTTTATGCTTGCGAGCATCTTTGAGTTATTCTTCTTGATATATTTTGCGCCGCTTGTTATCTTATTGGCATAATTGTCTGCGCCTATGCGGATAACCTGCGCCTTTGCATTGCCGCTTATCAGAAACGAGCCGGACAGTATCTCATCGCCCTTGTGCTTTACAATAGGGTCGCTTTCGCCTGTTATAAGGCTCTCGTTTACCTCGCAGTCGCCCTCTACCGCTATGCAGTCCGAGCAGACCTGTCTGCCTGCCGACAGAATCATTATATCGTCAAGAACAATATCCTTTACGGCTATCGTCTGTGTTTCGCCGTTTCTCAGCACATCCGCTTTAGGCGCAGAAATAAGAGCCAGCTTGTCGATGGCTCTTTTTGAGCGTATTTCCTGGAATATACCTATTGCCGTGTTGCATATGATAACACCTAAGAACAGGCAGTTCTTGAACGAGCCTACCGCAATGACAAAAGCCGCCAGTATTATGTTGATAAGGTTGAAGAATGTAAGGCAGTTATCCTTGAATATCTGCTTTACCGATTTGCTCGGTATATTGAAATCGCCGTTGACCTTACCGCAGGAGATACGCTCGTTTACCTGCTCTGCGGTAAGTCCGGTCGTCACATCGGTAATATTTTCAAGTGAAGTATACTCTTCGGGCTTTGACATATATGAGTTGTCCTTCCGTAATTATTCGTTTTGTGTCGTGCTGTTTTCTGAAATATCGTTGCTGCTGTTTTCTGTCTGTGTATCGGTATTGTCGATATATCTCACATAGTCTTTCAGTTCCTGTGATATTCCCTTTTCGCCATATATATCGGCAGTAATATGCTCGCCGAACTCCCAGAATCTTGTCATCTCGGCTCTGTTTGGCATTATATACGAAAATTCAAGCTGATCTACAAACCCATCAAGCTTTTCGTTCACGTCAATATTTGTTGCAGGGAGCGTTCCGGTTATCTTTGTTCTCAGGCTCTGCATATCGGCACTGAGAAGATATTTTGCAAATGCGTCCGCTTCTGCGGTATGCTCGCCCTTTGAATAGACAAACATCGCCCTTACGCCGGCAAGAGAATATGTGTTACTTCCGTTATCAAAGCCGGGCAACGGTACTATTCCGTAATCAATACCCTCCGCGTCAGCCTTTGTCACAAACCACGGACCGTTTACTATCAAAGCGGCATTACTGTTTAAAAACAGTTCGTCGCATTCATCATAACTGTAATCCGTTATATCCTTGGGAAATATATCCTGCATCTGCTTTAACAGAGTAAGTCCGTAACTGGCTTTTGAATTGAGAAGTCCGTAGTTATCATCGAGCATAAGCCTGTTTTTGCCGGAACTCATAAGCATAGATATATAGTATACCGTGTCCGTGTGGAATATAAATCCGTATTTGCCGGGATAAAGCTTGTTGAAGGCGTCACTCCAGGTGATAAGACTTTCCCACGTTGCAGGTATATCCTTTTCTTCAACGAATTTCTTATTATAGAAAAGAGCATATGTTTCACACGCTACGGGATATCCGTACATCACGTCATTATAAACCGTAGCCTCTCTTGCAAGCGCCAGCGCAGTTGTGTTGACAACATTGGTATCCCCTGTCGGAAGTATCAGCTTGTTCTCCGCAAGTTCACCCGTCATATCGCCGGGTGCGGCAAAGACATCGGGCTTTTTCACCGTGCTGTTCTCGTTCATGAGTTCATTTGTCGCTTCTGTAAGCTCGACATTGACATATTCTATATGAATATTGGGATAAAGCGCGTTGAAGCTCTCGCCCGCTTTTTTTATCCACTCATCGGGGCCGTCCTTTGATTCCCATACAGTGAGCGTTATATCATCTTTTGTAAGGCTGTCGTCCGTTGAATAAGGCTTGGAATTGCCATCGTGATCCGAACGTGAGGTATGCTGTGTAATTATATGGCTTGAGCCGGAACAGCCGGTAATTACCGTGCCGATCAGTACGGCAAGCAGTGCGGCGGTTATTCTTCTGTATTTCATGTTTCCTCCGATAACGATAAGGACCGTATTTATACTGTAATAATTGTACAACAACTGCCCGATTTTGTCAACATCGGCAACACTTGCAAACACCACACAATTATGATATAATTACAGTAATTACCGCGAAACGGCAATGTATTTTCATATACCTTATACATACCCGATAAATACTCACGGACACTGCCCGAAAGGAAAGAAAATGAACTCTGATAAAAAATTTGAAACCAGCAGTATAGATGATATAAAAGCACTTTTTGAAAGCCGAAAAGAAGAAGATATTATCCCTCCCGATACATTCGGAGAGACTGAAAAACCGGTTGTCACCAAAGAGGCTGTTGAGAATGCTGTAAAAAGAGC
Organism: Ruminiclostridium sp.; assembly: GCA_017935365.1. GTDB lineage: Bacteria > Bacillota > Clostridia > Oscillospirales > Ruminococcaceae > Ruminiclostridium_E. The sequence continues at coordinate 48,148 of JAGBHT010000010.1, read as the reverse complement.
CTCTCCGGAGAATGTCAGCCAAAGAAAACGCAACCGTATGATAGCAAACGTTATGATATACAGCGGTATCGGACTGCTGATAGTTGCCTGCGCCATACTTGTAGCGCTTATCTTTGCAGACAATAACGGCAACAGTATCACAAACCTCGATATCGTAAACGGTGATGAGATCACCCTGCGTGCAGGTCACTCGCAACAGCTGAAGATCAAAACAGAGCCTGCCGGTACCGAATATGCGTTGTCATACGTCAGTGCCGATACGTCAATAGCAACAGTTTCACTTGACGGTAAAGTAACCGCCGTCAAAAACGGAAAAACCGAGATAACCGTATCAAGCGGCGAGCTTTCCGACACAATAACAATCAACGTCAAAAAGGATATTATAGAATCGCTTGACGTTTCACTTGCGGCTTTATCGCTTGACGGCGGAGAAGAACAGAAGGTCGAGGCAAAGATCACGCCTGCCGACGCAAAGGACATAAAACTCAGCTGGAAGAGTGCGGACAGCGAAGTTGCTTCCGTTGAGAATGACGGAACGATCAAAGGCGTAAACACGGGCGAAACGACTGTCACGGTAACAGATTCAGTAACAGGACTTTCAAAGGATATAAGCGTTACTGTCAACGGTCTTGAGCTTCCCGAAGCGATGAAATTCGACAAGGACAGCGTTACTCTCGAAAAGGGAGAAGTCTATAATTCCGTTCTTAAGTTCACTCCCGAGGATATTACCTACACAGGCGCCATATACTATACCAGTGACTCATCGGTAGCGTCTGTCACAAATGAGGGCGTTATAACCGCAAAGAGCGCAGGAAACTGTGCCATAGAGGCGTATTACGAAAACGACTACCGCCTTGTGGCTACTATGGAGGTGACTGTCATAGATTCATACGTTATAACCGATCAGACGACCGTTCCCGAAACCCCCGCTACAGAACCTGTACCGGATACCGAACCCGACCCGCCCGCTTCTTCTAAGCCTGCCCCGACACCGGAGTATACAGGCTCGCACAAAAAGGAAGTGATCGACGGCATAACCTATTTTGACGGAGTAATGATAGCAAACAAGACCTATACTCTTCCCAGAAGTTACGATCCCGGTGTACAGCCGGAGGCTATGGACGCATTCTACGATATGCAGGCTGCGGCGGCTTCGGAGGGAATTTCACTGTGGATATTATCAAGCTATCGTTCTTACGATGACCAGGAAGTAATTTACAACCGTTATGTTGCCCAGGACGGCAGAGATGCCGCAGATACATATTCCTCACGTCCCGGACATTCCGACCACCAGACCGGATACACCTTTGACCTGAACTCGCTTGAGCAGGACTTCCAGTATGACCCCGCGGGTCAGTGGCTCGACAAGAACTGCTACAAGTACGGCTTCATTATCCGTTACCCCAAGGGTAAGGACAGCTCAACAGGCTATATGTATGAGCCGTGGCACGTCAGATATATCGGCATTGATCTTGCTACAAAGGTGACTAAAAGCGGACTTTCTCTCGAAGAGTATTTCGGCATAACATCACAGTATCAGGATTGATAAACATTTGTATAAGCAAAACGGCGTTCATTGCAAACCGCAATGAACGCCGTTTTATATTCCGTATTATCCCTGCCGCATATCGCCCTTTTTATCGGACAACAGCGGCTTTATCAGCTTATATATTTCTCCTGCTCGTGTAGTTCCGTATTTCTTGACTATACGGTTGTTGATACCGGACTTTGTAGAGAGCTCGTTAATACACTTTTCGACAAACTCCCGTTCGCTACGGTCGGCAAGCAGTTTTTCAAGCTCTGCGCTGATTTTGCTGTAATGCGCCGCATTTGCCGCCTTGTCAAGCGACACCGCAGACGTAACATTCACGCCCTTGTCCTGCCAGAACTTCGACACCAGCTCAAAAGCCTTATCGTTTGAAATAAGGCAGTATGTTGCCTCGGGCTTTTCTCTCAGCATATATCCGAGATATGATACAAGCTGAAAATCAAGTGCGTTCTTCATACCGACCTGCGCTTCAACATAGTACATCTTTGCGCGGCTCTCCGTGATCTTCTTGTGCATATTGAAAGTAAGCACACCTGCGTGCTCGCTGTAAAAAATGTAGCACTCGTCACTGCGTTCAAGTTTTTCGATCCCTTTCAGCCCGTCCGAATGCACATTTTCAAAATCTATGAGATATATCGCCATATTACCTCTCAGCAATTACTGTATCTTCTGCATATTTGTAACTGTCTGAATGTATCTTTCGTACTTATCACAGACCGTATTCACATCACCGAACGCTATCTGCTTGCCTTTGTCAAGCCACAGTACCTTGTTGCACAGCCTTCTTACCTGCGGAAGCGAGTGTGAAACAAAAAGCGTACAACAACCGTTCTTGATTATATTCATCATAGTTGCCTCACTCTTTGCCCTGAATGCCGCGTCGCCGACTGAAAGCACCTCATCAAGTATAAGTATCTCAGGCTCCATAAGGCAGGATATAGCAAAAGCAAGTCTTGACTTCATACCCGAGGACAGCTGCTTGAACGCCCTGTTTTCAAACTCTGTCAGCTCTGCATATTCAAGTATGGCTTTATATTTCTCTGTTACAAATTCTTTTGTAAAGCCGAGCATAGCGCCTCTGAGATATATATTTTCCTTGAGCGTAAGGTCGCCGTCAAATCCCGATCCGAGCTCAAGCAGTGCCGCGATCTTGCCGTTGACTGTCACGCTTCCCTTGACAGGCGCCATTATACCTGATATTACTTTCAGAAGTGTAGATTTGCCGGCACCGTTAGTTCCGATTATTCCGAGAAAATCGCCTTCTTCCAGGCTGAACGACACATTATCCACCGCAATGAAATGTTCGGTCTTTATCTCTCTCTTTAATTTTTTGATAAGATACTCCTTGAGACCTATCTCCCTGAAGTTGCTCACCGTATATTGCACCGTTACATTTTTAACATCAATAACCATCTGTAACCCTCGTATCAATAGTAATAAACAAATTTCTGCTCTGTCTTTCTGTGTACGAAATAACCGATCGCAAGCATACCGAATGCAAAGGCAAGGCATATTATGTGACTGGTAAGATCGGGTACCGTAGCATAGATAACCAACTGTCTTATATATGTTACAAAATGATAAATCGGGTTGATATCGAATACAAAACGCAGATTTTCAGGGAAACGGTCAATTTCGTAGAAAATAGCAGACATATACATCAGAAGCATGGTAAAAATCTGATACAGATACTGCATATCCCTGAAGAATACGAACAGAGAAGACAGAATATAGCTCATTCCGATATTGAAAATAATCAGACACAGTATCGGGAATATCATCATCAGAAGATGAACACCAAAGCTTACATGGCAGAACACCATAAACCCGAAATATATAACAAGCGTCAGCAGAAAGTTGAATATTGCCGCAGAGTTTGACGACAGGACAAACAACGATTTCGGAACATTCACTTTCGACAATATACCGCCGTTTGAGTACATCGAAAACATACCTGCAGTCGTCGCATTGGTGAAAAAGTTGAACATAAGCGTACCGCTTAGAAGATATATTACAAACTGTGTGTCGTGTCTGCGGAAAATATATCCGAATACAAAATACTGAACCAGAAACGTCACAAACGGAGAAATTACGCTCCAGAGCACACCGAGCAATGTCCTCTTGTATTTCTTCTTGAAATCTCTTTTGGTAAGCTCCTCAAAAAGGAATCTGTACTGTTTTATCTTGTCGATAAAAGACATATTGGCTGAAGTGTTGATTGAAACGTTGATTTTATCTTTTCCACGGTTATTGTTTTTCGCTTTTTTGTTTCCGCCTGTATGTGCCGTTATTTTATCAGGCTTGGAATCAGCTTTTGTTACTGAGGGCTTGGAGGTATTTTTGTTCGGCACGGTTTTTGAATGATTATCGGCAGTATGATTTACCGAAGAATGTGCAGCAACCGGCTTTGCCTTGGGCTGAGCCTTTTTTTCTTCCTCAAAATCCGACAAGCGTTTATAAACAGTTTCACTCTTATCGGTTTGTCCGCTTTTCGCCGATGTTTTGCTTTCCGGCTTCTTTTCTGTATTATGCGGCTTGTATTTATCACCGATATCCGCTTTCATATGCTTTACGCTTTGCTGAGGAATTTCCTTTGTATCAGTCTTTTTCTGATTTGCCTGATCAGCCGCTTTAGCCTTTTTCTTCTCGTCTATCGAACGGAGGATCATTGTTGCACCGGGATTTTTACCTGAAATTTCAGACGCGGAAATTGTTTCTTTCCCGGTTTTATCATTATTGACGTTTTTCTTATTATCGTCAAATTCAGCAAGTATATCATCAATATCAAATTTATCGCTCAAATTTAATTTCAACTCCCTAAACAATTTATCAGATTAACAAAGTTATTGATAATTTCAAAATATCAATTTATTTTACCACATTTCAAAACACATTACAATATGCAATTGCCACAAAGAAAAAATAGAGCAGTAAAGTCGGTTGGGCAAAATGCGTCAGATTTTTACAATCATTTACATATTTCAGATCTTCTTGGTTTTTTCTTTGATTTTGATTATAGCTTTATTGGGGATAATACCAAGTATCAAAGGTTTTATTGCATAAAAGAAACCTTTAGGCATAAGACCGAGTTTTTTAAAGCCGTCCATGCGCACTCTGTATTCATCATACCGCATTGAGCCGGATACCCCTCTTGTGGCTTTGTCGTAATGAAAGCGATACAGCTTTTCGCTCAGATTAGCCGCTTTGTAACCGTAAGAGCACAGGCGCATAAAAAGGTCATAATCCTCATATTTGTGATTTTTGCCGAGTTTTCTGTATTTATGGTGCTCTAGTACCGTACTTCTGAACATTACACTTCCGTGTATAAACGGAGAATTGAAAAGAAAGCTGTTTTTATCTATGCTTTCCGGCATTATCCATTCACCGTAAACGCCGTCTGTTTCGGAGTAAAGTTCACACGCAGTACCTACAAAGGCTATTTCCGGATTTTTTTCAAGGTAATCAGTTTCTTTTTCAAAACGTCCGTCAAGGCTTATATCATCATCGTCCTGCCTTGCTATATACTTGCCTGTCGCAGCTTCTATGCAGGCGTTGAGCGCTGTTGCCAGTCCACGGTTTTCTGTGAACGTTATAATTTTCAACCTGCTGTCGGAAATGCTATCCAGCACCTTATCAATGCCGTTATCCGAGCCGTCGTTGCATATTATAAGCTCAATATCGCTTACGGATTGAGTAAGAACAGATTCCACAGCGGCTTTAAGTTTTTCGGGATCGCTGTTATACACACCCATTATCACGGAAATCAACGGCATAGTTTCCTCTTTTCTCTGAGCAACCTCAGCTTTTCCCATAATCTCACGCTGTACCTGTAAACCCACACAAGCTTACATCCGCTCAGAATTATGCTTCCGTAAAGCCAGAACATTCCCTTGTCGGGATATATACTCTGACCTTTTCTTTTTCTTGATATTCTATTCAGAAAAAGAACATTACCTATGCTTTTTCCGCTGTCGCACGCTATCGGCTGTACCGATATTTCGGTAGCGTCGTCACAGAACGGAAACACGCCGAATATTTCGGCTTCTTCCCTGTCAGGCTTATACATAAGTGCTTTCAGAAGTCTTGCCGAAAGCTTTTTAAGCTCTTTGACAGATATATCCGCCGTGCTTTCACAGGCATATCCCGCAAAATTTACGGCTACTTCTGTCTGAACCGATGCGGCTTCAATTATGAAGCTGTTTGCTTCTGCCGTTATCGGCTGTACGCCGTTATCTGTGACCGTATAACCTGTCGTCATTCCGTGAGGCGCAGAGCAGAAACATTCAAAAAGATTATTGCAGAATGTCGGCACATATTTATGAGCGTCTGAAATATCAAACAAAAACGAATTGTATTTATCGTTTTTTTCTCTGTATAATCCGAAATAATATCCGGTTATCCTGTCCGTGTCGGTTTTGTCCCTGATAAGCTCCATCAGTGTTTTCTGCACAGAACCCAGCCACCCGCTGTCAACAAGCGCAATTTTTTTATCATCAAACAGACCGTTCCGTCTGAAATATTCAATTATATTTTTATAATTGCTCTCGGAGCGATTTTTAATATCTGAAAATAATTCTTTGTCATTTTTCACAAGAGTGCAGAAATTGTTATATTCAGCGTCGTTCAATATCTTTTTTTCATCATCGGTAAAGCCGATTTTTTCGTAAACCTCCACACGTTGACATTCTTCAAATCCCGCTCTTTTAAGTGTATTTTCTGCGCTCTGTACAGCACAGTGACCGAAAAATCCCGCATTTTCAAAGTCCTGCACCGTATCGCATTTAAAATAAAACGCATTTCTCAGTGCATAGCGTGAAACGTAAAGATAGCGCGTATCAATGCCGAGCGCTCGTTTTTTTATTATCACATCTGCGATACTTTTCAGTATATATCCGTCACGGGCAAGGAAATATATACGCTGTATTCCTTGTTTCACAGCGCTTTCTATAACATAGCTGACATAGCAAAACAGCACAGGTGCTGTGACGTATGCCGTTACCTGTGCTAATTTTCCTTTACTTTTCATTGCGGTTTCATCCGCCGCCGCAAGCAACCCGGGATAATCTCCGAGTATCTTTTTATACTTTTTTATCTTCACCTGATAACACTTCCGTTTTAATGTCCGCAGGAATATCAATATAACTGCGGTATATATCTGCCATACAGTTCAAAGCATTCTGAAGACTGTATTTTTCCGCCGTGCGGTATCCGTTTTCACCGAGTTTTCTGCAAAGTTCCGTATCTGAGCTTAAAAGCTGTACTGCGTTTACAAACTGTGAAATATTGTTATACTCGCATACAAGAGCATTTTCACCGTTTACGGCATATTCCCTCGTCCCTCTGTTATCTGAAACGATCAGCGGCAGACCCGCCGCCATAGCCTCAATTGCAGCAAGTCCAAGACCTTCACGGCGGCTCGGGAATATGAATGCGTCAGCTCCGTGTAGGAGTTCCTTGGCGTCATATCTGTATCCCGCAAATATTATCCTGTCCTCACAGCCGAGTTCTTTTACAAGTGTCCTGCACCTGTCCGCATTTTTACCTGTGCCGCATATCAGCATATATACGCCTTTATTTGCGGCGACTGCGGTTATAGAGCACTCGACATTCTTATTTTCGTTTATTTCCGAATTTGACATTACGAGAAAAGCGTCATGCGGTATTCTGAACTCTTCCCTTATATCTTCTCTTGTTCTTATCGTATCTCTGACCCGTTTCATATCAATGCCGATACCGGGTATTTTGAATGTCCTGCATTTCTTACCGCGGCACATTTTCTTTGCCGCCAGATAATCTTCTTCGTTTATTGTAATTATTCCGTCTGTATACCTTATAAGCGCCTTTTCTGCGGCATAGTAAAGCCTGCTTATCTTGGGAGCGCCTTTATAGAAATGGAACCCATGTGCCGTATAGAGTACCGTTGTACCCTGCCTTTTTCTTGCCGTTCTGAAAGCATAGCGTGCAATCGCCGCCGCAACAGGAGTATGACAAAGCACAAGCTCATACTCGTTTTCTTCTATCAGCTTGCGAAGCTCTTTATAAGAGCGATAGTTCTGCGTTGCAAAAGGAGAACGATAAAAAGGCACTATGTAATATTTATCACAATAGGGAACATTTTTAGGTTCATCCGGTTCAAAGTCATCGCCCGCACAGACATGGACTTTATATCCGTGGTCTTTGAACCATTTCATATACGGCAAATGAAACTGAAGAATATGTTTTTTAGTCACCGATGCAACAAACAGCACGGTTTTACTCATATACACAGCCCCCTTTGCAAATCGTATACTCCAATCAATTATACATACTAATTTAATTTTACTATATTGTTCTAAAAAAGTCAATATAAATTGGCGCCTTGTAACGTTTTTGTAACGTTTTTTCAAAAATACCCATCTTCCTTTCAGCGGAAAATGGGTATTTTTCAGAATTTAAATTTTTCCAGTTTAGGTTTAAGCTCTTCTATTACGTCCTGAGCTGTTTCCGGGTAACAGTCGAACGGGAACTCAATGCCCATATCGTCATACTTTGTCTTGCACAGCTTTCTGAACGGCAGAAGCTCTGCCAGTGTGACATTATCATACTTATTTGCTATGTCGTTCAGCCGTGCGATATTGACATCATCGTCATTTACGCCGCAGACCGTCACCTGTCTTATCCACGTTCTGACATTCATTTCCGATAGTTTATCAAGAAATTTCATCAGAGCGTCAAAAGAACACCCGATATGCTTTCTGTAGTCCTCATCGTTTGTCATCTTGATATCAAGCATACAAAGGTCGGTGACTTTTAAAAGTTCTGTCACGTCATCGTTCATAATACAGCCCGATGTATCAAGACAGGTGTTTATCCCCTGTCTTTTACACTCGGAGAAAAGCTCGGTCACAAACTTTGCCTGCATGAGCGGCTCACCGCCGGATACCGTGATACCGCCATCCTTTCCGTAATAACTGCGGCATCTCAGCAGACGCTGCATAATATCACGGACTGTAGCTGTGTCCCCGCCGTTTGCATCTCTCGTTTCGGGATTATGACAATATCCGCAGTGAAGAGGACAGCCCTGTAAGAACAGTACGAAACGTACTCCAGGACCGTCAAGCGTGCCGAGCGTCTGTATTGCGCTGTATCTGCACTCCATATCACATTACCGTGTGGAATGTTCTGCTGATAACCTCTCTCTGCTGTTCCTTTGTCAGCTTGTGGAAGTTTACCGCATAGCCCGATACACGGATAGTAAGGTTGGGATATGCTTCGGGATTCTCATAAGCTTCGATAAGCGTTTCCTTGTTGAGAACATTTACGTTGAGGTGATGTGCGTAGTTCGAGAAGTAACCGTCAAGCACCGTTACAAGGTTTGCTACTCTCTGCTCATCGGTCTTACCGAGCGCGTCGGGAACTATAGAGAACGTATTTGAAATGCCGTCACGGCAGTAATCGTACTGAAGCTTTGATACAGAGTTCAGAGATGCTATTGCGCCGTTTGTTTCGCGGTTGTGCATGGGGTTTGCACCGGGAGCGAAAGGCTCGCCCTTCTTTCTGCCGTCGGGTGTAGAACCTGTCTTCTTGCCGTATACAACGTTTGATGTAATTGTAAGAGCTGAAAGAGTGTGACGTGCGTTTCTGTATGTCGGGTTCTTACGAAGCTCGGTAGATACTCTCTGGATAATGTTCTGGGCTATCTTGTCAACTCTGTTGTCATCATTACCGAACTTGGGGAAGTCGCCCTTTGTATCAAAGTCAATTATATAACCGTTTTCGTCACGGATGGGCTTAACATCTGCATACTTGATAGCGCTGAGCGAATCAGCCATTACAGAAAGTCCCGCAATGCCGAACGCCATCATTCTGTCAACGTCAGTATCGTGCAAAGCCATCTGTGTCTTTTCATAAGCATACTTATCGTGCATATAGTGGATAACGTTCATTGTATTTACATACAGCTTGCAAAGCCACTCACGGTAAACGTCAAGTCTGCCTCTTACTTCATAATAGTCAAGCTTATCGCCCTGTAAAGGTTCCATCTGCGGACCTATCTTCATGCCTGTTACATTGTCGTAACCGCCGTTAATAGCAAGGAGCAACAGTTTTGGCAGGTTGAATCTTGCGCCGAAGAACTGCATCTGCTTGCCGACCTTCATTGCCGATACACAGCAGGCAATAGCATAATCATCTCCGTATTCCATACGCATAAGGTCGTCATTCTCGTACTGTATCGAATCTGTATCGATAGACAGCTTTGCGCAGAACTTCTTGAAAGGTTCGGGCAGTCTTTCAGACCACAGGATAGTAAGGTTGGGTTCGGGTGAAGAACCGAGGTTATAAAGAGTGTTGAGCATTCTGTAGCTTCCCTTTGTAACCATCGGAACACCGCTGTTGTTAACACCGCCGACGCTCTCTGTTATCCACATGGGATCGCCGCCGAAAAGCTCATTGTATTCGGGTGTACGCAGATGTCTTGCACTGCGGAGCTTCATTACAAAGTCATCTATAAGCTCCTGTGCCTGCTCTTCTGTCAGTATACCTCTTTCCATATCACGGTTAACGTAAATATCGAAGAAAGTCGATGTTCTGCCGAGCGACATAGCCGCACCGTTCTGCTCCTTGATAGATGCAAGATATGCAAAGTATGTCCACTGTATAGCTTCTCTAGTGTTCTTAGCCGGCATACTGATATCATAGCCGTACATAGCCGCCATTTCTTTCATCTTGCCGAGGAAGTTTATCTGCTGGAAAAGCTCCTCCGAAAGGCGGATAGTATCAACGTCCATTATATTTTCGCCGACCTTTTTCTTATCAAGCTTCTTCTGCTCTATAAGATAGTCAACGCCGTAAAGCGCTACTCTGCGGTAGTCGCCGATTATTCTGCCTCTGCCGTATGCGTCGGGAAGACCCGTGATAATACCTATATGACGTGCAAGCTTCATCTCGTCTGTGTATACTCTGAACACGCCGTCATTGTGTGTTGTACGGTACTCGAAGTGTTCTTCAACGCTCTGTGACAGCTTGTAGCCGTAAGCCTCGCACGCACCTCTTGCCATTCTGATACCGCCGAAAGGATTTACGCCTCTGCGAAGCGGAGCGTCTGTCTGATAGCCTACTATAAGCTCGTTTTCCTTGTCAAGATATGCCGCAGGGTAGTTGCAAAGAGATGATACTACCTCTGTATTTATATCCAGTACACCGCCGTTTTCACGCTCTTTTTTGAAAAGCTCGTTCAGCTTTGCGTTGAGCGCCTTTGTACGCTCGGTAGGATCGCATAAAAATTCGGGCCCGCCTGAGTACGGTGTAAAGTTTGTCATTATAAAGTCACGGGTATTGATACCCTCCTGCCATGCACCGGGCTTGAAGCCGTCCCAGTACTCCTTGAAGCGAACGCTGAGATTGGTTGTGTTTTCCATAGTTTTACCTTTCCTTCCTGCGAATGATCGCAATGCACGTTTGCTGCTTTTTACGGAATATTTTTCCGTTACAAAACAAAAAGCAGCCCTGTTCGGACTGCCCAGACGGTCGGCATAAGGTGTCCGCTTTATCCGCGGACAGGCTATTACCGCACCCGTGTTGATTCACGGTTATCCGTCAGCGGTAACCACCATTTCCTATGGTTTGAGTATAGCACAGCTATATACTTTTGTCAATAGCAGAAATATAAAATTTATATAACAGATTTTTCCGCGGATTACTCACAAATCCTTATTTCTCCGCCGCGCACATCATCTTCATGCGTCTTGCATCGTTATAATCAAATCCCAGCTTTTCATAAAAAGGCACCTTGTCTGGAGCGGCGCACAGCTCGACAAATATACCCGTGCCGTCAATACCGTTGTGTTTTATAAAATCAAGCAGTTCGTTTATCATCATACGACCGATACCCCTGCCCTGATATTGCGGTATCACCACAACGTCCTTGATATAATAATCAAGCCCCATATCGCCTATCATTCTCGCCATTCCTATTATCTTATCTCCGTCAAATACCGAAATGCGGAACAGAGTATGCTCCATAGCAAGCCTTGTCTGCTCAGGAGACGGTCCTTCTCCCCCATACGCTTTCCCACAGATACAGAAACTGCTCTGCGGTAAGCTCGTTATGCTTTATGACATATCCGCTCATACTTGCCCCTTCATATAAAGATCCGCCCCGATGCAATGCACACCGGGGCGGAAAACCGTTTCAACCTATCGCTTACTTGCAGAGGTCTTTCTTTTCGATAAGTGTTACACCATTGTCGGTAAGCACCTTTGATGCTTTTTCAACGTCCTCGACACGGATAACAATATCAGCTCTGCCTGCAACCTTACCCATTACCGAGTACATATATTCAACGTTTATGCCGCAGTCGTGGATCTTGCCCATAACGCTGTATAATGCGCCCGATACATCGGGAATCGTGAATGCGATGACCTTTGTGACAGCGGCTGTACAGCCGTCCGCCTTCAGTGCTTCAATAGCCTTGTCGGTATCGTCAACTATCATACGCAGAATGCCGAAGTCAGCCGTATCTGCTATAGTCATTGCTCTTATGTCGATGCCTGCCTTATTGAGCACCTCCATGATACCTGCAAGTCTGCCTGTCTTGTTTTCAACGAAAACCGAAATCTGATCAATATACATACTGTACCTCCTCTGGATTATTTCTTTTCAAACTTATTCTTTATGGCTCTGTTGTCCTGAACTCTTACTGCCTTGCCCATTGAACGTGCAAGCGTCTTAGGTTCAAGAAGCTTTACGTTTATGCCTACACCGATAGCGGAATCTATCGCTGTCTTTACCTTCTTTGTGTACGCTTCAAGCGTCTTTACGCCGTCGCCGAACATATCGGGACGTGTTTCGAGCTGAATTTCAAGAGTATCAAGGTTGTTTACTCTGTCAACCACCAGCAGATAGTTTGTAGCCTTAGCATCTACAGAGAGCAGTGCGGATTCGATCTGCGACGGGAATACGTTAACGCCTCTGATGATAAGCATATCGTCTGTTCTGCCCTGGGGCTTGAGCATTCTTACATGAGTTCTTCCGCACTCGCACTTATCATAAACGAGAGTAGCAATATCCCTTGTTCTGTATCTTATCAGCGGTAACGCTTCCTTTGTGATACAGGTGAATACAAGCTCGCCCTGCTGACCTGCGGGTAATACTTCAAGTGTATCGGGATCGATGACTTCAGCTATGAAGTGATCCTCGCAGATGTGCATTCCGCACTGATATTCACATTCGGTAGATACGCTGGGTCCCATGATCTCTGACAGGCCGTATATATCATAAGCCTTTATACCAAGTCCCTCTTCGATCTGCTTTCTCATTTCCTCTGTCCACGGCTCAGCACCGAACAGACCCGCCTTAAGGTTGAAGTCCTCCTTCTTGAAGCCCTTTTCGTGCATAAGCTCTATAAGGCTTATAGCGTATGACGGCGTCATACAGATTATAGATGTGCCGAAATCCCTGAACATTTCAAGCTGACGTAAGCTGTTGCCAGCCGATGCGGGGATAACGGTAGCACCGAGCTTTTCTGTACCGTAGTGCATACCAAGACCGCCCGTGAACAGTCCGTAACCGTAACATACCTGAACATAGTCGTTCTTTGTACCGCCGATATTTACAAGCGCTCTTGCGGCACACTCAGCCCACACGTCTATATCGTGAGCCGTATAGCCGACAACCGTCTGCTTACCTGTCGTACCTGATGATGCGTGTATTCTTACGACCTCTGAACTCGGAACGGCAAACATACCGTAAGGATAGTTGTTTCTCAGATCCTGCTTTGTGGTAAACGGAAGTTTTGACAAGTCGGCGATCGACTTGATATCCTCAGGCTTTACGCCTGCCTCGTCCATCTTTTTACGGTAGGGTGCAACATTTTCATAAACACGTCTTATTGTGCGTGAAAGTCTGTATGACTGTAACGCCTCTATCTCACTTCTGGGCGCACATTCGATTTCTTTGTTCCAGTAATTCATTGGTCTACTCCTGATTATGTAAATTGTTACAGCAGGCACAGCCACACTGTTTATCGTATTGATTTTATCATATTTGTATATCAAAGTCAATAAATCATCTTTCTTTTTGTGCATTATCCACCAAAATCTGTTTTTTACCTATGCACTTTGACAAATTCAGATCCGCCCGGCTAAGGTTGTTTTAAGGTTCAGCGTATATTATTAAACGCAGAAACAGCATATCACACCTTGAAATCAGTCGTAATAAACGATATAATAGAAGTATGACGGAAGAATAAAAACAGGAGAAAAGACTTTGTACAGGAAAAGACGATACAGATACAGGCACAGAAACACTAAGCTGAAAAAGCTTGCTATGATAGGCATCTCGGCGGCGGTGGTAATAGGTGCGTTCCTGGCTCTGCTAGGTTTTGTAAAGCAGAACAATGAAAGCAATACATCTTCAGGCAACAATATCGCAGAAGAAGAAACTTCTTCCGACAGCGAAACGGTACCCGTTACCGACACGGCAGAACCCGAAAAAATAACCCTTGTCAGCAGTGAAGTGACCACCGAAAAAAACGTAAAGCTTCCCGATGAGATAAGGCAGTTACTGCTCGATTATACCTCGGATAAATACGAATACACGGGCGAACTTGAATATAAATCGCTGTCGCAGTATTTCAACACCGACAATACATACGGCAAGCTGTACGCAGGCTTCTGCAATACATCTTTGCAGTATCTGATATACGAAAGGCAGAGCCACAGTGCCGATTTAAGATATGATGAAGCCTCATTTGTGATAAACGTTGAAAGCGCAACAGTTAAAAAAGGCGTTTACACGCTGAACTACACGATAAGCGAAAAGGTTTCGTTTGCAATATGCGATACCCCTGCCGAGTCCTGCGGTATGGAAGTTGAAGCGCAGGTTTCAAAAGGTACGGACGGAAAATACAAGTTTGACATTCTTGCGGAAGACACCGATGTAAATCTGCTTATTGAAGAGCGTGTAATGAATTATCTCGGTTACGACTATGACGAATATTATCTGAAAGATATGAAGATACCTGACAATACCGACTGCGACAAAATGTATTCGGGCATTCTGAAAACGCTCAAAGCCGAGGCAGAAACCAACATAACCGCGCAGGAACAGATGCTTTCTGACTATAACGCAGACCCCGACAGCTTCAAAACCACAAAAACCGCAAAGCACGAATATGACCGTGACAAAGCCGTTGCATATTCATATAAATGGGTCGACGGTGAAAAGGTAATAAGAAACCCTGCTTACAGTGACTATGCGATCTACGGCGGAAACTGCCAAAACTATGTTTCACAGGCACTTTTCGCATCAGGAATACCGATGGACTGGAGCGGCGACCAGCAGTGGAAATGGTTTGACGACGAAGGCGACATTTTCGAATCTCCGACAGGCAGATCAGGCTCGTGGTCAGGCACGGAATATTTCTACGAATACTGCAACAAGAATACGGGTAAAGGTCTGGTTGCCGAAACCGACGGAAACATATTCAGCGCACAGCCCGGCGATGTGATACAGTATGTGGTTGACGGCTGGGCTCACCACAGCGTAATAGTTTCAAAGGTGATATACGATGACAACGGCAATGTTGTTGACTTACTTATCAACAGCAACACCACCGACAGAGTGGACTACCCGATGAGCGCATACGGCTACACCGACATAAGGCTTGTCAAGATCATCGGCTATAACGACAAATAGGCATATAGTCAGATTGCTTAAAAATCACATTTTCTATTGATAATTTTCGTTTTTCTCTCCGATTGACCTAAAACTGCAATTATGTTAGAATATTATTGTAAATTAAATATTGGTCTAATTGGAAACGCACATCCTCCGGATGATAACGAACAACACAATAAATCGTTATTATTAGGAGGATTTTTTATGCCCAAAAACTTATTTCAGGAAATAGTATTCACGGTCATCATGGTGTTCTTTATGGTGTACGCCATGATATGCTACAACATAGCGCTGAATATCGGCGGTATGACAAACGAGGTCTTTCTGCTTGCTTTCAAGGAGCTTGCAATAATGGGACCGATCGCTTTTGTGCTCGACTTTTTCATAGTCGGCAAAATAGCCAAATACAAGACTTTCAGAATAGTAGATCCCGAACATGACAATCCGTTCTTCACAGTTCTCGGAATATCTGTTATATCAGTTATCTTTATGTGTCCGCTTATGAGCCTTGCCGCTACTCTGCTGTTCAAAGACGCAGGCAGTGAAATAATAGCCGTGTGGTTACAGACAACAGCTGTCAACTTTCCTATGGCACTGTGCTGGCAACTATTCTTTGCCGGACCTGTTGTAAGAGCGATATTCGGTCTTATATTCAGAGAAAAGAAATCCGTAAAGACAAATGAAACAACAGACAATGCAGAACTGAGCGCAGAATAAACAGACAGCCGCGGCGAAAAAACCGCGGCTGTCTGTTTATCCGTTTATTTTATCAGCGAAAAGCCAAGCACGACCACACCCAGTATAACAAGAATAATGCCCGTTACACGGTTAAGCGTCTTTGTGCTTGCCTTGTTTGCTATCTTTGCGGCTATCCTTGCGAATATCAGCGTGAATACAATACACAGGACAAACGGCAGCACTTCGGGCAAACCGCCTATTGCAAAGTGCGATACCGAACCTGTAAGCGCCGTGAACGTCATAATAAACACGCTTGTACCTACCGCCGTTTTCAGCTCATATCCCATAACGCTTGTGAGAAGAAGCAACATCATCATACCGCCGCCGGCCCCGATAAACCCGCAGATAAATCCTACCACGGCGCCACATATCACCGATTTAACAATCCGTGACTTTGCCGATACGACCGCCATATCCTCTTTAGTAGTCATTACCGGCTTCACTATAAACTTAATACCGAGTATCAGCGTCATGAATACCGAAAAATTTCCCATAGCGACAGACGGCACAAGGCTCGATATATAACTTCCGACTACAGTGAACACAAGCACCGTAATCATCATAACAATGCCGTTTTTCACATCAAGGTTCTTGTTTTTGCCGTATGTATATGCCGATACCGCACTTGCAAGAACGTCCGACGCAAGCGCAATTCCTACCGCCGTATACGGTTCCATACCTAGAAACGTAACAAGAAGCGGTGTAATTACAGCGGCGGCGCTCATTCCGGCAAAACCCGTGCCGAGACCTGCGCCCAGTCCCGCAAAAAGACATACCAGAACAGTCAATACAGTTTCCATCTCAATTACTCCTTTTCTTCCGCTTTGGGTTC
Organism: Ruminiclostridium sp.; assembly: GCA_017935365.1. Taxonomy (GTDB): domain Bacteria; phylum Bacillota; class Clostridia; order Oscillospirales; family Ruminococcaceae; genus Ruminiclostridium_E. Next base: position 31,369 of record JAGBHT010000010.1, on the reverse strand, counting down.
TGTGCTTTTTTCTATGTTATCAGCCATCTTCATATGGAGCTTTTCAAACTCATCTGTTTCTTCTTTGGTAAAACCGTCAAATATCACTTTGGAAAACTCCGCCTGAACTTTTCTGCCGTATCTCACAACAGGCTCTGCATTGTCTGTTACAACAAGATGTATGCTTTTCCTGTTACCCTGCGTATGACCGCTTTCAAGCAGTCCCTTTTCACACAGCGATTTTACAGACAGCGAAACCTGCGACTTCGGTATATGCCGTATCTTTGAAACCTCGGCGGCTGTATCATAGCAAGGATTGTTCGCAAGGAACATAAGTATGTCGGTTTCCGCTGCAGTCAATGAATATCTGTTCATTATCCGTTTTCTGTATTTACAGTATTCGTTCTCAAAGCTCAGCAAAAACTCCCAGAATTTATTAAGCGTCATATCACACCTCTTTAGTTCTATTTTGAACAATTCTATTATAGTTCAAAATAGAACAATTGTCAAGAGTTTTTACAAAACATAAGAATCCGCCGACTGAAAAATATACTATTGTGAAGCAATAAAAGTTTTTTGAAGGTTGCAAAATGCGAAAAAATGTGATAAAATACCATCAGTAAAATAAATTAAGCAAAATAGATCAAAGGAGAATACAATGAAGCTGTTTAAAAAAGCAACATCCTTGTTGCTGACTTCGATTCTGTTTCTGACAGCGGGAATTACCGCTTTTGCAGAGGATTATTACGATGAAGACACGGAAAAAGACATTATCGTATATTTTACAAACGACGTACATAACGCCTACGAGCAGACGGATACTGCGATCGGCTATGCCTCGCTTGCCGCAGATATCAAAAGCAATCAAAACGACGCAAACAACGAAACTATACTTGTAGACGCAGGCGATTCTATCCAGGGCGGGATAATAGGCGCCCTGTCAAAAGGTATGTGGGCGGCAGAAATAATGGAAAAGATGGGTTATGACGTTGCAGTCCCCGGAAACCATGAGTTCGACTTCGGCGTTGAACGTTTTCTTGAGATAGCAAACAGCGTGTCATACGATTATGTCTGCTGTAATTTTATAGATCTCAGGACAGGCAAGACTGTATTTATGCCATACAAGATGATAAAAAAATTCAACACGAATATCGCTTTTATCGGAATAACCACTCCCGAAGCCTATAGTATGTCAAATCCGAACTATTTCAAGGATGAAAACGGCAATGATATATACAGCTTCTGCGGCGGCGATAACGGAAAAGAACTTTACAAGCGTGTTCAGGACACGATAGGCGACGCAAAAGCCGCAGGTGCGGATATTGTAATAGCGGTTGCCCATACCGGTATCGACCCTTCAAGCACACCCTGGACAACAGGCGAGATAATAGCAAACGTATCAGGTCTTGACGGATATATTGACGGTCACTCGCACACATATATGATCACTGACAAATATACGGATAAGGACGGAAAAGGGGTCGTTTCCGTTTCGACAGGTTCAAAATTTGAACACTTCGGAAAGCTTTATATCGAAGAATACGAAAACGATTCTGCCGCATCGGAAATATCCTCTGTTATAATGGAAGACAGAGCGCACTGCCCTGAGCAGGATTCCGAAACGCTGTCATATATAAGCAGTATTTCCGACAACATAAACGAAGCCTCAGGAAAAACAGTTGCAAAGTCTGACGTGACTTTATGTATGAACGATCCCGCAACAGGCAACCGCCTTGTACGTCAGCAGGAAACAAACCTCGGCGACTTCTGTGCCGATGCGTATCTTAACGTTATGGACGCCGATATTGCATTTATCAACGGCGGCGGACTGAGAGCCGATATCACAAAGGGCGATATAACGGTCGGCGACCTCATATCCGCACACCCGTTCGGAAATCTTCTTTGCACCGCTGAGCTCAGCGGTCAGACAATACTTGATATGCTCGAAATGTCTGTAGAGTATGCAGGCGATCTTTCGTACGAATCCGGCGGTTTTCAGCACGTTGCAGGTATAACCTTTGACGTTGACACGACTATACCATCACCCGTAGTAACAGATGAAAATAAACTTTTTGTCAAGGTAGACGGCAAAAGAAGAGTAAACAATGTCATGGTAGGCGGCGAGCCGATCGACCCGGACAGGATTTACACGGTCGCATCCCACAATTACCTTCTCAAGTCCTGCGGCGGCGGATTTACAATGCTTGAAAACTGCAAAATAGTAAAAGATGAAACCGTACTCGACTATGAAGCTCTTATTACCTACATCACCGACTGTCTCGGCGGAAATATAACGGCAGACAGCGCATACGCAGACCCGTACGGTCAGAAAAGAATGCGCCTTTACACAGCTAAAACAGAGCCGACCTGCGAAAACGACGGTTCAATAACATATCTGCGCGGCGCAGAATATGTAACCGAAGCCATAGCGGCTACCGGTCACAGCTATGGCGAATGGACAACAGAAAAGGACGCAACATTTACCGAAGAAGGCATTATGAAGCGCACCTGCTCGGTATGCGGAAAAGAAGAAACTGCGACTATCCCTGTAAAAACGCCTTCAACCACACTACCGTCAGAAACCGATACAACAACAGAAACCACAGTTCCTGCCGCAACCGACGCTCCGTCAACGGCAGTTCCCGGCGAAAGTTCGGGTGCTGTAAAGAATCCCGATTCAGGTATGCCGGTTGCAGTACCTACTGTTATGATAGTTGCACTTACCGCCGCTGTGCTTGCTGTTTCCGGCAAACGCAGGAAATAAACTACTTTACAACGTAATACAGGCGCAAAAATCCCGCCGACTGTAATAAAAGCCGGCGGGATTGCTATATGCCGCAATCGTTCAGACGCCCTCAAGATCCCATTCCGGAGTATATTCAAACGTTGCGCTTTCCTTTTCCTGCGTATATCCGTCAAAACCAAGCTGAGCTGCATAGTCCGTAACGGAGTTGTACTCAAAAGTAGTCAGCCGCCTTGAAAGATTCTTTATCTCAAGGGCTTTTCCGCAAGGCGTGTACTGCCGCATAAGGCTTATGCGGATATCGCTCACCGGCACTGTTGCTTTTAGTATATCAAGCACTTTCATACTGTCGTGACGGCATCCGGGGAGTACAAGATGACGCACAAGAACACCCTTTTTCATAAGTCCGTTCTCATCGAACCTGACCTTTCCCGTCTGACGGTACATCTCGGCGACAGCCTTAGTCGCTGTATCGGGATAATCCGGAGCGGACGAATACTCACGGGCAAGGTCGGGCGATGCGTACTTAAAATCCGGCAGATAAATGTCAATCAGTCCGTCAAGCATTTCAAGCGTTTCAACCTTTTCATATCCGCCGCAGTTATATACAACGGGGATCTCAAGCTGCGGCTTGATTTTTTCAAGAACGTCCGCTATAACATCGGCATAATGCGTCGGAGTTACAAGATCAATATTATGCGCGCCCTTTTCCTGAAGTTCAAGCATTATCTCGCCAAGGCGTGCGGACGATATTTCCTTGCCATAGCCGTCACGGCTTATCGGCATATTCTGACAGAATATACATTTCAGCGGACAGCCCGAAAAGAATATAGTCCCCGCACCCCTGCCGTCCGTTCCGGATATACACGGTTCTTCTCCGAAATGTAGCGAAGCTTTGGCTACTTTAAGTCCTTTTACAGAGCATATACCTGTTGTCTTACTGCGGTCGATACGGCAGTTTCTGGGGCACAATGTACATAAAGGCATATAATTTCTCCCTTTAAAAAACCGCCCTCAGTCGGGGCGGTTTTATGTTGAATTGTTTTATTCCGATGTTGTGGTATCGGAAGCTGTTCCGGAAGATGTTTCGCTTTCAGTCTTTGAATCTGCCGAGCTGTCCGAAGACTGCGAAGAATCCGATGAAGTATCCTCTTCCTTGGTGATATTCAGCTTATCATAGTCATATTCATAGCCGACTGCGTTGCGCCATTCTTCAATAGCTCTGTTTGTGGTGTCGTTCTGACGTGATGAAAGCAGTTGCTCCTTGACTGTAGCCTTGTACTCTTTGATCTGTTCGTCAGTAACCGTTGCCTTGCTTTCATACTTGACGATATAGTATCCGCCGTCTGTCGGGATAAGTCCGCTTACATCACCGGGATTTTTCAGATCGAACACGCCGTTGTAAAGAGCCTCGGAAAGTCCGTCCTTGTTGTTGAGAACAAGCGTTGTCTGTCCTTCCGTATCTTCGCTGTACGCACTGCTGTATTCCTTGATAACAGCGTCAAAATCGGCGCCTTCTGCTGTAGCCTTTTCAAGTGCGGTCTCAGCCTTGCTCTTTATCTCTGCAAGCTTTTCGTCACGCATCTTGTCGATCTCGGCGTCATCTGCGCCGCTCTCGTTTCTTGCGGCGTTTATCTCGGCGTAATCCGACGAGGGGATAGAAACAACTATATATTTTATTCTTCTTGCGTCATCGGGTATCCATACCTTCTGATATTCAGAATCCGACGCATACTGCGAAACGCTCTTTTCGTAAGTTTCCTTTGCTTCTTTCGTAAGCTTGGTTACATAGTCCTCGACCTCAGAATCGGAAACGGTTATATCCTTTACAAGATAATCGTTGACCTTCTTCTGTATTGCGGTATTTGTCTGCCACTTAAGGAACGTTTCTTCAGACAGTCCGAAGCCTGAAATATACTCGTTGAAAAGTTCCTTTTCCTTTTCGAGTATCTTTTCGTCATTTGCACTGTCCTCTGTACCTGAGGTTTCATCGGTGCTTAATCCGAGCGCTTCCTTTGCCTTTTTTTCATACGAAGCATACCAGTCGTTGAGATTCTTGAGGTAAGTTTCCTCGACTGTCTTCATCTCTTCTTCAGAAAGCTGATCAAGTCCGAGTTCGCTTGCTTTTTTCATTATAAGCTTTTCGTTAGTCAGCATATCTATGATATTTTTTCTGTAGTACTGTGCATATGAGGCATAAGCCGAATTTGTTTCGTCAAGTCCGTAGTTGGCGATAGTAAACGCATATTCGGAATAGAAATCCTTGAATTTCACCTGATAATATTCCTTGTCCTCTGCCGATAACGAATCAACTGTAGTCCATGCTACCACGTCATCATCGTTTGCCGTCCATATATTTTCTGTGCTTGTTGTGTTGTCTGTGCCCGACGATGTAAGAATACTGTCGCTACAGCCTGAAAACATCATAGTGCAGGCAAGCATTGCGGCTACAGCCGCTGTTCTTTTCTTCATTTTTATACGGTCCTTCCTTAATTTATGCAGTAGGATATTTGTGTAAATTGCATAACGTACTGCTGTGACTATATAAGTATATCACAAATTTGAAAAAAATCAAAACAATTTTTCAAAAAAGAGGGTGAATTTTCTGTGAAAATGTGTTATACTTATAGCGAATATGATGAGGAAGCTGTACCGGAAGGCACAGCGACCAACAGAAATTCACCGGAGGTACACTACGTTGAAAAAACTTTCACTTTACATAAAACTGCTTGCGCTCTCAATGGCGGCAGTACTTACGCTCTGCGCCTGCTCAGGCGACAACGCAAGCTCATCGGACGATTCTTCCATCCCGGACTATGTCGCCGACACATCGGCAAAGGTCGGATACGTCTATAACGAAGAAGTTTCCCACGACAATATGACATATATGTTTGAAAAAAGCCGTAAGGATATAGAAACAGCGCTCGGACTTGAAACGTGCTATGTTGACGGCGTTGCGGTTTCGCAGTTTGAAAATGCCGTAAAGGCACTGAAGAACGAGGGTTGCAGTATCATAGTTTCCGCTTCCCACGTTTTCGCAAACTCTGCTCTGAGCTATGCAAAAAAGGATAAAGACGTCTATATACTGAGCTACGGCGGTACAGCGTCACTCACAAACCTCACGACATTCCGTCCTAAGCTCTATCAGCCGTCGTTCATCTGCGGCACTGTAGCCGCGTGGAACTCATCATCGCATAAGATAGGAATTGTAGCCGATGATCTGATGTACGGCTCAAACGGCGTTATAAATGCGTTCATACTCGGCATTCAGCAGATCTACAAAGAGCGTGAAACAGATGTCGAGATAATCTATGCCGAAACAAAAGCACAGACCGAAACGGCTGTCAACACGCTCGAAAGCAGAGGCTGCGATGTGATATTCTCCTATCAGTCAGATGATTACTGTATGTACTACTGCGATTCAATCGGTATGAAGTCAATCGGCTTTACAAGCGATATGGCTTATTCGGCTCCGAAATACGGACTTGTCGGTTATTATCTGAACTGGGCAACCTATATCACGGATACTGTAAGAACCTGCATAAGCGACAACTTCATGGCTGAGGACTATATCGGAGGCTTCAGTGAGGCTTTTGTAAAGCTGACCCCTTATTCATCAACCTGCAAGAAAGAAACGATCACAATAGCGGACACGCTTTATGACTATGTAAAGAAGGGCAAGGCAAAGATATTCGAGGGTGAGATCCGCGACAAGGACGGACTTGCAAGAGTGGGCGCAGGCGCAACGCTTGACGATATGCAGATACTTACTATGGATTATCTGGTATACGGCGTTACATATGTCGACAACATAATTGATCCCGTACCGAACCCCACAAATTCCGACCTCACCGTAAAGACGGAATATGTTTCTTAAATCAGAATAAAGCTACAGCCGATGCGTATTATTGCATCGGCTGTTTTCGTTTTATTCGTCTTCTTCGCTTTCGTCTGCGCTTTCTTCTGTATCCTTGCGGTTCATTTCGATCTCAAGCAGAGGTCTTAACAGCGAATAGCGGAGCATCTTTCTGTCGTTGTCTACCATAGTCTTTACAAGCTGTTTCGTTCCGATGACGATTATCATCTTCTTTGCTCTGGTAACGCCTGTGTAGAGCAGATTTCTGTACAGAAGATTCTGTGTAAAGCCTGTTATCGGGATAATCACGGCGTCATATTCGCTACCCTGGCTCTTGTGTATAGTGATAGCATATGCGTGTTCGAGCTTCCGGAGCATTTCGGAGGTGTATATCGCCATTCTCCCTTCAAAGTCTATCGTTACGTTCTGAGAAAAGCGGTCAACCGCGCGTATTATTCCGATATCGCCGTTGAAAATTCCACTGCCCTTTTCATTGTTTTTTGTCCACAGCACGTCATAGTCGTTCTTTGTCTGCATTACCTTGTCGCCCGTGCGGAATATGACATCAAAGAATTTGAGCTCCGCTTTGTTCTGCGACGGGGGATTCAGCGCAAGCTGAAGTTGTTTGTTAAGCTCCCTAGTTCCTGCCGCTCCCATTTTCGTGGGGCAAAGCACCTGTATATCATCTATCGGAGAAAAACCGTATGTATCGGGCAGGCGCTGTTTTGTGAGCTGTATCACAAGTCCCGCTATCTCGCTCTCATTAGGCTTGTTCATAAAGAAAAAGTCGTTCTGCCTGTCGTCAAGTACGGGAAATTCGCCCTTTACTATCCTGTGCGCGTTGGTTACAATAAGGCTCTGCGCCGCCTGTCTGAATATCTCTTTCAGCTCCACGGACGGGATATAGTGAGAAGCGATGAGGTCTTTGAGCACGTTTCCCGCACCCACGGACGGGAGCTGATTCGAGTCGCCGACCATAATGAACTTGGAGGACGGCTTGATCGCTCTTACAAGCGAACACATAAGAAGTGCGTCAACCATCGACATTTCATCCGCTATAACCACATCGGCAGGGAGCGGATTTGTTTCGTTACGCTTGAATTTCAGCTCGCCCTTTGCGGTATAATCGACCTCAAGCAGGCGGTGTATAGTCCTTGCAGGCTCACCTGTAAGGTCAGACATACGCTTTGCCGCTCTTCCTGTCGGAGCGCAGAGGAGAATGCGCTTTTTGTGCGTCTTAAGTATCTTGATAACACCGTTAAGCGTTGTAGTCTTACCTGTACCCGGTCCGCCCGTCAGTATAAACACCGAACCTGTAAGGCAGGCGCTTATAGCGGCACGCTGTAAATCCTCATACTGAATATTCTCGGAGAACTCCACGCCTCTTATCTCGTCGGAATAATCCTTTTCATACTGTGCCGATGTGCGTATCATAAATGCAAGCTTCTTTGCAATATAGGTTTCCGCAAGATAATATTCGGGCAGGTACACAAACTCACGCTTTCCGAGTGTGATCCGCGTCACCCAGTCCCTTTCCTCGCAGTCGTCAAGGCAGGATTCAAACTGTCTGCGCTCAATTCCGAGGTTATCGCATACCGATTCACGCAGTTTTTCTGTCGGCAGGCAGGTATGACCTGCGTTTGCGTTCTCGTGCAGGACATACACTATACCTGCACGCACACGGTCGCTGTTCTCTGCGTCAAATCCGAGGTCTGCCGCCATACGGTCGACCGAGCGGAAATCTATATCAATTCCGCTTGTGCAGAGTATATACGGGTTTGTCTTTATCTGCTTTATGCTGTCGTGTTCAAATGCCGACCATACGCTTATTGCGTGTGCAGGGCCGAAATTATATTCGCCGAGGAACTTTATAACCTCGTTTACACCTGTTATCTTGTGATATTCGTTCGATATGTAAAGCGCCTTATCCGAGGATATGCCGTTTATCACCGTGAGCTTCATACAGTCGTTGTCGATTATATCAAGCGCCTCTGTTCCGAACGCCTTTACTATACGCTTTGCTATGGCAGGACCAAGCCCTTTTATAACGCCCGAGCCGAGGTATGCCGCTATCTCGGTTTCCGTCTGGGGCATAGAGCGCTCACACATCGCCGCCTTGAACTGTCTGCCGTACTTCGGGCTTGTGATCCAGCCGCCGCGGAGATTGAGCCGCTCGCCCTCATTTACATCGCCGAGCGTTCCGACAACCGGGATCAGACCGTCGTCACAACCGAGATTTATAACAGTATAGCCGTTATCGGCATTTTTATATATAACATCCTCCACCGAGCCGCTAAGCTCTACGGAAATATCGACCTTCTGATTGTCCAATACACAGCCTCCCGTTCTTTAAATATCTATATCTGTTTTTCCTTTTCTGCTCTTACAGTTACTCTCGGACAGTCGGCAGTGAGATTGCGGCATATGACGGCGAACTCGCTGTCGCTCAGCAGTTCCTCGCTGACATTTATTATGACCTTGCCGTCCGTTGCTTTAAGAGCAGTCCTCACCTTGCCCTCAACATCGTCACAGCCGTCCGGCGTTACGCAGACAGGCGGTGCGTGTGGCGTACCCAGACTGCCGATAAAAAGCACAACATTCACAGCGCCCATAATTCCGAGAAAAATCATGGCAAAAAGCATTATGTATGCACCACTCATAAGATCCACTCCTTTTAAAGTTTATCTCATTATATGGTGCAGACGATTATTCTGTTACGGATTGCAGGTGCAGAGGATAGCATTCCAACCCTCTTTTTCCGATACGCTTTCTACCCTGATATTGTTTTCTTTAAATGCAGACAAAACTTCGTCAAGTCTTTCAGTAATGATGCCTGACACAATGAGCTTGCCGTTCTTCTTTAAAAATCCGCTGAAGTAAGGCGACATCGATATAATGACATCGGCAACGATATTAGCCGTGATAACGTCAAAACCTGTGCCTATCTTCTCTCTCAGCGGTTCATCGTCGCTGATATTTCCGACATAAGCCGAAACCATATCACTGCCGAAACCGTTCTTTTCGGTGTTTTCCTTAGCGGTACGGACGGAGTTTTCAAATATATCGACCATCACCGCCTGCTTTGCACCGAGAAGAAGTCCCGCTATCGACAGTATACCACTGCCTGTACCAAGGTCAAGCATTCTGTCACCCTCGTGTATCTGCTTTTCGAGCAGTTCCATTACAAGACGTGTCGTGTGGTGCTGACCTGTACCGAACGATGAGGCAGGATCAATTTCAAGTATCTTTCTGCCGTCCGTGTTCTCAACTTCTTCCCAGCTCGGCTTTACTATCAGCTTTTCGCCTACCGTAAAAGGCTTGTAGTACTGCTTCCAGTTGTTTGCCCAGTCCTCTTCACGCACACAGTCTATCTCTACGTCAAGACTTCCGTAAAAATCGTCCTTGTCGTTTGCCTTAAGCTCGTCTAGCGTTCCGCTGAGCGCCGACAGCATTTCAGCACCCTGCTCGTTATCCTGAACATAGCAGGTGATATGTGGCTTTACGGTTTTCAGTCCCATGAGGCTGTCGTCTACATAGTCCCAGTTGTACTCCTTGTTTTCAAGGAATTCTTCAAAGTCTGCCGGATCGTGGATTATAAATCCGTTAAGTCCGAGTTCGGATAAGCGCATTGTAAGCACCTGTACCGCCTCGCTCTTCGTATATATATCTACCTGTCTGAACTGCATAGTAATACCTCTTGATTCTTATTTGCCCGCGGGCATAAATATCTATAGTATATTACAGCTTGTAGAAAAAGTCTATTATTTAAAAGAATAGAACAAATTCTCTATCCCTATCCCCAAACCCCTTCCCCCTGGGAAGGGGCTATATTACTGGGGCTACCGCCCCTAGACCCTGTTGGGGGCTACGCCCCTCAACCCCATTTTTTGATAACGATAGAGATTTTTCCACAGTCTGAAATATCTATAGTATATTATCCTACATTTCGGGGAAAAAAGCAAGTGTTTAACGCAAAAATGCACCGCCCTTATCAAAAGGACGGTGCAACACATTCAAGGAAGAACCAATGTTAACTTTTGCTTATTATCAATCGTTGTCCTGTAAAGCTTCGTAAGCTTCTTCGCCTGTACGAACCTTGATTACGTTCTCAACGTCGTATACGAATATCTTACCGTCGCCTATCTTACCGGTGTAAAGTGCATTCTTAGCTACTTCTACGACCTTTTCAACAGGAACCTTGCAAACTACGATCTCGACCTTCATCTTAGGAAGAAGTCTTGCGTCTACGGGAACGCCACGGTAGAACTCAGTTGAACCCTTCTGCATACCGCAACCCATTACATGAGATACCGTCATACCGGTGATACCGATAGATGAAAGTGCATGCTTGAGAACTTCGAACTTCTCCTGATTTGCGATAATGTCTACCTTTGTCATCTTTACATCGCTGTCGCTGATAGGAGCCTTTGCCTTTGAAACGTGCTGTACAGGTACAGAAGTTTCAACAGGAGCAGCCTCGGTAACAACTGCCGTATCTTCTGCGGAAGAACCGCTGTATACGCTGTCGCCTGCGATAACGAAGTCTGCATAAGAGCTCGGCAGACCGTGTTCTGTTGTATCAAGACCCTTGAGTTCTTCTTCTCTCGAAGCTCTCAGACCGATCGTGTGCTTTAAGATATAGAATGTAACGAACATCGTTACGGCTGTGAATGCGCAAACTGCAACTACACCGAGTGCCTGTACACCGAGCTGCTGGAATCCGCCACCGTAGAACAGACCTGTGATGCCGTTCTGACCTTTACCTGTTGCGAATAAACCTACTGCAAGTGAGCCCCATACGCCGTTGAGGAAGTGTACTGCTACAGCGCCTACAGGATCGTCGATCTTGAGCTTGTAGTCGAGGAGCCATACACCGAATACTACTAAGAAACCTGAAACGATACCGATTATGGTTGCGCCGAGTGCGTCTGTATCTGCACAGGGAGCTGTGATCGCTACAAGACCTGCGAGCGATGCGTTAAGGCACATTGAAACATCGGGCTTGCCGTTCTTGAGCCATGTGAATATCATTGTCACTACCGTTGCAACTGCGGGAGCAATTGTTGTGGTAAGGAATATCTGAGCAAGATAGTTTACGTCTGAAGCGGCGGCACCGTTGAATCCGTACCAACCGAACCAGAGAATGAACACGCCGAGTGCGCCGAGGGGAATCGAGTGACCTAAGATAGCTCTGGGCTTACCGTCCTTGCTGAACTTGCCGATACGGGGACCGACCATTGCGGCACCGATAAGTGCTGTAAGACCGCCGACCATATGTATTGCCGTTGAACCTGCAAAGTCAACGAAGCCGAGCTGTGCGAGCCAGCCGCCGCCCCAGATCCAGTGAGCCTCGATAGGATAAACAACAAGGCTGATGATGAATGAGTATATGCAGTAGCTGATGAACTTTGTACGCTCTGCCATAGCACCTGAAACGATCGTTGCTGCGGTAGCGCAGAATACTAAGTTGAATACGAACTCTGCACATCTGTTGAAGTCTGACAGCTGAGTCAGAACGTCAAGGTTCGGAACGCCGATAAGACCGAAGAATGTATCTTCACCGAGCATAAGACCGAAACCGAGAAGTACGAATGCTATCGTACCGAGGCAGAAGTCCATTAAGTTTTTCATTATAATGTTGCCGGCATTCTTTGCTCTGGTAAAACCTGTTTCAACCATTGCGAAACCGCACTGCATAAAGAATACCAATGCGGCACCGATAAGGTACCATATACCGTTGCCGTCGCCGACATTGAACATCGTGGCGTTTACGGTATCCTGAATTTTGTCTGCCGACTCGGCAGCAAGAGTTAGCGTGGATAAGAGATCCATTGATAACCGCCCCTTTCAATAAGGTAATTTTCTGACTGCGGCATTGCCGCTTTTTCTTTAAGTGAGTCTGAAAAAATCCTATCTGCACCCCTCTGCGCCTTTGCAAGATTTTGCAGAACTTTTGCAATCTCACTTAAAACAAAAGGAGCCGCACGAACTTTTCGGTTCGTGTAGCTCCGTTGCTTACAAGTATTATTATACTGACGGGAGGGTGGTTTGTCAACGCTTTTTTGCAAGATTTTTATTCTATTCTTGCATTTTGTGAAATGTGCATAACAAAAGCGTGAATTTTTTGTGCTGTAGTTATGCAGTTATGCCAGTCGTTTTAAGGATAAGTTCTTGCTTTATGTGCTTGTTTTTCCTGATTTTTGCTTGAAATCATCAAATTTGCGGTGTTTTGTATCATTTTGACGTATGAATGATACAATCTGTCATACTGCATTTTTGAGCTAAACCAATTCATTTCAAGGCGTTTATTCTTTGATTTGACGGATTTTCTGCAATGCATATGCAAATTTCTCGCAATATTTATGTAAAAATGACAGCCTGTACTGCTTTCGTCAGTCAAAAAAGCGGCAGGTAAAGCCATGTACGGCAATTCACGGGCAGAGCCACCGTACATTCTGCCGCTTTTTTAGTATTATATGCTTATTTTTGTATACGGTGAATGTCTTATACCTCGCGCCTTTCAGCCATATACATTCCGAGCTCTGCGAATACCGAGGGAATGTCGTAGACGGTTCTTCCGTCCTTTTCACACATGGTGCATTCGCCCGGAGTTTCGGAAGTGATCATATTCCACGCGGTAACAAGGTTGTCCGTCTTATCTATGCCGATGTTTTCAAAAAAGCCGTCATAAAGCCTGCTTTGTTCATCGTTGCGGTACAGATTAACAATGTTGTACTTGCAGATCATCATTTCATCATTTGTGATATGCGAGCCGACGCCGAACTGCGATATTCCATCGTCAAGCAGTATTTCTCCCACGATATCAAGCACATCTCTTATCATGGCAGGCGAGCAGTCGTCAAGATAATATATATCCTTATGGAATGCGGTGATATTTCCGTTTTCATCTTTTGGCTCGGCGGTTTCGGGAGTGGGGAGTTCAAGAACGAAGAACAATTTTTCATCTTCATGCAGTTTTATGAATTGTTCAAGCAACGGCAGAGTTTTTTCCGCTGATACGTTTGCGGTAATGGATTTTCCGTCTGATTTATAACCTTCGTTCAGCTTATCAGCAAACGTGACCGAAAAGCCTTTTCTCAAATTCAGCATTATTCAATACCTCTCTTGTCAAAATGCACATCAAGCTGTTCATACGGTACAGTAAGACCTTTTCCGGCATATACATCCTGGATAACTCCGAGCGCCGCTCTGCGTACAGGATTTTTCATATCTTCCTTGCAGTGTATTCTTATACGGTACTGAATGTTTGAATTATCAAACTTATCCGTGCCGAGAAAATCACAGCTCTTTACATTCGGGATAGCGCAACATCTGTCCGCTATCTCTCTGCATATCTCACGCATACGCTCGGCAGGGATCTCGTATGACGCAGGAATATTGACATCGCACCAGTCGGAGATCAACTCGATCTCACTTAAGTTTCTGTTGCTGACTACTATCATACTGCCGGTATTCACATCGAGTATCTTGGTGGTTTTAAGGTTGAACTGATGTACCACTCCCTCGTACTGCTTGTACTTCACATAGTCGCCGACAGTGAAAAATTCATCCCACACGATACCGGCACCCATTATCAGATCCTTGAGCAGGTCCTGTAGCGCAAAGCCGACCATAACGCCGGCTATTCCGAGACCTGTCGCCATAGCGCTGACATTCACGCCGTTTATCTGAAGTATCATTATTATTACAAGCAGGGCGATTATGTACTTGGTGATGTTCACCGCAATCTGAATACTGCCCTCTTTTATCTTTATGCGCTTATGATCTCTTATCTTGCCCTTGGTGAAGTGTTTTATCAGTTTCCATATAACTATACCTGCGATCAGTACGGCAATGCTCACCCACGGTTTGAATGATAAAAGATATTTTTCGAGTTCCTCCATAGTTTTGTTCCTTTGCTTTATATTTGTAACTGTGATTATACTACAAAAATGCGAATTTTGCAATCAGTTTCCGTTTTAAACCGATATTTTTTATTTCCGGCAACAGCGCAACCGCAAACACAAAAAACACCGCAGTGTTTCCACTGCGGTGACTGCTATTTGCCGTGATTATTTCAGCTTATCTGCATCGGGTATAGCCTCGGTTACTTCTACCTCAGCTTTCTGCTTGTAGCAGGCGAATATCTCGTCAAGCTCAAGCTTTTTCATCTTAGGCGTAACAAGGCTCACAAGCGGAACAAGAACAAGTCCTGCAACCATCAGGAACATACCGAAGTTTACGGGAGATGCAACATTGAAGCCGAGTATCGTACCTGTAGGCTTGATTATCATGTGCAGTACAGTGCCGATAACGCCGACGCCGAAGCTTACATATACGCTTATCTTGGTAACGCCCTTCCAGAAAAGTCCGTACATAAACGGCGCTAAGAATGCACCCGCAAGCGCACCCCACGAATAGCCCATAAGGTCTGATATAAGGGCGTTCTTGTTGAGAGCGATTATAACCGATATTGCAAGGAAAACCGCTATAAACGCGCGCATTACTATAAGCGACTTCTTTTCATCAAGCTTGTTCTTGCAAAGCGGATTTATAAGGTCAAGCGTCAGCGTTGAGCTTGATGTAAGTACAAGCGATGAAAGCGTTGACATTGATGCGGAAAGAACAAGGATAACAACTATACCTATAAGTATTTCGGGAAGAGATTCGAGCATCTTGGGGATAATTCCGTCCGAGCCTATCTGTGCAAACTCTTCATCAGATACGAATATTCTTCCGAAACCGCCGAGGAAATAGCTTCCGCCGGCAACTACAAGCGCAAAGATCGTTGATACTATCGTGCCTGTTCTGATAGAACGCTCGTCCTTTATCGTGTAGAACTTATGTACCATCTGAGGAAGTCCCCATGTTCCGAGCGATGTGAGAATAATTACACCGAACAGGTTTATCGGATCAGGTCCGAAGAACGAAACAAATCCGCCGCTGAGATTGGGTGAAGCGGTACCCTCTGTGCTGATATGCGACAGTTGATTTACTGCCTCGCTGAAACCGCCTTTTGACGCAAGAGTAGCCGCAATTACCGCAACGATACCGATAAGCATTATAATGCCCTGTATGAAGTCGTTGAGCGCTGTAGCCTTATAGCCGCCGACAATAACGTATACGGCGGTGATCACTGCCATACCGATAACGCAGAACGAATAATCAATGTTGAACGCCATGCCGAACAGTCTGGACAGACCGTTGTAAACACTTGCCGTATACGGGATAAGGAATACGAATACGATAACCGCAGAGATTATCTTCATTGCCTTACTGTTGAAGCGCTTGCCGAAAAATTCGGGCATTGTGGCAGATTCGAGGTGCTTTGACATAACTCTTGTACGTCTGCCTAAGATAAGCCACGGCAGAAGTGAACCGAGTATTGCGTTTCCTATACCTATCCAGGTTGAAGCAAGTCCGAAGTTCCAGCCGAATTTACCTGCATAGCCTACAAAGATAACGGCTGAAAAATAAGATGTACCATACGCAAAAGCCGTGAACCACGGTCCGACGCTTCTGCCGCCGAGCACGAAGTCATTTACTGTGGAAGTCTTTTTACGGCAGTATATGCCTATGCCGACTACCGACAGAATGTACAGAATGAGTATCGCTAATATCATTTTCTGTCCCCTTACAAATAAAATTAAACTAAAATAATTATGACCGTTTAAAGTGTTATCGCTTTCAAGTTACGTTACTTTAAACGGCTAAATTGATTATATACGGAAAAACCCTCTTTGTCAAGCAAATGACAAGAGGGTTTTGAATAATCGTTATTTGTTACAAAAGAGGTAAGGAAAAATTATGCAAGATTACATCTTGGCGGAGCGTAGGAAAAGTCTTTAATTTGATATACTTCTGTTATATCATTCAGCTTTGGCTACGATAGCAAGCTACCGATAGTGCTATTTGTCGGACAGCACTTCTCGGTTTCGCTATTCAAATTAATACACTTACTGCTATGAAAGAGGAAGACAACCAAAGGGATCAGGGAGAGGGACTTAGCAGCCCCTATCCCTGTCCCTTAGGTTTTCTCCCTCGTGGCTCCCTCTTTCCTTACCCACACCCGTACCCCGCTAAGGGTGTTAGCTATAAGACACACAAACGACCGGATTTGAAAAGTTTGTGTAAGCGAGTCGCTGACGCTCACTTAGTCCCATTTTAATACAGATATCTTAGGATAGTAGCGTTCTTTTTGATAGTCAGTGATAGTGCAGTTGCACTGATAAACCCACGAAATTATTAACACCTTGTCGGCACAGAAACTGTTTTCAGCGACGATTACCGTAATTCAAAAACTTCCGTATAAAAGTCAACCTATATCCCGCTTAGCCGTCTTCCCTTGATACCTTATCAAGTGCGATAGAAGTAATAGTCTTCTTATCTCCGCTCTTTGTGATAACGTAGGTCATAGACTTACTTGAAACGTGCTCTGTCACAAGTCCGGGGATAGAAACCGTAGGCGGATAATAGTCTACCGTCAGCGTATACGTTTCGCCGACATTTTCTATCTTAGAAACCTGCGGATAGTAGTTCGGCACACGGTTTGTATCTGCCACAATATAAACCTTCTTCTCGGAGTTATATGTTGCCAGATCCCGAACATGGCCTACCGTCTGATGTGTGACCTCTATACTATTGCCGAAGATATTTTTTGCCGCTGTTTCAACGTCAAATTCGGGTATATACATTACGCCCGTGTCGGTCTCATAGTTTGAAGTATCGCCGGTAAGCAGTATTCTCGATATAGCCGCCTTGATTATGGTAGACTGGGTAAGCGTTGACGCGTCCTCAAAGCTGGGCGGGTCGGTCGCTACTATCGGATAGAGATAGAGTGCAAACTCTTCCTTGAGGTCGGTCTGATTTGCTATTCGGTTTATTGCGCCGCTTGCCGCTATCACGGTGTTGACAACGCCAACGACCGCAAATACAATAACCAGCAGTCCGACAACGAAATAAGCGACCTTCTTTGCAACACCCTTATGCTTGCGTTCCGGAACATCGACAACGATGACCTCGTCCTGCTCTATTTCGCTTACATCTTCGGAAAAAGCCTCTTCAAGCGAACCCGCAAGTCCGTGCAGGACCTTGTTCTCACTCTTTGCTTCTATATGATTTTTGTTTTTATTCCTCTTTTTTGCCATTTATAAGCGTTCCTCCTAGCCTCTTATCTGACCGTTTCCGTTGACAAGATATTTGAACGTTGTAAGTGCCTCAAGTCCCATAGGACCTCTGACGTGAAGCTTCTGTGTGGATATGCCGATCTCCGCTCCCAGTCCGAACTCAAAGCCGTCTGTAAAGCGTGTGCTGGCATTTACATATACAGCCGCCGCGTCGATCTCACGCTGGAACTTCTCGGCATTACGCAGATATTCGGTCACTATGCACTCGCTGTGACCTGTTCCGAAACGGTTGATATGCGCTATAGCCTCATCTATATCATCAACTATCTTTACAGCGATCTTCAGATCAAGGAACTCTCTGCGGTAATCCTCGTCATCGGCTATCTTTTCAAGTGTGATATACGCACTGCTGGCTTCATCGCCCACAAAAGCGACCTTGCCGTTCCACTTTTCCGCAAGCTTCTTTAAAAAGCCCTCCGCTATATTCTTATGTACTAGTACATTTTCGATAGCGTTGCATACGGACGGGCGCTGTGTCTTTGCATTGTCAACTATATCAACTGCCATATCGATATCAGCAAAGCGGTCAACATAAACGTGGCAGTTGCCCTCGCCTGTCTGTATTACCGGAACGGTGGCATTCTTTATGACAGCGTTTATAAGTCCTCCGCCGCCTCTCGGTATAAGCACGTCAACGTATTCGTTGGCTTTCATAAGCTCGGTTGCGGTATCTCTTGAAGTATCTTCAACAAGCTGTACGATATCGGGAGTAACGTCGTACTTTTCTGCCGCCGCTCTCATGATATTTACAAGGCACTTGTTTGAATTTATCGCATCGCTTCCGCCGCGCAGAATTACCGTATTGCCCGCTTTAAGGCAAAGGCAACCCGCGTCTACCGTAACATTGGGACGTGACTCGAAAATTATTCCGATAACGCCGAGCGGTACGGATTTTTTTATTACGGTAAGACCGTTTGGTAAGGTATTGCCGCCGAGAATTTTTCCCACAGGATCGGGCAATGCCGCAACCTGTCTTACGCCCTCAGCCATACTGTCAATTCTTGCGTCGGTAAGTGTAAGGCGGTCTACCATTGCCGCCGCCATATTGTTTTCGTGCGCCACGGTTATATCAAGCTCGTTTGCCTTTTTTATCTCTTCTCTGTTTTCTTCAAGCATTGCGGCAATAGTGCCGAGGATATCATTCTTCAGCGACTGTGACAGCATAGCAGACTGCTTAGCCGCCGCCTTTGCCTTTGTTCCGAGTTCGTCTATGTAGCTCATATTTATCCTTTCAGTCCTCGTCTGTCGTAAATACCGTGCAGACAGCCTTATTGTCAAACAGGTCGTAAAGGATCTCGGGGCGCTGACCGTTTATTATTACAGTCGGTATGCCGTGTTCCTTTGCGATGGTAGCCGCTTCAAGCTTTGTTATCATACCGCCGCTAGCAAACTCACTGCCCTTATCCTTTGCCGAGCTTATCATCTCGCTCGTTATCTGCTTTACCTCAGGGATAAGCTTTGCTCCAGGGAGCTTGGGGTTCTTGTCATACAGTCCGTCAACATCGGTAAGGATAACCAGCAGATCCGCACCGCACAGTGCCGCAACGATTGCCGACAGTGTATCATTCTCGTCAAAGTCAAGTTCTTTTATCGAAACCGTATCATTTGCGTTGATTATCGGCACTATTCCCATATCAAGGAGCGTGCTGAAAGTGTTTGTAACGTTCTCTTTTCTTGTCTTGTTGCTGATTACGTCACGGGTAAGGAGCACCTGCGCTACCGTGTGATTGTAGTTTGCAAATTCACGGTCATATATGTGCATAAGCTCGCACTGACCTATAGCGGCGCAAGCCTGCTTCTTGGGCATTTCAGTAGGCTTTGAGTGAAGTCCTGCCTTTGCCGCACCCACACCCTGAGCGCCCGATGTAACAAATATCACGTCCTTGCCGGAATTCTTGATATCCGACATTACTTCCACTAGCTTTGATACACGTCTGATATTCAGATTTCCTGTGTTATGCGCAAGTGTGCTTGTGCCTACCTTTATAACAATTCTCTTTTTAGTTGAAAAGTCTATCATATATTTCCTCTTGTTCAGTCGAGCAGTATGCGCTCGTCACAGTATTCACATTCGCAGATATCGCCCTGCACCTTATAGCTGTGAGGGAGATAATGCTCTGTCTTTGTAATGCACTTGGGGTTGGTGCACTGTACATCGTTCTTTACAGTGCCTGTAAGCAGTTTCGGTGCACCGAGCCTGCCCTCAAGCACAGATATGATAAGTGCCATACGCACGAACATTCCGTTCTTCGCCTGTGTGAAATACATGGCTCTCGGATCGTCGTCCACGTCCATTGCTATCTCGTCTACTCTTGGGAGCGGGTGCATAACGATCATATCTTTCGGAGCTTTCTTCATCTTTTCGGTGTCAAGACGGAATACGTCTTTCTGCTTGTTGTATTCTTCCTCGCTTGCAAAACGCTCTTTCTGTATTCTTGTCATATACAGCATATCGAGTGATTCCTCGGTTATAGCCTCGTCAAGCGAATAGATCTCTTTATAAGTACAGCCTCTTGCATTAAGCACGTCCTTGATATATGACGGCAGAGCAAGCTCAGGAGTTGAGATCAGGATAAACTCGTTGCCCTCATAGCGTGACAGCGCCTTGAGCTGTGAGTGTACCGTCCTGCCATAACGTAAGTCGCCGCAAAGACCTATTTTCAGATGATCCAGTCTGCCCTTTTCGTTTTTGAGCGTCAGCATATCGGTGAGCGTCTGTGTCGGGTGCAGGTGTCCGCCGTCGCCTGCGTTTATAACGGGGCAATCGGCTGTGAGAGCCGCCGCCTTTGCACTGCCCTCATACGGATTTCTCATCACAAGTATATCCGCATAACTGCTTACGATCTTTGTTGTATCCTTTATATTCTCGCCTTTGGAAACAGAAGATGTTGACGGGTTGTCAAATCCTATTATCGTACCGCCGAGCCTGAGCATAGCAGTCTGAAAGCTCATCTGTGTTCTTGTAGACGGTTCATAGAACAGAGTTGCCATTATCTTTCCGCTACATCTTGAGCGGTAAAGCGCAGGATTCTTCTGAATCTGCTGAGCCAGCTCAACTATCATATTCCACTCATCGGGTGAATATGAATCGAGGTCGATAAGATTACTGAATGTTTCCATTGTCGTCGTGTCCTTCCTTGCTTTGCGTATCCTCACCTTTTTGCAGGGGAGTTATATATCCTTCCTTTATACCCTCTGTGCTTTCTTCGGGCATAAAGATAATCTTGACGGTTTTAAGAATAAGCAGAATATCCTTGGCAAGCGTATACTTTTCGATATACATAAGATCAAGCTTCAGCTTATCATATGGGGTCGTGTTATACTTACCGACTACCTGTGCATTACCTGTAAGTCCTGCCTTGACTTTAAGGCGGAACGCAAATTCGGGCATTTCCTTTTCATACTCACGGCTGATTTCGGGACGTTCGGGACGAGGGCCTACTACCGACATATCGCCCTTGAAGATATTGAACAGCTGAGGCAGTTCATCAAGTCTTACTTTTCTTATGAACTTACCTACAGGAGTTACTCGCTTGTCGCCGTCGCTTGCAAGTCTTGCAACGCCGTCACTTTCGGCATTTACAACCATGCTTCTGAATTTCAGAAGCTTAAATTCCTTACCGTCCTTAGTAAGGCGCACCTGCTTATACAGCACGGGACCGTGATCGCAGAGCTTTATTGCTATTGCTGTTATCAGCATAAACGGTGACGCTATTATAATACCGATAGACGAAAGAAGAATGTCAAAGCAACGCTTGAAAAAACGCTGTTCTATGCCAAGTCCGTAATTTTTCGAGATAATAAGCGGAGTGTCAAACAGCTCCATATTATCTCCGCCTCTTACGATAATATCGCTTATCTTAGGCACAAGATAGGTTCTGACAGAGGTCTTGAAGCAGAATTTCAGTATATCGTTCCTGATCTCGTTGGGGGTATCGCAGATAACTACGCCGTCATATTTCGGTATCTCTGCGGTAATAGCCTCAAAGCCCTCGGAGACATTCATCATGCGTGTGATATTGTATTTGTCGCGGCGCTTGCTCATCTTTTCGACAAGCATTCTTGCAGGCTGTTCAAGTCCGTATATCATTATCACATTCTTAGCCGGGTACAGCGCACGGAATATCTTTCCGCTCACAAACGCCCACAGAGCGATAACCACCGCCTGATACAGCGTACCGACAAGAAGCGGACGCGGGTCGAGCATGGAGCGCGATATAAGGCATATCTGGATATAGGTTATAAAGTTTGTACAGAGCGTTGCGAGTATCTGCGACACTATTATATCCGTTGTTTTATGCGAGCCGATTTTAAGTCCCTTATATATCCTTGAGAATACATAGAGAATGGCAAAGTACAGTCCGAATAACAGCCAGTTTCCTTTTCTGAAGAAGCTGAAAGCCATCTCGCTGTTATAGTAATTCAGCCATATAATGCCGAAAGTAGAGGTTTCCCATGTAAGAAGTACCAGAGCGTCTACTATAAGAGCGGTACGTTTGTATTTTTCTTTATCCTTGTTCAATACGACACATCCTTGCTACCGCATTTAAGCGGAAGTTGTTTATAATCGAATTTAGTATAGCACAATTTGTCGTAATAATCAAGACTTTAGCCCGGATATCACAAAACGCTCATCTTATATTATATTAAAAACAATGACAGCCCACTGTATAAAACAGCAGGCTGTCATCTCAGAATAAGGAAATAAGGAAAACACAAAAGAAAGGAGTTTCTTATGTGTTATCTGTAGTATATCATACATTTTGTACCATAAAAAGGACATTTTTTGTAATAGGCTTGTAATAAAAGATAAACAGGTTTGCCGATAAGGGTAAGCCTGTTCACCAAAATTCATACAAAAAAAGGAATACAAAACATGAAAAACTATGAAAAAATCTATTGAAAACGCTCATCAGGAACTTGTCCGGATGGCAGATTTTCCGCTCCCGTATTCATACTATCCGTATGATATGATACGGGAAGTTAAAAAGGAGAATACCTCTGTGCCGAAAAAAGAGGAAAACAGCACAGAACTATGTAAACAGTGAACAGATAAAGACCTTTCACGATGGGTTGTCACGCCATCAGCCTTTAACGTTCATATCCGCCACAGCGGACTGTAAATTTTGGTTGGCAGTCTGTGTTTATGAAGACTGCCGTATAGAAAGGAAGGTTAAAATGAACGGAGCTTTTCGCTCTCTCGTTATGTTTATATAATAGCATTGTCAGTGTTCCATAAAACGGACTTGAAATGTAATTTTCATTATCACAGACTCGCCCGGAACAACCGATACCGATATTCCGGGCAAGTCTGAAACAATCAGGGAAACCTAAGACAGTCATACACTGAAGAGTGAAAGAGGATAAATATCGGTTTTATTTTCAACATTCCATATAGATAGAATGCTATTTGTCGTGGCAACGGCGGTAAAAGTGTCACTGCCGTTGCAGAAAGATAAGGAAGGTAAAACTATGTTTCGGAGCAGTTGCTCCCTCGTTATGGTTATATTTTAGCATCTTTAGTGTCCCATAAAACGGACTGATGATAATTTTTGATTTGCAGTCACCGTAGCCGATGACTGCGAAACGAAAGAATGTGATTATTGTCCGGAGCTTTTCGCTCCCTCATTATGTTTATATTGTAGCATCTTCAATGTCCAATAAAACGGCCTGTTTTTCCAACTTCCAATAATATTTTCTGTTTGCCGCAGGAAAATCGCTCATAACGCCGTGTTCGGGGTCATAGAATGTGCCGTCTGCATACAGCGACCAGTGCCAGCAACGGGGCGTTTCAAGGCTGAGCAGACAAAGCGGAGGTAACTGTTCCTTTTTCTGCACCGCAACACGCTCATCGGAAATTTCCACGCCGTACTCTCTGAAAGTCCTCTTCATCTCGGCAAGGGTGGTTTCACGGTCATTGCCAAGAAATGTCACTATCTCTTCTACCGTCTTTCCGAGTACCATAGCAAGCACAGCCTGACCGCACTGTAGGTCGGTCGGCTCGTGTATATATCTTATCATATCGTCACAGCTCCGCTGTCGGGCGGCAGAATAATATTTGCCGCTTCGTGAAGTACCTCAATCTGAGTATCGTTCCCGCCGTCTGCCTCTTCACCGTCAAGCGACCACGGCAGAGTCTCGTCACACCGGACATCAAGTCGTTTTGTATGGAAAAAATCGAGAAATTCGTTATCATAATTACCATTCAGCAGAGCCTTAGCCATAAGGCTTATCTGCACAGGCGTTTTCGGACAGCGCACAAGCATTACCTCAAACACGCCGTCGCTCAGATCCACAAGGTTCTTGTCAAGCTTGATTATTCCGCCGACAGAGGTTGCGTTGCAAGCCGCACCGAAGATATAGTCCCCCTCATGCAATATTCCCTCCGCATCGTAAACGCTCATATGATACGGCTTTATCTCGGCAAGCTCCTTTATTCCGCTTAAGATATACGCAAAATGCCCGAATGTGTTTTTCAGGTTCTGCGGCGTGCCGTAAGAGCTTTGCGTAAATGCGCCGAATGATGCGATATACATAAACTCACGCTCGTTGAATCTGCCTATGTCAAAGGCTTTGGGCTTGCCGTAAACTATATCGTCCGCCGCCTTTATGACATCGGACGACAGACCTATACCGTTTGCAAAGTCGTTGGTTGTACCTGACGGTATATAGCCAATCTTAGTCTTATGACCGCCCACTATCATTCCGTTTACCGTTTCGCTGAGCGTACCATCGCCGCCGCAGCAGACAATCACATCATATTCGCCGCCGTGGATTCTTGCGGTTTCGGTAGCGTCACCACGTCTGACAGTGACGTGAACGTTAGTTACATAACCGCCCTTTTCAAGACGGCTGATTATGTTTACAAGCTCGTTATTTATTCTTTTCTTTCCCGAAACGGGATTTACTATCAGTAAGGCTTTCATATTAAAACTCCTCCGATATAACATTTCTTATATTATATTACACGATTTTTAACTGTCGGTCAACTGTAACGCAAAAACCGCACAGCGTTTTTCAGCTGTGCGGTACACTTATCTTTTAATCCTTTATTATCGGCTCGGTCGAATCTCCCGGTACTGCGACGTCACGGGCATAGACCGCCTCTTTCAGCTTTTCAAAGCCGCTGTACAGGCTTTCTTCGGGCAAAGCCCTGAGCGCCGCTATCTGTTCGGAAGTCAGATATGATGCTAATTTCTGAGCGGTTTCTATCGAAATATCCTTGCTCTGCAATGCGTCAATATCACTTATACTCAGCTTTTCGGCAAGCGTTTCAAACGCAGTGTTAGCTTCATCATTATCACTGAAAACTATCTGATTTACCGTCTGCTTTGAATCGCTCTTAGGTATCATCATACCGTTTGAATCGATCGTATAATCGCCCTCAAGCAACAGTTCGCTCACCGTACAAAACTCAAAACCCTGATCCTTAAGGCTTTTCAGCACTGTCGGCAGTGCCTGAGTGGTGTTTTCAAGGTCGTTGTGGAAAAGCAATATCGAACCGCCTGAAATATTCTTTGTGGTGCGCTCTATTATAGTTTCCGGTGTCGGCTTATCCCAGTCTATGCTGTCCTTGTTCCACTGGATAACGTTCATTCCCATACCGAAAAGCGTAGTCACAGCCTTGTCGTCATATTCGCCGTAGGGCGCACGGTAAAGCGTTGGGGCGTTTCCCGTTATCATCTTTATCTTGCGTGAGCATTCCTTTGTATCGGCTATGAGGTCGTTTACGTTCATACCCTTGATATGCGGGTGCTTATCGCTGTGGTTTGCTATCTCGTGGCCTACGTCGCTGAGCTTCTTTATATCATCGGCATATTTGTCCGCAAACTCTCCCGTAACAAAGAATGTGGCTTTCACATCGGCTTCGGATAATATCGAAATCAGTTTGTCGGTATTGCTGTTGCCCCACGCACAGTCAAACGTAATGCTGATTTTATTGTCGGTACGCTTTACATTGTATATCGGCAGTCTGATATTTTCAGCCCCGGTATCAATTGACGAAAGTATAGCAAACACCCCGATAGCAATACCTGTAACCAGCACTAAAATAAACATGACCGCACGGATAAGCTTACGCTTGGTCATAGTCATCACGAACATAAATAATCCTCCTCGCTTGTTTCATCTGAAGAATTATATGTCCGTGTCCGGGATAAAATGACAAGCAAGCGGATTTTCCCAACACATTTTTATGTTCTCATCTTTTGGCTATTGAAAAGCAAAAAGCCGTCACACGTTTTGCCGCATGACAGCTTATATCTATTACTGGAAATTCTTCTTCAGGTCGTCGCCGAACTTCTTTATCTTATCAAAGAAGCTTGTGCGCTTTTCGTAATTTGACGGAGTAAGCTCCTTTTCGAAGTTCTGCAAAGCGTCCTTCTGCTTCTTGTTCAGCTTCTTGGGTACTTCGATAACTACCCTTACCATCTGGTCGCCCCTGCCTTCACGCTGGAGCCTCTTTATGCCCTTGCCTCTCAGCCTGAAAACAGTACCCGGCTGTGTACCCTCGGGTATGCTGTACTTGACATTACCGTCTATTGTCGGCACTGTAAGCTCGTCACCGAGGACTGCCTGTGAATATGTTATCGGTATCTCGCACCATACGTCAAAGCCCTTACGTTCAAATATCGGGTCTTTGCGTACCGTGATACGGACATTGAGGTCGCCCTTGGGTCCGCCGTTTGTGCCGCAGTTACCCTCGCCTCTTACACAGAGCGTCTGACCGTTGTCTATACCGGCGGGTACATTGATAACGACCTTCTTGCGGCGTTGTACTCTGCCCTGACCGTTACAGGTGGGACAGGGAGTTTCTATTATCTTGCCCTTACCGCCGCAACGTGAGCACGGACGTGTAGAGGACATCATACCGAACATACTTCTCTGCTGTACTCTTACCTGACCGCTACCGTGACAGTCGGGACAAGTCTTGGGAGTAGTGCCTGCCTTTGCACCTGAGCCGTGACAGCTGTCACAGGTTTCGGCACGGTTTATCTCAACCTCGTGTGACAGACCTTTGCACGCTTCCATAAAGCTTATATCAAGGCTTATTGCTATATCAGAACCCTGTCTCGGCGCATTGGGGTTGGAACGCTGTCCTCCGCCGCCACCGCCGAATATCGAATCGAATATATCGCCGAGGTCTATGCCGTCTGCCGATGAAAAGCCGCCTGAAAATCCGCCGAATCCGCCGCCGAATCCGCCTGCACCGCCGCCGTAAGACGGGTCTACACCTGCATGACCGAACTGGTCATACTTTGCACGCTTCTGCGGGTCGGAGAGAACGTCGTTTGCCTCGTTTATCTCCTTGAACTTGGCTTCAGCCTCAGGATTATCGGGATTCAGGTCGGGGTGATACTGCTTGGCAAGCTTACGGTAGGCTTTCTTTATTTCATCATCGGTCGCACCTTTCTGCAAACCGAGCACTTCATAATAATCTCTTTTTTCTGCCATAATGATCTTACCTTCCCGACAGAATTATCTGCCGTGTTTTAAAGTATTGCAAAATCAGCAATATGAGCCGAGAGTTCCCGGCTCATACGCAATGTTATTGATTAGTTAGCGTCTGTGTAATCAGCGTCAACCACATTATCATCAGAACCGCCTGCGGCATTTGTGCCTTCGCCCTGAACGTCTGTCTGAGCTGCGCCTGCCTGCTGAGCTGCTGCGCCCTGCTCCTTGTATATTCTCTCAGCTACTGCGTAGAATGCTGTCTGGAGCTCTTCCTGAGCCTTCTTGATAGCCTCAACGTCTGTACCCTTGAGAGCTTCCTTAAGAGCGTCAAGCTTGGGATTTACGGAATCCTTATCAGCCTGTGTAACCTTGTCGCCGAATTCGTTCATTGACTTTTCAGTCTGGTAAACCATCTGGTCAGCGGCGTTACGAGCTTCAACCTCTTCCTTCTTCTTCTTATCCTCAGCGGCGAATGCTTCGGCTTCCTTAACAGCCTTATCGATATCGTCCTTGCTCATATTTGTTGAAGCAGTGATACTGATGTGCTGTTCCTTGCCTGTGCCGAGATCCTTTGCAGATACGTTTACGATACCGTTTGCATCGATATCGAATGTTACTTCGATCTGGGGGATACCACGGGGAGCGGGAGCAATACCATCAAGTCTGAACATACCGATAGACTTGTTATCCTTGGCAAATTCACGTTCACCCTGTAAGATGTTGATATCAACTGAGGGCTGGTTATCTGAATAAGTTGAGAATATCTGGCTGTGCTTTGTAGGAATGGTCTTATTTCTCTCGATCATTCTTGTGCAGACACCGCCTGCTGTTTCGATACCGAGTGACAGAGGAGTTACATCGAGCAGTAACAGACCTGTTACTTCCTTGTTGAGAACACCACCCTGGAGAGCGGCACCCATAGCAACACACTCATCGGGGTTGATACCCTTGAAGGGTTCCTTGCCTGTGTACTTCTTTACAGCTTCCTGAACTGCGGGGATTCTTGTAGAACCGCCGACTAACAGTACCTTGTCGATCTCGTTCATTGAAAGGCCTGAATCGCTGATTGCCTGCTTGAAGGGTCCCATTGTTGCTTCTACAAGGTCAGCTGTCAGCTCGTTGAACTTAGCTCTTGTGAGCTGAACGTTTAAGTGCTTAGGACCTGTAGCGTCCGCTGTGATATAAGGAATATTTACGTTTACGGAAGGAGCATTTGAAAGCGCGATCTTAGCCTTTTCTGCTTCATCCTTTAATCTCTGCATAGCGAACTTATCGTTCTTGAGGTCGATACCGTCGCTCTTCTTGAACTCTGCTACAAAGTAGTCGATAAGTCTCTGGTCGAAGTCATCGCCGCCTAAGTGGTTGTTACCTGCTGTAGCGAGAACTTCCTGAACGCCGTCGCCGATCTCGATTACGGATACATCGAATGTACCGCCGCCGAGGTCGTATACAACGATCTTCTGCTCGTTTTCCTTATCGATACCGTAAGCTAAAGCTGCGGCTGTAGGCTCGTTGATGATACGCTGAACGTTAAGACCTGCGATCTGACCTGCGTCCTTTGTAGCCTGACGCTGTGAGTCTGTGAAGTAAGCAGGAACAGTGATAACTGCGTCTGTTACCTTTTCGCCGAGGTAACCCTCAGCCTCTGTCTTCAGCTTCTGAAGGATCATAGCCGAGATCTCCTGAGGTGTGTACTTCTTGCCGTCAATGTCTACCTTGTAGTCGCTACCCATGTGACGTTTGATCGAAATAACCGTTCTGTCGGGGTTTGTGACTGCCTGGTTCTTAGCGAGCTGACCTACAAGACGCTCACCGTCCTTTGTGAAAGCAACAACTGAAGGAGTTGTTCTTGCGCCTTCGCTGTTTGTGATAACAGTAGGCTCGCCACCTTCGATAACTGCTACACATGAATTTGTTGTACCTAAGTCAATACCTATTATTTTTCCCATGATAATTATCTCCTTGCTGTAAGGTTCATACAGAACCCTTTATTTTCCGGGGTTTGACCCATTTGATTGCTTTTTTACTTTACGACTGCTACCATCGCAAAACGAAGAACCTTCTCTCCGATCTTATAGCCTTTCTGGAATGTGGCGGCTATAGTGCCCTCTTCCTTGCTGTCGTCCTCAACCTGCTGTACAGCCTGATGATACGAAGGATTGAACTGTACGCCGTCCGATTCGATCGTTTCAACGCCTAAGTTCTGAAGAGCCGTAACAAAGCTCTCGTGTATCATCTCAACGCCCTTCTTGTAGTCGGGGTCTTTACACTCCGCCGCAAGCGCTCTGTCGAGATTATCCATAACGGGTAAAAACTCCGTTAAGTTTCTTGCCGTGATTTCGGGGGAAAGTTCCATTCTTTCCTTGGCGGTACGTTTTCTGTAGTTGTCGAATTCCGCCATGGTTCTCAGTAACTTATCCTTAAGGTCGGCAATTTCAAGATCCTTTGGATCTACCTTGATCTCTTCGGCTTTTGTTTCAGCCTTTTCTTCTGTCACCTCTTCGGTCTTTTCAGCTACTTCTTCAGTGGCTGTGTCTGCGGTCTGCTGAGTTTCTTCCTTGGTTTCCTTTTCTTTCTTACTCAAACTGAATCCGCCTCCTTTTCATTGTTCTTTTCTTCTTCCTCGTTGCCTCCCGACAAAGCGTCGGTAACCTTTGACGAGAAATATTCAATATAAGGAATAAGCTTCTTGTAGTCCAGTCTTACAGGGCCTATAACTCCGAAAGAACCTGCCTTTCGTCCGTCCTTGTTGAAGCTTGCCGCTATCAGACTGGAATTTGTAACGGCAAATGTATCACTTTCGGCTCCGAACTTTATCTGTATGCCTGAGAACGTATCGTCAAGCCATCTGCAAAGCTCGTTCTTGCCGTCAAGTATCGTTGCTATCTGAGTGTTTGAGAAATCCGAACAGGTCAGCAGATTTTTTTCACCGCTGAATTCTACCTGTTGCTGCATCTCGGCTGATATATCAACTACCGCCTTTAACAGTGGTGATAACGTCATCATATATCCGCCCATTGCCTGCGTCAGCTTTTCGATGTATTCATCCGAAAGCTCATCAAGATTTACGCCTTTGAGGTTTTCGTTAACAAACTGCGTGAAAAAATCCATCTGCTCGTTTGTAAGATCAAAGCTCAATCGGCAGACCCTGTTTCTGATGTTGCCTTCTGAAGTTATCAGAAGCAGAACGTACATTCTTTTACCGGTCGGTATAACGTCTACCTTTGTTATGACCGAAAACTTGTTTACGGTGTTGGTAGAAACTATCGCGCATTTTGTGATATCCGCAAGCGCCCTTGACGCATTGTCGATTATCTCATCGTCTGTCGCTCCGCCGATATTGTCAAATATACGGTCGATCTCTTCTTTTTCTTCATCTGGTAACTGTGCGGGTGACATTACCTTTTCTATATAAAGCCTCAGTCCCTGATATGTCGGAAGTCGTCCCGAACTCGTATGTGTGTGTTCAAGATAACCCTGCTGTTCAAGCGCCGCCATCTCATTTCTTATCGTTGCGCTCGATACCGCATTGTCAAGCTTTTCAGCTATCAGCTTTGAGCCGACCGCCTCGCCCGTGCGTATATATTCGTCAACGATCGCCTCAAGGATCCTGAGTGTACGGTTTTCCATGTTCCTATCCCCTTCTTTCAGCGGTGTTCCGCTGTTTCCGGCTCGTTAGCACTCAATAATTTTCTTTGCTAGCACTCTACCTCTCTGAGTGCTAAACACAATATATCACACTTTTTGCACTTTGTCAAGAGGTTTTTTATTAAAATTTGCACAAATTATTATTAATTTTCGTGTACGAATTTGTGTATTTGCATTTTTTAGAGCTTTATACAACTTTTGTCTTACAATTTGTAGAAAAAGTCCATTTTATAAAATATGGTAATTTGCAATCCCTATCCCCAAAACCCCTTTCCCCGTGAAAGGCTGTGTATGCTTGGTTGGCTTTGCATCGTGCAAAGCCCTTGTGCACACACGCCCGGTATCCGTGCCGAGGCTATTTTACTGGGGCTACGGTAGATTATAATATCAAGTGCAACACTAAAAAATATGGACATCATACTCACTTTCGTGTAAAATGTAATTACCACAAAACAAAAGGCACGGAGGTAGAGTATGAAGTCCTATACACATTTTACACTATCT
>JAGBHT010000009.1 GCA_017935365.1 Ruminiclostridium sp. | reverse complement strand
CGCCGTTTATTCCAACCGTTTTTACCGTTCAATTCCGTACCTTCCATCGCCTTCATTCTCACTGTTCAAGCGGTTTCAAGCTCTCTTCGGTACCCTCTGTTTTAGTGCCCTCTCGTTTGAGTGCTTGTCTATTATAGCACGCTTTTCGCGCTTTGTCAACATATTTTAACTTTAATTTTGCACAAATGGTTTTAAACCATTATATTCATCTCTTGTGCAAAATGTTAACAATCACAATATGCAGTTTTAATCTCACAACATCTAGTTATCAACAGCTGTTAAAAATAATGTTGAAAGTTTCAGCCTACAAGTTTTTTGTTTTAAATTTAATGCCATCTGCGCCAGCAGATGGCATTAAAACTATTACTTTTCATCGTTCAGTTCGGATATGATCCTCACAAAACTGTCAATATCATTAAAATCACGGTACACCGATGCAAACCTTATATAAGCGACTTTATCTATATCTTTCAGTCTGCGCAGAACAAGTTCTCCTATTTCGTCAGAAGTTACTTCACGCCTGAACTGGTTTTTCAGTTCCTGTACTATATCTTCGACCATCTTTTCGAGGTCTTCTATCTGTACCGGACGTTTAACGGTAGCCCTTGCCAGTCTGTTTATCAGCTTGTCGCGATCAAACGGTTCTATAGTATTGTCTTTCTTCACAACCATAAGCGGTATTGTTTCAACCATCTCATAGGTAGTAAAGCGGCATTTGCACGACAAGCATTCACGTCTTCTGCGAATTTTATTATCTGCAGGCCTGCTGTCAATTACCTTGCTGTCCTCATATCCGCATTCGGGGCATTTCATACAACTTCCTCGCTTTCGCTCTTTTCCTTGGTTTTTATGTATTTTAACACATTTTCCGACCTATTTCAAGCCTTTTTGCTATTATACACCCGTTTTATATTTATCGTACAGTTTCTGCATATTGTTTGCACATAGCGCCAGCTCATCGTAACTCTTGTAATTTTCACGATACAGCTCCACTATCATTGCATTGTCGTATTTTATTTTATCAAGTTCTCTGAACAGGTAATTAAAATTAAAACTTCCCTTTCCGATAGGCAGACAATCACAGCTTGCATCACCGTCGCTGACGTGCAGATGCACAACTCTATCACCTATTATATCAAGCAGTTTGAACGGATCAACATTGCTCCTTCTGGCCTGCTTTAGATCTACCACAAACCTGACTTCATCGCCTAGTTGTGTGATCATATCCTCGATAAACTTTACACTGCTGCTTTTACAATAGCATATATTTTCCTGCGCTACCGTTACACCGAATTCCTTTGCCGTTCGGTACAATCTCAGATAACGCTCCATATATCTCTCATCCGGAACTTTGGAACTTAGCATAGCGCCGTGCAGAACAAACACTTTTGCACCTAGCTCTGCCATCACCTCAAAATACCTCTTATAAATATCTATAAGGTATTCTGTTCTTCTGGGATAATCGCCGAACAGAAAAAGCGTTTCCATCGGTGACGAAAACGGATGCATTGACTTTACGCTTATTCCGTATTCACCGATTATTCTTCTGAGCTCCACTAGCACTTGTCCCTCAAGCTCATCGACCGAGTTTATGAATATCTCAACATTCTTTATTCCACGCTCGGCAAGTTCATAAAGCGCTCTTTCCGTTTCCAACGGGTAGAGGCACGCAGTCGATACACCGATATCCATTTCCGTTACTTCCTTTCAGATTATTTATTTATAAACGAATATACATTGCCGATCACCGAAATAATAAACGGCAGTATATAAACTATCAGCAGTACGCCGCAAAGAAGCACATATACTCCTATTCTGTACACGCCGTCAACTCTGTTGCACACAACCTCAATCTTTTTACGGAATATAATATACAACACGAGTGCAACAAGTCCGCCCATTGTCAGCAAAACGCCTTCCTTTAACCCCTTTGGCAGGAAACTCAGTGCTATATCATTATGACCCTCTTCAAGCTTTAACGCCATAAATCCCGTCATACAGCGATAAACCTCAGCCTTGTGACCGTTTACAGCTGCCGAAAAACCGCTGTCATACGGAACAGAAAGGAACAGCCACTGTCCGTCCTTTGCGTCTTCCACCGTACCGCTTATCTTTCTTCCGTCAACCTTAAGGTCAGCGGTTTTTGTTGTACTTATAGCCTTTTCAAGCTTATCAAGCGATAGTCCGAATATACCGAAACTAGAACAGTATGTGCTGTTGTTGACGTCCACATCAATGCTTACACTTTCGTTCTCAAAAGTTCCGAGATATAACAAACCGTTGCTGTCCTGGTTTGGAAAGGACAGATCAAGTTTTATACCGTTTACATATATTGCAAACGAGCCGTTTATATGTTCCGTTATATTTCTTGACACCAGATCAAAACAATCGAAATAAAGCGACTGTTTATCGGCAATTTTCAGTTTATAGCTGAGCGTTGCTGTCCGCACATTACTTTGAGGTGTGAAATAATACATTCCGTCGCGGTAAGTATATCTTACATTCTTCTCACCGGTATGCTCATATTTTGTGAACAGCAGATCGTTATCGGTATTCAGCAGTTTTCCTGCAAAATACTCCTGTATAACCATACGTTCGGCGGCAGGGAGTTCTTCACACTGTGACAGATCATTGTCTGTCACAATACCGAGCGGCAGATAGTAATCGCTTTCGTATATGGAATAATTTCTGTCACGGTATATAACCGGCTCTCTTGCGCTGAACTTTTCCACATAATACTTTATATTCATTACCGAATCAGTCAGCGCCGTGCCGCCGTTTCCCGTTACTTCCATCCAGTATGACGAATAGCCGAGCCGCTTCATCGCGTACATATAGTGTTCTGACGTAAGCGACGTATAGTGTGCTATAGTAGAATATCCAAGTCCGCCTATAAGGTTTGCGTCAAAATATTTCTTAGGCCACTGAGAAAGTTTGACCCTGTAGAAATCGTCATCCTGCGGAATCTTGCCCTCAAGCTCAATCGCATTGTTATACTTTACCGGTGTGTATGCCGC
Organism: Ruminiclostridium sp.; assembly: GCA_017935365.1. Taxonomy (GTDB): domain Bacteria; phylum Bacillota; class Clostridia; order Oscillospirales; family Ruminococcaceae; genus Ruminiclostridium_E. The sequence continues at coordinate 95,436 of JAGBHT010000009.1, read as the reverse complement.
AGCACCTATATATACATTGGCATTGAACACGCACTCTGCAACAACTATAATCGGCAGCACTGTCGCAACCGACCTGAACGTCAGTTTCCTGAAAACCCCGAACGCCATCGTGACAACATACAGTGCCGTAAATCCGCAGAAAATAATAATCAACAGACAGAAAGATTCCGCACTGCCCCATAACGTTGATACATAAGAGTCAAGTCCGTTTTTGAAATTGCAATAATACAATATTGTAAGCCCCAAAAACGCAACGCTTGCCGCAAGTATACCGGATAAATATCCTTTTTTGCTTTTTTCCGCATAGTCTTCGGGCTTTGCGTGTGAAAGCTTGACTGCCGCAAATGTCAGCATCATAAGCGTTGTCATATAGCCGTATCTCATCGGGAACGCCATATAATCGCCCGTGTGCCACATCTTGTTTATAGGTTCAAAAACTACCGGCAACAGCATAAGAAATGCCATAACAGCATAAAATCTGCTGTTTTTGCTTTTTCTGCGTAAAAAATACACGATAAAAGCCGCAACAGAAAAGCCGGTGCAGAATATAAGCGGCAGATTCGTATATATACCTGCGAATACAGGCGATTCAAACAAGCCCTTGATTACATTGGCACCTCTCGCAGACGAAAGATATTGAACAAAGCTCGGAAGCCATACAACCGCAGATATAAGTGCCGCTATAGCACAGCCGATAACAAATCGCGAAGCAATTCCTTTGGTACTGCCCTTTTTTCTGTTAAAGAAAATATAAACTCCGAAAAACAGTATCGTAAACAGCACTACCATATAGCTGAGATAGTAGTTAAGTACCAGCATTCCCACAAGGCAGAAGATCAGTCCGCCGATGCGCTTATGTTTTATCAGCGAATTGAACGCGATAAGCAGAAGCGGGAAGAAGTACATTACATCAAGCCATACCGTATTCTGATAGAACAGCATCGAATATCCGCTGAATGCGTACATCACGCTGAACAGTGCGGAATAAGTAACATCAAGTTTTTTGTGGCAGGTACGGAAATATGCATTTGCCGTAATCGCACATACTGCCAGTTTCATAAGCGTCATAATGTTCATAAAGACCATCATATCCGCTTTGTCAACAAACACTACAAGAAGCGAGAACGGACTGGATATAAAGAACAAGAATACACCGAGGAAATTCATTCCGCCGGCATTCTGCCAGTTGAACAGAAAATCTCCGTTACCTTCAAGTATATCCTTAAAATCAAGTAAAAGCGGCAATACCTGCTGATGCATATCGCACCACGCCAGTGTCTTGTCACCGAATGGATATAAGCCACTGCCTGCAAATACCGCCAAACCTATTATTATAACTGCTATCGGCGGTATTACAAGCGTGAGCCACAGCTTGGGACTGTGCATAACAGTACTTAAATGTGTTGTGATTTTTTTGGTAATATCTCTTTTCAAAACGTCCTCCGGGAATATATATTTCTCTCCCATTTGGTATTTTTAACAGAATATCCGGTTTAAATTCAAAAGCCGCAAAGAACAAATGTACTGTGCGGCTTTTAATATCAATTGAGTTTGCAAGCCGCAGGTAATTATACCATAAGCTTCTTAGCGTCTACTGCTGTATTGGAGGCAAGATTCTTTGTATCCTTCTTGCTCTCGCTCTTTCCTGCATTTGTATAGTTCTTGCCGTGCTTTTCCTGCCAGAGTACCCACAGGGGACCTGAGATGCACAGTGAAGAATAAGTACCGCAGATAAGGCCTGCCATCATAGGAATAGCAAATGTCATTATTGAGGTTACACCGCAGATTGCGCATACAACGCAGATTGCGAGAACTGCAAAAGCGGTAGTTACTGTTGTGTTAATAGAACGTGTTACCGACTGAGTGATACTCATGTTAACAAGTTCCTTGAGTGAAAGCGAGTTGCCGTAAAGGTTACGGTTCTCTCTGATACGGTCGTATACAACGATCGTGTTGTTGATTGAGTTACCGAGTACAGTAAGTACAACTGCCATAAAGTTTGCGTCTATCGGGAAACGGCAGAACACGAACACCGCATAAACCATGAAGCAGTCGTGAACCAGCGCAACAAGCGCAAACACACCTGCCGAAAGACCGCCGATCTTCTTGAATCTGAATGCTATATAGATAACAAGCAGAATGAATGAGAAAAGTACCGCAACAAGGCACTTCAGGAAGAACTCAGTACCTGATGTGGGGTTAACGTCCTGGCTGTTTACAAGCGTAAGTTCGTTGTCCTTGAATGATTCCTGGAGCTTATCGGATAATTTCGTCTGCTTGTCGGCTGTAAGACCCTCGGAAGACGAGAACGAAATTTCAACCGTTTCAAGTGAGCTGTTCATTGAAGAACCTGTAGTAACCGTAACGGCACCGTAGTTCTCACCCTCAACTACCTTCTTTACAGCATTTGTATCGATTGCACCGGTATAGCTGTATGTCAGCATTGTACCGCCCTTGAACTCGATAGCCATCTGTACGCCGAATATGCAGTTGAAAATAATTGTAATTACCACAATTGCTATCGGTATAGCAAAGAGAATCTTTCTCTTGCCGATAAAGTCTAAAACTTTTTTATTATTCATTTTGAAGCACCGCCTTCCGTAGCTACTGCCTTTTCAGCGGCACGCTTCTTAGCAGATTTTCCTCCGTAAAGGGCAGGATTTCTGAATATCTTGAATCTGGAAAGCGACATTGTCATAAGTCTTGTCGCAAGTATACCGAACAGGAAGTTCAGTATTACACCGACCATCAGAGTGTAACCGAATGAGTAGATCGTACCCTCTGTAGAAGCGCCGAACATGAAGAATACGGGCTTCAGTATGGTAGATGCAAGGCTGTCGGGAGTACCGAACGCACCCATAAGTATTATAGCAACGATGATCATCGTAATGTTACCGTCAAATACCGCACTGAATGCTCTCTTATAACCCGTAGCAATTGCTGTGTCTATTGTCTTGCCGCTGTTTATCTCTTCCTTGATACGCTCACCCGTGATAACGTTTGCGTCAACACCCATGCCGACCGCAAGGATAATACCTGCGATACCGGGGATCGTCAGCGTAAAGCTGTTTGAGAACGGGAAGAATCCTGTTATAGCGCAGAATGTACCCGCCACCTGTCCGATAAGACCGATAACTGCTACAACACCGGGAAGTCTGTACAGTGATATCATGAATATCATTATAAGTGCAAATGCGATAACGCCGGCGATTGCCATAGCGTCACGGGCACCTGTACCGAGTGTAGGTGAAATCGTGCTGAAGCTTGATGTTTCAAGCTTGAAAGGAAGTGCACCGCCGTTTATCTGGTCGGCAAGTTCCTTTGCCTCATCAGCCGTGAAGTTACCGCTGATAGTAGCCTCGCCGCCGCTGATCTCCTCATTTACGGTAGCTGTTGAAATGCACTCATCGTCCATGTAGGTTGAAATGTATCCCTTGGGAGAAGTTGAAGAAAGCTTCTTTGTAGCCTCCGCAAACTTTTCCTTGCCGCTGTCTTTCAGCTTCAGAGATACCATGTACTCATATTCCTTGCTGTTTCCGCTCTTGAGCTGATATACGGCAGAAGCCTTTTCAACGTCCGAACCGGAAATTATAAGCGGAAGATCCTCGTATGTCTGACCGTCGGAAAGCGAGCTTTCAGAACCCTCTCTGAATGTGAGAAGCGCTGTAGCACCGAGTTCCTTTACGGCTGCCTCGGGATCAAAGCTGTCGTCCTCAGCCTGCCACGGGAAACGTACAATTATCTTATCATTTCCGTAGTCGACATAGACCTCATAGTCTGTAATGTTGTTCGCAACAAGTCTTGTTTCAACAATAGACTTTGCCGCGTCGACCTCTTCATCGGTCGCATCATAGTCTGCGGGTGATGTGAATGTTACGTCAACACCGCCTCTGATATCAATACCCCAGCGTATATCACTGACGCCTCTTATAATAGTTGTCGTGAAGTCGCCGTACTGGGTATGAACACCGAAAAATACTATGCCTGTAAATGCCAGTATAACTGCCAGCACTATAAAGAATACAGGCTTTGCCACTCTTTTCAAATGTTTCACTCCGTTTCTGTGCCTGGGCACAATCCTGTTAATTTATACATTATAATATTATACTATAACGATTTCCATTAGTCAAGAAATTTTGTAAATTTCACTATTTCCGAATCTGACAATTATACCGAAAGCTCAGCCTTTTCGCCGAGTACGTCCTTGTTCTTTTCGAGAACAGGCTTGATACATTTATTAAGGAAAGCTGTTACCTGGCTTGCGCTTCTTCCGGTGTAGTTTTCAGGGATAAGCTTTGCCTCGATCTCTTCCTTAGTCGTCATAAAGTCGGGATCAGCCGCAATTCTGTCAACGAGGTCGTTTTCTCCGCCCTCTTCCTTTATTACCTTACCTGCGGCAATGCTGTGCAGTCTTATCTTCTCGTGAAGTTCCTGTCTGTTTCCGCCCTTCATAACAGCGTCCATCATAATGTTCTCCGTAGCCATGAAAGGAAGTTCCTTCATTACTCTTGCACGGATAACCTTGGGATATACGACAATTCCGTTTGTGATATTGAGCATGATGTTAAGTATAGCGTCTGTTGCAAGGAACGCCTCTGCTACCGATATACGCTTGTTCGCACTGTCGTCAAGAGTTCTCTCGAACCACTGTGTACCTGCCGTGAATGCAGGATTCAGCGTATCTATCATTACATATCTTGAAAGCGATGTGATTCTCTCCGCTCTCATCGGGTTTCTCTTATAAGGCATAGCCGATGAACCTATCTGGTTCTTCTCGAAAGGCTCTTCCATCTCCTTGAAGTTAGCAAGAATACGCAGGTCGTTTGAGAACTTTGAACAGCTCTGTGCGATACCGCCCAGTACATTCACTATTCTGCTGTCAACCTTTCTTGAATATGTCTGACCGCTTACGGGAACGCACTCCTTGAAGCCCATTTCCTCGGCTATCATCTGTTCAAGCTTTTCTATCTTCTCTTCATCGCCGTGGAACAGCTCCATAAAGCTTGCCTGTGTGCCTGTAGTACCCTTCTGACCGAGAAGCTTGAGATTATCCATCTGATATTCAAGGTCCTCAAGATCCATCAGAAGTTCATTCATCCACAGTGTAGCACGCTTGCCGACTGTAGTCAGCTGTGCAGGCTGTAAGTGTGTATAAGCAAGGCAGGGCATATCCTTGTACTTATCGGCGAAAGAAGCAAAATTTGCGAGAACATTGACAAGCTTTCTGTGTACTATCTTCATAGCGTCACGCATTACGATAACATCGGTGTTATCGCCTACATAACAGCTTGTAGCGCCAAGGTGTATGATACCCTCAGCCTTGGGACAGCACTTTCCGTATGTGTGAACGTGCGCCATAACGTCGTGGCGGAGCTTCTTCTCCTCCTCAGCGGCATAAGAAAAATCAATATCGTCAATATGAGCTTCAAGCTCGTCCACCTTTTCCTGTGTTACCTGCTCAAGTCCAAGCTTCATCTCGGCTCTTGCAAGAGCGACCCACAGTCTGCGGAATGTCGAAAACTTCTTCTGTGCCGAGAATGTAAACTGCATTTCCTCGCTTGCATATCTCGTGCAGAAAGGGCTTTCGTAAGTTTCGTAGTTTGTCATTATAAGTAACCGTCCTTTTCATCGGATTTTTAACGTTCCTTGTATCGGAAGTTCCACAGCTGAATTACTGCGCATACCGACACATTATATATTGTACCACAGTTTGAATCTGTTCGCAATAGCAAACATAACTTTTTCTCAAAACTCACCTTTTACACATCATACTCCGCGTTTCCTGTGTTATTATCCCATAGGTCATTTCGACCACACTTGCTCACCTCACACAACCCCTCCGGTCACGTTGATCACACCCACAGATCCGCATAACAAAGCGAAATCCGATAATGCGCCGAATATTTTTTGCTTTTTTCGCAAAAAAATTTCAAAAAGCCCTTGACAAACAGCCCAAAACCGTGTATAATGTTTACTGTTATCTGGGTGTGGCGCAGATTGGTAGCGCGCTACCTTGGGGTGGTAGAGGCCGCAGGTTCAAATCCTGTCACTCAGACCAGTTAAAAACCGCTTGATTATCATAGTCAAGCGGTTTTTCTGTTATATTCATAGCTTTATCAATAAATATAGCCTCCTACACAATGCTGTGCGGGAGGCTCTTAATTTTCTTATTCTCTTCCCTTAAACTGCGTAATATCCTTTATAACTTCCCCTGCGATAATAAGCCCTGCCACAGGCGGTACAAAGGCGGTACTTCCCGGTACCTGCCTTTTTCCTGCCACCTTATCCGCCTTAGAAAGACAACCGCTTTCACCGTTCGGATCTTCGTCAGCAATGGGCGGTATCGGCTTTTCCTTTGAGTATACCACCTTGAGCTTCTTTATTCCCCTGCGTTTAAGCTCATAGCGCATTACCCTTGCAAGAGGACACACAGAGGTCTTATATATGTCCGCGACCTCAAATGCCGTAGGATCGACCTTGTTTCCCGCTCCCATAGAGCTTATGATCGGCGTTCCCGCTTTCTTTGCGTTTTCAATAAGTGCGATCTTTCCCGTTACCGTATCTATTGCGTCAACCACGTAGTCATACTGAGTAAAGTCGAACTGATCCGCCGTTTCGGGCATATAGAAAGTTTTGAAAGCCGTGACCTTACAGTCGGGGTTTATTTCCTCAATGCGCTCCTTGGCAACATCTACCTTATACTTTCCGACCGTCTTTCTTGTAGCAAAGATCTGACGGTTGATATTGGTAAGACATACCTTATCATCATCTATAATATCGATCGCACCCACGCCCGAACGCACGAGTGCTTCAACAGTATATCCGCCTACTCCGCCTATGCCGAATACCGCAACACGCGAGCCTTTCAGCTTATCCATTGCCTCTTTGCCGAAAACGAGCTGTGTTCTTGAAAACTGGTCAAGCATTGTTACCTCCTACGGAGAACTGGGTTCCCCTTGCTATAAATGTAACGGTCATTCCCTTTTTACCGAAGTAGCTCTCGACAAACTGCTTTATCTCATCATTTTGCTCATCAAGTGTGAAATACTGTCCTCCGCACCCGTCGTGAAAATGCAGCGTCACTCCGAAGTTTTCAAGTATCGCTTTTTTAAGCTCAGATGCTTCTGTTATGCTTATTGCCATAAGTCGCTCCTTTAAGTCTACCGTTTCTATCTGTTTTGTGTGTAATAATGCTATTATACATCGTATTCAGCCTGCTGTCAATGTTAGTCCTGCTGTTTTTTCGTTGTTTTGCGCGCCGCATTTTTCTTTTTCAACAGATCCACTGCCGTCTGTAAAAACATAATGTCCTCTTCAGGCAGTCCCGTTATATCAAGCGCCTGCTTTTTTTCTTCCAGTCCGAAAAGGTAATCGGTCGTGACGCCGAACACCTTTGCTATTTTAATAATAGTTTCAGGCGACGGGTTACGTTCGGACAACTCATAATTGCTGACAGCCGCCTTTGACACCCATATTCTCTTTGCGAGCTGTTCCTGCGTCATTCCGGCGTCAAGTCTTAACTGCTTTACTCTTTCACCGAACTTAACCATTGTACCCCTCCGTTACATAAATACACATTCCGAATACCTAAAATACACGTTTGCTTTATTTAAATTGTATCATATATCTATTTCCAGACTGTTGATTTTTGTAACACATATCGTTGACTGTCGGTACACGCTGTGCTAAAATATTATATGTAATATTTCGTCAGAGTATGTCTGATAATAATGAAAAAACGGAGTTATGAATGAAAACATCTATCCACAAAGCGTTTACAGTTTTTATCGCCGTAAGTATGATCATCTCTCTTGCCGCTTGCGCTTCATCATCAACAGGCAGTACAGTAAGCAGTACATCTGTCACGACCGCTCAGATAGCTTCGACTGGTGCTGTCACTTCCACCACTGCCGCTTCCGCAAAGGAAAAAACGACAGTCACCGCCGCTGTAACAACTACAGCTTCTGAAATCACAACCGCAGCTTCCGTTTCTGCTACAACGGCAGAGCCGACATGGAAAGAAACAAAAAAATCCGCAGAAATGTATCTGAATACATCGGTATACAGCCGCACAAAGGCTTATCTCGGCGCACCGACTGCCAATCTGTATCAGATAAATGATAAAGTAAAAGTTGTCGCCGTGACCGACACGGATTATTATAAGCTCGATAACGGTAAGTTTATTCACTGTGATTATCTGAGTGAGAAAAAAACGATTATTCAGACTACCGTTCAGACTACAACTACTGCTCCGCCTGCTACGACTGCACCGGCTGTAAGCACCGTTAAAAAGAATGATAAACCTGTTGCAACAAACGGAAAGTATATTTCATCGGGCTATGCGCCGCTTGACGAGAATATACAACCGATACTCGACACGATAATCACAAAGAAAATGAACGATACTCAGAAATTAAAAGCGGTCTATGATTATCTTATGCAGTCGAGCTATATTGAGAGAACGGTGCTTATACCGCAGGACAAAAAGCAGTATTCCGAACAGATCTACGCCTGCTTCATACTTGATAACAGATACGGAGTATGCTACGATTTCACCTCAGCTTTTAAATATATGACACGGGCGCTTGGCTTTGACACCCGTATGATATACGGATATCACACAAATCCTGCCGGTGGCGCAAGTGAACACAGCTGGACAGAGCTTGACATAAAAGGTGCAACCTACATATTCGATCCCGCTATTGAGCAGATACTCATCAGCGAAACCGGATTTACTGCAATCGTGCCATATCTCGATTTGTACGAAGCACACCGCAGTGCAAAGATTCAATTTGTATCAGACAACGGAACATATAAGATCAATGATTGGGAAATGAATCTCGATGCGGTTAAATAATGCCGTATAGCAGAAAGCCACCGTCACGATAAAACCGTGACGGTGACTTTTTTATTATTCACTTTACTGTAATTATAAGCCGTGACATTACAGCATATGCAGTTTCTTTGTGGCATACGCATTCAGCGACATATCAGCCGTATTTCCCGCAAGATATTCATAATAGCCCTGACAGCCTATCATAGCCGCATTGTCGCCGCAAAGCGAAATATCGGGCATATAGAACTGCTTTCCGCTGTTTCTTGCCATTTCAGACAGTTTATCACGGAGCATCGAGTTTGCCGCAACACCGCCTGCAAGCGCAAGCTTTGTATAACCTAGCTCATTTGCCGCCGCCATAAACTTTTCCGCAAGTATAGAAGTAATGGTGTCCTGAAAGCTTGCGGCAAGCGAATTGACATCCGTTTCTATGCCCTTCTGCTCGTTGTTGTGTATAAGGTTTATCACTGCCGTTTTAAGTCCGGAGAAGCTAAAATCATAAGGATTTTTCGTTGCGGGGCGGGGAAGTTTGTACTTCTTTGCGTCACCCTGTTTTGCCGCTCTGTCGATATGCACACCGCCGGGATACTGGAATCCCATCGCTCTTGCGGCTTTGTCAAATGCCTCGCCTGCCGCGTCATCGGTAGTCTTGCCCACTGTTTCAAGCTCCGTATAGCTGTTTACCTTTACTATATGGCTGTGACCGCCGGAAACCACAAGGCACAGATACGGCGGTTCAAGTTCGGGGTGTGTTATATAGTTTGCCGCAATATGTCCCTTTATATGATGAACCGCAATAAGCGGCTTGTTCTTTGCCAGTGCAAGACCCTTTGCAAAATTCACACCTACAAGCAACGCTCCGATAAGTCCGGGGGCATTTGTCACAGCAATTGCGTCAACATCATCAAGCGTCATATCTGCTTTTTCGAGCGCCTCTGCACATACGCCCGTAATATTCTCACAATGTCTGCGTGAAGCAATTTCGGGCACAACCCCGCCATACAGCTTGTGTTCGTCTATCTGTGTAGCAATAACGGACGAAATGACTTTTCTTCCGTCCTCGGTTATTGCCGCCGCTGTTTCGTCACAGGAGCTTTCTATAGATAATATCTTCATCTTTATCTTCCTTGTTTATTCGGCTACACTGTAGTAGTCATAGTTTTCGTCATACATATCAAAGCCGAGATCCATAAGTTTCTTTGTATCGGCAAAACGGTATTCAACTTCGCCGCCATAAGTCAGCGTGATGATTTTCTTTCCGTCCATACCCGCATATCCTATAAAGCAGAAGCCCGCCTCATCGGTAAATCCTGTCTTGAAGCCGTATACCTCATACGGAATTGTGGTATCGGTAAGAAGTTTGTTGCCGTTGTCCCAGCTGTGAACTCCGCCCTCTTCATCGTATACTATCGCAAGTGGCTGACAGGTAATATCGCATATCGTACTGCTCTTTGTTGCCGCGATCGCAAATTTCAGCATATCCGATGCAGTCGTATAATGATCATCGTCATGATATCCGTCAGGAACGGTAAAATGTGTATTCTCAGCACCGAGCTTTTTGGCGTAATCGTTCATCAGCACCGCAAAATAATCCACTGCCTCTCTGTCGCTTATATCGCTTCCGTATACTTTCCTTGCGACATTGACGGCTATTGTATATGCCGCGTCATTTCCCGACGGTGCCAGCATAGCAGTCAGTATTGCGTTTCTGCTGAGGCTTGAGCCCTGCGAGATCCACGACATACTTGAATCCTCTGCAACAAGTTCAAGTTCGCTTCCGACATAATATATGTACTCAGGCGATGTATATTCAATAGCTGTCAGTGCAGTGAGAAGCTTTGTCGTACTTGCCGGGTAAACAAGCTCATCCGCATTCTTGGAGTATATTATTTCCCCGTTTGTGAGGTCGTAACATATCGCCGCGCGACTGCCTACAAAATCATCGCCATAGACCGGCTCGGGTTCGGGTGCCGCAGTTGTTGCAACGGTTGTCGTTGTCACCGCCGTTGTTGTTTCTGCCGTTGTCTGTACAGGCTTTACAACGCTTACCGCCGTCTGTGCGCCGCCCTGCGCATTACCGCTCCTACCATCCATTGTCAGGTCAACACTTCCACAGCCTGTGCCCGCCGCAACGACCGCTACAGTAAGCAGACATAAGAGTGATGTTCTGATTTTATGCTTTTTATTGAGCATGTTTGTCATATGTCCTCTGAGTAGATCTGCGATCATTCTTCACTCTGATTTATCGCTTCGATACGCTGTTTTGCTTCCTGCTTTATTTTATATGGCAGTGTTTCGAGTATCATTTCCGACATTCTCTTGTCCGGTGAGAATATGAGCATTGTTCTGCCGTGCGTCTTGTGCTTTGCTATAAGATAATATGCGTTGACATTTGTTCCGTCCGATGCAATAACCGTTGCGTCCGCATTTGCTCCGTTTGTACCGTCATATACGCCGAACTCTTCAACCGTGTTCATCTTGAGTGTGATAAGACGTTTTCTCTTTCTTTTGCCCGTGATCTTGTCAATATCAAGGTCGTCGTTTGTAAGTATATACTCATACTCGTAGCTCATACCGGTCAGCAACCATACAAGACCGAAAAGCACGCCCACCGAAATAAGCGTCAGCACCATAAATCCTGTAAAGAACGAAAGCCACATAAGAGCCGTGGCAACGACAAGTCCCAGTACAGTAAGTCCTATTCTCTTTGCCCAGTCTGCGCCGGTAGTCGCCTTTTTAACAAGCTGTTCACCAAATGTATCCAAATTGTACCTCTTTCCTGCTATCAAGTAGCTTATAACATATTTATTTTATTTTAACATAAAATCCGCTCTATTTCAAGCGGATTTTGTCTATAAGCACAATTTCACGGATTTTTCACCTGAACCCCCCGTTGAAAACAACAACGCCCACCTTTCGGTGGGCGTAAGCTATTTAATATATCAAATTAAACTAATTCGATAACAGCCATCTCTGCTGCGTCGCCTCTTCTGGGGCCGATCTTGATGATGCGTGTGTAGCCGCCGTTCTTGTCAGCGTACTTGGGTGCTATATCATCAAACAGTTTCTTAGCTACGTCTTCCTTAGTGATGTAGCTGTAAACCTGACGCTTTGTATGCAGTGTGCCGGCCTTGCTGAGAGTGATCATCTTTTCAGCTGCGCTACGAACTTCCTTAGCTCTTGCAACTGTAGTAACGATCTTGCCCTTTTCAAGAAGCAGTGTTACCATACCTCTGAGCATAGCCTTTCTGTGATCACTGGTTCTTCCCAGTTTTCTTGAACCTGCCATGGATATTTCTCCTTTCAGACAAATTGAAAGTCACTTGTCAATTATTGTCGTCGTCGCTTGCAAGGTCAAAGCCCAAAGACTGGAGCTTTGCTCTGACTTCCTCAAACGACTTCTTGCCTAAGTTTCTAACCTTCATCATATCACCCTGCGACTTATTGATAAGGTCGTCAACAGTGTTGATGTTTGCACGCTTTAAGCAGTTGAATGAACGAACGGAAAGGTCAAGGTCATCGATAGTCATTTCGAGGAGCTTATCCTTACCTGACTCGCTCTTGTCTGCCATAAGCTCAGGCTGTATAGCCTCATCAGACAGCTCAACGAACGGCTGAAGATGATCTACCAGAAGCTTAGCGGCATATGAGACTGCCTCTTTTGCAGAAATTGTACCGTCTGTCCATACTTCAAGTATAAGCTTGTCATAGTCGGTACGCTGTCCTACACGGGTGTTCTCAACTGTATAATTCACCTTTAAAACAGGTGTATAAATGCTGTCGACAGCAATTATGCCGATTACCGGCTGAAGCTGCTGCTTGTTCTTTTCAGCAGACACATATCCTCTGCCCTTATCCAGAGTGATCTCCATATAGAGCTTAGCTCCGGGGCCGAGGGTAGCTATATGCATACCGGGGTCGAGAATTTCAATTTCACTGTCGGTCTTTATATCGCCGGCAGTAACATCGCACTCGCCCTCAGCTTCAATATAAACTGTTTTCGGGCATTCGCCATACATTTTTGCAATGAGACCCTTGATGTTGAGGATAATTTCCGTTACATCCTCTTTAACACCGGGGATAGTCGAAAACTCGTGCTGAACGCCGTCAATCTTGACTGACGTTACCGCAACGCCGGGAAGTGAAGAAAGCAGAACACGACGAAGGCTGTTGCCAAGTGTGTTGCCGTAACCACATTCCAGAGGCTCAAGTGTAAACATACCATAGGTTCCATCGGGTTTTAACTTAACGGTCTCGATCACAGGCTTTTCGATTTTTTCAAGCATTTGGTTTACCCTCCCACAAGTTTGTCAGATGTTTTCATCGGGTTAACGATGTACGAACGGGCTGTATCCCCCTGTTGCGGGGGAACCGCCCGGTTAATTTTAAATTACGATTTGGCGGGCATTGCCCTCCGCACATATCTCAGTGCGGAATTGTAAATTAAAAATAACCGATACATACCGTGATATCCACGGTATGAAGAGTTTTCGCAATACTGCTCGACGAGATTATTTTGAATATAACTCGATGATCAGGTGCTCAGCTATTTCATAGTCAAGCTCATCTCTGTTGAATTCACGAGTAACCTTGGCTGTCATAGCCTCTTTATTTACGTCCAGCCATAACGGAACGATTCTGCCGTTTGTCTGTTCGATAATCTGAGCGAACTTAGGGCTCTTCTTGCTTGTTTCGCTGACTGCAACAACATCGCCGGGCTTGATTCTGTAAGAAGGAACGTCTACCTTCTTGCCGTTTACTGTGAAGTGACCGTGTGTTACTAACTGTCTTGCTTCTCTTCTTGTGATAGCCATACCCATTCTGAATACAACGTTGTCAAGTCTTGATTCAAGAATCTTGATGAGGTTTTCACCTGCAACGCCGTCCATCTTGATTGCTATCTCGTAGTAGTGATAGAACTGCTTTTCGAGAACGCCGTAGATGAACTTCAGCTTCTGCTTTTCCTTAAGCTGCATGCCATACTCAGAAACTTTCTTTCTGTTGTTAGCATTTGCGTGACGATTTGTTTCCTTGCTGTATCCCAGTACCATAGGGGATATGCCTAATGCCTTACATCTCTTTAAGACCGGCTGTCTGTCTACTGCCATTTGTCAGTACCTCCGTTTTTTAAATAAATATCGTTTCTGAAGGGTTATCCCTTCCGCGACACCGAGTAAACTACACTCAGTTTATGATTATACACGTCTTCTCTTGGGAGGACGGCATCCATTGTGAGGAATAGGAGTTACATCCTTGATAAGTCTAACCTCAAGACCTGCCGCCTGTAATGCACGGATAGCTGCTTCACGTCCGGATCCGGGACCCTTAACGTAAACTTCTACAGTCTTCAGGCCATGCTCCATAGCTGCCTTAGCTGCTGTTTCAGCTGCTGTCTGGGCTGCGAAGGGAGTTGACTTTCTAGAGCCTCTGAAACCCATTTCACCGGCTGATGCCCATGATAATGTGTTACCCTGAAGGTCTGTGATAGTAACTATCGTATTATTGAACGTAGACTGGATATGAGCTGAACCGTTTTCAATGTTCTTACGCTCACGACGTCTGCGAACTACAGGCTTCTTAGTAGCGGTTGCCTTTGCCATTGTTTTACCACCTTTCCGTAAAGATTACTTCTTCTTATTAGCGATGGTCTTCTTAGGACCTTTTCTTGTTCTTGCGTTGGTCTTTGTTCTCTGACCACGAACGGGAAGACCCTTACGGTGACGTGTGCCTCTGAAGCAGTTGATTTCAACGAGACGCTTGATGTTGAGGGCTACTTCTCTTCTGAGGTCACCTTCTACAGCTACGCCGAGCTGCTCTATAGCATCACGGATCTTAGCTTCGTCATCATCGGTAAGATCCTTGACTCTGGTGTCGGGGTTTACACCGGCCTTTGCCAGAATGTCGTTAGCTGTCTTTCTGCCGATTCCGTAAACGTATGTGAGACCGATCTCAACACGCTTTTCCTTCGGCAGGTCGATACCAGCAATTCTTGCCATATCTTTTTCCTCCTGTTAAATTAGGGCTTAACCCTGTCTCTGCTTATGCTTAGGTTCCTGGCAGATTACCATAACCTTGCCCTTGCGCTTGATTACCTTGCACTTATCGCACATAGGCTTTACTGAAGGTCTAACTTTCATCTTAATATCATCCTTCCTGTAATTGTTACAGACGAGCGTTTGCTCGTATTCGTTTATACAGAATTACTTGGCTCTCCAGGTAATTCTGCCTTTAGTCAGGTCATACGGTGACATTTCGACTGTTACCTTATCACCGGGTAAGATACGAATAAAGTTCATTCGCAGCTTGCCGCTTACATGAGCCAGTATCTTATGTCCGTTTTCAAGTTCGACCTGAAACGTTGCGTTAGGAAGCGCCTCAATTATCTTGCCGCTTACCTCGATTACATCTTCTTTAGACAAGCTTGTCACTCTCCTCGGCGATGTTGTCTGCCTCGCGGTTCAGCACCGCTAATGCAGATCTTAGTTTTTTGTTTGTGATATCCGCAAGCTCTACAGTAGTCAGTGTCTTCTGTAAATGGAGCGGATTTTTCTTCTTGGGTGATTCAACCTTGCGTAACTTACCGTCGGCAATATACGCAAAACCGTTTTCGACCCGTATGACCGCATAATAGCTACCGCTGTCATGACCTGCCATACTTTTTACAACCATACCGGCTGCAATAACCGTATTGTTCATACGCCCTCCGTTATTTCTTCGGGTGGTGAAGTGAGCTTTCCGTGAGAATGATCGGCTCACCGTTAGTTATTGCGATCGCGTGCTCAAAGTGGGCACTGTAGTTACCGTTCGCCTCAACCACCGTCCATTTGTCCGGAAGTATACGGATTTCGGCTGTAGTTTCATTTATCATAGGCTCAATGCAGATCGCCATTCCCGGTACAAGTCTCGGACCTCTGCCAGGCTTGCCGAAGTTAGGAACTTCGGGATCCTCGTGCATATCGTGTCCGATTCCGTGACCGATGAACTTTCTTACTACATAGTAGCCTCGTGATTCACAATAAGTCTGCACGGCATTTGAAATGTCACCGATTCTGTTACCGTGGATTGCCATCTTTATACCCTCGTACAAAGCAGCCTCTGTAACCTCAAGAAGCTTTTCAGCTCTTTCGGGAACCTTGCCTACCTTGAAGGTATAAGCGTTATCGCCGTTGTAACCGTCGATCTCAGCGGTGACGTCAACTGAAACGATGTCGCCCTCTCTGATGATCTTCTTCTTTGAAGGAATGCCGTGTATCAGCTCGGAGTTGATCGAAATGCAGGCACTGCCTGTGAATCCGCCGTAACCGAGTGAAGATGGGATAGCGCCCTTTGATACGATAAAATCATGAATTATCTTATCAAGCTCCCATGTACTCATTCCGGGTGTGATTGCATTGCCCGCAACGATAAGAGCGTCAGCCGCTATCTGATTGGCTTTCTTCATTATTTCAATTTCTTTTGCCGATTTAACCTGAATCATTACTTTGCCTCAACTGCCGCAAGGGTGAGCTTTGAAGTCTCAGCGATTTCTTCCTGACCCTGTACGGTTATAAGCTTGCCCTTTCTCATGTAATAATCCTTGAGAGGAGCAGTCTTTTCATAGTAGGTTTTCAGTCTTGCGATTACTGTTTCGGGCTTGTCGTCGATACGCTGAACTACGTTAGCGCCGCAGAGATTGCACTTACCCTCTACCTTTGTAGGCTTGAAGTCTACATGGTAAGAAGCGCCGCAACCTTCGCAGACTCTTCTGCCTGAAAGTCTTGAGATTATCTTCTCATCAGGAACAGAGATCTCAATAACCTTATCGATCTGAACGCCCATAGCGTCAAGAGCTTCAGCCTGAGCAACTGTTCTCGGGAAACCGTCAAGAATGAAACCGTTCTTCGCATCATCCTGTGCGATTCTGTCCTTTAAGATGCCGATAACGACTTCATCAGGAACGAGATCGCCTCTGTCCATACACTCTTTAGCTGCAAGACCGGCGGGTGTGCCGTTCTTTACAGCTTCTCTGAGCATATTTCCGGTTGATATAGCGGGTATACCAAGCTTTTCGCAGACTACTTCTGCCTGTGTTCCTTTACCTGCGCCGGGTGCGCCTAAGAAAATAAGATTCATATTAGTTCCTTTCTCTTATTCGAGGAAGCCCTTATGATGACGCATCATCATCTGGCTTTCGAGTGCACGGACTGTTTCAAGAGCAACGCCTACAACGATGAGTATTGTCGTACCACCGAGTGAAAGGCCTGTAATGCCTGTGAGGTTCTGGAATATAATAGGGAATATTGCGATGATACCAAGGAATATTGCGCCTACCAGAGTAACCTTTGAAAGCGAGTTGTGGATGAAATCCGATGTGGGCTTGCCCGGACGATAACCGGGGATAGCACCGTTGTTCTTCTTAAGGTCATTGGCTATCTGTACAGGATTATACTGCATTGCAATATAGAAGTAGTTGAAGCCGATGATAAGGAAGAAATAAATTATTGCATAAACCACGTTGTTCGTGCTGAACAGACCTATAAAGCTGCTCCAGAATCCGTGGCCTGAATTTGCTGTTACACCGAAGAAGAAACCGATCGTTGCGGGCAGTGACATGATAGACATTGCAAAGATGATAGGCATAACGCCTGCCATTGCAACCTTTATCGGAATGTGGTTTGTCTGACCGCCGTACATCTTTCTGCCGACTACTCTCTTTGCATACTGGACGGGAATACGTCTTTCTGCATTTGTCATAAGGATTACGAATGCAATCATTAAGACATAGATAACGAGGATCAGCGGAACGAAGAACCAGTTCTGCGGAGCAACCGAGATCTGATTGATAAGATTGATTATCATATCAGGAACTCGTGATATGATACCTGCGAACAGTATCATTGAAATACCGTTGCCGATACCCTTCTGAGTGATCTGATCACCCAGCCATATGATAAGCGAAGCACCTGCTACAAAGCACGCTACGATTGTGATCGCCGCGAGCACTCCGTCAAAGCCTTCTGTGTAAAGAACAGCACTCTTATGTGTTGTTTCGTTTACAGTGTTGCGAAGTCCGATGTAGAATGCTATCGCCTGGAATAATCCAATGCCCAAAGCTACATACTTCGTGATCTTGTTTATCTTCTTACGTCCCTCTTCGCCTTCCTTGCTCAGGCGCTCCAGTGCAGGGATCGCAACTGTGAGCAGCTGAACTATAATGGAGGCGTTGATGTAAGGTGTGATCGACATAGCAAACAGTGTACCGTTGCTGAGCGATCCACCCGTCATAACGTCGAGATAATTAAGTATCGTTCCTTCGCCCATCATCTGTTTGATAGTTGAGGGCTCAAGGAAGGGAACGAAGATTGCCGCGCCAAAGCGGAATATAACTATTATGAGCAATGTGTATAAAATCTTTTTGCGAAGTGCGGGGTCAGCCCACGCGTTTCTAAAGACTTGAAACATTACTCTACCTCAGCCTTTCCGCCGGCACTTTCGATCTTAGCCTTAGCTGATTCAGAGAACTTAGCAGCCTTAACTGTAAAGCTCTTTGTAACTTCGCCGTTGCCAAGTACCTTAACGCCGTCAAGAACCTTAGTTACAAGACCTGCATCGATAAGAGCATCTGTATCGATAACAGCACCGTTCTCAAAGCGAGCTTCGAGGTCGGCTACGTTTACAACAGTGTATTCTGTAGCAAAGATGTTGTTAAAGCCTCTCTTAGGCATACGTCTTGCGAGTGATGTCTGACCACCTTCAAATCCGGGTCTTACACCGCCACCTGAACGTGCCCACTGGCCCTTGTGACCTTTACCGGCTGTCTTACCGTGACCTGAACCGTGTCCACGTCCGATACGCTTAACTTCCTTTGTTGCACCTGCTGCAGGGTATAATTCGTGTAGCTTCAATTGTTACACCTCCTATTTGTTAATGTGCTTATTTAACCTTCGTAAGGTGTAAGGAATTATTCCTCAGTAACCTCAACTAAATAAGAAATTTCTTTTATCTTGCCTCTTGTTGCTGCATTATCGGGCTGAACTGTCTCTGCGCCGATCTTGCGAAGTCCGAGAGAGGCTGCTGTTGCGATGTGGCTGTCCTTACGTCCAACCAGTGATTTAACCAGCTTGATTTTTAAAGCCATTTCGGTTTCCGTCCTTTCTGCAAAGTAAAAACTTAACCTAAGATCTCTTTTACAGACTTGCCTCTGAGCTCAGCTACCTGCTGTGCATCTCTGAGAGCTGTAAGACCTGCCATTGTAGCTCTTACTACGTTGCAGGGGTTGTTAGAACGAAGTGACTTAGTACGGATGTTCTTGATACCTGCCATTTCTACGACAGCACGAACGGGGCCGCCTGCGATAACGCCGGTACCTTCGGGAGCGGGTCTCATAAGAACAGCGCCCGCGCCGAATTTTCCTACTATTTCATGAGGGATCGTTGTACCCTTTAATGAGATCTTAACGAGGTTCTTCTTAGCGTCCTCAAGGCCCTTACGGATAGCGTCGGGAACTTCGTTCGACTTACCCATACCAAAGCCTACGACACCGTTGCCGTCACCAACAACAACCAGTGCGGAAAACTTCATGATACGTCCGCCCTTAACAGTCTTGGATACACGGTTCAGAGCAACAACCTTTTCGGAAAGCTCATAATTGCTTGCATCTAAAAGTGCCAAATTCTTGTCCTCCTGTTTTTATTGCGGGTTTCAGTAAACCCTTACCTTACTGATTAGAAGTTGAGTCCGCCTTCACGAGCGCCATCTGCGAGTGCAGCAACTCTGCCGTGGTATACATAACCTGAACGGTCAAATACTACATCGCTGATACCTGCTGCCTTTGCCTTTTCAGCAAGAGCAAGACCAACCTTCTTAGCTGCCTCTGCGTTGCCGCCGAAGCCTTCAAAGCTCTTCTCCATTGTAGATGCACTGCAAAGGGTTTTGCCTGCTTCATCATCAATGATCTGAGCGTAAATGTGCTTAGCAGAACGGAAAACGCTGAGACGGGGGCAAGCTGCAGTACCGCTGATCTTAGCACGGATACGCTTGCGACGCTTGATTCTGCTCTTCTTGCTGTCTATTACTTTAACCATTATTTATTCACCCCTTGCGGTTTATTTCTTACCCTTACCTGCTTTACCTTCCTTGCGGCGGATTACTTCGTCGGTATACTTGATACCCTTGCCCTTATAAGGCTCGGGAGGACGCTTACCTCTTACTTCAGCTGCAAACTGACCAACCTTCTGCTTATCAATACCTGTGATAATAATCTTGTTAGGTGCGGGAGACTCTATCTTGATGTCTTCTGTATCGGATACGATTACCTGATGAGAGTAACCGAGGTTCATTATAAGATCCTTACCCTGCTTCTGTACACGGTAACCAACACCGTTTACATCGAGCTCCTTCTTGAAGCCGTTTGTAACGCCTTCGATCATGTTGTGGATAAGTGTTCTTGTAAGACCGTGAAGTGCACGGTTTTCCTTTTCATCGTCAGGACGTGTAACGGTAACAAAACCGCCGTCAACTGCGATTGACATGGAGGGCTTGAACTCCTTTGTGAGCGTGCCCTTAGGTCCCTTTACTGTAACTGTAGAACCGTCTACTTTAACTTCGACGCCGGCAGGAACAGCTATAGGGTGCTTACCTATTCTTGACATATCTGTTCCTCCTTAATTACCAAACGAAAGCGAGCACTTCGCCGCCAACGTTGTTCTTGCGTGCTTCTCTGTCTGTCATGATACCCTTAGAGGTAGACACGATTGCAATTCCTAAGCCCTTCATAACCTTGGGCATATCCTTGCTGTTTGAGTAAATTCTAAGTCCGGGCTTGCTTACACGGCGTAAACCTGTAATGACCTGCGACTTGTTCTCAGTATACTTTAAGGTGATTCTGATAACGCCCTGCTTGTCGTCATCTATCACTCTGAAACTCTTAATGTAACCCTCATCAACGAGTATCTGTGCGATCTGCTTCTTCATGTTAGAAGCGGGCACATCAACTGTAGGATGCTTTGCAGAGTTAGCATTACGAATTCTTGTCAGCATATCTGCGATAGTATCGGTGATCTGCATTACTTACTTCCTCCTTGAAAATTTGTTCTTGAATTACCAGCTGGATTTCTTTACGCCGGGGATCTGTCCTTTATAAGCAAGCTCTCTGAAGCAGATTCTGCAGATGCCGAACTTACGCATATAAGCGTGAGGTCTGCCGCAGATCTTGCATCTGTTGTAAGAACGTGTAGAAAACTTTGCAGGACGCTGCTGTTTAGCAATCATTGACTTCTTTGCCATAGTGGATAGTTTCCTTTCTTTGTCTTACTTAGCGAACGGAGCGCCCATAAGTGTGAGGAGCTCTCTTGCTTCTTCGTCAGTCTTAGCTGTTGTTACAAAGTTGATATCCATACCGCGAACCTTGTCGATCTTGTCGTACTCGATCTCGGGGAATATCAGCTGTTCCTTGATACCTGTAGAGTAGTTGCCTCTGCCGTCGAATGAGTTGGGGTTGATACCTCTGAAGTCACGTACACGGGGGAGAGCTACATTGAAGAATCTGTCGAGGAACTCGTACATTCTTTCATCTCTCAGTGTAACCTTGACACCGATTACCATTCCTTCTCTGAGCTTGAAGTTAGCTACTGACTTCTTAGCACGGCAAACAACGGGCTTCTGACCTGTGATCTGCATAAGGTCGCTCATGATAGCGTCTACTACCTTAGCGTTTTCCTTTGCTTCACCGCAGCCGACATTGATTATGATCTTGTCGAGCTTCGGAACCTGCATTGTGCTTTTGTAACCGAACTTCTTGAAAAGAGCAGGAGCAACTG
The DNA here is from genome assembly GCA_017935365.1 of Ruminiclostridium sp. Lineage (GTDB taxonomy): Bacteria > Bacillota > Clostridia > Oscillospirales > Ruminococcaceae > Ruminiclostridium_E. The sequence continues at coordinate 73,803 of JAGBHT010000009.1, read as the reverse complement.
TTTCTCTGTAATATGCTTTCATTCTTGTCATATCGTTTATTTCTCCTTTAGCGACAGCAGCCGGAAGTTACTTTATCCGACCTCTCTGCCGTAATTCGGGGCGTCTGATTAAAGCTCAGCGCCGCAGTGCTTGCAAACTCTTACCTTCTTGTCGCCCTCAACCTTGTGACCTACTCTTGTAGGCTTGTTGCACTTGGGGCATACAGGCATTACCTTGCACGCATAGATAGGAGCTTCTGCCTTTACAAGACCGCCCTGCTCACCCTGTCTTCTGGGCTTAACGTGCTTTGTTACGAGGTTTCTGCCTTCAACGATAACCTTCTTTTCCTTGGGAGATACTTCGAGTACCTTGCCCTGTTTGCCCTTGTCTTTGCCGGACATGATCTGAACGTTATCGCCAGTCTTGATGTGTAATGTGTTCATTTACGACCTCCGGATTATAATACTTCGGGAGCAAGTGAAAGGATCTTCATGTAGTCCTTGTCACGCAGCTCTCTGGCTACGGGCCCAAAAATACGTGTACCTCTGGGGTTCTTATCTTCCTTTATTATAACGGCTGCGTTTTCATCAAAACGGATGTATGTTCCGTCATCACGTCTGATGCCTGTTGCTGAACGAACGATAACTGCCTTGACAACATCGCCCTTCTTGACAGTTCCGCCGGGGCTTGCTTTCTTTACGGAAGCAACTACTACGTCACCGATGTTAGCGTACTTTCTGCGTGTACCGCCGAGTACTCTGATGCACATAAGCTCTTTAGCGCCCGTGTTATCCGCAACCTTCATGCGTGTCTGCATCTGAATCATGGATTAATTCTCCTTCCGATAAATTTAAAGTAATAAATTACTTAGCCTTTTCGATGATGTTTACTAAACGCCATCTCTTATCCTTGGAAAGGGGTCTGGTCTCCATAATCTCAACCTTGTCGCCGATTCCGCAGGAGTTGTTCTCGTCATGCGCCTTAAGCTTGATTGTACGCTTAATGATCTTCTTGTAGAGGGGGTGGCGGACATTGTCCTTGATTGCTACTACGATAGTCTTGTCCATCTTATCGCTTACAACCATACCTACTCTGGTCTTTCTTAAATTTCTTTCGCTCAAAGTAAAGTCCTCCTCTCTCTTACTTGTTGTCAGCTGCCAGCTCACGCTCACGCTGAACTGTCTTGACAATTGCTATTTCCTTCTTAACAGCGCCGATTCTCGTAGGATTGTCGAGCTTGTTAACGGCGAGCTGGAAACGGAGGTTGAATAATTCCTGCTTAAGCTCTACGAGCTTCTTGTCGAGCTCCATTTCAGATAACTCTCTGATTTCTTTAACCTTCATTACTGCTCACCTCCTGTTTCCTTAGTTACGAACTTGCACTTGATGGGAAGCTTGTGCATAGCAAGACGCATAGCTTCTCTTGCAGTTTCTTCGGGAACGCCTGCGATCTCGAACATTACACGGCCGGGCTTAACAACGGCTACCCAATACTCAGGTGAACCTTTACCTGAACCCATTCGGGTTTCAGCGGGCTTTTCTGTGATGGGCTTGTCGGGGAATATCTTTATCCAAACCTGACCGCCACGCTTGATGTAACGTGTCATGGCAATACGGGCAGCTTCGATCTGATTTGATGTGATCCAAGCGGGCTCAAGTGCCTGTAAACCGTATTCACCGTGGCTGACTACATTACCACGTGTTGCTTTACCGGTCATACGACCTCTCTGTACTCTTCTGTACTTTACTCTCTTCGGAAGCAGCATTAGTCGTTACCTCCCTCTTTTTTCTCAACTCTCGGTCTGCGTGATCTGTTGTCGTTGTTTCTGCGACGGGGCTTTTCTGTTGTTCTCTGTGCGGGGATCTCACCCTTAAGAACTTCGCCCTTGTAGATCCAGACCTTAACACCGATAACGCCGTAAGTTGTGTTAGCTCTTGCAACGCCGTAGTCGATGTCTGCTCTTAATGTCTGTAAGGGAATTGTACCTTCATGGTAGCTCTCGCTTCTTGCGATTTCAGCACCGCCGAGACGGCCGCTTACCATTGTCTTGATACCCTTAGCACCGGACTTCATTGTTCTGCCGATGCAGCTCTTCATAGCTCTTCTGAAAGATACACGCTGCTCTAACTGCATTGCGATGTTCTCTGCTACGAGCTTAGCATTCATATCGGGGTTCTTAACCTCAACGATATTTAAGTTTACGTCCTTGCCGCCTGCGATCTTTGAAACTTCAGCGCGAAGCTTCTCGATTTCTGCGCCCTTGGCACCGATAAGCATACCGGGCTTTGCGGTAAGAATGTGGATCTTGATCTTGTTGTCTGATGAACGCTCGATCTCAACCTGAGCAATACCTGCTGCTCTTGAAAGCTGCTGGTCGGACTTTTCGCCGTTTGCTCTTGTGAGCATTCTCTTGTTCATGATATAGTCACGGATTTTGTAGTCTTCAACGAGTGTATCGCCAAAAGTTGCCTTGCCGGCAAACCAACGGGAATCCCAATCTTTGATAACTCCGACTCTGAGACCGTGCGGATTAACTTTCTGTCCCATTGTACTCCTCCTTATTCAGCTTCTTTTACAACCAGAACGATGTTGGAAGTTCTCTTGAGAATACGATGTGCTCTTCCGTGATCCTTAGGTCTGATTCTCTTTAAAGTAACGCCGGCGCCAACGTGGCAGCTTGAAACGTAGCACTTGGAAAGATCCATTGAGTGATTGTTTTCTGCATTTGCCATTGCTGACTTGAGGAGCTTCTGTAAAGGCTCGCTCGCTGACTTGGGTGTGTGCTTAAGGATCGCCATAGCCATGTCGCAGGGCTTGTTTCTGATAAGATCAAGAACAACGCCAACCTTGCGGGGAGATATGCGAACCTGTCTGAGTTCTGCTCTTGCCTCCATTGATGTCTCCTCCTTACTTACTTGTTTTGCTTCCTGCATGACCCTTATAGGTTCTTGTAGGAGCGAATTCGCCCAGCTTGTGACCTACCATGTCTTCAGTCACATATACGGGAACGTGCTTTCTGCCGTCGTGTACAGCAAATGTATGTCCGACGAAATCAGGGAATATCGTGCTTGAACGGCTCCAGGTCTTGAGAACTTTCTTCTCGCCTGCTTCGTTCATAGCGAGCACTCTCTTCATGAGTGCTTCCTGCACGTAAGGTCCCTTCTTGATACTTCTGCTCATTGTATAATTTCCTTTCAAGTGGATTGCAAGTTAATATGCGGCGGATTCTTTACTGCTATGCCGCAAACGCCGCACTTATTAACAACGACTTGTAGTAGTTATTACTTGCTGTTTCTTCTCTTAACGATGAACTTATCTGTGCTCTTGCCGATCTTTCTGGTCTTATAACCGAGAGCGGGCTTGCCCCAGGGAGTTACAGGACCGGGACGACCAACGGGTGACTTACCTTCACCACCGCCGTGGGGGTGGTCATTCGGGTTCATTACAGAACCTCTTACTGTAGGTCTTACGCCCATGTGACGAACACGTCCTGCCTTACCGTAGTTAACGTTCTCGTGGTCGAGGTTAGATACAACACCGATTGTTGCCATGCACTTATCGGATACGTTTCTTAACTCACCGCTGGGAAGTCTTAACAGAGCGTAGCCGTTTTCCTTAGCCATGAGCTGTGCCATGTTACCTGCGGAACGAACGAGCTGACCGCCCTTACCGGGATAAAGCTCTATATTGTGAATAACCGTACCTACGGGGATATCAGCAAGTGCAAGTGCGTTACCGGGCTTGATATCAGCGTCGGAACCGCTTCTTACCTTATCGCCGACATTCAGACCGTCGGGAGCGATGATGTATCTCTTCTCGCCGTCTTCATACTGAACCAGTGCGATAAATGCTGAACGGTTGGGGTCGTACTCAAGAGTCATAACCTCAGCGTCCATACCGAGCTTATTTCTCTTAAAGTCGATTACACGATATTTTCTTCTCTGTGCGCCGCCCTTGTGTCTTACAGTGATTCTACCGTAGCTGTTACGGCCGGAGTTCTTCTTGAGTGACTCAAGCAGGCTTCTCTCGGGTTCAACCTTTGACAGAACGCTGTAGTCGGTAACAGTCATGCCTCTGCGACCGGGGGTGACAGGTTTATAAGTCTTAATAGCCATTTATATCACTCCTTTATATCATTCCGTCGAAGAACTCGATTGTCTTAGAGCCTTCAGCGAGTGTTACAACTGCCTTTTTCCAAGCAGGTGTGTAACCTTCGTTTCTGCCCATTCTCTTCATTACGCCGCGGCAGTTTACTGTGTTTACCTTAGCAACCTTAACACCGGGGAAGAGAGCCTCGACAGCCTTAGCTATCTCGATCTTGTTGGAGTCCTTAGCAACCTTGAAAGTGTACTTGCCCTGAGTAAGCATTTCCATGCTCTTCTCTGTGATGATGGGCTTTAAAATGATGTCATAAGCAAGCTTTGCCATTATGCGTACACCTCCTCGATAGTAGCAACGGCATCCTTAACAACGATGAACTTGTTGTACTTTAAGATGTCGTATACGTTAAGAGTGTTGGCCTGAGTTGTCTTTACGCCGGGGATGTTAGCGGCGCTCTTGATAACCTTTTCGTCAACGCTGTTGAGAACGATGAGTGCCTTGTCAGCGCTGAGAGCCTTTAACATATTAACGATTGTCTTTGTCTTGAATTCGTCAGCTGTGATAGCGTCAACAACTATCACGCTGCCGTCCTGCACCTTAGCTGAAAGTGCAGACTTTAATGCAAGTCTCTTTACCTTTTTATTTAAAGAGTATGTGTAGCTTCTGGGCTTGGGGCCTAAAGCAACACCGCCGTGTGTCCACTGGGGAGCTCTGGTAGAACCCTGTCTTGCGTGACCTGTGCCCTTCTGACGCCAAGGCTTTTTACCGCCGCCGCTTACTTCTGTTCTTGTAAGCGTTGACTGTGTACCCTGACGCTGATTTGCCAGGTAATTTACCACTGCTGCGTGCATAACAACTGTGTTCGGTTCAATACCGAAAATGTTGTCATTAAGCTCAAGGTCGGACACAACAGCTCCTGTCATATCATATACTGATACTTTTGCCATGATGATCCTCCTCCTTACGCTTTCTTAACCGCATCGGTAATGCACACAACTCCGCCCTTAGGACCGGGAATAGCACCCTTGATTGCGATAAGATTGTTTTCTGCATCGATCTTAACGATAACGAGATTCTGAACTGTTACGTTCTCAGCACCCATGTGACCTGCCATGCCCTTGCCCTTGAATATTCTCGAAGGTGATGAGCAAGCACCCATAGAACCTGCCTGTCTAACTACAGGACCTGTACCGTGAGTTTCCTTGAGTCTGTGCTGGTTGTGACGCTTGATTGCGCCCTGGAAGCCCTTACCCTTGCTAACGCCGCTAACGTCGATAACGTCGCCTGCTGCAAATACGTCAGCCTTGAGAACGTCGCCAACGTTTACGTTGCTGATGTCGTCTAATCTGAACTCCTTGAGAGTTCTCTTGAAGGGGAGGTCATTCTTCTTGAAGTGACCTGTCATGGGCTTGTTTACGTGCTTCGGTGATAAATCACCGAAACCAAGCTGAACTGCTTCATAGCCGTCATTCTCAGCTGTCTTGAGCTGTGTTACAACGCAAGGACCTGCTTCGATAACGGTAACAGGAACTACTTTTCCTGCTTCGTCGAAAATCTGAGTCATTCCGATTTTCTTTCCGATTAAACCCTTAGTCATGGTTTAAATCCTCCTGTTTAGGTTATTGGTCGGTTTCCCGACTTGACCACCGACACCGATATTTTTTCGGGTTTCCGGTGCCGAAGGTTATTGGTTGACTTTCGCCAACATAACTCGCTACGGAATTACGCTTCCATAGTCATTTCCACACCTGCGGGAAGTTCGAGGCTCTGAAGAGCTTCAACTGTCTTGTTGGTGGGACGGATTACGTCGATAAGACGCTTGTGAGTTCTCATTTCGAACTGCTCACGGCTATCCTTGTACTTGTGTACAGCTCTCAGGATCGTAATTACTTCTTTGTTTGTGGGAAGCGGAATAGGACCTGCAACTCTTGAGCCTGTACGCTTAGCTGTTTCAACAATCTTTGCAGCTGCTGCGTCAACTGTAGCGTGCTCATAGCCTTTAAGCTTGATTCTCACTTTTTCCTTAACTGCCATTTTTGTTTCTCCCTTTCGTAATATTTTCGGGGGAAAGATACGGTTTGCGGTATTTATAAAAACATACCGTGCCGGGTGTTTCGTGTACTCTCATATAAAACAGGATCTTTTCCCACGGGGGTATCAACCTTATTGCTAACCCTTCCCGTCTTGACGGGAGAACGATCCCAAACCTATATAAAGTACCGAAAACCGCTTTGCAAAGCCGTTTTCGCCCATTCACTGGACATACTCCGTCTGAATTACCGGCATAGCCGCAACCTCAGACATCACAGCATATCATTGCAGTACGCGTTCACGCGCAAGATTTATTATACAGCATTCCGATGCGGAATACAAGCCTTTTTTGAAATTCCATGGATAGAATTTAGTGCAAATTTCACGCGCATTTTTATGCAATTTGACGAATGGTATTGTGTACAATTTTTTCGCTCTTATTCTGTAACATATAAATGCTGGTTTGATATTTACGATAGGATATCCGATGCCATTCGCAACGCACTACAGCTTTTTTGGGAGGGGCAAGCCCCTCCCCTACGGTAATATCGTTTCCGCTATCCGATTATGCAATCTATCGTTTACACGAAAAAAGGCAGTCACAGCTCTCCGCCATGACCGCCCTATTATTTTCATTATCGCTCTGTGTGACCCCGCTGTTGTGCTATCTGTCAGTTATCACCAATATTTCCAAAGGCGGAAATTGCCGTGCCCCACAGGCACTTAGCCGTTGCCGACTTCTACGACGTAGATGTCTACATACTGTAAGCCCCAGTTGCAGGCATCGTCATAGTGTTCTTCGGTACTGCCCATATATACGTCAACAGGGATCGTTCCTGCCATCATACCCTCACCTGTATCTGCCGCAATGGCATAACCGTAGCAGATATTGTCGTACTGTCCGACAATATACAGCTTAGAGCCGTAAGGGATAACATCGGGATTTACCGCAACCGTGCCGATCTCTGCAAGTCTTCCGCTTGCCGTGTATGAGCCTGCGGGAGCTGTATATGCCGTAGCCTTGCCCGATACCACATACTCATAGTCAACAGGTCTGCCGTTCTTCAGCACGATAGAAGTGTCGTCTATCTGACAATAGGGAGTGGTAACTGCCGCACCCTCGGCTATAACCTCGTCAACCTTCTTGGTTACTACCTTGGTTGTCTTCTTGACGTCGGTCTTTACACCGTCAATGTAAGTAGTTGTTGTCGTTGTTCTTATCTTACCGTTGACGCCCTTTGTACGGACCTCGCTCTGACCTATAGCCAGAATATTGGTCGTAACGGTCGATGTCTGATAGGGAATTGTCTTATCCTGTGTTTCGGTCTTGATCTCAACACGCGATACCTTGATCTCGGTAGGTTCGGTTATCTTTGTTTCAAGCTCCTCGCTTACCATATCGTTCTCACCGAGTGTTATCTTTGCTCTCTTCAGAAGCTCAGATACCGTGTTGTCAAGGCACTTTACCGTTGTTGTCTTGCCATCTGCAGTGATCTTTACATCGTATGCTCTTGTAATCGCGATCTTCTGTCCCTCTTTAAGAACAGCATCCTTTGCGGGTGATACCTTGTCGTACTTACCAAGTTCAACGCCTGCCTGTTCAAGAAGTTCAGCCACCGTTGCGTCAACGCTGTGAACTGTTGCTGTCTTCTTTCCGTCCTCAAGTATATCAGCGTCAAACGCTCTCTCTATAGTGAGAGTAGCAGTTGCCACATCTTCCTCGAAGCCGGTAAACTCGATCCTGTCATAAGCGCCCAGAGTGATATGGTTCTCTCTGAGTATCTCGTAAGGATCATCACTTACCGTATAAACAATACGCTTTTCATTCTCGTCTATTATCTGTACGTCGTTTCTGAAGTAGAGCAGACCTGTCATCAGGAATACTCCGAATATACTGCCGAATATAAGCAGTATCTTGAGTGCTGCGTTCTTTGATATGCGTATTGTCAGTCCGGTGTTTCTGAATCTGGGAAACATATGTCCGCCTTTCGTCATCATATCTGTAGGTTTAAGCAGCGCCTTAAGGCGTCACGGCATTAAAATCACGGCTAGTTCCGTCTGTCACAATTCGCCGCGTACGATCATCCACGTTCGGCATCCCCGTCCGAAGATAATCACTGCTACGTTTATTATGGGGCTTTTTTCAAGCTCTAGACAATTATAATTTCCGTTTTGCAAAATGTCAAATAGTTTAAGGCAGTCATTTTTGTTAAAAATGCACAACAAAATATTGTTACCGTTTTGTAACCTTTTTGTTACCGTTTTGTAATCAGTAAATTATTGGATATTGCTGACTGAATTTGTAATTTATTTTGTTAATCTGCCCAAAATTGAAGTTTGGATTTTTGTTGTGTTTTTATATAAAAATCTGAGCTCAAATACAGCTGTTTTAGTGCAGATGTAATGTGAAATGGTAATTTAATTACACTCTGTCATGCGTAAAACATATGAAAAAATGCCGTTAAATATAGCAGAAATGCCGTTTTATGCGTGTCCGGAGGGTGACGGTACTGTGTTTGTAATCGTATACTTACACGACAATTACAGGTTGATTTTATGTCAGATACGCGTCTTATATATATTATAATAGTATAATGGATTTTGTGGTACGACCGCCGGTTATTTTTGCGGTGTTTTTGGTATGTACAACGGTATAAAAAATCCAGCCTTTTATTCAAGGCCGGATTCGGATTATACTATAATAATATAAAAGGCAGTTTTCGCCCGTTAGTTTTTGTTATATTTATATTTGATGTACATATATTATGCTGGCTGTCATATCAGTTCCTTTTCCAATTCAATATTTCCTTGGAAAGTTGTTTATCAAGATCAATGCGCATTGCTTTACATTCATCCGGAAATTTCTTTGCCGCTGAGAAACTCATTTTTACAAGCATATCCGCTCCGACCGGAAGCGCCTTTTTAAGCACGCTTTCAGGGAATACGAAATGTGTTCCGTGCTTATAAAGATAGACCGAGTATTCGCACGAGTGCGGGCGGGACTTAAGGCGCTCGTCCATTCGGCGTATGTACTTTGCGGTGTCCCAGAACGAATCATCCTCAGCTCCGACAAGAACAAGTTTATTGCTATACCGGACAGCGTCACGGCAATAGGTTGGGAAGGTTTTTCAAAGTGTGACAGTCTTACAGACATAACGATACCGTGCAGTGTGAATTATATTGACGGCTGGGCTTTTGCGGATTGCCCGAGCCTTGCAGAAATCAAGGTTTCTGCCGATAATAAACACTACTCTTCATTAAACGGCGTTCTTTTCAACAAGAATATGACATCGTTAATGTGTTATCCGGAGGCAAAAACGGATACGGGATATGATATACCTGACAGCACAGCAGTCATAGAGAGCGCCGCTTTCTTAAATTGCTCTAACATTACAAATATAACAATGCCCGACAGTGTTACGGATATAGAATATATGGCGTTTGACAACTGTATAAATCTTTCGCAGGTAAATTTATCGAGCGGTCTTACGGATCTCGGTTCTGAGATATTTGCCGGATGCAGCAGTCTTAAAAGTATTGTAATACCTGACAGCATAACATCTTTCGGCGATCTTACTTTCGACAATTGTACCGCTCTTACCGATGTAACTCTGCCTTCAGATCTATGCAGTATCGGAGTTCAGACTTTCAGAGGTTGTACCTCAGTCAAAACTATTACTGTTCCTGCAAGCGTTGAAGAAATCGGTATTAAGGCTTTTGGCTATAAGGACTACAGCGATCTTATTGACGGATTTACGCTGAATTGCTATTCGGGTACGACAGGCTAACAGTACGCAAAGGACAACAGTTTAACATACAATATACTCGACTGCGACGAGCATCAATACAGCTCAATTATTTTAAGAGAACCCACCTGTACCGAAACGGGAACAGAAAGGTTTGTCTGCACGGTCTGCAAAAGAGCTTATACCGGCGAGATCCCTGCAAAAGGTCATAAGGAAGTCATAGACAAGGGCACACCTGCGACCTGTACAGAACACGGAATTTCGGACGGCAGTCACTGCTCAGTGTGCAACGAAACAATTGTTGAGCAGGAAATAATAGACGCTTTTGGACACACGGACGTTATTGACGCGGCAGTTGAGCCGACCTGTACAAGCACAGGTCTTACCGAAGGCGTTCACTGCTCGGTTTGCAATGCCGTACTTATAGAACAGTCGGAATTACCTATGACGGACCATATAGAGGCGGTAGACTGCGCGGTACTGCCGACCTGCACTGAAACCGGTCTTACAGAGGGTGTTCACTGTGCTGTATGCAATACGACAATCAAGAAGCAGGAAGTTATACCCGCAAACGGTCATACAACAGTTACCGACAAGGGATACGATGCGACCTGTACCGAAACCGGTCTTACAGAGGGAAGCCACTGCTCTGTATGCAACGAAACTATAACAGCGCAGAAAGAGATCCCTGCCAAGGGGCATACATTGTATACTATTGCGGCGTCCGAGCCGACCTGCGGTAAACCCGGTAATACAGGAAAAACATTCTGACCTGAATGCGGCACTACTTTTAAAGATTTTGAAGAAATACCTGCAACGGAAAATCATTCTTTCGGAGAGTGGGAATTATATGACGAGCCGACTTGCACGGAATTCGGAACAGAAGAAAGAATCTGCCCGGTTTGCGGTAAGGTCAAAAGACGAACAATAAAGGCTCTCGGTCATAAGTATGTCGACACTGTAGTTAAGCCTACCTACACTGCAAAGGGCTACACTTATCACGAGTGCTCAAGTTGCGGCTATAGCTACAAAGACAGCGAAGCTGCAAAGCTCACGCTCGCAAAGATCGGCGGTTTTAAGGTAAAAACAAAGGACAGCACAAGTATCACTTTACAGTGGAACAAGAATGCAAACGCAAGCGGTTATATTATTGAAGCTTACAACGGCAAAACGTGGAGCCAAGTCGCTAAGGTCACGAATAACAACACACTGACATATAAAGTTACAAAGCTGTCGGCTAGCAAGACCTATCAGTACAGAATTAAGGCATATAAGACCGAGGGCAAGGCTACGGCTTACAGTGCAAACTCGGCAACGCTGAGTGTAAACACCAATCCTTACGGCGTAAGCGGATTCAAGTGTTCGTCAAAGACAAGTACATCTGTTACGTTGAAGTGGAACAAGGGTACGACAGCGAGCGGTTACCAGTTACAGCAGTATAAGGATGGCAAGTGGGTGACTATCTACACCGGAACAAAGGCTACCAACACAAGCTATACTGTAAAGGGCTTAAAGGCAGGTACGGCAGGCTACAGATTCAGAATCAGAGCGTACAAGACTTACGGAAATAATAAGCAGTATGGCTCATGGAGCAGTGAAGTTAAGGTTAACACCAATCCTTATGGAGTAAGCGGATTCAAGGTGAAAGCCACAACCAAGACTTCAATAACGCTCGGCTGGAACAAGGGCACGACCGCAAGCGGTTACCAGTTACAGCAGTACAAGGGCGGTAAGTGGGTGACTGTTTATACAGGCACTAAGGCTACTTCTACAAGCTGTACGATAAAGAGCTTAAAGGCTAATACAAGCTACAAGTTCAGAATAAGAGCGTATAAGACTTACGGAAATACTAAGCAGTACGGCTCATGGAGCGGTACGCTGACAGTCAGGACGAAGAAGTAAAAGCATTATAAATTAATAGCAAAGGGCATCGGTCGGAAACGGTCGGTGTCCTTTTTTGAATCAAATTTACAAGAAAAACAGGGTAGGGGATGAAATGAATATTGCGTAAATCACTTGTTGCACGAATGGTAAGGTTGTATAACAGCAAAAAATCCACCGCCCGAAAGCAGTGGATTTTCTTTATATTCGGTTTTACCAAATCGCACGAATTCTGAATTTGCATTATCATATTGCTACCGCCGGTAACGGAGGTTGAGCAAATTGCCTGCTGTCAGAACGGCGGAGCTTGAAGCGGCACATTGCCGTCCGCCATTTCGCTATCCTGCGGATTGCTCAGACGATTCCAAAGGCGGAATTTGAAGCGGCTCACAGCCGTAGGCGGAATCTGAAGCGGCTCACAGCCGTAGGCGGAATCTGAAGCGGCTCACAGCCACCCACATTATATTGATTATTGCTTTGTTTAATCCCGCCGTTCTGCTAATCTTAGCTGACCGTCGACAATTCCAAAGGCGGAATTGTCAGCGGCGACTCGCCGCCCGATCAGGCTCTTGCCTTTATGATGTCGACCATTTCGCCGACATTCTTCATTGAAGAAACTTCGCCCATCTTAAAACGGATGCCGAATTCGTCTTCGACTGCCGATACAAGGTTAATGTGTTCAAGGCTGTCCCAGTCCTCGATGTCGTCTGCTGTTGTGCCTGCGTCTACGGTGATATCATCATCGTCAAATACGTTTCTGAAAACCTCGTTTAATCTTTCGTAAATTTCCTGCTCACTCATTGTTACTTGTTCCTTTCTACAGTGATATATTTATTCTTAGGCTCATAGCCCGAAAGCGAAAGCTCCCATACGGTGTTGCCGTCTGCGTCCTCGCTGACTTTTGTAAATCCGAAGTCGCCGTACAGCTCTTTCACCAGTTTATTCTTTGCGGTAGGGTAATAATAACCCTTTACCGTTTTAAGTCCGCGCTGTTTTGCTCTTTCGCAAAGGCTGTCGAGCATTGCGTATTCCATATCACGCTTTAATACACGACAGCTCATAAGCCACAGATCTATATCCAGCGTATCGCCGTTTACCTTGCCGATAACTACCGATACAATACCGTTATCGCCGAACTTGTCGGCAAGTCTGCCATACAGTCTGATATAGCTGTCGTCGGCGAATACCTGTTCCATCTCTGCGGTGGTAAAACGCTTTGTGGTAAGGTTGAACTGGTTGCTCTTATTGGTAAGCTGTGTTATACGGGGGAGGTAGATAGGCAGGAAATCATCAATTACGCCGACCATCTCAAGGCTTTTAAGATACTCGCCGTAGTCGGTGAACTGTGCCTGCTGTGCGGCTCTTACCGCATTCTCCTTGTACATTTCGTTGCGTTTTAAATCATCGCTTGAAAAAGCGGTAATTTCAAAGAAACGTGAGCGGTCTACCACTCTTATATAATCTTCAGGACGCTCCATTTCGGGAACGGCAACTGTCGGCAATTGTGCGGAAACTATTGCACGCTCGGCAGGGTTATCGTCAAGGAATACCAGTGCATCCTGTCCGATATTAAGACCGGTTGCTATAGCCTCAATGTTTCTGTCCTTGTTGTCCCAGTTTGCCTTTATCATTATGAAATCATCGGGCTTTAAGCTTCCCTCGGGGTGGTTAAGACCTGCAAGGGCGTTTTCCTCATCGTTTTTTGAGCAGACGGTGAGCATTACGCCTGTGTCCTTTACAAGTCCTAAGTACTTCTGAAACTCGGAATAAACCTGTCCCATGTGAGTTTCCTGTCCGATTTCAATTCCGTCAACACCGTCATCGCCGACAACTCCGCCCCACAGCGTATTGTCAAGGTCAAGCACAAGTGCTTTCTTGTTCTTGCCGAATACGGATTTTACTATTGCCGCTAAGTTGAACGCAAAATCGGGAATTGCGGGAACGCACATAGCGTATTTGTACAAATGCCAGTAGGACGGCTCGCTCCACTTATCAATCCCGTAGCAGGCGCTGACATAGTTTATATCGTTGATGTAAAAACTCTCGTGCGATGCGGCATAGTCCGCAAACGCCATATTGAGCCTGTTTATGAAGTTCACTCTGCCGCGGCAGTCGAACGCATCACGGTTGCCCATAAGGCGGAAATACGGCTGTTCAAAATTGTTCTGGATAACGGGGCAGTGGTAGCGCTCGGCTATCTTCTCCCACATTGTTTCAAAATACTTCATCTGCTCGGCAAAGAGTGCGTCTGTCTGCTCCTTGCTGTCGGTTATCGCAGGGTATTTCAGTATGTTGCGGTTTGATGTATGAATGAATATCAGATCGGGTGAGAAGCTGTCAAGCTCCTCGTTTCCGAATACTGCGTCCTGCCAGTAACGGTTGTACTCCGACTCGTAAAAGGCCGGTTCAATGCCGTAATTCAGCAGGAACAGTTCCAGCATATTTATTATATCGTTCGTGGTTGAACCGCCGAGTACGGCGATCTTTTTCTTTATACGCACACTGCCGTCAGACAGGAGCTGTCTTTTTATCGAGCGTTTCTTTTTCAGCAGATAAGCGCCGTCAAAGGGGTATTCAAGTTCTTTCATAAAGTCTTCCTTAAATGTTTCTTATATATGAAAAATAGTCACAGTTGCCGCCTGCTACGGTGTAGGCGCAGTTTGCAAACAGCAGATCGGTTGCGTCAACCTGCTTGCAGAACTTTATTGCGTTTATCTCGCAATAACGCAGGTCAAGCACATAGATATTATCAAAGCTCTCGGTGAAGAACGGGATAAGTCCGTTGCCGTAACTCTCCTTGATAACGACTAAGTTTCTGCCTGTCTTGGCGTTTGTTTTGATATGCGCAATGAGGTCGTCACTGCCGAGAAATGACAGGTAGTAATAGCTCGCGTCATTGCACAGGAAAAGATTGCTGTCATAGCCGTTGCTGTAATAGCGGTCGTAATATGTGGTCTTGAGTTTGTCCTCATTCGGGGAATAATAAACCGCATAGGTTTCGGGATCGTTGTTCAGGTGCTCGTCGGACGAGTAATAGTACATTGAGCCGACATATCCTCCGCAGGTTTCCTTGCGGTAATTCTTTATATCGGGGACTTTTACGCCTGCGGTCTTGCAGAAAACCTGCGCGGCATAATATGCGCCGAGCGGCATCCAGTGGTGGTCCGTCCTTGAGTATATCTCTTCCGATGTGTGCTTTGAAAGCGTATCGTACACGCTGACATTGGTTACGCCCGTGCCTTTAAGACCGCTTTCGATATAATCTATCTTGTCTTTCTGAAGCTCGGTGTAGCCCTTGTATTCGGTGGGATTGTAAAAATCGACCGAGGTCGGTATCACCATTGAATATACCGATACTTCGGGCAGAGCCGACTGGAATGCCTTTACGTCCGTCATATACTGGTCGCAGTAGCCGTATGTGCCGCCGTAGAACATGATTCCGCGGTAGTGGTTGTCCATTCCTGCGACTAATATTCCGTTGTCGCCTATCGCCCTGTAGCTGTTTATATCGCTGTTTTCCGCAGGTGCGGAGCTTTCGGGCGATGATGATGTTGCGGCTGAGGAACTCTCGGCGGTGGTTTCGGTAGTTGACAGGATGGTTTCTTCCGAGGTTTCCGGAGCGGAAGTGTCGGGTGCTTCGGTTTCCTCGCTTTCGGTATCGGACGGAGTTTCCGATGATTCAGGGTCGGGGGCTAAGGTGTATACCGATGTATCTTTACTGCTTGTCCCGCTGTCGGGGAAAACCTCGGAACAGCCGCAGGCAAGCATTGAAATTATCAGTGTGAGCACTGTTATCTTCGGGAACTTTTTCATGCGCTCCTCCTTTCTGAAAACAAGCCGGAAAAAGAAATTTACTTTGAAAGCAGATTGTTCTTTATTCCCTCTGCATTTTCTCCGACTGCGGAGAATGTGCACATTGTGAACAGAACGTCCGTAATGCCGTTATCCTTGATGAAATCGGGTGCGTAAAGGTCGAAATAACGGATATCGCAGACATATATCTCTTCAAACGAGTCTACAAAGAAAGGAACTTCCGCATTACCGTAGCTGTCCTTGAAGATGCAGAGCTTTCTGCCGTTCTTGTTGGCTGTTTCAATCTTTACTATCTTCTGGTCGCCGCCCATAAATGTCGAATATGCACCGCTTGCGGGCTGATCTACAAATATGCTGTGGAACTGTGAGAACTGCTCGTCAACCTTGAAATCTGTCGTATAGTAAGTTGCGGTGTATTCTGTAGAGGGGATATAGTAGGTGAATGTGTCAGGGTCGTTCTTGATACGCTCGTTGTAGTCTGTGAATGCGTACATTGTGCCGACAAAGCCTTCTATCGTTTCTGTCTTGTAGGTTGAAAGTTCCTTAACGGGTACCTGTGCCATTTCACAGAAAGCCTTTGCCGCATAATATGCGCCGAGGGGCTCCCAGTGGTGGTCGGTACGGGTGTAGATATACTCGTCTGTATGCGCCTCAAGTGCGGCGTAACCGTCAACATTGATTACATTCACAAGCTTGTTTGCTATGCTGTTTATCGAATCCCTGTGACTTGCGTTGTAGTCTTCATAGCCTGCGGGGAGATAATATGCGCCTGCTGTAGGCACTACCATATTGAATACGTTTACCGATGAGCCGACCTTTTCCTTGAACTCGTTAAGATAAGTTGCATAGTTTGCGCCGTCACCGCCGCCGTAAAGGGAAATTCCCCATGTATGACCATTTATGTCGACTACGAGCTGACCGTTTGTCTGTACGCCGTCAACGCCTGCGGGCTTCTCGTTACTTGTCGATGTATCGGAAGAAACCGAAGTATCGGAACTGTCGGATTTATCTGAACTGTCTGTAGAAGAAACGCTCTCGCTGTCAGACGAACTGCTGTCGTTCTTGCTTTCTGTAGCGGAGCTTTCCGTTACACTGCTTTCGTTTTTGCCGTCCTGTGATGAACCTGCGTCCTGTGAGGAGCAGGCGGTTGCACCGAGTACGGTTGCACAGGCGAGAATTGCCGTTGTAACTCTGATATTCAACTTCATATTATGTCCTTTCTTAATGCGGGTAATTATCTTTATATTGCCCGTAAATGTAAATTCTTGTCCTATTATAGTATATCACACTATTGTGTCAAGTTCAAGGATTTTCACTTAAGTTTCTGTCTGCGGCGGAACGTTATATTTGCTGTAAATGTCACGGGTTATTACTATTCCGCCGGGGAGTGCGTATTCGCTCTGCATATAGTCGTAATAGTCGCCGGGAGTGATTATGCCTGCGGTTTTTACTATATCCGTTCCTGCCTTGCTGAGAATGTAATCGGCAAGGAACACGCAGTTTGTACTCATAACGAAATACGTTTTGAATCTGCCGCTTCTAAATTTATAGAAGTGTGCGTGAGTGCCGTTCCACAGCGAGCTGCAATAATCGTCAAAATCCGCAATATCGGCGGCAGGGCTGTTTTCGCTTGCCAGCTGATACGGCGGTTTCCAGCGGGTAACGTTTCGTTCAAGCTTTGCTATGCCTTTTCTGACTTTTGCAAGCTGTTTTTCGGTAAGCTTTATGCCGAAATCGAATACCATCTGCAAATCGTGATAGACGCAGAAATTTATATATTTATCAAAATCCGCTTTGAACAGCACTCCGTCACCGATACCGCCGAAAAGCCTTTCGGACGCTTTATCATAGTTGCCGTAGGATATTACAGTGCCATTCAGCACTAAATCGCAGTGTCCTATAGAGCCTACTCCGTCGGCGCTGACGTGGATAAGAACGTGGATATCCGGCGTTTCATCGCCCTTATCAAAGCGTTCTTCATTCTGTAGTTTTTCTATATCTATCTCACGGGAATCAAGACGTTCGGTATAGTTACGCAGGGTTTTAAGCGGTATGAACGTGGTTATTATCTGCGGAAGGGATAAGCGTATTCTGCGGCGGATCATACCCTTGGCTTTATTGGGAGCGGCTTCACGGATAAACAGGCGCAGTTCGCCCGCACCGTAGATTATGCAATAAAGCCCGATCACAATCATCATACCCTGACTGCCCATAAGAGTACCGAACAGCATAATAACGCCGAAAACGGTGAAGAATATTCCTGCGAAGAGATCATAGAACGCATCGGGGACAGCATTTTTCACAGCCGAGCCGAAATCTATGAATTTGACAAGCGCATTGAGGAAAACGTACAGCGAGAATATAAACGACAGGAGAGCTAAGGTGGCGGCAGGGAAAAGCAGTGAGATAAGACCGATCACAATGTTGCTTATACCGCTTAGTATCGGGAGTTTCTGCTGTCTTGCGTATGCGCGGATAATGCGGTGAATACCGTTTGCGGCAATGAAGATACCGCCGAGCCGCGCGGCCGGCTCTACTACTATTCTGCCGTTTACAAGCACAAGTATGCCGACGGCGATAAGTCCTGCGCCGTAGAAAAACAGCCAGGTTATATTGAATGTCTTTTTGATCGTCTGCTTTTCAGGCATAGGCTTATACTCCTTTCTTGCAAATTCGCCTTGATTTTTATAAAAAAATATGCTACAATAACTATCGCAACTTTACTGTGCGGTCGCGGGGTGAAAACCGTGAGGAAAGTCCGAGCATCACAGAGCAGGGTAGCTGTTAACGGCAGCCGGAGGCGACTCCAGGGCGAGTGCAACAGAAATATACCGCACTGTTTTACAGTGTAAGGGTGGAAAGGCGAGGTAAGAGCTCACCACGGGACAGGAGACTGCGCCCGTCTGTAAACCCTATCCGGTGCAACACCGATTGGTTTCAGGGATTAACCGCTTGCTCGGCGGTCCTGATTTAAGGTGGCTTGAGGTCTGCGGCGACGCAGGGCGTAGATAGATGACCGCGCACGACAAAACTCGGCTTATAGGTAAAGTTGTGAATGGATATTATGCCGACCCGAAAGGGTCGGTTTATTGTTTACAGAAAGCCGCTCGTTTTATCGGGCGGCTTTGCTTATGAAAACAAATTTTTTCTGATTGAAAATAAACTGTGACAGCAGACTGACGATAGTGCTCTTTGTGGAATAGCACTTCTCGGGTTCGCTATTCCGTGCGATAACGTTGCTGCTATGAACGAGGGGTAGAACAAAGGAAAATGGAAAAACAACTTCTGAGCAATTAC
The DNA here is from genome assembly GCA_017935365.1 of Ruminiclostridium sp. Lineage (GTDB taxonomy): Bacteria > Bacillota > Clostridia > Oscillospirales > Ruminococcaceae > Ruminiclostridium_E. Next base: position 54,953 of record JAGBHT010000009.1, on the reverse strand, counting down.
AATCCCCACCATAGTTGGCTCGGCTTGACCGAGCAACAGAACCTCACCCTTTTTCGAGGGCGGGCATGGATGCCCGAAGTTGAACGCCCGGAGTTTCGCTAGGATGCGAAACCAACAGAGCGTTCATTAAAAGGCAAGGGTGATAGTGCTTGGCTGATTTATCGTTCCTTTTAAAAAGTTATTGGATTTTACTTTTTTACTATCTTTTCGGCGGCGGAGGCAAGGTATAACGAGCCTGTTATCATTGCTATATCCTTTGCGCCTGCCTTTAACACTGCCTGTGATATTGCGCTGTCGAGGTCGGTGCAAGATGTACAGCGGACACCCTGCTCTATCGCAAAGCGCGTCAGCTGAGAAGCGGGAACACAGCCCGGCATAAAGCCGTCAACGAATATGACATCTTCAAAACGGGGAAGAATTATCTTAAGAGCGGTCTGCCAGTCCTTGTTTGCCATCATGCCGACTACTGCGTGTATCCTGCGGTTGTCGAGTTCAAGTAGCTTTGCCGCCGCTTTCATCGCGGAGGGGTTATGAGAACCGTCTACAATGCACGATGTTCCGTTTACCTTTACTTCCTCCATTCTTGCTCTGAGCGCGGATTTTTCAAGTCCTGTGAATACACTGCTGTATTCGATTTTCAGTATGCGGCAAGCCTCTATTGCGCAAAGAGCGTTCTTTATCTGGTGTTCACCCGACATTACAAGGTGATAATTCATACCTTTATACGAGAAGAATACATCGGTTGTATCCATATGGAGAACCTGTACCCTTGACATATCGGGAACTATCTCCTCGCAGTTGTACTCACGGCATTTATCGTCAATGACGCGCATTACCTCGTTTTCCTGTCCGGGAGCTACGACACACGGGATCGACGGTTTTATTATACCTGCCTTGTGGCGGGCAATATCGGTAAGCGTTTCGCCGAGAATGTCGGTATGGTCATAATCTACCGTTGTAATTACGCTGACAACAGGATTTACTACATTAGTGCAGTCAAGAAGTCCGCCTATGCCTGTTTCGATAACGGCAACGGATACCTGCTCTTTATAGAAATAAAGCAGAGCGATAGCGCACAGTATCTCAAACTGCGAAAAGCCTTCAAAACCGGTCTGTTCGACTGCCTTTTTCACCTGTTCGCACAGCAGTGCAAATGCAGGGCGGGAAATATATTTTCCGTTTACCTGTATGCGCTCCTCAATGCAGTCGATATAGGGAGAGGTGAACTTTCCGACACTCTTGTTGTCTGCCCTTACGGCGTTGCTTATATACTCGCAGACGCTTCCCTTTCCGTTTGTGCCTGCAACGTGAACTATCTTCAATTCGTTATGGGGATTTCCGAGAAGGCGCATAAGGATAACAAACCTTATAAGGTCCTTTACCGGTTCGCCCGATTTGGTGAAAGAACTGACGTATTCAAATGCCTGTTCGTATGTCATGTGGCTTTCCTTTCGTATTTTCTTTTTTCTTCACTCAAAACACAATCACTTCATAAGCGCAATAAAGCTCTTCGCCTTATTGACTATCAATTTGTCATTATCATAGACAAGCAGATTATGTGCCTGTCCGATTCCAACCCAGCGGATATCCGAGATCTCTTCGAGCTGAGGCGTGTAATCATAATTTTTCGCGCGTGCAACAAAATATACAACGTCTTTCTTTGCGTCCTTGCGCGGCGAATATGTAACCGTTTCCCTGAAACCCGAATCAATATAAACGTCTATTCCGGTTTCTTCCTTTATTTCACGCTTTGCGGTTTCTTCTTCGGTTTCCCCGCTCTCAACGTGTCCTTTAGGAAAAGACCAGTAACCGGATTTAACGTGTTTTATCAGCAATATTTCGGTATTGCCGTGAAATTTTCTGTAAACTATACCGCCGCAGGACTTTTCATAAGTCATCTGCTACGGACACCTCCTTGCGTCTGCCTTCCGTCTGTACGGTGCAGTTATTTATAATCGTTTATATTATAGCACATTTTTCACTAAAAGTCTATAGCGGAGGGTGGAATTGTAAATAATTTGGGAGGGAGGAAGAGATGTTGATTTTGGGCAATTGTGTGGGGAAGAGGTGATGATGTATCGGGGAAGCGAGCTCATTCATTGCGATAAACGGTTAGTTCTCTTTGTCAGACAGCACTTCTTGGGTTCGCTATTCTGTGCGATAACGTTGCTACTATGAACGAGGAAGACAACCCAAGGGAAGAGGAAAAGGAACTTCTGAGCAATTACAATCCCCACCGTCACGGCTAGAAAATGTTTCATACCTATAATGGTTAGATTGTCTGAACACTGTACGACAAGAGAAAAACTTACACTAGCCGTGCCACCTCCCCTTTTTCGAGGTGAGGCAAGTGTGGTAGTGCTTCGGATACCAAACGATTGCGTTTAAAAAGCCGTCATAAGCGGGACGCTCCGCTCTGTTCGCCCCGGGGGACTGTACAGATATCTCAGGATAGTGCGTTTTTTGGAAGTTTCGGTGACAGTGCAGTTGTACGGATTTACTCACGAAATTATTAACACCTTATCGGCACGGAAACTGTTTTCAGCGTTGTTGTTAATATATCTGAATTACTGCCATATTTATCATATATTCGCTCGGTGATTATAACGGTTTAAGGAAAGAGCCGCGGTGTTGTGCCGCGGCTCGGGGTATTTATTTTTCTGCTTTTATAAATCTGAACGACTTCATATCGAACTGTGTGCCGGGCAGGAATACGAATGCAATATTGTTCTTTCCGCCGATACGCTCAATATCGAATGTTACCGGTGTGTATTCGTCTGCGTGCGGGAACTCAAGCAGGCGTGTTGTCTGATTGCCGTTCTCATCGTTTACTCTGAGCTGTATGGTGCAGTTGTCAAGCGGCGTTCTTCCTGTAACGGTTATCTTGTCAGTGCCGCCCGCAAAGTCAAGGTTATTGAACTCGATAACAACATTGTTGCCTATCTCCTCAACGCACGAGCCGTTTACCTTATAATCGTCACCGTACAGATTATCGTTGTCTGCCGCCGCATTCTCGGCATATGTACGGTCGTATTTTGCAAACTCAAAACCGCCGAATATGCAGGAATTGTTGATAACAAAGCTGATGTCGTGTATTCCGCTTATTCTGCGCGGCAGGTCAAATTCCTGTGAATATGCCCTGTCCCAGCCGCCATTATTCTTTATGCCGTATGTACCTATGTATTCTCCGCCGTTATCAGCGTCGCCAAGGTAGAGCTCTACGGGGTAGTCCTCACCGCCGCCGCAGTTTCCGACGCTTAACGTCATATGCTTGGTGCCGCCGCCGAAATCCATAGAGCTGAATCCGACAACGGTTCTGCCGTTAAATCCTCCGAGCGAACCTCTGTCTATCGTTGTAACGGGCACATTTGAGAAATCGCAAAGGCAGGCGGCAGTAAAGATATACGGATCCTTCTCTGCCTTGCCAAGTCCTTCGACTGTATATTCAAGCTCGGAAATTATCTTCGGGATATCCGTGCCGTTCTTTGAATATGCGCGCAGGCGGAAATTTCCGTCGCCGAATGCTTTCAGCACAGCTTTATGACCGTCATATCCGATCACCTTTGCAAAGCTTATCTCAACGCCGTTATCTGCGCAACATCTGAACTCTATATCACGGAACGTTGCATTTTCGGGGTATATCTTAACGCTTATTTCTGTAGTATCATTGTCTTTGCCGAGTTTATGTGTGCCGTTGTCCTCAAGTTCTATCTTTCGGACGGGTATTTCGTTTGTATACGGTGTTGTGACTGCGGGGAACACGTTTTCTGTCACTATGCTTATACCTTCCGGCGCAGTCTTCGGAGCGACAGAATCGAGAATTATTGTTTCCGGCTGTAAGCCCTCACTTTCGGCAGTTATCGTTATGTTGCCTGTTTCAAATGTCGAACCGATAATTGCAAGAAGCTTACCTGAGAACAACTTGCGGTGACTGCCTTTGTAACTGTCATAATCGGTGCTGTCGCCATTATCGAGACCAAGCAGTCTGCCGGCGCCGCTTACGGTGAATTTGATCCTGTTGACGGCGTTCTGCACTTCCTGTCCGGATCTGTCCTCAACTGTAACCGTTACAAATGCAAGCGATCTGCCATCTGCGGTTATCTCGCTCCTGTCGCTGTGCATACGGATCTTATACGGATCGAGAGGGGTAAAGAGTACTTCTTCGACCGCATAATCGTTGACCGTGCAGTTTTCGTTATAATATCCTCTTACGGCTACAGGCGAATTTTTATGATAAGGCACACGGAAATGTGCGCAGAGTTTATCCTCGCTCTTATGATCGAGCGTTTCGCTGTCATATATTTTTCCGCAGTAGCGGAGTTTAAGAACAGGCAGATTAGAATATGCTATGATATCTATCATCTGTCCCTCGTTGAAATCCCAGTAGCAGGGCGATATGTGTATAAATGGCTTTTCGCAGGCAATATCCCATACCGATTTATAGAACCAGAACGAATCCTTTTCAAATCCTGCGGTATCCACTATACCGAAATATGAATTCTTGGTGCTGTAGGGGGTAGGCTCGCCGATATAGTCAAAGCCTGTCCATACAAACTGTCCCATAGAATAATCTGCGGCTGTATCCATAGCGTATGATCTGAGCGGTGAAGCGCCCCAGTTTACAACGCTGTTGCCAAGATCCGAGCACTGCAGATCGTCATAGACAAGAAGCGATGTATCATAGGGGAAGTGGTAAATTCCTCTCGAACGTACCGTCGACGCTGTTTCACTGCCGTATATTACCCAGTCGTGGTGCTTTTCGTGATGTTCGTCATACAGCTTTTCGGCATAGTTGTAGCCGGCAAGCTTAAGGAAATCCGCTACATTCTGAGCGTTTTCCCACTGCATATAGTTTGACGCAATAGTAGGCAGAGCGTTGTGCATAGGATCGTTCTTTTCGACCTCGGCGCTCAGCATCTGTGCTACCTCAAGACCTCTCGGACTTTTATGCGTATCGTATATCTCGTTGCCTATGCTCCACATGATAACAGATGGGCGGTTGCGGTCACGGCGTATCCAGGCGGCAACGTCCGTCTTGTACCATTCGGGGAAGAAACGGTGATAGTCGTTCTCGTTCTTTGCAAGCTCCCACATATCAAATATTTCGCTATCGACAAGAAGGCCCATTTCGTCGCATATATCCATAAGCTCTCTTGACGGAGGATTGTGACTTGTACGGATAGCATTGACACCCATCTCTTTCATCTTTGCAAGCTGGCGGTATGTAGCATCGTAATTCACAGCCGCACCGAGCGCGCCGAGATCGTGGTGCATACAAACTCCGTTGAGTTTCAGGCGGATGCCGTTGAGCAGGAAGCCCTCGTCCGGGCTGAACTTTGTGGTTCTGAAGCCGAATTTTGTCTGAACAAAGTCATACTGTGTTCCATCCTCGTCGAAGAGCTTTGCCGACATAGAATAAAGATTAGGTGTGATAGTATCCCACAGCTTCGGGCAGTCTATATAGAACACCAGTTTGTCGCTCTTTCCACATACTCTGCGCTCACAGCTGTAGGTTTCTCGTCCTATAGGGTCGGTCACTTCAAACGCAAGTGTTCCGCAGGTCTGCGCCGACAGCTCGGTCTGTACAGTCACTTTCCATTTACCCTGCTCTCTGCGGTCGCTGTCGTTGGGTCTGGCATTTATATATATGCCGTCCTGTACGATATGATTACGCGAAGTCTTTCTCAGCCATACGTTACGGTATATGCCGGCGCCACTGTACCAACGGGTATTGGGTGCCTTGTGGTTTACTCTTACCAGAATGCGGTTGTCGCCCTCGGTAAGGCTGTCGGTTATGTCAAAGCTGAATGAGGTATAGCCATATTTCCACTCTCCGACGGTTTTTCCGTTGACATAGACGGTCGTATCCATATACACGCCGTCAAATATCAGGATATAACAATCCTGCTTATCAAGACTGTCTATGCTGAAATGCTTTTCGTACCAGCCACAACCAGATTTATAGAGATTTGCGGTATCTCCGATAAGCCAGTCGTGGGGTATTTCAACATTATACCAATGTATATTCTGAAGAGCCGTTTCATCACTGTCGGACTCTGTAAGTGCAAATTTCCAGTTGTCATTGAATAAGACTGTACATTTTTCCATTTTATTTTTTCCTTTCGGCTTTATAGCTGAATGTGTACAATTATATTGTAACAGTTTGAATGATGAAAATCAAGATAAATCAGACTTTCAAAGAAAAGATTTTGCCCCTCCGCAAAAGCGGAGGGGCAAATATATAAGAGAGGAGAATTGCTGCAATGCAGCGGAAATTAAGAATTATGTTGAAACGATGCGAAAATGCTGTGTAAATATTTGCAGGTGTTATAAAAATGCTGTCTGAATGTTACTGCGATGTAGTCTGAAAAGCTGTTGCAATGTTATAAAACATTATGAAGTTATTGCGAGGTGTTACAAGGCACTGAAAAAACTTTGTGATGATTGTGCAATAAAAGCGTTAACCCACTCTTACAGCCTTAAGGAAGTTGTCGATATAGTATATCGACTTGAGATTTGCGGTGCGTACCGTCTGTCCCGGATACGGGCTGAACACCATTGTGTCATCGCCTGTATATATACCTCCGAAGAAAGAGTCGCCGTCTTTTATGAATACAATGTCACCTTTCTGAAGGTCAGAAAGCTGAACCTCTTTGCCCATATCTTTCTGCGCGGTAAGTCCTCTCGGACACTCAAGACCGGCATTTGTCAGCGCATAGTAGATAAGGCCTGAATTGTCAAAACCCGTTTCGGGCTTGTATCCGCCGTCCGTAAACGGCTTGTCAAGCATATCATATGCCGCCTTGGCGATAACATCGCCTTTTTGGGAAGGTGCGACAGGTTCTGTATCGTTTGAAGCGTTGTCATTCGAGCTGTTATCTGACGATGTATCATCGGTCGGACTGTTGTCTGACGATGTATCATCGATTGAACTGCTATCTGATGAGGTATCGTCAGTTGAGCTGTTATCCGATGAAGTATCATCGGTCGAACTGTTGTCTGACGATGTATTATCAGTCGAACTGTTGTCTGACGATGTATTATCGGTCGAACTGTCCTGTGATGAATTATCCTCATAAGACGTTTCTGAGTTGTCAGAACTGCCGGCAGTTGAGCTTTCAAATGTGCTCTGAGATGATCCATCGCTTTGCGCAGGTTGAGAATTACCGGAGCAAGCCGTAAGTGATGCTATGGCAACAACGGTCAATATTGCTGATATCAATGATAATTTCTTTTTCATATTATCACCAACCTTTTATCTGACATTTCCCTGTCCTTGCCTTAAGTATATCACAAAATAAGCAAAATGCAATTAAAATTCGGTTACAATACGGTAACAATTCGGTTACAAATGGTTACAAAACGGTAACAACGGTTACAATTCGGTAACAAGTGTTGCAAATACAAAAACACCGCCTGCATAACGCAGACGGTATTCTTGTAGTTTTATATGAAGGACAATGTCATAATCGGAATTTAAGCAACACTTATCGCAACACTGAAACTGTTTTGCCAATAAGCACTGTTGATATCGGCGAACTTTACTTTTTCACCGGGATAAGGGCTGTATATCAGTTTTCCGTTGCCGATGTAAATACCGCCGAAATCGATCTTTTCGCCTGTTTCGCTGTCGGTGTCGGTAAAGAAGAGCAGGTCACCCTCCCTGATATCATCAAAATCAATCGATGTACCCATTTCTTTTTGTGCGGCTGTACCTCTCGGACAATTTATAAATCCGTTTTCGCGGAGAACATAATAGATAAGTCCTGAATTGTCAAAGCCCTGTTCGGGAGAAGCCATACCGCTGACATAATCGATGCCTACGAGCGCTTCAGCGGTAGCAACTATCTGCCTGCGCAGGTCTGTCGCCGTATTATCGCTGTTATCACTGCTACCGGTATCGCTTGAGCTGTCAGGAACGGATATAATATCCGATACCGTTGTCTGCTGCGACGAAGGATCTGAATCTTTGCTCTCTTGAGTCGTTGGTGGCGTGTCAGGGGTCGTGTTGTCCGAAGATGTTGTATCTGAGCCGCATCCGCTCATTAAGGCGACTGTTGTGACAGCCAATGCCGCAATCAGCAATGTGACTAAGCTTTTTTTCATTTTTTCCCTCCGTGCGACAGTCGCTATATGCCTCTTACTGTCGTCTGAGATGTACAATCTGATATTTTCTTGCACAATAATAGTATATCCCATCGGGCACGAAAAGTCAAGTGAATTTTTACCATTTTATGCTGTCGAACAGCAAAATAGAGTGTATCTTTGCTGAAAGATTGTGGTGATAATGTGAAAATGAAAAAAGCCCCGCAAAAGCGGGGCTCCAGTGATAATTACTTGTTATCGCCGTTCTTTTTCTTCTTGCTTACAACAGCTGTGATAACACCGACTGCAACTACAACTACAAGAGCTACTATGCAGATGATGATCGCTGTCATATCGAATGTAACGCCTGTGTTTGTGTTACCGCTGCTAGCGCCTACTGTAGTTTCGGCAAAGCAGGTAATACCGAGTAATATCGACATTGCTGCGGCTGTCAGCGCAGAAGTAATTTTCTTCATCATAAAATATCATTCCTTTCTGTAAGGATTAATATACTACATTTCCACCGAAAAAGCAAGTGGAAAAATATACAAAATTATTGCACCGAATGCGGTTTTATTCCGTAGGCGCTTTCGGGGCTTTGGCAGCCTTTGCGCCGTTTATAATGCCCTTGATTATCTCGGGCTGTGTTACTGTGCACTTTGTGCGGTCGAATAATCCGAAGCCGTGTTTACCGTTATAGCCGTTATCCCAGTAAACAGTAACTATATTTCTCTGATGAGCGGCATAATTCACATACTCTGCGAAATAAGCACGATATATTGTATTGCTCTTATCCTTTGAGGTCCTGTCAATTGAGCCGTACTCGCCTATTACAACGCCGTAGCCGTTCTTGATAAACGCATTGTAGAGCTTATCGAACTGTCTGTTTACAAGCGATTCGCTTTGTCTGGGCTTTACGAATTTCTTAACCGAGTCGCCCCATTTATAGAAGGTGTCATAGCCTTCTTCTCCGCAGAATTCCCACGGGCTGTAATAGTGTACGGAAATCATTATCCTGCTGTCATTCGGGATAACGAACTTTGCTTCCATTGTATATGAATCGCAGTCGCCTGTTGTAAAGTTTATATCGGTGTTCCAGCCCGGGATAAGCAGATAACGACTGTTGTTCTTGCCGCCAGCTTTTCTTACCGTATCAACGAAAATCTGATTGTATGCATTGATGTTGTTGTAATATTCGGGATTGGGGTTGCCGTACGATCCGTCATACTCTTCGTTCATTGACTCGAACACGAGATGTTCGTCATAGTTCTTGAAGCGCTTTGCTATCTGCTCCCAGACTTTTTCGTACTTTGCTTTGATCTTCTTCTGCTCGGAAGCGGATTCGCCGCAGAGAAGCCAGCCGCCTTTTATGCTGTAGTAGCCGTCGCCGTGAATGTTGATTATAGCGTAAAGTCCGTTGTCAACGCACATATCTACTACTTCCTGTACTCTGTCGAGCCACTTTGAGTCGATAGTGTAGTTGGGGCCTGCGCCTATCTTAGAAAGATATGATACGGGGATACGGATGGACTTGAAGCCCTGTGCCTTTACTTCCTTTATAAGCTTTTCGGTTATAGTCGGGTTGCCCCATGCGGTTTCGCTCGGAGTACCGCCTGAATTTGCTTCCAGCTGGTTGCCGAGATTCCAGCCCGGCATAAGATTCTGTGAAAATGCTACAGAATCACCCTTGGTTTCGGCAGGTGCGGGTTCTGCTTTTTTTGTTGTGGTTGTTGCCTTTGTTGCAGTCGTTTCCTGCTTTTTTGCGGTTGTTGTGGTCATAGTGGTTGTGGTTGTTTCTGCAGTAGTGGCTACTGTCGTGGTTTCTGGCTTGGTTGTAGTTACGGTCGTGGTTTCTGCCTTGGTTGTAGTTACAGTCGTGGTTTCTGCCTTGGTTGTGGCTGACACGGAGGTCGTTGTAGTTGCAGTACTGCTGTCAACAGACGAGTTTGCCCCGCCTGAGCACGCAGAAATACCGGTAACAACCATTATGCCGCTGATAAGAGCAGCAAGTATTCTCTTCTTCATAAATACCTTTCTTTCCTCAGCTTTTTCGTTTTTAGGGAAACAAAAAGCTGTTTTTTGTTGTTGTAATCATATTGTAATGGTTTTCACAAGAAAAGTCAATAGTATTTTGGGACTGTCACGAAATTTTGTTAAAACGATTACACAGCTATTTCAAAGATAAAGAGGCATATTAAAAACCGCCTTCCGGAACTGTCGCTCCTGAAGGCGGTATACTATTTAAATATATAAAGAGATTATTCCTGAGGGTTTGTTGAATCTCCGGGTACAGGCGTTACAGTGTTGTCGCCTGTGCTGTAATCGGGATAGTAATCGTAATCGCTGCTTGTATCGATAGCGGAGAAATCATTTTCTTTGAATGTGTCTTCTGTTTCCACAAGGTAAACACCGTCAAGTGCGGTAAGACGCTTAAGGAAGTTTCCCGGGCAGTAAACCTTTACGGCTGTTATGTTTTTCTCGTTGGCGTCAAAAAGAGAGGCGATGTTTTCACTGCCGCTCACTGCCGAGCTGTCAGAAAGGTAAACTTCGGTAACACGGATATTACCCTTGTTGTCAGCCTTTGCAAGTATCGTCTGCATATCCTCGGGTGTTTCGTTTTCCTTGAATGTAACATAGAGGAAAACGTCCTCGGTATTTTCGTCAGCCTTGTTATAGGCTTCCATTGCCATTTTAAAGCGCTCTTCGGCACTGATCGAGGTTGTGGGAGCAACACTCACAGGACTGCCTGTATTAAAAAGTGCAACACTGCTGAACGTAATGGCAATTGCCGCAACGGCACCCGCCGCAGAAAGCCATACCGCCTTAAGTCTGTTTGTCTTCATACTTACCGACTTACCCATAGCGGCTTTTTTAATTTTATCATGGTCGAAAGAATACTCGCTCATAAGCTCTTTATAGAACTCGTTTGTATTCATTTCAAAGCCCCCTTCCGTAAGTCACAGTTTAAATTTTTTCTTTTGTCTTTCTATTGTGCGGTAAAGCTTGTTCTTGACTGTTGAAAGCTTCACGTCAAGCGCCTTTGCAACATCTTCAAGCTTCATATCGCACGCAAAATGAAGATAGAATATCTGACCTGTCAGTTCATCGGTCTTCATTATGTCGTCAAATATCTGTTTTGCAACTATCTTGTTGCTGATTATGTCTTCAAGTCTCTGCTGAGGCTTCGACATCTCGCTCTCTATTGCCACCATCTCTTCTTCGGTATAATCGGAGAAAGATGAAACCTTGTCGTTTTTCTTTCTTCCCGAAAAGTATGTGCGGCATTCAAACTTAGCAATGTTTATAAGGAAAGCCTCCGGGCTTTCGATATCTTCGTGACCCTTCTCGCTGATACGCTTGAAGAAGCGGGTATATACATTCTGAATAATATCTTCCGCGTCGTCCATATTTCCGCATTTGCTGACTACGAACCTTGAAACCGATTTGCAGGTTTCATCGTATACACGGTTGAAATATTCTTCGTGACCGCAGTTGCCCATTGGCTCACCTCGCTTACGTCACCTACTTTGTAGTAGGCGGATTTTCCGAAAAAGTTTCACTCTTAATGAAAATATTGTGTATCGGATAAGTAAAATCTTTCATACGTTTTTTGTGCAGTATCACAACATATTGGATATGCATTCAAAACGGCGCTTACATATAGCTTATGTATAGCTGTCTGCATATTTACTCAATTATATTGTACCTTATCCCACGCGGTTAGTCAAGCAAAACAATTCCCGAATGTGTGCACAAACACATATCGGATACTGTGGTATCGATATGATAACATTATTCGCAAAATGTAACGAATTTAACAGTTTTATAGTTATGATGGATAAAATCTACAAACCTGATTACGATTTTTGTGCAAATTGCCAATTGAAAAGCTTGCAGGGATATAGTATCATTAATACTAGCTAAACAGCTAAAATATTTTTATGGAGGACAAAACCAATGAAGTTTACAAGAACTTTAGCAAGTGTTGCTGCAGCTGCAGTTGCAGTTTCTTCACTTGCAGTAAGCGCATTTGCAGCTTGGGACGGCGCTGACGGCAACGGTAACCTCGTACTTAACGTAGCTGACATCCTTCCCGAAGGCGTAGACATCAACGATGTATACGGCGTAAGAATCAACTTTACAGACGCATCAGCTGATGTATTAGCACAGGGTGCAGGCGGCGGATTCATTTTCAGCACAGCAAGCAACAACTGGAATCAGCTCGCATGGTGCAACGGCTGCGGCGATGCAGAAGAACACAACATCCAGCTCGACACAGCTACAAACTCAATCACAAGAATGGAAGAAACTCCTTTCTTCACAGCTGAGGATATCTCAGGTGCTGAAGGCACATACGGTCAGATCGCTCTTTCAGAGTGGTGGGGCGGCGATATCGCTTACTCAAGCATCGACTTCCTCGGCAAGGACGGTGAAACACTTCCCGTTGCTGATAATGATGATGTAACACCCGGTACATCTGAAGATGTAGAAGAAACAGTTGACGTTGCTATCAAGAACGCAGGTCGTACAGTAGTAGACAGCGGTCTTGTTCGTACAAACATCATCAATGCATGGACAGGCGATGACGCTGACGTAATCGCTGAAAAGGCTGATTTCGCTAACGCTGTTAAAGTTAAGGTACAGTTCACAGTTTCTAACTTTACAACTCCTTTCAAGGCTTGGATCTCATTTGCAGATAAGGACTGGGGCGTTCAGTACTGGGGCGAAGGCAACACAGGTAACGCTAACGCAGAAGCTACAGTTGTTGACGTAACAGGCAACGGTACATACGAAGTTGAACTTACTTTTGCTAACAAGATCGCTGCAGCTGAATTCATCGCAGTTTGCACAGACCTCGCAGCTGAAGAAGATGCAACAGACATTCCTACAATCGCTATCGACAGCGTTAAGATCGTTGTAGATAACAGCACTCCTGACGAGCCCGATGAGCCCGTTAACCCCGGCGAATCTTCAGGCGACGTTCCCGATGAGCCCGTTAACCCCGGCGAATCTTCAGGCGAAACACCTGTCGAGCCCACTCCTGACAAGCCCGTAAGCCCTGACACTGGTGTTGCAGTTGCAGTTGTTCCTGCAGCTCTCGCAGCAGTAGCAGTTGCTACAGCAGGCGTTGTTCTTAAGAAGAGAAAGTAATCACTGTTAAGTGAATATTTACTTTAATTAAGTACATTCTCCCCTCCGGAAACGGAGGGGATTTTTGTTTAGAATGTACTGTATTTAGTTCGTTTTGCGGAAATTAATTTTGCAAAAGCCCCATAATTCAGCTTAAAACAAGCAATAATTATATTGTTTCAACAAATCGAAGAAACTTGAGAAAAGTTTTTTGTGGAAATAGTCTATTGCAAAAAGTCCGTCAATATAGTATCATTAATTATAGCAAATTAGCTAATTGATTTTTATGGAGGACAAAAAAATGAAGTTTACAAAGACTTTAGCTGCTATCGCAGCTGCTTCACTCGCAGTTTCTACACTCGCAGTAAGCGCTTTTGCAGCAACAATCACATCAAACAGCGCAATCGACGCTGCATCAGACGGTAACGCTGACTCAGTTATCAAGCTGTATGAAGAAGATAAGGATCACAACCCCGTTGTTGACCTGTTCACAGATAAGGACGTTGCTCGTTCTGACATCTATGGTATGAAGGTTTACTTCGATCTTACAGCTGATCAGGTAAACGGTGAAGAATGGATTGGCGGCGGTATCGGCGCAAACTCTGATTCTACAGGCTGGCTCAGCACAGAATGGGGTCAGGAAGCAGGCAAGAAGCCCATCGTTTTAGCTGAAGACGGTACAGTTACATGGCTCCAGGATACTCCTGTATTCGCTGATGACGATACATACTGCCAGCTTTGGACACAGGCATGGGGCATTGATCTCACACTCGAAAAGATGGAAGTTCTCGACAAGGACGGCAACGTTATCGCTGCTCTTTCTGACGTAACTGAAACTCCTTCTGATGAGCCCAACCCCGGTGATTCAACAGGCGAAGTTCCTGAAGATCCTTCAAACCCCGGTGAGTCTGAGCCCGTAAACCCCGGTGATTGCACAGGCAACCCCGTAAGCCCTGACACAGGTGTTGCAGTTGCAGTTGTTCCTGCAGCTCTTGCAGCAGCAGCAGTTGCTACAGCAGGTGTTGTTCTTAAGAAGAGAAGCAAGTAATCTGACTGATTAGCGCTTTGATAAAAGAGCATATGACCCCTCCGCTATTTGGCGGAGGGGTTTTTGTGTTGTTTTATGTTATAGTGCGAATATAGCGACAGCCACAGCGTATGCTGTGGCTGTCGGACTATCAGTTGTGGAACGGTTTACGTTTATTTGCAAGCACTACTTTGACTATAGCAGCATAAATATCCTTTCTGGCATAACTGCAATAGCTGTCTACCACGGACTGTTCTTCGTCCTGCGTTACCGTTACTATTTTTACAGGGACCTGTTCAAGCACCTTTTCGGTAATTATCTTCTTACATTTCTCGCAATGGCAGGTATTGAAACGCATAAGCGCATCATCGAGAATTTCGTCTATTATGATCCGGTTAATGTCAATGGTGATCTGCCCGGTGTGATGCGTTACAGGCTTTGCAGACGTTTTGCTCTGCGTCTGCACCGACTGTTCTTCTTCAGGAATATGTAACATAGGGTTATGTTTGGGTGTGTGCGGCTGTTTCGGTGCCGAAGCACCGCGCTTTGACTGTGTATATGTAAGTAGCTTATCCTCAACCGTGTTTTCAGCCCTTGCTTTCTTTTCTTTTTCCTGCTCAGCAGGCGGTAAGAACGGATTAACGCCGGACGGTTTTGCGTTTATCAGATTCATTACCTGTTTTGTCTTGCTTGACTTATATTCTTCTGCCATCAGGCGATACTCCTTTCATTTACTTTTTAGCGGGACGTCTTGCAGGGCGTTTAGCGTCCTTTTTCGGCGCTTTCTTCATAGGTACACCGGTCACTTCGTTTATGAGGTTTCTGTACTCAGCTGTAGCCTTGGAACGTGGTGCATACTCCATAATTGATATTCCGTGCGCAGGAGCTTCTGCAAGCGAAACATTTGTGCTAATGCGCGATTCGAGTATCTTTGTGCCGAGTTGCTCTGCTATCATACCCGCAAGCTCTTCGACTTCCTTTGTCAGAACAAGACGAGGATTATATTTATTGAGCAATATGCCGGTTATTTCAAGGTCTTTGTTGTAGTACTTCTTTACCGCAAAAATGGTTTCTTTAAGCTGAGCTATACCCTGTAAGCTGAGTATTTCAGCTATCATCGGTATGATCAGCTTATCAGCCGCCGTATATGCGTTTATAGTGAGGATAGACAGTGCAGGAGGGGTGTCTATCATTATGTAGTCATATTCATCCATTACATCTGTCAGAGCCTCTCTGAGAAGGTATTCACGCCCCACGCCGGTAAGTTCCAGCTCACAGCCTGACAGCAGAATATTCGCCGGTATAACATCGCAGTTGTCGGTGCTCTGTATTGCTTCCTTTACCGTGCAGTTCCCCTTGAACACATCGTACATAGTATAGCTTTCCTCAGCATCGGCACCTAAGCTGAAGCTCAAGTTTCCCTGCGGGTCAAGGTCTATTGCAAGAACGCTTTTTCCGCTTTCGGTAAGACCTCCGCAGAATGCGGAACAAGTCGTGGTTTTGCCAACTCCGCCTTTCTGATTTGTTATAGCTATAACGACTGCCATACGGTATATCCTCTCTTTGATTTGTCCGGTTAAATTTTTATGTTTCAAATTATTTACATATAAAAACAGTCATACCCGCCAAAAAAGCGGGTATGAATATTTGATTTAATTACAGAGTGTGCTGAAGATCCTCTATCTGCGAATCTTCGGGCTGGTAAATGTGGTAGTTTGCCTTGCCGTTCTTCTTTACGAAGTACATAGCCTCGTCAGCGGCGGCAACTATCTTGTTGCTGTCATCGCCGTTTTCGGGGAAGAATGCAATACCGATACTTGCCTTGACATTTATCGAAACATTGGCAAGCTCTGAATGATAGCCTTCGTAAAGCTCATCGATAAGGTCGAGCGACAGGCTCTCTATCTCTTCGATCTGCTTGGGATCAGTAATGCAGAGTACAAACTCATCACCGCCGAAACGTCCGGCAAATCCGCTGCCCTTTACACGCTGTTTGATACAGCCTGCAACATACTTGATAACTTCGTCGCCTACCGAATGTCCGAAACGGTCGTTGATAAACTTGAAGTCGTCTACATCTATAAAGAGTACCGCAACCTTAGCGTGTGCGCTACGCTCGATCTCACTCTTGAGCTCGCGCTCGAACGTACTTCTGTTGTAAAGCTGTGATAAGAAGTCGTAACTTGCACGCTCAGAGAGCTGAAGCTCTAGCTTCTTTTCGCTGTCTATATCTGTTACGACACCGATAACACGGAGCGGTTCGCCAAGACGGTCGGTAACGCAGAGCGCACGCACCGAGAACCACAGCAGACTGCCGTTCTTGGTAGTCATCTGGTATTCGCCGCTGTGACCTGTTCTGTTCTTAAGCAGTGTGCTGATGTCACGCTTGTAGACCTCCGCATATTCCTCGCTCATAAGCTTGTCAAGGAACTTACCGTTTGCAAGCTGTGCTTCCTTCGGGTCGATATCGAACTTCTCCCTGAAGTTATCCGAGATATACATTGATTCCTTGTGGAAATCCCACTCGAACAGCATATTATCCGAAATGTCGGATATTGTTCTGTGTAACTCTTCCGACATACTTACGTCATCGAGCATATTATTGAACAGCTCGGAAATATCCTTGAACTCGTTGTGAGCCTTTATATCAAGACGCTTTTCACGGTCGCCCTCCTGAATTTCACGCGCAACCGCAACCATCTGGTTCATCGGGTTTACAATAGACTTGGTAATGAGTATGCCGAGCAAAGCGCATATAACGGCAAGTACCGCCATTGAACCTACCGATATTGCTACCGGCACCATTATCTGTGACATTGACATATTGCCGGGATATACACTGACCCACTTCCAGCCGGCGGTTGTCGAACCTGAGAAATAGTTATAGCAACCAAGCGACGAACCTGCATTGTAATCAATGTTTTCGTCCTTCTTTACGGGCTTGACTGTCGATCTGAATATATCCCGCATACCGATATCCGAAATATCATCGATCTTCTGTACTGCTGTTCCGTTGTAGTTAAGCACACAGCCGGTACTGTCGGATACGGTAAGATATCCCTTTCCTTCCTCGTATGTGGAATGTGAAAGTATTTCGGTTATGCGGCTGAGTTCAACGACTTCGATCGCATAGCCGTCTTTGATATTAAGTCCGTCCTTGTCTATAGCTTTTGCAACAAAGAATACATCCGTACCGTAATCTTCATTATTCATATAGATATTGGATATTTTTATGTTTCCAACCTGGAGGTCCTCGATCTCTTCAAAACCGAAGAAGCTTTCCTTCATGCCCTGTACGTCATCATATTCATACACAATATTACCGGAAGTATCGGTGATGACTATGTTCTTGAAACCGCTGTTTCTTGTTTCGATGTTCTCCGAAAGCAACGACAGCTTTGACTTTGCGTCATCGCCCTGACCGCTCTGCGCAAGTGTGCCTGCCGAATTGCTGAACGAAAGGTAAACAACATCGGATATACATTCGTTGAGATACTGGTTGATTATCTCCTCTTGCGCGGCACCTGCCGCTCTTGCAAACTGGCTTACCGAATTGGCGGCAAAGCCTGTCATGCTGAAATATCCGACAATGCCGACTATCAGCATCGGTATAACCGCAAATGCGGTAGTAAGTATGCGTAAAGTCGTTTTGATTTTAAATGACTGCATATTGAGTGACCTCCGAAGCCCTTATTTAAAACATATCACGCTTTTCGCGCGATTTCTGCAGCATTTCAAACTGCAATTTGTAAATATATCTCGAAATAGTTTCTTCCTGCGAATGTGAAACACCGATAAACCGGCAACCGTAACCCGTATCCGCTTCCTGAGATTCTATCGCCTGTTCTCTCAGCACCTCAGCGTTAAGTTCAAGACGCGTACCGGACAGATTGACCAGCACCAGCAGTTTATCACCCTTCGCAAAACGTCTGCGTGTATCGGTACAGATGAAGAACACGCCTCCGACATTGATATCCTTGATATAAATCTCGGCAGGCGGCTCAAGCGGGGTAGGCTTATCATCGCCCTCCTGAGTTCTCAGCGTAATGAATGCGCTCTCGTTTGTCTTTATCTTGAAGTAACGTCTGCGTTCTTCAAGCAGTTCTGCCTTATCCGGTCTTAGTATGACGTTCATCTGCCTGTCGGTAGACACGGAGATGTTTGTCTTATACCTGTATCTGTCACCGCCGCGCATATGGGCGATAACATAGACATATTCAGACGTGTCAATTTCCGGGAGCCGACGTCCTTTTATCATAAGCATATTGTCGATAAGATTATCGTTCATATCGTACATTACGGGAAAGTCAAAGTTGTTTTCCGTATAGAACAGCCTTTCGCCGTCAAGCGAAGTTATCTCAAAAGAAGTGAAATCTTCTTTCTTGTAGCTCAAAAACACAACTCCCCCTTTCAAAGACACACGGGGAAATTGGCATAAACTGCCGTACCCAACACGCCTATAATATCATTTAACATTAAGTATACAATAAAATAGCCAATAAATCAAGTTAAATCATCGGTTTTTTCGTCGACTTTTAAAAATTCTGCGAATTGTTTAAAAAATGCGGGTCGTTTTTATACATTTTAATTAAGAAAAGTTCGTTGACTTTTGTAAGGCGGCTATAATATAATTAGTATAAGCAGAAGTTTGTCTTAAGGGAGGTGCGGGTACGCAGAATTTTTTTCACGCCGATACAAAAGGATACCGCGAAGCGTGCAGAAAAGCCAGCACGGCAATAGGAGCGGTACTCGCCCTACCGGCACTTCTCAGCCTTATGTCGCTGATTCTTCAGACAAGAAACTGGCGCACAGAAAATTTTGTCACTGTAAGACTTCTGATACCTGCGGTATGCGTTACAGTATGGCTTTTTCTGAGCCTTATAATATTTCTCGTATGCGAAACGAGAGCGCGCCATATAACCCGCAGCACCTACTTTGAAATTCAGAAAAGCGCAGCTGTATACAGCAGGTACGCAGGCCGTATATTTGCCGACACCGGCGGCGTTGAACGCAAGCTCTGGGTCATACCCTATGACGGATTGAAACTTTCCGTAAAAAACGGAAGACTTACTTTTACGGGGAAGATAAGATATTATGAGGGCAGCAGTGACAGGCTCACATATCATATAAGACGCGGAGCGCCGGAATTTGACAACTGGTGGTTCAACGATAACGGGTTTACCGAGGTAAAGTCAGTTACGCTACCGTCGTGCTTTACCGCACAGAAAACAATATTCAGGCACTGCCGTATAGCGGCGCAGAGATATATTAAGTGCCGTGACAGGAAAAAGCAGATGCAAAGCCGTCCCGTACCACGTCCTAAAATGATTTACAGGCAAAGGAAAAGAAGTTCATACGGCGAGCTTCCGACATTCGACAGGAAGTGGTAAAAAGGGTGCCATTGTGCAGTCTGACGAAAAAATACAGCTGTTATATATCAAACACCCACGCTTTTATTAAATAAGTACAAAAATCAACAGAATTTTCCTTTTAGCCTTGCAAAAAATCTTAAAATGTTGTATAATATACAATTGAGTTGGTGGCATTAAAGCTAAAAAATGTTAAAATAGTGCCAAAACTCGTGTAATTTTTACATAGTTAAAATTACTTTTCTATATATTGTAACGATGCTACTGAAACGCACAAAATACAGAACCTGTTAAAGTCATTAACAGTCAGGAAAGACCTCAGACTGAAAAGGAGGATATATGGCACTTTTCAACACAAACGCTTTCCGCATAACCGAGCAGGGACTTTCGGTAATGTGGCAGAAGCAGCAGATAATTGCACAAAACATAGCCAATCAGGATACCCCCGGTTATAACTGTAAGTATCTTGACTTTTATGCTGTTCTCAAAGACAGAATGGAAAACACCAGCGTTATCGGCGGTAAGGCTAAGGATGGCGCAAAGCAGGTAGAGCTTGCAACGAAAGTGTACGAGGACGACGACACAAACACTCAGCCGGACGGTAATAACGTAGATGTTGACTCACAGTCAAACGAACTTGCAAAGGTACAGTTACAGTATCAGGCGCTCAAAAACCAGATGAACGGAGAGTTCACCAGACTGCGCTCGGCAATGAAAACGTAATTTTAGGCAATACCGCACAATTAACGGCTATTGCCTTAAAGCAGACGCTTTAAAATAATGGATTATATACAGTGAAACGGATTTCAACGCTTTTTTGACATACAGAAAGGAGTTTTTTGCATGGCGTTTTTAAGCTCGCTTAATATAGCCGCATCGGGAATGGCAGCGGAAAGACTGCGTCTTGATGTAATTTCGCAGAATGTTGCGAACGCAAAAACCACCAGAACGGAGGACGGTACGCCGTACAGAAGGCAGGTCGTACTGTTCAGCGAAAACAAAGGTTTCAACTCTGTGCTTGAGGAAACTATAGCAAAGAGGAAAGAAAAAATAGCAGGGGGAGTGCCAGCGAATACTGTTTCTGCGACTAAAAACAAGGGTGTGCTTGTAACTGAGATAGTCGAGGACGAAACACCGCTTACACCCGTGTACGACCCGACCCACCCCGACGCAGACGAAAACGGATATTACTATCTGCCGAACGTTGACGTAGCGGAGGAGCAGATGGACGCTATGGCGGCTACCCGCTCGTATGAAGCCAACCTCGCTGTGCTGAACGCCGTCAAATCAATGGCGCAGACAGCTCTCAGCATAGGAAATAACTAAGACACAGCCGAAAGGAACTGATATAGATGTTTATAGTACCGCTTACAAGCAATATCGCCCCTATGGAAACGATAAGTCAGAAAAAGCAGACTGAAGATAAAACCGAAGGCGACGCTACATTCTTTGATATCTTCGAGTCGCTTGTAAATAACGTCAAGGAAACCGACGCACAGGTTCAGCAGGATTCGATCGACCTTATGCTCGGCGATGTCGACGACCTTGCTCAGATACAGGTTAATCTCGAAAAGGCGGCTACCGCTGTGGATCTGCTTGTTACTGTCAAGAACAAGGCTGTCGACGCATACAACGAGATAATGCGTATGACTGTTTAATCCGATTATCAGGGAAGGATACATATATAGATGAAGGATAAGCTCTCCGCATTTTGGAACGGGTTCAAGGATAAATGGAGCTCGCTGGCGAAAAATCTGCGGATATTCATAATAACGGCAATATCGGTAGTCATAGTTGCCGCAATAGTACTTGCAATAGTACTCAATCAAAAAGGTTACACAGCAATTTATACGGGACTTGACAGCGAAGAAAGCTCGCAGGTCGTTTCGGCAATAAACGAACTTGGAATAACGGACGTAAAAATGGGTACGGACGGCAGTATCTCTGTACCGAGCGACCAGGCGGATAATGTCAGAATGCAGCTGAGCATTCAGGGTTACCCGAAATCCACATTCAACTTTGACGTATGGAACAGCGGCATAGGTATATGGTCGACCGACACCGAAAAGAAGGTACTCCAGATACAGCAGTTACAGACGCACATAATGAAGGCTATCAATACGATAAGTGCAGTCAAGGATTCGTATGTAATTATAACGATGCCCGAAAACAACAATTACGTTATTTCGACAAACAGCGAGGAGCCCAGAGTAAGCGTCAAACTCGATCTGAAGAAGGACACACAGCTTACAAGCGACCAGGTTGAGGGTATCTATGCACTGGTGCTGAACTCTCTGCCCGGACTTGAACGTGACAATATATCGATACTTGATACAGACGGCAAGCTTCTGACAGGTGAAAACACTACCGTTGAGGAAGATGTGCTGTACCAGTCGCGACTGAACTTCCAGGAGCAGATGCAGAACCTGCTGAAAAGCCAGCTCAACGACACGCTTAAAAAGCTGTACAAGGACTATACGATAAACGTAAATGTAACGCTCAATTACGATAATTCAAAGTCGGAATACACCATCTACACCCCGTCTATAGCCGAGGACGGCACATCGGGCGGTATGATAGAAAGCTCCACCAAGAACGAAGGCTGGGGCGGCATCGGCTCGCTGTCGGGTGTTGTAGGTACAACAAGCAACAGCGACATTTCTCCGAACTATCCCACTATCACAGGCGACGGCGACAACGAATACTATTATCAGAACAGCATTACCGTAAAACGTCTTGTAAACACCGAAATAAGACAGCTTGAAAAGAACGGTTACTCTGTTGACAAGATAACGGCGGCTGTAACGGTCGACCAGGTAAGTATGCTTGAAGCAGACAAGGAACAGCTCCGTGAAGTAATCGCATTCGCAATCGGCGCAGACGTTGCAAATGTCACGGTTGCAAACTACCCGTTCGTTATAAACGGAAACAACGGCACAAACGGCAACGGCAATACGATAAACAAAGGCGGAAGCGTTGACTGGACAGTTTACATTATCATTCTGCTCGGACTTCTGGTTGTTGCGCTTCTAATTGTCGCTATACTTACAAGCAACGCAAAGAAGAAAAAGCGTGCAAGAGCTAAGGCAAAAGCGGCTGCGGCACAGGCAGCGGCGGCACAGGCGGCTCAGGAATCAGCCGCTCTCAGCTTCGAGCCTCAGCCACAGCCGGACGAAGAATTCAATATTCAGCACCTTGACGATTACGACGATGAATCGAAGAGTGCGGTGCTGAAAAAGGAAATCAAGGAATTCTCACATACAAATCCCGATGTTGTGGCACAGCTTATCCGCTCTATGATGCGCAACGGCGACTGATAACAGGATAATGACAGTTCTTATATAAAGGAAGGATATATATGGAGGCACTTACCAGCGCACAAAAGGCGGCGATAATTATAAGCTCTATCGGTACGGAAAATGCGTCCGAGGTATTCAAGCACTTTTCCGACGAGGAAGTAGAACAGATAACGCTTGAAATAGCAAGAATGAACTACTACCCAATGGAAGTGGTAGACAGCGTTCTCAATGAGTTCTATGAGCTTTGCCTTACCCAGAAGGTAATATCCGAGGGCGGTGTGGAATATGCCCGTGACATACTTGAAAAGGCATTCGGCCCGCAGACGGCACAGGCGCTGTTTGAAAAGATAACAAAGCAGTTCCAGACAAAAGCGTTCGCATTTGTCCGCAAGGCAGACTATAAGAATCTGCTGGCAATGGTGCAGAACGAGCATCCGCAGACAATAGCACTGATACTTTCTTACGCAAGGAGCGATCAGGCATCGGCAATTTTAAGCGAGCTGCCCAAGAAAACAAGGATAGATGTAGTCGAGCGTATGGCTAAGATGGACAGGGCATCGCCCGATGTCGTAAAGTCTATAGAGCGCACGCTTGAAAAGAAGTTTGATAACCTTGTTACAGCCGACAGCACAGAGGTCGGCGGTATAGATTATGTTGCGGAGGTCATGAACAACGTAGACCGTGCAACGGAGAAGTACATATTCGACGAGCTGACGCTCAGAGATCCGAAGCTTGCAGACGATATACGTTCAAAGATGTTCGTATTCGAGGATATAGTTACCCTCGACAATATGGCAATACAGGCGTTCATTCCTGAGGTCGATTCAAAGGATCTTGCCGTTGCGATCAAGGGTTCGACACCCGAAGTTGCGGAGTGCATCTATGCAAATATGTCTACCCGTATGCGTGAAAGCGTACAGACAGACGTTGAATATCTTCACAATGTCCGTATGCGTGATGTTGAAGATGCTCAGCAGAGAATCGTATCTATCATACGCAGACTTGAGGACGAGGGCACGCTCATCATCTCCAAGGGCGGCAAAGAAGACGAAATTATCGCATAATACGAAAGCGAGGAATATATTTTGGCAGGCGTATTCAAAGCAGGAAGGGGTTATTATTACCCTGTTCAGCCAACAACCGATACTGTCGTAATTGACAACTCAATAAAGGTTAAGCCTGTCGCACCGCAGATCTCGCAGATCTCGCAGATCTCGCAGATCCCGCAGGGCGCCGCAGAGCCTGATGCCGATGCGGACAACACAGAAATCAACGATCAGATCTCGGAGAGGCACCGGCAGGAACTGGAGCAGGAAAAAGAAAAGATAACAGGTTTTTATCGTGCCGAGGGTGAAAGGGCGCTTGCCGAAGCCCGTGAGAGGGCACAGAAGATACTCAGCGATACAGAACAGCAGGCGCAGGACTATGCGGCAAAGGCAAAGGCACAGGCTGAGGCTATCTTTGAACAGAGCAAGGTTGACGGCTTTGCAAAAGGTCATGAGGACGGCTATGCCGCAGGACTTGACAAGTGCCGTGATATGCTTGCGGAGCTTAAAAAGCTCAGTGAACAGATGGTAAGCGACAAGGCAGAGCTTTTTGACGGCTATGAAGTCGAGATATTCGACACGGTAATGGAAATAGTAAACCGCATAACGCTGAACTCATTGGGGCAGAAAGACAAGGCGGTTGTCAGAAAAACCATAAAAGAAGCGGGTAAGAGCTTCCGCGGCAGTGAATATGTAAAGCTGACCTTATCAAAGACCGATGTCAGCGAGGAAATGGCGGCAGATACCGACTATTTCAAGAAGCTGTTCACCAATGTGAAGAATGTGGAAGTAGAGGTGCTGAAAGACGCACCGAGCGGTACGGTCATTATAGATAACGGCAGTGAAATTACCGATGCGGGCATACAGACACAGCTCAAGATGATAGAGGAACTGGGCAGAGGAAAATACCGCAGAGCACCGTCAAGGAAAAAGGCTAAGCATCAGGAAGAACAGGCTTCAGAAGCCGTTTCTGACAATGACAGCTCAGAAGAAGCAAGCGAATAATCACCCTTATTGAAAGGACTTTTAAGATGGATCTCGGCGGATTTCTGACAGAACTCAGGACTACCGATACATATAAGTATCTGGGTAAAATTGAAAAGATAGTCGGAATGACGATAGAGGCTAGCGGTCCGCTGTGCAGTATTGGCGATGTATGCCGTATCTACACAAAGGATATGAAGTCGCATATCCCTGCCGAGGTAGTCGGCTTCAACGAGCATAAGGTACTGCTTATGCCGTATACCGACCTTGAGGGAATAGGTCCGGGAAGTATAGTTGACAACACAGGCGACAAGCTGAACGTAAGGGTCAGCGACAAGCTTGTGGGACGAATAATAGACGCACTGGGAAATCCGCTTGACGGCGGCGACCCGGTGGAATATACAGATTCCGTACCGATAGCGGGCGTACCCGTAAATCCGCTCACCCGCCCGAAAATACACGAGCCGATAGAGCTTGGTGTAAAGGCGATCGACGGACTTCTTACAATGGGCAAGGGTCAGAGAATAGGTATCTTTGCAGGCTCAGGCGTAGGTAAATCCACGCTTATGGGTATGATTGCCCGAAAAGTAAAGGCTGACCTCAATGTCATAGCGCTTGTAGGCGAGCGTGGCAGAGAGGTAAGAGAATTTATAGAAAACGACCTCGGAGAAGAGGGCATGGCACGTTCGGTCGTGGTAGTTGCAACATCTGACCAACCCGCTATGATGAGAAACAAATGTCCGATGACGGCAACG
This sequence comes from Ruminiclostridium sp., assembly GCA_017935365.1. Taxonomy (GTDB): domain Bacteria; phylum Bacillota; class Clostridia; order Oscillospirales; family Ruminococcaceae; genus Ruminiclostridium_E. The sequence goes on along the minus strand of JAGBHT010000009.1, from coordinate 29,258 downwards.
GCAATAGCCGAGTACTTCTGCGCTCAGGGCAAGGACGTACTGCTGATGATGGACAACCTGACACGTTTTGCTATGGCACAGCGTGAGATAGGCTTGTCTACAGGCGAGCCGCCGGTAGCAAGAGGCTATACCCCGTCAATATATGCCGCTATGCCGAAACTGCTTGAAAGAGCGGGCAACTTTGAAAAGGGCAGTATAACGGGTATCTACGCCGTACTTGTCGAGGGTGACGATACAAACGAACCTATATCCGATACAGTAAGAGGTATCATAGACGGACATATAATCCTCAGCCGTAAAATAGCGGCGCAGAACCACTATCCCGCAATAGATATTCTGCCGAGCATCTCCCGACTTATGTCGGCAATAGCAGACCCCGAGCATAAAAAGGCGGCAGGAAAGCTGAGAAACCTGCTTGCACTTTACAATAACAATGCCGACCTCATCTCGATCGGAGCGTACAAGAAAGGTACCAATCCGGCGCTGGACGAGGCGATAAAGAAGATAGATAAGATAAACGATTTCCTTATGCAGGGAATGTACGAATCGTTCTCGATGGAGGACACGATAAAGCTGCTCAAGGCGGCAGTTTCCTGATAACAATGCGGTATGAAGAAATTTAATTTTACATTGCAGTCGCTGAAAAAGTACAACGATCAGGTGCTTGACAGCGAGAAATCGGTACTCGGCAGACTGAGGGCAGAGCTTGCGGAAATGCAGGGCGAGCTAGACAGCAAGACGGCGGAGTACGAACAGAGCATAGATAAGCTGAACGAGCTTGTAAAGGGCGGAACTACAGCGATGCGGTTATCGCTTCACAAGAAATATGTGTCATCTTTGCAACAGGATATGTACCGGATAAAGGCGCAAATGGCGAAAAAGCGCGAAGAGATCGAAAATCAGCTACAGAAGGTAATTGACGCTACAAAAGAAGTTTCAAAGCTTGAAAAGCTGGAAGAAAAACAGCTTGAAGAGTACAGATACGCCGCTCAGAAAGAACAGGAACAGATCATCGAGGAGTTCGTTACAAACGGCTCTTCAAACGGCGGCACAGCTCAGTAAATTGTTGACATAACGCTTGAAATGTGGTACAATACAAGGTGGAAAGCTGTGCAATTTTCATAAAATTTAACGATTTTAATTCGTTAAATATATAAAAGTTGTCGCAAAAGAAATACCGATCGCGGCAATGAATAGTGATAAACAGCACTGAAAGGGGGTGAGATATGATGAATGGGACAGCAGTATTGCCTGCAAGCGTCGCTACGGCGTTTGCGGGCAATGCCGCCGCAATCTCCGCAGGAAACCCGAAAAACAGCTCAGAAAGCGGTTCTACGGGCGATTTCTCCGATACGCTCGGCGCAATGACAACAAGCGGTCAGCAAATCAATATGAACTCGGCGACCCGTATCAGTGCTGAGAATACAGCGATCATGTCGGGGGACGCACTGAGCGAACTTGCTGAACTTGAACAGAGTGCCGAGGAACTCAAAGAGCTTCTGAAAACAGCCGAGCTTGCAAGCTATATGCAAGGCAATACAGCGCAGTTTTTTGCCGATATTATTCAGACGGATAACAGCGAGCTGACACAGATACTTACGGGCAATGACAGCACAGATGTCGTTTTACAACCTGTTGTTGCAGAGCTTGTGCAAAATGATGTCGATCCGAACGTTATAGGACTGATAAGCGAAAACATTGCTCACGATCCGCAGAATGACGTAATTTTACCTGAAAGTTCGGGCGAAAATGGCTTCGCAGACGAAATTCAGATAAGCGCAGGAGAAATTACAGATAATGTGATTCCGACAAGTGATACCGCTGAAATCACAAGCAATACCGGAAACGACGAAAACATTGCTGTAGCAATGACCGACAATTCCGATGTACCGGCAATTGATCTTTCCGATACAGATAAGACGCCTTCTTTGACGGACACGGTCCGTACAGACGGGCAGGAAACTGTCAATATACAGTCCGGCAAGGCTGAAACAGCAAAAGCTGACACACCTGAATTTACGGTAACATCATACGAAAAATCCGCAGATAATACCGATAACAATGTAAAGCAGGATATACAGACGCAGGACGACAGCACTCCGGAAATCGCATTTACAAAGCGAAACATCGAAAGCAAGAGCGATGAGCTGAGAGCTATAACCAAGGGAAACGAGGTTACAAAATCGGACAGCGACCTTGACGCAGATCAGAAAGTCACCGAAAAGAACGCGGTAAACGATATGAGTGCAAAAGGAGCGGACGTATTCGCAAGGACGGAAAGCCGTACTGATGAAAGCGGACAGGAATCGCAGGCGGTGAGAGTACCGATAAGCGATATGGCAAGCTTTGTGAGCGAACACGCACCGAAAGCGAACGGTAAGAGTACGATGACGGTTGTACTGACCCCTGAAACACTGGGTAAGATAACAGTCCGTATGGTTAACGAAAGCGGAAAGCTGACGGTTGAGATCCTTACCGAAACTCAGGCGGCTAAGGAGCTTTTACAGGCAAGATCGGAACAGCTTGCATATGCGCTGAGAAACGACGATGTTGAGCTTACCTCGTACAAGGTAGAAACCTCACAGGCGGAATTATTCCAGAGAGATTTTGACGGCAGCAGTAAGAACCCTTACAGACAGCAGTCGCATGACCGGCAGAAGAATGACACGGACGACTTCGACAGTCTTCTGGGAGAAATTCAGGCAATGGGCTGATAGAAATATCGGCAGGACTTACACAAAAGGCACGAAAGGATAACAGATGGCAGATTTATCAAGTCTTCAGAGTGTACAGTCAAATCACGAAAAGTACAAGGACCTTTTCAAGAATTCGGGTAAGAACGATACAATAAGCACTGATACGTTCTTCAGTCTGCTTATGGCGGAAATGAGCAACCAGGACCCGCTTGAGCCTACATCAAACACCGAGTTCGTGTCACAGATGGCACAGTTCACGGCATTACAGGCACAGCAGGACAATCTGAAGTACAGTATGTCAAACTATGCGGCAGGACTTGTAGGCAAGACGCTTACGATGAATGCACAGAGCGACGACGGAACGCTTTTATCGGGCGTATGCACCGGAGTGAACATCAGCGGAAGCGATGTAAAGGTGGTAGTTGACGGCAAGCAGTACGATTTATCGGCAGTAAAGGCGATAAACGATACAAAGGAAACGGGCACATTACATACAATGACAGAGGCACTGAACTATGTCGGCAAGGAAGTAATGGTAAAGGTGCTCGGTGACGACGGCAAGTTCTACTACGCAAAGGGCAAGGTAGAGTCGGCAGAAATGCAGGACGGCGACGCCAAGATCGTGATCGACAATTATCTCTACTCGATCGATGAGATAGTACACGTCAGTGAAAGCAGTAATAACACGACTGACAACAACGGAAATTCCTCGGCAGACAATGCGGAGGGCAACAACGAATAACTGATAACAAAAGGCGGCAGTGTTATGTTGATAAACGAACTTAAACTGCGAAATCTGCAGATTTCGACAGGCAACGTAAACACCGCAAAAGCAGGGAATGCTGAAAAAGCCGCAAACACACAGTCGGGAGGAACATTTGCCGAGGCTCTGCAGAGTGAGCTGGACGCAAGGAACTCGGCGGTAGGCTTTTCAAAACACGCAATGAAGCGTATAGAAAGCAGAAACATTGAGATACTGGATTCGGATATGCTGCAAAGACTTAACGACGGCATTGAAATAGCCGCAGAAAAGGGCAGTAACGAAACTCTTGTACTCGTAGATCAGACTGCTTTTGTGGTAAGTGTGAAAAACCGAACGGTGATCACAACTATGTCACAGGACGATTTAAAAGGAAATATTTTTACAAACATTGACTCGACCGTAATTATGTAATACCGGACCGAAAGGAAGTATTTCTTACCCCGAATGACAGACGGGTAAGGGCGGTCGGCACAATGGAGAAAGGAACAGATCATGATAAGATCTTTATTCTCAGGCGTGTCAGGATTAAAGACACATCAGCAGAAGATGGATGTTATAGGCAACAACATCGCAAACGTAAACACTACAGGCTTCAAGACAAGCGTAGCCACCTTCCAGGAGGTATATTACCAGACAAAGAAGAACGGCTCGGCAGGTTCTTCTATGCAGGGCGGTGTAAACCCCTCTCAGGTAGGTTACGGTACAAAGCTCGGTGCTATAGGTCAGATAATGGGACAGTCAGGCTTTACATATTCCGACAGCGTATATGACTGCGCATTATCGGGCGACGGCTTCTTCCAGGTCATGGACGAAGCAGGTAACATCTTCTACTCAAGAGCCGGCGTATTCAACGTTGATAACGCAGGTAACCTTGTTGACTCTAACGGTAATATGGTACTCGGTGTAAGTGGCGACGCAACGGGTGTTGACGCATCTTCAAACAGAATTACATTTATAGTTCCCGAAATACTCGACAACGAGGCCAATTACTCAAAGACGATAACATACAAGGGCGGTACATATCCGCTTACAGTATCGGCAGATACAGCGACTCCGGACGGCAACATATCGGTAGGCTTTACGGTAGGCAACAGCGATTACGCTTATATGAGCGGAAACAAGCTGGTTGTACAGCTTAACGAAAAGAATGATTATACAAACCTCAACGATCTTGAGGACGCTGTGACCCGTGCGTGCGAAAACGGCGGTGTAAGCATCGAGGGCGTACTTCCGCTCCACTTTGAGCTTGATACTATACCTCCTGCGGCAGACATTCCTGCAACGACAGCTACAAACACAATGAAGCTGGACGACGGAACAACAAAGGCTTCTCTTACATTTACGACAGTAAACGCAGGGGAATACGCAAACAACTACACGATTAACTTAAGATATTCCAAGAATGCCGCAGAAACTACCGCAAAGTGGTCTGACAACGGTCTTACGATAAGCGTTCATCCCGGAGCAACGGTTGCTGACATACAGGCGGCTGTAGACAAGGCGGCAGGCGGTAACGAAAAATATCAGATGAAGGTTACTAGCGCTGACTGGGACGCTGCAAACGGCGCACTTGAAACGCTTCTTGCAACAGACGGCAAGGTTGGTCTTGCGGGCGGTTCAAACAACTTCTTCTCAGATATGGTTGAGCTTCTGGGCAACATCAAGATGACAGACGGACGTGTTGCGGCTACGCAGACAGTCAAGGATCTTGACAGTGTATATATCAATGAGGACGGTACTATCTACGGTGTACACAGCGTACACGGCATTATAATGCTCGGCAGAATCGATATCGTTACATTCGATAACCCCAACGGTCTTGAGCAGGTGGGCAGTTCGTACTGGAGAGAAACACTTTCATCGGGTCAGCCTCAGGTAAACATTGCAGGCGAGAACGGTTCTGCCTCTGTAGTATCGGGCGCGCTCGAAATGTCAAACGTTGACTTATCGCAGGAATTCTCCGATATGATCATCACACAGAGAGGTTTCCAGGCAAACTCAAGAATTATCACCACATCGGATACGATGCTTGAAGAAATAGTAAACCTCAAGCGCTAACGGCGTGCCCGTGGGGCACGGCAAATTCCGCCTTTAATAACGTTGCAATTTAGCGACGGATAGCGAAACGGCGGGGTAACGGTGATACCTTAATGAAAAATGAATGATGAATAATTGTTGTTCGCCTGCGGCGGTTATTTAAAAAGCAAGGATTATGGCGGAAATCGCAGGTTTCTGCGATTTAAATTCAGGTTTATAAGGGCAGGCGGAGCGTATGCTCCGCCGTGATGCCCGTTATATTATAAGCAAAGCGATTATCAGAATGCTGTATCTGCTGTCGTGTGACAGCCGTCGGCAATTACAATGCGGTAATTATACGCAAAGGAAGGAAATATATGATAATACTTACAAAGCTCAACGGGGAAAAGTTTATGCTTAATCCCGATCTTATCGAAATAGTAACGGAAAACCCCGACACGGTAATTACCACGAGTACGGGTCATTCATACATAGTTGAGCAGTCGATGAACGAAATACTTTCTCTCATCAAGGAATACAGGCTGTCTGTAAGACGTCAGCGTCTCGAGAGAGGGATATAAATTGTGAATATTACAGCCACCGGCTGTGTTATATAAACCTTTACAGGAGGAAATTGTTTTGAATATTACGATCATCATAGGCTGGATAGCATCATTCGGTCTGGTTATATTCGGTATATTTAACGGCGGTCAGCTTGACTGGTTCATAGATGTACCTTCGCTTGCTATCACAGTCGGCGGTACTATCGGCTGTCTTATCGGTTCATTCCCACTCTCATACCTTAAAAATCTGCCGAAATATCTGAAGCTGGCGTTGTTCCCGAAGAAATTCAATCCGCATAGCTACATAGATCAGATTGTTGAATTTGCAAAGATCGCCAGAACAAAGGGTCTTATCTCCCTTGAAGACAGTGCAAACAAGTGCGACGATCCTTTCCTCAAGGAAAGTCTTATGCTGATAGTTGACGCAAACGACCTTGATAAAGTAAGAAGTATGCTTGACGACGCAATAGACTTTATGTGCGAGCGTCACGAAAGAGGCAGACTTTTCTTTGAAAAAGGTATGTCGGTATTCCCCGCATTCGGAATGCTCGGTACTCTTGTCGGACTTGTAAATATGCTTAAAGGTATGGGTGAAGACTCAAGCAACCTGTCAAGCGGTATGGCGGTTGCGCTTATTACAACGTTCTACGGCTCACTATTCTCAAACGTACTGTTTGCGCCGATTGCATCGTCGCTGAAAAACAGCCATGAGCAGGAGCTTTTATGTATGCAGATAATAGAAGAAGGCGTACTTTCGATTGCGGCAGGCTCCAATCCAAGACTTATTCAGGAAAAGCTCGAATTCATGCTTGCCCAGACAGATATAAAAAAGAAGGAAAGCAAGTAAATTAACTGTTGAAAAATAACCGTAAATATGTTAAAATATATTGGTTACGCTAATTGCAGAAAGGCGGTGGAGAAATGGCAAAAAGAAGATCCGGAGGCGGAGGAGAAGAAAAGGGCAACTGGCTTGACACCTATGCCGATATGGTTACGCTTCTGCTGTGCTTTTTCGTATTGCTGTATTCTGCATCATCGGTAGATGAAACAAAGTGGCAGTACATATATCAGTCGTTTACTTCAAGCGGTACTTATGTAAACCCGTTTGTAATGGACGAACAGCCTAAAAATAATGCCGCAGATACAAACGGCAACGCCGAATCGCCTCCGAACACTCAGAACGGCGGCACTACAAGCGAACAGACAGAGGGCCTTCCCTCCGATTTCAACCAGCTTTACAGCTTTTTAAAGACAACAACGGAAAAGAACGATCTTGGTCAGTATGTCTATATTGAACAGACACCGACAAGAATCTTTATCCGATTCAACAACACGATAATGTTTGACGGCAACAGCGCCGTACTGAAAGAAGAAGGAAAACAGGTGCTCAACAAGTTCATGCCCGGTATAAAGGCAGTGAACAAGTACATAAAATCCTGCGAAGTATCCGGTCATACTGCAAAGGCAGTATCCGATGTGAACGACTGGGATCTTTCAGCCGCAAGAGCGTCAAGCGTTGTAAAGTATATGGATTACAACCGCTGTGTCGACAGTGAAAAGTTTACCGTAGAAGGAAAAGCGTGCTATACGCCTATTGCCGACAACTCAACGGCTGAAGGCAGAGCAGCGAACAGACGTGTTGAGATTATGATAGTAAGAGCACAGCTCGACACAACTTCACAGGCTGTAATTGACGATATTCTGAAATATGAATACAGACTTAACGGCGCAAATACCGATCCGTATGAGCGCAATGATGATAACAACTCAGATGTCAACAGCGATGTTGTAAATGAAATTATCGACAATATGGAAAGCAGGTACGAGGATAACTCCGGCGACGGCAATACAAGCACGAACGCCGCAGGTCCTAAGTACGAGCCTGCATACACAGGTATTCCTACAGATATACTGACATCTGCACCTGCGGAAACATCAGAAGAATAACCGAGAAAGGAGGGCGACTTTTTGGCTGATACCCTCACACAAGAACAGATAGACGCCATGCTGTCAAGCGTGCTTGCGGGCGACTCCGCTCCGCTTGATACGCACGAAGAAAAGGAAGAAATAAAGGAATACGACTTCCGTACACCGAAGAAGTTCACAAAGGAACAGATAAAGATACTCGAAAGAATATTCGAGAATTATTCAAGACATCTTTCTTCCTACATAACCGGACTGCTGAGATTGTACTGCAAGGTTTCGCTTGCAAGCATAGAGGAGCAGAAATATTTTGAGTTCAGCAATGCCCTGCCGGACTACACGATAATGGGCATAGTCGACCTCGGTATCGAAGACGACGATATTGAGGAAAGCAATGCAGTGTTACAGCTTTCAAACTCGCTCACCTTTACGATGATAGACCGTATGCTCGGCGGTAAAGGCACATATGAAGATGCCGACCGCGACTTTACGGAAATAGAGATAAACGTTATGCGCGGCATAGTTGAACGTTTCACCTCGCTTATGACAGAGGCGTGGGACGGCTATGTCGAAACAAAGCCGAAACTAGAATCGATAGAAACGAACTCGCGTGTTATCTCTGCCGCAGACGCTGACGAAACAATGATAATCGTCGCAATGGAAGTTACCATAAACGACTCCAAATCCGTAGTATCGTTCTGTATGTCCGCTATTACTATGGATCAGATAATGAAGAATTTCTCGGCTAAGTTCAGCTCAGGAAAAAGAGCGGGCAGTCCGACAAAGGAAACGGAGCGCAAGGAAAACCTTATGTCTACTCTTTCCCAGTCGGAGCTTACCGTTACTGCGGTGCTTGACGACACAATGCTTACGCTCCGCGATGTCCTGAACTTACAGGTAAATGACATAATACCGCTGAACAAGCCGATAACCGAAAACGTACAGCTGAAAGTGGGAAGTACCTGCTGGTTTGACGGAAAACTCGGTACACTGAATGGTAAAAAAGCGTTCAGGATTGACAATATACTAAAGAATTGAGGTAAGGCAAATGGGAAAACTGACCACCCTGTCGGATATGCAGCTTGACGCTATCGGCGAGATAATGAATATCAGTATGGGAAGTGCGGCTACCGCAGTTTCCGAGCTGCTCAACGCAAAAGTGTGGATCACTACGCCGAAAGTAAGCGTTGTAGAAGCGTCACAGCTGAACTACGACCGCTTAGAGCCGGCTATATGTGTAAAAATCGAATATATCAAGGGGCTTTCGGGCTCTAACCTGATGATACTCAAGCAGGACGATGTACAGCTGATACTTAATCAGCTGATGGGCAAGCCGCCTGTCATATCGCCCGACTTTGAGTTTGACGAGCTTAATATAAGCGCTGTAAGCGAGGTCATGAACCAGATGATGGGCGCGTCGTCCACAGCTCTTGCGGACTTCCTCGGAATGAGCATTGATATTTCAACGCCTACACCGTTTATACTGAGCGAGGTAAACATAGCAGACCTCCAGAACTATGAGCAGACCGATATGGTCGCCGCTATCAATTTTGACCTTACCATTGACGGCGTTATAAAATCCGAATTCATATCGGTTCTTGATATCGACCTTGCGGCTACGCTCGCAGACAGAGTTCTGGGTGGCGCGGCGTCTCCCGAGCCTATTGCAGTCGAACCTGCACCGGCTCCGGCTACTACCCCCGCACCGACACCGACTCCTGCTCCGGCACCTCAGCCTGCTATGCAGACAGCTCCGGTTCAACAGACGGCGCCTGTACAGCAAGCGGCTCCGGCACCTCAGCCCGCAATGCAGACAGCTCCGCAGATGCAGGCGGTTCCCCCGATGGCTCAGCCGATGCCCGATATGTATGCACAGCAGGGCTACTACGGCTATCAGGGTCAGCCGAACCCGGCAATGTACGGCCAGCCCGTACAGCCTGTTATGCAGCCTCAGCCTGCGGTAAACTACCGCAACGCTCAGCTTGCGCAGTTTGAGAGCTTTGAAGCTCCGCTCGGCACAGAGCAGAAGGAAAACTTACAGCTCCTTATGGATGTACCGCTGCAGATCTCGGTTGAGATAGGCTCGACAAAGAAGAAGATCAAGGATATACTTGAGTTCTCACAGGGTACTATAATCGAGCTTGAAAGACAGGCAGGTGCGCCTGTTGACGTTATGGTAAACGGAAACCTTATTGCAAGAGGCGACGTTGTGGTTATCGATGATAACTTTGCCGTAAGAATAACGGAAATTGTAAAATCGAAATTTATGGATAGCCTTGGCAAAGGCGAATAACATTAAAATATAACAGGTAAACGAAAGGAAACCTTACACTTATGGATAAGAAGATATTACTGGTAGACGATGCGGCATTCATGCGTATGCTTATCCGCAACACACTGACAACAAACGGCTACACAAACATTCTTGAAGCGGCTGACGGCGAGATCGCCGTATCTACATATGCCGCTGAAAAGCCCGACCTTGTTATCATGGACATAACAATGCCCAACAAGACCGGTATCGAGGCACTCAAGGAGATCAAGACAATGGATCCCGGTGCTAAGGTTGTAATGTGCAGTGCTATGGGTCAGGAAGCTATGGTTGTCGAGGCTATCAAGCTCGGCGCTCTGGACTTTATCGTAAAGCCTTTCAAGGCTGAAAGAATACTCCAGACTGTCAAGAAGATACTTGACTGATGCCTCCGGTAGTACAGTATGTATGCGCGCTTGTCGGCGTAATTGCACTGATTTTTCTGTTCTTCTGGGTACTCAGAAAGGTAAACAAAGGGATACTGACAACGGGCGGTAAGCGGCTCAAGGTTCTTGACCGTGCCTCGCTTGGCGGTGAAAAATCGGTTGTGGTCGTAAGCGTTGCGGGAAAGTGTATGGTGCTTGGAGTTACAGCGGGCAGGATAGATAAGATCGAAGATCTGTCGCTTACGGAAGAGGAATATTTATCCCAGCTTTACCCTGAGGGACAGGAGAAGCAGGATAACTTCTTTGCCGCTTTCAGTGATGCACTTGCAAAAAACGTAAAGAATATGAGAGGGAAGAAAAGCAGTCGTGACGAGTATACAGATCGTGACGATGAATCAGGTCTTCCCGATGTTCATAAAACAGATGACGGCAAAAATTCTGATGAGAGGAACACGGAGTCGAAATGACAAAAACTTTTGGTCTTGCGATTAGAAAAATGTTTATCGACAACAAGCGGATCTTTATCCGCTTTATCGTGTCTTTAACGGTATGTGTTGCGCTTATCGGGGTGCTGTGCAGTGTTACCGCGTTTGCGGCGGACAACAATGCGGCAGGCAACGCAGGTACGACATCCGCAATTACCGATACGACATCTGGCAATACTTCGGGTAATGCTTCAGATGGCACAGAATCTGCAAGTTCATCGGTAATGAAAGACCTTATCGGTGTTGACGGATCGCAGTCGCTTGAAGTAATACTGCTTGTGACCGTGCTTTCGCTTGCGCCGTCGCTTCTCGTGATGATGACATCGTTCGCGAGAATAATTATCTGTTTCAGCTTTTTAAGGACGGCAATGCAGACGCAGTCCACACCGCCCAACATGGTGCTGACGGGACTGTCGCTGTTCCTTACGATATTCATAATGTGGCCTGTTTTCTCCGAGATAAACGAAACGGCATATCAGCCGTATGCGGCAGGAGAAATAACTATGGAAGAGGCTATGGACGCGGCGGGAAAGCCGCTCAAGACTTTTATGCTCAAGCAGACGACAAATGACGACATGAAATTCTTCCTTGATCTTAAAGGACAGAGCATGAGCGACGTTACGGGCGGTGCGACAGATAATATCACACTTGAAAACTACAGCGAGAAGCTGGGCTTTGAAACAGTTATTCCCACTTTTATAGTAAGCGAGCTGAAACGTGCGTTCCAGATGGGCTTTTTAATATTCATACCGTTCCTCGTAATTGACCTTGTTGTATCGTCAACGCTTATGGCAATGGGTATGATGATGTTACCGCCCGCAATGATCTCACTGCCGTTCAAGATAATACTTTTCGTACTTGTTGACGGCTGGCAGTTGATGGTAGGAACGATCGTAAACTCGTATAATTTGTAGCATAACAGATCCTGAAGGGAGGGCTTGATTTGACACAGGATATAGCAATGGAGGTCTTTACCGCTGCGCTTGTTCTTGCGCTTAAATTGGGACTCCCTGTTTTGATAGCCGCGGTAGTTATCGGTCTTATCATAGCGATATTACAGGCGGCAACGCAGGTACACGAGCAGACGCTGTCGTTTGCTCCGAAAGCCATAGTGGTGGCTATTGTACTGCTCCTGTTCGGTCCGTGGATGATGAACAGCTGTATAGAGTTCTTCAACTACATATTTGAGCTTATGGCGACGGTCGGTGTAACATGACGCTAAGCGATATATGGAACATGATCATAAACAATTTTCTCGGTTTTCTGCTGATAATGTGCAGGGTATCGGGAATATTCAGTTTTAATCCTATATTCAACCGTTCAAATTTCCCCGTAAGACTGAGAGCAGGCACGACGTTAGCGCTCGCCGTGCTTTTTGCCGCATCTATGGGAGATATAAAATACGAACCGACCGGCATTTTCATGATGCTGTTCGATATGATGAAAGAGATAGGGCTGGGGCTTATACTCGGCTTTATGGTAAACCTTGTGCTGACGGTCACGATCTCGGCAGGTGAGCTTATCGACTATCAGACAGGTCTTTCGATGGCAAGGACGATGGATCCGGCAACGGGTGTATCAATGCCGCTGTTTGCGAATGTTTATTACTATATGTTCATTCTGTATTTCTTTCTGACGAATGGACACTTGTCATATATAAAACTGTTTCATATATCGTATGAAACACTGCCGATAGGATTTTCGGGATTTACGGCGGACGTGCCATGGGCGCTTGTAACGTACTTTTCAACGGTACTGACGCTGGCGGTAAAGCTTGCCGCACCGATAATCGCTATCGAGTTTATCACCGAAATATGTCTTGGCGTACTGATGAAAGCCGTACCGACAATACACATATTTGCGCTGAACATTCAGCTCAAGGTGCTTATCGGTCTTGCGGCGGTGCTGATAATGGCACAGCCGATGTCGGATTTCATCGAAAAGCTGATGGGATATATGTGGCAGAACCTGTACGGTCTGCTTGGTATGATGGGCGCTTAAGGAGGGCAAATGGCAGGCGAAGAAAAAACCGAAAAAGCCACCCCGAAAAAGCGTAAGGATACCAGAAAAAAAGGTGAGGTACTGCAAAGCAAGGAAGTTGCGGTTGCGGTTTTCGTGGTGGGAATATTCGCATTTCTTGCGATATTCGGAAACTATATGTTCCAGATGCTTTTAAACTTCATGGAGCAGTCGATGACGTCCATAGACAAGACAGGCGACACGATTGAATTTGCCATGAGCGTATTCTGGAAAGTGGCTATAATCTGCGTATGTACTGTAGGTCCGATACTGGCGGTGGGAGTTGTGCTCAGTGTACTGCCCGTAATCGTCCAGACAAAGGGACTTTTCAGTATGGAAGCGATGAAGCCGAAATTCAGCAGACTAAACCCGTTCACGGGTATCAAGCGGTTGTTTTCGATGCAGGCGCTTGTGGGGCTTGTAAAGGGACTTATCGAGATAATCGTTGTAGTCGCTATCCTGTACTTTCAGGTAATGGACAGGATAAACGAGTTCAAGAAGCTGATAGATACCGATGTTATCAAGATAGTTGCATATATAAGCGAAACGTCGATGAGCCTTATAGTCACGATATTCATAATGCTTGTATTCGTGGCGGCGGCTGACTATGTATTTCAGTGGTGGTCGTTTGAGAAAAAGCTCAAGATGTCAAAGCAGGAGGTCAAGGACGAGTACAAACAGCTCGAAGGTGACCCGCAGATAAAGGGCAAGATAAAGCGTAAACAGCAGGAAATGGCACAGCAGCGTATGATGCAGGAAGTGCCGTCCGCCGATGTTGTTGTGCGTAACCCTACTCACTATGCGGTAGCGCTGAAATACGACAGGAAAGTGGCTTACAAAGCGCCTGTTGTTGTGGCAAAGGGTACTGACGCACTGGCGCTGAGAATTGTTGCGGTGGCGCAGGAGCATAATGTATACATTACCGAAAACCGTCCGCTCGCAAGAGGACTTTATGAGGCGGTGGACATCGGGCAGGAAATTCCGAGGGAATTTTACACTGCGGTAGCTGAGGTGCTGGCGATGGTATACGAGGAACAGCACAAGACATTGCCGCCGAGGCAGTAGGCAAGTTTTAATGAATAATGAATAATGAATAATGAATAATTGTGGTTCGCCTGCGGCGGTTATTTGAAAAGCAAGGGTGGTAGTGCCTAGCTAAGGTTACATTGCAAAGTGTAATGATAGTGCTATTGGGCGACAATCCCCACTATAGTTGGCTGAGCTTGACTCAAACAGCACCTCACCCTTTTTCGAGGGCAGGCATGGATGCCCGAAGTTGAACGCCCAGAGTTTCGCAAGGATGCGAAACCAACAAAGCGTTCATCAAAAGGCAAGGGTGATGGTGCTTGGCAATAGGCGGTGCAATATTTTTAACAATATTGTAATCAACTGAGTTAGTATAGCGGGCAAGCGAAGTCCAGGACAGAGAAAAACAAGGAAAGGAGCGGTGCGAATGGTTAAAAAGATGATGACGAATGTTTTCGCGGTATTCGTTATTTTTATCGTGCTTGCAATTATCATTCCTCTGCCGACTCCGGTACTGGATTTTCTTCTTATAATAAACATAGGACTTTCCCTCGTCATACTCCTTATGACGATGTACATAAAAAAAGCGCTCGAATTTTCGATATTTCCAACGATACTTCTTTTAACGACGGTTTTCCGACTGTCGCTGAACGTATCTACTACACGAGGAATACTTTCAAACGGCTATGCAGGTGAAGTTGTAAAGACATTCGGTGAATTCGTAATGGGCGGTGACGCTATTGTCGGATTTATCATATTCATAATCATAGTAATAGTAAACTTCCTTGTTATCACCAAGGGTTCTGAGCGTGTATCCGAGGTTGCCGCAAGATTTACCCTTGACGCTATGCCCGGTAAGCAGATGGCTATTGACGCCGACCTGAATACGGGCGCGATAACCGATGAAGAGGCAAAGATACGCCGTGCGGAAGTACAGCGTGAAAGTGACTTCTTCGGCGCAATGGACGGTGCTACAAAGTTTGTAAAGGGCGACGCGATAATTTCTATCATCACGGCGCTTATAAACCTTATCGGCGGTGCGGTACTCGGTATGATGCACGGACAGGATATAAACACCGTGCTTTCCACCTACTCGCTGGCTACTGTCGGTGACGGTCTTTGCTCGCAGATCCCCGCACTTATGATCTCTGTTGCAACAGGTATGGTCGTTACCCGTGCGGCAAGTACGGACAGCTTCAACGCAGATATCAAGCGTCAGTTCACTTCACAGCCGAATGTAATGATGATCGCCGGTATCGTTATTGCCGCTCTTATGGTTATCCCCGGTTTCCCAAAGCTTATACTTCTCGGCGTTGGTGCGGCACTGTTCATATTCGGCTGGAGATTATCAAAATCAAAGGCGAAAAAAGAGGCGGCTCTTGCCGCTCAGGCTGAACGTGAAAGCATTGCGAAAATGCAGGATCAGCCGACCTCGGACAACGACTATTACAGAGATATCGACAACGTATTCAAACTGCTGAATGTAGAGCAGATAGAAATGGAATTCGGCTACAGCCTTTTACATCTTGTTGATGAAAAGAGCGGCGGTCACTTCATCGACCGTGTAGTAATGTTCCGTAAGCAGTTTGCGATGGATATGGGTATGGTAATACCGTCTGTGCGAATGACGGACAACCCGGAGATAAACCCCAACCAGTATGTTATCAAGATAAAGGGTGAAGAGGTAGCAAGAGGAGAAATTCTCTCCGACCACTACTTGGCGCTTGACAACGGCGATGTTGTAAGCCCCGTTGACGGTATAGATACTGTCGAGCCTGCATTCGGCATTCCTGCAAAGTGGATAAGCGCGGATAAGAAGGTTATGGCGGACGTTGCAGGATATACGCTTATCGATCCTGTTTCGGTTATGATCACTCATCTTTCCGAAGTTATCAAACAGCATTGCAGTGAACTGCTGTCACGTCAGGACGTAAAGACGATGGTGGACAACATAAAGCAGACAAATCCGACGCTTATTGACGACCTTATACCCGGTACGATCTCTCTCGGTTATCTCGAAAAGGTGCTTTGTCTGCTGCTGCGTGAAGGCGTTCCGATAAGGGATATGGAAACGATACTCGAAACACTTGGCGACCATGCAGGTGCGCTTAAGGATATCGATATTGTAACAGAGTATGTAAGACAGGCGCTCAAGCGTACTATAACAAGACGTTTTGCCGAGGCGAACTCACTGAGAGTGATAACGGTAGACCCCAAGGTAGAGGATACTATTGTTGCAAGCGTCAAGAAGTCGGACGCAGGAAGTTATCTTGCGATGGAACCCGACCTGATACAGAAGATCGTCAATATTACAAGCGGAGAGATAGACAAGGTGAAAGATGTTATACCTAACGTTATCATACTGACCTCTCCGATAGTAAGAATATACTTCAAGAAACTGATCGACCAGTTTATACCGAACATAACGGTGCTGTCCTACAGCGAAATCGACAACACGGCACAGATACAGGCTATAGGCAATATAGCGATGTAATCCTCAGGTCGGAAATATCAGGGAAAGGAGCGTTTTATGGCAGTATCGGTACAGAGCAGAGAGCGGCTTCCCGAACTTCTCGAAAAGTACAGACTGACAGGGGACGTAAATGTCAGAAACGAAATCGTGCTGATGTACATGGACCTTGTTAAAGTGATAGCCGTTTCCATGCGGAATATCTATACGGGATATGCGGAAAGCGACGATATCATAAACGAGGGCGTTATTGCGCTTATGGCGGCTATAGACGGCTTCGACCCCGATAAGAATGTAAAATTTGAGACCTACGCAGGTATAAGGATAAAGGGCGCGGTCATCGACTATATGAGAAAGCTCGACAGAGTGCCGAGAACGCTCCGCAAGCTGTCAAAGCAACTGGACGACAACTTTGCAAGGCTGAACTCCGAGCTTTGCCGTACGCCGACAGATGAAGAGCTTGCAGAAAGTATGAATATGACTACCGCTCAGCTTTCAAAGCTTATGGCGAACACGGCAGGAATGATAACGCTGTCGTTTGAAGAGCTTTTATACGAGGACAATCTTGACGACAATATGTCGGTAAGGAGCGAGACCGCCGACGCAAAGATATATGAACGGGAGAAAAAACAGGTAATAGCCGACGCTGTTGCCGCTCTTCCCGAAAAGGAAAAACAGGTAGTCACAATGTACTACTACGAAAAGCTGAAATACTCGGAAATAGCCAAAGTAATGGGCATTACGCAGTCGAGAGTGTGTCAGATACATTCAAAGGCTATGCTGACGCTCAAAAACAAGCTGGAAAGCTATATAAACGGCTGAAAAGCTTGCATATTAATGTGAAAACTGGTATGATATAATCAAAGAGGAAAGGAGGTGAAAAAACTTGCAGAGAGCATTTTACAATCTGGCGCAATCCATGATAAACCATCAGAGGTCGCTGGACGCTATCTCAAATAATCTTACGAATATCAACACGGCAGGTTACAAGAAAGACGAGATAAGGATGAATACCTTCCAGGAGGAACTTATACTTGTCAGCAACCGCAGAAAGACAAGCGGTAAATTTGTGCAGACGTATGTTGACACAAGCAAGAGCGATCTTGAGCAGAGCAGTTTTGAATTTACCGAAAGCCCGTTTGATATAGGCATACAGGGTAATGTGTACTTCAATATACAGGATACCAATAGCAACGTATATCAGACAAGAAACGGTCAGTTCGAGCTTGACGGAGAGGGTTATCTCTGCCTTAACGACAGCGGACGAGTTCTCGGTCTAAGCGGTGAGATCTATATCGGAAACGATGATTTTATTGTTGACAACGAGGGTAATATCTTAAACGAGAACGGCGAGGTAATCGAAACGCTGAGGCTCAGCTACATACCCGAAAACGCCGATGTCACAAAAGTCGGTAACGATCTGTTCTCATATGACGGGGATATGACAATTCCCGCAGGTGAGAAGTATGATATTATCCAGGGCTGTTTTGAAAAGTCAAACGTTGACGCTAACAAGGAGATCACTTCTCTTATGGAAACACAGAGATTATTCGAGGCAAGCAGTGCCGTGCTGAAGTATATGGATACTATCAACGGCAGAGCGGCAAGCGAGATAATCAAGCTGTAAAATGACTGAATGTGAGGATATGTTATGAACATAGCATTCTACACGGGTAAGACGGGTCTGATCGCACAGCAGGAAGGACTGAACGTTTACTCGAACAACATTGCAAACGTGAACACGGTGGGTTTCAAGGCGTCCCGTCCCAGCTTTGCGGACTGTATCTATACGGTACAGAGAAATACGGAACCCGACTGGCAGACAGGTCACGGCGAATATGTGCACAGCACTCAGCTTATGTACAGCGAGGGCGTATTTACATATACCGACAACGACCTTGACTTTGCTATACCGACAGAAGAGGGCTTCTTCGCGGTAATGGATAAGTACGGCGATGTAAACTACACCAGAGCAGGCGATTTTCAGATGTCGCAGATCGGCGACCACTGGGAGCTTGTAAGTGCGAACGGAGAATTTGTGCTTGACTACGAGGGAAACCACATTACAGTTCCTTTTATAGAGGGTACGAGCAAGCCGGATTATGACGCACTGACGGAAATGATAGGTGTGTACACATTCGACAACAACTTTGGACTCGAACTTCTCGGCAGTAACAAGATGACTGCTACAGAGAGGTCGGGAGAGGCGGTTGCCGACAGGAGTATCGACAAGATAAGAATGGCACTCGAACGCAGCAATACGGATATTGCAGGCGATATGGTACGCATTATCGAAACACAGCGCTCTTATCAGATGAGCGCAAGGGTCGTACAGACAGCCGATGAGCTGGAGCGTATAACCAATAACCTCAGGTAATAAAGCCTGCGGATACATCTTTTGATGTTATTGACCGTGGTCTGCCGGGAGTACCGGCAGGCTGTACGGTTTTATAGTTACAATTAATAATTTCAGAGGTCTATTATGATAAACAGTTACGACGATTTAAGCCCGGTACAGCTTGATGTGCTTAAGGAAATAGGAAATATCGGCTCGGGAAATGCCGCAACAGCGCTGTCACAGCTCCTTAACAGGAGCATTGATATGCAGGTGCCGCAGGTAAGGCTTATGGACGTGGCTGACGCAATAGAATCCCTCGGTTCGCCGGACAAGCTGGTGGTAGGAATACTGATAAGACTTAAAGGCGACGCAGACGGAATGATAATGTTCCTGCTTGAAGAGGCTTTTGCGAAAACTATCGTAACGGGACTGACGGGTGAGCGCCCGTTCTCGCTCTACGAGATGAGTGCCGATGATATATCGGTGCTGAGCGAGATAGGAAACATAATGGGCGGAAGTTATGTCAACGCCATAGCGGATCTTGGCGGTATGACGATAGATATGTCTGTGCCTGCGCTGACGACCGATATGCTGGGAGCTATAATGACAGTTCCGGCAACGGAGCTTTCGGAGGCGTACGAAAAGGTACTTATGATAAGCGAACAATTTCTGATAGATTCAGTTGAGATACAGTCCGATATGCTTCTTATACCCACTGTTGAGTCACTGAGGACGTTGCTCGGAAAACTGGGGGTAGCAGACCAGTGAACAAGATAATCGTGGGGATATCCGACCAGAAGCTGTGCAAGTCACCTGACGTACTGGTGACGTATGCGCTTGGCAGTTGCGTCGGGATATGTATGATAGATAAAGCGCTCGGTATAGCGGGACTTGCGCATATAATGCTCCCGGACAGCAGTGCCATACCGAATGACCATAACAAATTCAAGTTTGCCGACACAGGCATAAAACTGCTATATGACAGTATGATAAAGAGCGGTGCGGCGGCATCGAGAATAACCGCAAAGATCGCAGGCGGAGCAAATATGTTTGCTACCACATCGCCTGCAATGTCGATAGGCGACCGTAATGTTGAGGCAACGAAAAAAATGCTTGCAAAACTCGGCGTACCGATAATTGCGTCTGACACCGGACTTAACTACGGAAGAACAGTATCGTTCAACGCGGCAGACGGATCGCTTGAGATAATGTCAAGTCTTAAAGGAAACAAGACAATATAACTCAGTTACAGAAGATACAAGAGGAATGTATATAAATCATCACACAGGGAGGTGCACTTATGGAAAAGTCCGAAAGACAGAAGATGGCTGACGCTTCAATGTCAGAGCTTATTGAACTCGAAAAAGCGTCCAACACATCGCTTGAGGGCATAGAGCTGAACAACAGAGGTACTATGCAACGTCCGCAGGGAACAAATCCTCTGCTTAATGTGGACGCGTCTGCAAAGGTCGTTGTAAGCGACAATAAGCTTGAAGCCAATATGTGCGTTTTTTCACCTCAGTTTTCGGGTAAGGATATTACTGTAGAAGCTATGCGTCAGGCGCTTAAGGACGAGCATGTCGTATACGGAATAGATGAAGAACTGCTTGAGGAGATAGCCGAAAACAGGCTGTATGACAAGATATTCACCGTTGCAAGCGGCTATGCGGCTATAGACGGCGAAAACGGAAGAGTAAACAACCTGTTTGACACGGATAAGAAGCTTGTTCCGAGAAAACTGGAGGACGGCAGTGTAGATTACCGTGACTTAGGATTGATAGTAAACGTCAAGGCAAACGACCTTATATGCGAGATAATTCCCGAAACACAGGGTGAAGAGGGCATAAACGTATACGGACAAGTAATTGCACCGCGTCCGGGCAGGCCTCCGCTTATACCGCAGGGCACAAACACGGTGCTTTCCGCTGACGGTACAAAACTGTTTGCCGCTGACAGCGGTAACCTTGTATACAAGGGCGGAAGATTCAACGTTGAAACCACATTCCAGATCTCATCGGATATAGATGTAAAGACGGGTAATATAAACTTTCTTGGCGATGTTGTCATCAAGGGCAGTGTGCAGGAGGGCTTTTCCGTAACTGCGGGCAAATCCATAACCATATCCGGTATGGTAACAGGCGCTACACTGACAGCTCAGGGCGATATAACCGTCAAGAACGGAGTTTTTGCAAGTACTGTACAGTCGCAGTACGGTAATATAAACATTGCTTTCGGTGAGAACGATACTATCACGACAAGAGGTAATCTTACAAGCACATCGCTTGTAGGCTGTCGTATAAAGATAGAGGGCGACCTTGACTGCACAAAGAACCCCGGCGCACTTGTCGGCGGTGAATGCAGTGTAATGGGCAGATTTGCGGTGGCACAGCTCGGACACAAGAGCTATACGCCTACTGTGATTTCGGTAGGAAGTACCACAAATCTTCTGCTTGAAATGGATTCGCTTGAAAAGCAGTGTACAGCGATCGATGAATACATAGAGAAGATAAATACATCTATAGAATTCCTGCAGGAGAAAAAGAGAAACGGCGAACATCTTGACGCAGAAAAAGAGGCGTACATCTCTTCGGCGATAAGACTGAAAGTACAGAAAGGTATGGATAAAAAGCCGCTCAGAGCAAGGATAGAGGAAATACAGCGAATTATCAACGCCAAGGAAACCCTGTCGGTAAGAGTTACAAAGTGCGTTTATCCAAACGTTAGGATAAATCTCAACAGCTTTACAACGACAACATCGGCAGAGTACGGCAAGTGCAACATAGTCTGCGGTCCGAACGATATCGAATTCAGATAACGTTTTGCGCGGCAGCAGACACAGAGAAAGGCAAATATCATGACGGCAACGGTAAAAAGCAGATATATGACAGCTGTAAAATGGTTTACGGCTTTTGTATGCGCTCTGCTTTGTGCGGCTGCCGTTTGCTGTTTTACGGGAAGCAGGGCAGAAGCGGCGGCAGTATCGGGCTGTACAGTATCGGGACTGACGACAAAGACCTACACCGGTAAAGCGCAGACGCAGTCGATAACAGTAAAATACGGAAGTAAAACGCTGAAAAACGGCACAGACTACACGATAAGTTATCAGAACAATGTGAACGCAGGCACGGCTTATGTAGTCATCAAGGGCAAGGGCAGTTACAGCGGAACGGTTAAAAAATCATTCAAAATACAGCCTGCGCTTATCTACAATAAGTGTACGTTCTACAAGATCGCAACACAGTACTACACCGGCTCACAGATAAAACCTGTTCCGACTATCAGAAACGGCTCAACTTCGCTTAAAAACGGAACGGATTTTACTCTAACATATCAGAACAACACTAACAAAGGCACAGCCAAGGTGTATATCAAGGGCAAGGGAAACTATACGGGAAGCTGTTCGCAGTCTTTCACGATAGCGGCAAGACCTGTTCAATCACTGAAAATTACAGTACCGTCCGTGACTTATAACGGCAAAGCGCAAAAACCGACAGTTACGGTAAAATATAATAACTATACGTTTAAAAACGGTACGGATTATACTTTGAGTTATAAAAATAACACGAAAATCGGTACAGCTACCGTAACGGTTACAGGCAAAGGAAAGCTTACCGGTACAAAAAGCGTTACTTTCAAGATAAACGCAAAACCGATAAAGGACGCAGTTATTTCTTATAACAACTCGCTTACATATAACGGCTCGGCACTCAGCCCTGCAGTTACAGTAAAATACGGAAGCACAACGCTTAAAAAGAACACCGATTATACCGTTGCTTATTCTGACAACGTAAACGCTGGCACGGGAACGATCACGGTAACGGGAAAAGGTATATACGGCGGAAGCGTTAAAAAGACTTTCACTATAAAGAAACTCGGTATACTGGCGTCTGCCGTGTCCGAGGTAAACTCACAGGCATACACCGGCAATGCCATAAAGCCCGTACCCACGGTAAAAGTCGGCGGCAAGACGCTTAAAAACGGAACAGATTTCACGGTTTCGTACAAGAATAATACGGAGCTTGGCACGGCAACACTGACAGTAAACGGCAAAGGCAATTATTCCAGCAGTGTATCAAAGAATTTTAATATAAACGTAAGAGCGATATCCGATGTAACAATTATTGTTACTGACGCTGTTTTCACAGGCACACAGATAACGCCCGATGTTACCGTAAGCTACGGAAACCATCAGTTTTCGGGTAACTCCGACTATACGTTATCATACAAGGATAACACAAATGTCGGTACTGCAAGCGTAACTGTCACAGGCAAGAATCACCTCAGCGGAAGTCAGACCGTTACATTTCCTATATCGAAAGCGAACATTTCAAGTACCGCTGTGAACGTAAAAGATGTAACATTTACAGGAAGCGCAGTCAAGCCCGCCGTTACCGTAAAGCTCGGAGATGTTACACTTAAAGAAAATACCGATTATACTTTAGGTTTTAAAAACAATATAAACGCCGGAACGGCACAGGTCACCGTTACCGCAAAGGGAAGTCTTGAAGGAGCTGTAACAAAGGATTTCACAATATCCAGAGCAGATATTTCAAAAGCCGCGATTACGGCAAACGGTACTTATTCGCCGAACGGAGTAAAAGTAAACGTCAGCGCAAAGCTCGGCAGTTATACGCTGACCGACAGCGACTACAGCGTTTCAGCGCCTGCGACCACAGCGGCAGGAACACAGAGCCTTACCGTAAACGGCAAAGGTAATTTCAGCGGCAAAACTACGGTAAAATGCAACGTGGCAAAGGCGGATATCAAAAACGCAAAATCGTCCTTATCGCTGTCAACCGACGGTAAGGGATATACCGTAACGGTTAGTTATGACGGTGTGCTGTTGACGCAGAGCAAAGATTATAACGTTACCATAACCGAAACAAGTACAAGCGTCAGTGCGGTAATTACAGGTATCGGCAACTACAGCGGAACGGTAACTCTGAACGGCATCAGCAATCAGCTTGAAGCGTTTGAAAATGCGACCGTAACGATAGCCGACCTGACATACACAGGCAGTGCTCAGCTTCCCCCGGTAACAGTAAAGATAGGCTCTGTTACTCTTAAAAACGGAACGGATTATATCCTGAGTGTATACAACAATACAAATGCCGGTACGGCAACCGCTGTCATAACAGGCAAGGGCAAGTACGCAGGTGCGGAAAAGAAAGCACAGTTCAAAATCAAACCGGCACCTATTTCATCGGCAAAAATCACCTGCGCCGACCAGACCTACACCGGACAGGGAATTACGGCAAAGCCTACCATTACTTTTGGCGGCAAAACCCTTACAGCCGGTACGGATTACATAGTATCAGGTTATAACAACATAGTGAATGTCGGAACTGCCACATTCACCGTAACGGGTAAAGGAAACTTTACAGGAACCGCAACAGGTACATTCAAAATCGTCAAGTCGGACAGCATGGAAAAGCTGATTCAGAAACGCCTTGATGAAATGATGGAAGGTAAATGGGACAGAAAGATAAACGACTACTGGCACAGTTACCAGCTCGGCAAGTATTACAATACTATGCTTACCTCTCCGTGTACCTGTCACTCTTTCTGTGAAACGGGAAACGAAGCAGGCTGTACCTGCCTTATCGGAAGAAGCAACGTACTCGGCAATTCGGGTATACAGTGTGCAGGATTTACGATAGAAGTATTTGAATATCTGTTCGGCAAGACAAACGGCTACAAGGAAAATACGCTTACTATAAAGAACCGTTCGGACGGAAACTGGACAGAGGCAGCGCTGAAAAAATGGATGACGGACACATTCCGTCCCGGTGATTATCTTGCGTATGACAACATAATGTACGGATATCCGCATTATGTGACGATATACTCAGTAGATACGGACGGTATCTGGGTATATGAAGCCAATTACGGCGGAAGATGCAAGATAAACTTCCGCAAATTCACGTTCAAGGAAATATACGAGCAGACAGACGGTCTGTGGCACAGAACCCCCAATAATTACGAGCTGTCGGAATATTGATGATATAACCGCAATACTGACAGAAACGCACAGATAAAATACCCCTCAACGTACTTTTGGACGTTGAGGGGTATTTTTATATATCGCTGTGCATAGCCGTTTTCAGAGCTTTATAACAGCTCTTGCGCCCAAAGGAACTCTATTTCATAATTCGTGGTTATTGGCGCTGTATGACGGTCATAGGACATATTAAGACGCTTTTTGATACGTTGCTGTCTGTTGCGTT
Organism: Ruminiclostridium sp.; assembly: GCA_017935365.1. GTDB lineage: Bacteria > Bacillota > Clostridia > Oscillospirales > Ruminococcaceae > Ruminiclostridium_E. The sequence continues at coordinate 4,035 of JAGBHT010000009.1, read as the reverse complement.
TCTGCGTAGCTATAACCGATAGATAAGGCGCATAACGGCGAATGCGGTAACACATTCAGCCGTTTACGTTTTAAGCAAAACACAGATATAAAAATAATCGGAGCGCCGAAGCGCTCCGATTAATCTTTATTTCTTTGTCTTATGCGACGCTGCCTGAGGTGCCGGACCGCATCCGTGGCACTGGGCACAATGTCCGCTGCAACCGCCTACACAGCCGCCGCAGGTGAACTTGCCCTTTTTCTTGTCGCTTATCAGCTTGTGAATGATCAGTATGATCACCGCAAGTAAAATTACCGCTACGATTATTGAACCGATAACAGGATCCATAAAGATCACTCCTTTTTATTTCTGAAATAAGACCTTACTTTGTAACCTTGACCTTAACGCCGAGCTTCTTGCTTTCCTTGTAAGGACGAACGAGAAGGTAGATAAGAGCGGCAAGGATAAGAACTGCAACGATAAGACCGATGATATCGCCGGCACCTGCAAGAGCACCTGTGAACAGCTTACCGAAGTAGTTGATCATAAGAGCGATCACATAAGCGAAACCGCACTCATAACCGATTGCGAACCAGAACCACTTAGCGTTGTTCATTTCACGTTTGATAGCACCCATAGCAGCGAAGCAAGGAGCGCAGAGTAGGTTGAATACGAGGAATGACATACCGGTTACTGCTGTGAAGCTTGAAGCGAGTGTCTGCCATACAGTAGCGTCGCCGCTTCCGTAGAGGATACCCATTGTTGCAACGATGTTTTCCTTTGCAACAAGACCTGTAACAGCCGCAACAGTTGCCTGCCAGTTGCCCCAGCCGAGAGGAGCGAATATCCAGCAGATAGCCTTACCGATGTTAGCTAAGATACTGCAATCCATCTGTTCTTCTGAGAGCATCTGGAATGTACCGTCTACCCAGCCGAAGAATGATGTGAACCAAACTACGATAGTTGAAAGGAGGATGATCGTACCTGCCTTCTTGATGAATGACCATCCACGCTCCCACATTGAACGCAGTACGTTGCCGACTGTAGGAATGTGGTATGCAGGAAGTTCCATTACGAACGGAGCGGGATCGCCTGCAAACATCTTTGTCTTCTTAAGAATGATACCTGAAACAATGATTGCCGCCATACCGAGGAAGTATGCGCCTGTTGCGATCCAGGGCGAACCACCGAAGATAGCGCCTGCGATCATTGCTATGAACGGCTGCTTAGCGCCGCAGGGGATAAATGTTGTTGTCATGATCGTCATACGGCGGTCACGTTCATTTTCAATTGTTCTTGATGCCATGATACCGGGGATACCGCAACCTGTACCTACAAGGATCGGTATGAAAGACTTACCGGAAAGACCGAACTTTCTGAAGATACGGTCAAGCACGAATGCGATACGAGCCATATAACCGCAAGCCTCAAGGATAGCAAGCAGAATGAACAGTACGAGCATCTGAGGAACGAAGCCGAGGACTGCACCTACACCGGCGATAATACCGTCAAGGATAAGACCCTTTAACCAGTCAACGCAGTTAACAGCGTCAAGACCCTGTTCAACAAGTACGGGGATACCGGGTACCCATACGCCGTAGTTTGCGGGATCGGGTTCTTCAAATGCGCTTTCGCCGCCGTCTTCAAAATACTTAACAGCGTCAAGATAAGTGATACCGAGTGTTGAATCTTCATCGGCGTCTGCGGGGATCTCCTTGTAGTAAACTGTAAGCTGGCTTACTTCAAGTGTTTCCTCATCTTCAACATCTATCTGAACTGAGGGATTGTCGCCTTCGGGCTTGTATGCCTTGAATGCTTCAAGAGCGGCAGCGGCGTCAAAATCGTCACCGTCAGCTTCGATCTTGTCTGCAAGGCTTACTTCTTCTGTTTCGCCATCATCATTTGTAGCTTCAAATGTAACGAATCCATCAACTGCATTCATAGCATCTGAGTAAGCGCCTGACGCGTCTTCGTAATCGGCAGAACCTATACCGAATAAGTGCCAGCCGTCACCGAACAGTCCGTCGTTTGCCCAGTCTGTTGCGGCAGTACCTACTGTTACCATTGAAATATAGTAAACAAGGAACATGATTACTGCGAATATCGGCAGAGCCGCGAAACGGTTTGTAACGACCTTATCGATCTTATCCGATGTTGTCAGCTGACCTGCTGATTTCTTCTTGTAGCATCCCTTGATTATCTCTGCTATGTAAACGTATCTTTCGTTTGTTATAATGCTTTCTGCGTCGTCGTCAAGCTCTTTTTCAACGTTCTTTATATCTTCATCGATATGAGCCATTACAGCACTATCAAGGTTCAGCTTTTCGATAACCTTATCGTCACGCTCAAAGAGCTTTATAGCGTACCATCTCTGCTGTTCTTCGGGCATTGAGTGTACAGTGGCTTCTTCAATGTGTGCGATCGTGTGTTCAACAGGACCTGAGAATGTGTGCATAGGAACTGTCTTGCCGTTCTTTGCAGCTTCAACAGCGGCGTCTGCGGCTTCCTTGATACCTGTGCCCTTAAGAGCTGAGATCTCAACTACTTTACATCCGAGTTCTCTTGAAAGCTCTTCAATGTTTATCTTATCGCCGTTCTTCTTTACGATATCCATCATATTGATGGCGATTACAACAGGAATGCCGAGCTCTGTGAGCTGTGTTGTAAGGTAAAGGTTTCTTTCAAGGTTTGTACCGTCGATGATATTCAGGATAGCATCGGGGCGTTCTTCGATAAGATAGTTTCTTGCAACTACTTCTTCAAGTGTGTAGGGTGACAGTGAATAGATACCGGGTAAATCGGTAATTACTACGCCATCGCTCTTCTTGAGCTTACCCTCTTTCTTTTCAACGGTAACACCGGGCCAGTTACCGACAAACTGGTTTGAGCCCGTCAGAGCGTTGAACAATGTGGTTTTGCCGCAGTTAGGGTTACCTGCGAGCGCTATCTTTAAACTCATCGGAATAATTCCTCTCTTTCATACAGCCATAAAAGTCTTAGCTTTCACTAACCTTTTAAGTTTATTACCTGATCAAATTGTTGAAACGCAGAGATTATTCAACCTCTACCATTTCGGCATCAGCTTTTCTGAGCGAAAGCTCATAGCCTCTTACAGTTACTTCAACGGGGTCGCCTAAGGGGGCTACCTTACGGACATATACTTCTACGCCCTTTGTAAGTCCCATATCCATAATTCTGCGCTTGATTGCGCCCTCACCGTGCAGCTTGACCACCTTGACGGTTTCGCCGACAGTCGCCTGTCTTAATGTCTTCATCAGTTTTCCTCCTCTATCATAAGAATCATATCATGATCCTTTGTGCCATTTCCTTGCTTATCGCAACCCTTGCTTCTTTTACGTTTACGATAAGGTTTCCGTTTACGGTCGTAACAACCTTTACATTACCGCCGACAACAAAGCCTAAGTTCTCAAGATGCTTCTTTACCTCAGCGCTTCCGCCGATTTTCTTTATAATGTTTTCTTCGCCTTCAGATGCGAGTACGAGCGGCATCATAGAATGTCATCCTCTCTTTTGTTCTCCATAGTCAGCACTAACCATATTAGCAACCGCTAATCGAATTAGATGATGCTAACCTAACTATTAAATAAAAGGTTAGCACTTGCTAACAAAAAATATTTTAATCAACGGCAGGCAGTTTGTCAAGCAAAATCGAATATGCTGACGCAGTTTGCAAAAAGTTTGTTTATTCTAACTCAACTTGTTAGGTTAATCTAACTCTCGATTTGTGTATTTTCCCGAAATGCAATTTACAGGTGTTGTAATTACAGTGAGAGGAAACCAATGAAGATAAAGGAAAAGCCGCGGTGATTCCGCGGCTCCAGTTTGTAGAAAAAGTATGTTTTTATAAAATAGAGCAAATTCTCAATCCCTATCCCCCAACCCCTTCCCCGTGGGAAGGGGCTGAGTGTGGGGCTGGGTAGATTATAATATCAAGTGCAACACTAAAAAATATGGACATCATACTCACTTTCGTGTAAAATGTAATTACCACAAAACAAAAGGCACGGAGGTAGAGTATGAAGTCCTATACACATT
>JAGBHT010000008.1 GCA_017935365.1 Ruminiclostridium sp. | reverse complement strand
TGCCATTACGGCAATGTAAATTGCTATACTCATTCTTCCGCCTCCTCATCCTTGACAGGGAACAGAAGTGCTCCCAGAACCGATGCCGCTGCGGCACTTATTATAATCGCAAAGCCGCCTGAAACTTCCGTGAAAACGTACCTGAACAGACAGCTTATTCCTGCCGCCGCCGCAACTACAGCGAGAACACTGCGTTCCTTTCTTGCTGGAGGTACGATTATCGCTATGAACATTCCGTACAGGACTATTCCCATAGCACTGCTCAATGAGGGCGGAAGAAGCTCTCCTGCCGCTGCTCCGATAGCCGTTCCCGTAACCCAGCCAAGAAACGCCACAAGTATCATTCCGTACATATATGAGGGCCTCAGACGCTCTTTCTGTGCCGAGCATACCGCAAATATCTCATCCGTTATGCCGTATGCCGCCGCAAATCTGTGCGGAGCTGTAAAGTTTCCGTCGAGCTTCTGTGAGAGCGATAGTGCCATAAGCGAATACCTTATATTAATTGTAAGCTGTACAAGTATCATTTCGATTATTCCGCCGCCGAGTGCTATGATGTCAACTCCTGCCGCCTGTCCTGCCGAAGTGAGGTTTGTCGCAGAGATAAGCGACGCCGCAAGCACCGAAAGTCCCGACTGCACCGCCTTTATTCCGAATCCGAATGATACCGATAAATAGCCCAGAGCTATGGGGATTCCGTGGTACATTCCCCGTGAAAAATTCAGTTTCATTGATTTATGTCCGCCTTTAATTGTTTTATTGCAACAGCTAAAATTATAGCACACAGCGGCAGTTTCGTCAAGTGAATACTATTGTATTTTATTTTGCTGATTCAAGCTCGCTTTCTATTTTTATAATAATATCACTCATTTTCACATTAAGAGCACAGGATATACGGTATAAAGTTTCAAGCGTAGGTTTGCGTTCGCCCCTTTTTATTTTACCGTACATTATGCGGACGACCAATGGTCGTCCCTACAAAATAACGTTTATTTACAAAAAAAGAGGACTCATGTGAGTCCTCTTAATTTTATATTTTAGCCAAGAAGGATTTCAACCTCGTGAACACCGCTTTCGGAAACAGGGATGATATTGCCGTCAACAGCCTGTCCATCGACAGTCATTGACTTAACACCCTTGCAAACGTGGTCGGGGTTCTTAACGGTGATATTGTATGTTGCGCCACGGAACTTACGAGTAGCAGTGAAGCCGTCCCATGCAGCAGGGATAGAGGGGGCGATTCTGAGGCCGTCGAAATCAGCAGCAATACCGAGGATATACTGTGAAATAGCGACCATATTCCAAGCAGCAGTACCTGTGAGCCATGAGTTCTTACCCTCACCGAAGCGGCTTGCGTCCTTACCTGCAACCATCTGACCGTAAACATAAGGTTCTGTCTTATGGAGGTCAGAGATTTCCTCATTGAAAGCGGGAGCGATCTTGCTGTAGTACTCGAAAGCCTTATCGCCTCTGCCTGCATAAGCCTCAGCACAGATAATCCAAGCGTTATTGTGAGTAAAGATACCGGCATTCTCCTTGTAACCGCCATGTGTTTTTATCGAACAACTGA
>JAGBHT010000007.1 GCA_017935365.1 Ruminiclostridium sp. | reverse complement strand
TGCGGCTTTGATGCCTGTCATAAGATCCGTTGTTTCGAGGGATTTTTCCGACTGACAAGCCGAGAGGGTGAGAGTTGACGCGATGAGTGAACCTGCGATTATTGCTGATAAAATTCTTCTTTTCATACTATTCTCCTTTCGCAGTAAGAAATCGTGTACTGTATTCGCATATAATACAATTCAAAGCGTCTGATTGTCCACGGAATAATGTATTTTCTGATTAAATTATATAATATTTTCTCTCAAAGTCAATAAAAGTTACAAGATTGTAACCATTTCGTCGGCATCATGCAACCGCTTTTACCGACCGCTGAGTTCAACGGGCGGCGGTGGCGTTTTTAATGACGATATTTCGGTTTTCTCTATTGACAAACTGCGTTGTGATGGATTATAATTATGTAAGGAGCGTGTAAGATTTTGCACGGTAAAATTCTATGAAGTTTTTTTAAAAATAAGGAGAAAAGATATGGCATACATACTCGGTGTCGATATAGGTACGTCCGGTACAAAAACAGTGCTTTTCAGTGAGGACGGCACACCTGTTGCATCGGCGCTTTACGATTATCCTCTTTATACTCCCTGCAACGGCTATGCCGAGCAGGATCCTGCGGACTGGTGGAACGCCTGCGTAAACGGTATCCGTGACGTAGTTGCAAAGAGCGGAGTTCCCACAGACGAGATAAAGGGTGTAGGTCTTTCGGGACAGATGCACGGACTTGTAATGCTGGACAAGGATAACAAGGTAATCAGAAACAGCATTATCTGGTGCGATCAGCGTACAGGCAAGGAAGTTGTCGAGATAACCGAAAAGGTAGGTCACGACAGACTTATCGCTATCACCGCAAACCCTGCTATAACAGGCTTTACAGCAGCAAAGATAATGTGGGTAAAGAACAACGAACCTGAAAATTACGAGAAGTGCCGTCATATCCTGCTCCCCAAGGACTATATAAGATTTATGCTGACGGGCGAGTTTGCTACCGAGGTTTCGGACGCATCGGGTATGCAGCTTCTTGACATTCCCGGCAGATGCTGGTCAGACGAAGTGCTTACAAAGCTCGGCATCGACAAGTCACTTCTTGCCAAGGTTTACGAAAGCCCTGAGATAACAGGTACTATAACAAAGGCAGTAGCTCAGGCTACAGGCCTTAAGGAAGGTACGCCCGTAGTCGGCGGTGCAGGCGATAATGCGGCTGCCGCAGTCGGAACAGGCGTAGTAGAGGACGGTAAGGCTTTCACAACTATCGGTTCAAGCGGCGTTGTATTTGCACATACTTCCGATATATCGATCGACCCCAAGGGCAGAGTACATACATTCTGCTGTGCGGTTCCCGGTTGCTGGCACGTTATGGGTGTTACCCAGTCCGCAGGTCTGTCGCTCAAGTGGTTCAGGGATAATTTCGCATGGAGCGAGATGGAAACAGCCGCTTCTATGGGCGTTGACCCGTACTACCTTATGGATAAGGAAGCTGACAGCGTGCCGATAGGCGCAAACAGACTGCTCTATATGCCTTATCTCAACGGTGAGAGAACACCTCACCTTGACCCCAACGTAAGAGGTGCATTTGTAGGTCTTTCTACAATGCACAAGAAGAAGGATATGCTCAGAGCCGTTATGGAGGGCGTTTCCTATTCACTGCGTGACTGTGTTGAGGTTATGCGTGAGATGAATATAAGCATTGATGATATGATGGCTTGCGGCGGCGGCGGAACATCACCGCTGTGGCGGCAGATGCTCGCAGATCTTTATGCCTGCAACGTAAAGACTACGGCAAACAAGGAAGGTCCTGCGCTCGGCGTTGCACTTCTCGCGGCAGTAGGAGCAGGTATCTACAGCTCTGTTCCCGAAGCTTGCCGTGCAGTTATCAAGCCCGAAAAGATCCAGGAGCCTATAGCTGAAAACAGCGCTAAGTATGAAAAGGTATACGCTCTTTACAAGAAGCTGTATCCCGCTATGAAGGCTAACTTTGACGAGCTGGCTTCACTTGACGTTTAATAATATATGTTTGTGACGGAAAGCGGCTTTGTGTGTGTTTGCCGTAATCCGTAGAAATATTATGATAAGTCCGGTTTTCCGGAAAGGAGTACTTATGAAACTTTTTATCGACACAGCGAACGTTGATGACATCAGACGTGCCAATGATATGGGCATCATCTGCGGCGTTACGACAAATCCTTCTCTTATCGCAAAAGAGGGAAGAGATTTCAAGCAGGTAGTAAAGGAGATCACAGAGATCGTTGACGGCCCTGTTTCCGCCGAAGTTATTTCACTTGAAGCTGATAAGATGGTAGAAGAGGCTCTTCCTCTTGCCGCTATCCACAAGAATATTGTTATAAAGCTCCCTATGTGCGAAGAGGGTCTTAAAGCCTGCAAGCAGCTCACTGCAAAGGGCATCAAGACAAACGTAACTCTCGTATTCTCAGCCGCTCAGGCACTTCTCGCCGCAAGAGCAGGCGCTACATTCGTAAGCCCGTTCCTTGGCAGACTTGACGACATCGGTATGGAGGGTATGAACCTTATCGAAGAGATCGTTGACATCTTCAACGCACAGGGTATTGAAACAGAGATCATCGCCGCATCTATCCGTAACCCGATGCACGTTACACAGGCGGCAAGACTCGGATGTGATATTGCAACCGTTCCTATGAACGTACTTCTCCAGATGCTTAAGCACCCCCTTACCGACAACGGTATCGACAGGTTCCTTAAGGACTGGGAAGGCTTCACTTCCAAGCAGAAGTAATTAAAGCCGCTCAAAAAGCGTGCTTAAAATAACCGAAAGGAAAAATGAAATGTACAGTAATTTAGTTGACACGATCGGCTTTCTCAAGGGAATAGATCCCGATGTTGCTGACGCAATGGACAAGGAGCTTGCACGTCAGAAAAGAAATCTTGAGCTTATTGCAAGTGAGAATATCGTTTCTCCTGCTGTTATGGCGGCTATGGGAAGCGTTCTTACGAACAAGTATGCTGAGGGATACCCCGGCAAGCGTTATTACGGCGGATGCGAGGACGTTGATATAGTTGAGAATATCGCTATTGAACGTGCCTGCAAGCTGTTCGGAGCAAAGTATGCGAATGTCCAGGCACACTCCGGCGCACAGGCTAACACGGCGGTTTATTTTGCACTGCTGAATCCCGGCGACACGGTAATGGGTATGAGCCTTGCTCACGGCGGACACCTTACACACGGTTCTCCCGTTAACATTTCGGGCAAATACTTCAACTTCGTACCTTACGGACTTGATGAGGAAACCGGCAGACTGAATTACGACAATATATTAGCTCTTGCCAAGGAGCATAAGCCCAAGATGATCGTTGCGGGTGCGAGCGCATATCCCAGAGCAATTGACTTTGAGAAGCTCTCGGCTATCGCTAAGGAAGTAGGAGCATATCTTATGGTTGATATGGCTCATATCGCAGGTCTTGTTGCAGGCGGTCAGCATATGTCACCCGTGCCTTATGCGGATATCGTAACAACCACCACGCATAAGACATTAAGAGGTCCCCGCGGCGGTCTTATTCTGACAAATGACGAAGAGCTTTCAAAGAAAATAAACAAGGCTATATTCCCCGGTATTCAGGGCGGACCTTTAATGCACGTTATCGCCGCAAAGGCAGTCTGCTTCGGCGAAGCATTAAAGCCCGAGTTTACCGAATATGCAAAGCAGATAGTAAAGAACGCCGCAGTTCTTGCCGATTCACTGCTTGAAAAGGGATTCAACTTAGTATCAGGCGGTACAGATAACCACCTTATGCTCGTTGATCTTCAGCCTTTCAATATTACAGGTAAAGAGCTTGAAAAGAAGCTCGACGAGGTATATATCACAGTCAACAAGAATGCTATACCCAACGACCCCCAGAGCCCGTTCGTAACAAGCGGCGTGCGTATAGGTACACCCGCAGTTACAACAAGAGGTCTTAAGGAAGATGATATGAAGCAGATAGCTCAGTGCATCTACCTCACAGCAACCGACTTTGACAACAGCGCAGACAAGATAAGAGAAACAGTTACTGAGATCTGCAAGAAGTACCCGCTGTACGAATAATTTATATCTGATCGAAAACGAGAGATAGAATGTCCCTCGTTTTCGTGCTGTATAAAATGTGAATATAGAAAGGAATTTATAAATGACAGAATCAGCAAGAGACATTATTTTTAATCATTCCGAAAGAGTAGCTCCTCTTGGACTTATTGCTATCCCCGGTTCTGAGGAACTCGGTAAGAAGGTAAACGAGTACCTCGTAACATGGTCGAGAGAAGCCGGCTATGATTATGATAATTTCCTTATTGAAAACGAGTGCCCCAGATTTTCTTCCGGTGACGGTAAGGCTCTTATCAAGAACACAGTAAGAGGCTATGACCTTTACATTATTGCGGATTTCGGCAACTACAGCCTTGAATATCCTCTGTTCGGCAGAATGAACCGTATGTCGCCCGATGATCACTTCCAGAACCTGAAGCGTATCATCCAGGCTATCGGCGGTAAGGCTCACCGTATCAATGTGATCACTCCTATCCTTTACGGCGGAAGACAGCACAGAAGAAACTACAGAGAATCGCTTGACTGTGCGGTAGCACTTCAGGAACTCCAGAACATGGGCGTTGAGAACATCATTGCTTTTGACGCACACGATCCCAGAGTCTGCAACGCAGTACCGCTTATGGGCTTTGATAACATTATCCCCACATACCAGGTACTGAAGGCTCTGTTCAAGTATGTCAAGGACTTCAAGATGGACAAGGATCACTTTATGGTTGTCAGCCCTGATGAAGGCGCTCTCAACAGAAATATGTACTATTCATCCGTTCTTGGTGTAGACCTTGGTATGTTCTACAAAAGACGTGACTACTCACAGGTAGTAAACGGACGTAACCCCATTGTAGCTCACGAGTACCTCGGTAACTCGGTTGAGGGCAAGGACGTATTCATTGCAGACGATATCATTTCATCGGGCGAATCCATGCTTGATATTGCAATCGAGCTCAAGAAGCGCAATGCAAAGAGAATTTTTGCATATGCAACATATCCTATCTTCACAAACGGTCTTGAAGCATTCGACAAGGCTTATGCTGAGGGTAAGATCGACTATGTATTCGGTACAAACCTTTCTTACAGAACTCCCGAATTGCTCAGCAGAGAATGGTTCTGCGAGGTTGATGTGTCAAAGTATCTGTCATATCTCATTATGGCTCTTAACCACGATATGTCGATCAGCAAGGTAATCGATCCTCACCAGAAGATAAGCGCTCTGCTTGAAAAGCACAAGAACGACTGATCAGATAAGTAATATTTTCTGCCTCCGCTCATCGTCGGGCGGAGGCTTGTTTTTACAGGAGATGAACTATGCCGTTAGCAGACAGAATACGTCCGTCCACGCTTGACGAGGTTGTCGGACAAAGGCACATCTTAGCGCCCGGAAAGCCGCTCTACAATATCATCAGCAGGGGAAAGATACCCAATATGATATTTTACGGTCCGTCAGGTGTTGGCAAGACAACTATTGCAAATATAATCGCAAAGAAAACAAGTATGAGCCTGTACAGACTTAACGGCACTCAGGCGTCTACGTCGGATATAAAGGACGTTGTGGCAAACCTCGGTACTTTCGGGGCGGCAGGCGGAATACTACTGTTTCTTGACGAGATACAGTATCTCAACAAGAAACAGCAACAGACACTGCTTGAATATATCGAAAGCGGAGAGATAACGCTTATCGCTTCAACGACCGAAAATCCGTATTTCTATGTATACAGCGCAATTCTGTCACGTTGCACCGTGTTTGAGTTCAAGCAGGTGACTGCCGAGGACATTCTCCCGGCAGTTGAGCGTGCGTTCAGGCTTATGGGCGAGGAGATGAACACGCAGTTTACGCTTGAGGACGGTGTGGTAAGGCATATCGCTTACGGTTGCGGCGGAGATGTCAGAAAAGCCGCCAATACGGTTGAACTGTGCTGTCTGTCAAGTGAAGATGACACGGTAACGATGGAAACCGCAAAGCTTCTGACGCAGAAGAGCAGTATGAACTATGACCGTGACGGCGATCAGCACTATGATATACTGTCAGGTCTTCAGAAGTCGATACGCGGCTCGGACGAGAATGCGGCACTTCACTATGCCGCCCGACTGCTTGCGGCAGGGGATATAACGTCGCTTTGCAGGCGACTGCTTGTTATAGCGAGCGAGGATATAGGGCTTGCTTATCCTATGGCTGTGCCGATAGTCAAGGCTTGTGTTGACAGCGCATTGCAACTGGGACTGCCGGAAGCGAGGATACCGCTTGCCGAGGCTGTTATCCTGCTTGCGACTTCTCCCAAGTCAAACAGCGCTTATCTCGGAATTGCCGCCGCAATGCAGGATATAGAAGAAGGTAAGACGGGCGATATACCCCGACATTTACAGAATAAGCATTATGACGGAGAGGGTGATGTGATAAAGGGTCAGCATTATCTCTATCCGCATGACTATCCCAATCATTATGTTGAGCAACAGTATCTGCCCGACCCGATAAAGGACAGGGTTTATTATACGTTCGGCGACAATAAATTTGAACAACAGTCAAAAGCGTATTGGGATAAGATAAAAGGCAAAAAGAAATAAAGTAAACCTGACAGCGGCTATTCGTTGTCAGGTTTACTTTTTTTGACTTTTTTATTTTTGCCGGAACCGCCGAACAACTGTGATACACCTATATACAGCAAGAATGACGCAAACAGTTTTCTCAGGACTTCAACATCAATAATGCCTGTAACGAAACTTCCGATAACAGCGCAGGGAAGTCCGAGTATCAGATATTTGCCAACGAGTTTAAGGTCGATCAGCTTGTTTTTGATATGAATGATCAGCGAGAGCAGGGCAATAGGCAGGAAAAACAGCAGGTTTATCCCCTGGGCAATATCCTGCGCGGTGCTTGTAAACACCGACAGATACACGAGCAGTATAAATCCGCCACCAAGCCCCATTGACGCGGCAGCACCGGTTATAAGTCCGACTAATATGTTCATATAAACATCCTCACAGCGCCTGCGATTATCAGCACCCCGAATATTTTTCGTATCAGCTTGTCGGGTGTTTTCTTCAGCAATACCGCTCCGAGTACTGCGCCGATAAGTCCGAAAGGAATGTATTCCCACGCCGCCGCAAAGTCAAGCTTGCCATTTATAAGGTACACCACAGCCGTGACAAGACTGAGGACGAATATGAGAGCGACAGATGACGCGTGAGCTTTCTTAGGCTCTATGCCGTTTTTCTCAAAGGCTGGCACGGCGACTGTTCCGCCGCCTGAGCCGAAGAGACCGTTCAGAAAGCCGCAGATACCGCCGAAAATAAGTTCGATATATTTCTTCATATCGGTAGTTTTCGCATTATATGCGGGTTTATGCAAAATGAAAAGCCGTATCGCATTTAAACGATACGGCTGTTATTGTTGGGACCACCTTGCCGTGGTATGACGATGAAACCCGCACATAAAAGTACGGTGGGTAACTTTCCCCCTTTTGGTTCACGCTCCCTTCGTCCGCATAAGCGGGAGGTCTGCAATCCGCAAACGGAGAGAAATCCCTATTAAAGAGTGTCGGATCATATGAAATCATACTGAAGCGCACAAGGTAGTGAATTAACTTTTTATTCGTCCTCTTCGTCAAGCTCTTCAAATACGTTGAAGAATTCTTTGGCTACACGGTCGTATTCTTTATCGTCATCGATGGTAGCAAGATAAACTTCGTCGTTCTTGTTTACTTCCTTGAGGATAACATATACGTCGCTGTCGGCGTTCTCATCGTCTTCTTCGGGGATAACCGCGCAGTAGGTACTGCCGTCAACTTCGATTCGTCCGATAAGCTCAAATGTAACGGTATCACCGTTTTCGTCTTCGAGGTCTATGAACTCGGCAGTGTCTAAGTCGTTGTCTGTGATATTTTCGATTTCTGACATTGTTATTTTCCTTCCTGTTGAGAGGACCGTTCTGCGACCTCTGTTCTGTATATATAATTTTACACGAAAGAAAAGGTGTTGTCAAGAGGTATTTTATGATTTTTTCACAGTGCTATTCAGACAGAGAAAATATGGCATTTTTACGCAGATTTAAGTTATAAGTTTATCAAAAATCGCTGTATTCTGTGTAACTTGTGTAACTATGTGAGTAATATACAAAACAGCGCTGTGCAATTTGTACAGTTTTCGAGCAAAAAAGTGTTGACTTACGACACTGCCTGTGGTATCATATAGACAAGGAAAAAGAAAAGTTCCCCAGACAGAATAAAACCTCTTGGTGCTGACTATTTAACATTATAAAGAGGGTTTTATTCAACGCTATATACGATTCGGAAAGCGTATATAAATACAGTCGGACAGGAGGCGAGTCCAATGGGTCAGGAATCAAGTGAGTCACAGCAGTCTGTTGAGGCTCGCAATATAAAGTAAGAAGTGAATGCAACGATGGCAATACTCAAACGGTAATCATCGACACACATAATAAAAGGGTTTTGACCTTATAAATTGCGGGTAAAACAGCTACGGTGACATTAAGAAAACCTTATAGCGATCGATAAATCGCGGATTTCCGCAAAAGCGTTTATATTATATATGGCTTTCAAGGTAATTACAGGTAAGGTGATTGAAATGTACAGTTTAAGACATTCAAAGAGGCAGTACTTCTGATGAATATCTCTTAAGGATGTGTTGAGTATGGTAATATACACTGACTGCAAAATACAGCATCGAAGAGCGGTGCTTAACGAAGAAAGACAGTGAGGTATAGTCCAATGTACTAAGTGTACAAGTAGCGCAGACTACGAAAAATGTAAAAGTCGGTTATAGTTTAACGGTGAAATGACAGGACGGGTCCTGTAAGGATATGCGAAGAACGCATATAGCGAAAAAGCCGGTAGCCGATAAGAACAATTGAATATAATAACTAATCGGACTTTGGAGTATGTGTTGCTTCAAAGTCCGTTTCCATTGTGCCGATAATGTGAAATATAAAAAAGCTGTGATTTCGATTTTGAAACCACAGCTTTTATCATATCATATCATATCTTAAGCGTTCTGCTTTCTTCTCTTAGCGTCTTCCTTTGCACGAAGATCGTTATCGAGAATCTTCTTTCTGATTCTTATCGTCTTGGGAGTTACCTCGACAAGCTCATCGTCGTTTATAAATTCAAGGCTCTCTTCAAGGCTCATTCTCTTGTAGGGGATAAGTCTTAATGCGTCATCACTGCCGCTGGCTCTTGTATTTGTAAGGTGCTTTTTCTTGCAGACATTGACGTTTATGTCGCCTGCCTTGGGAGAAACTCCGACAACCATTCCTTCGTAAACAGGAACACCTGCGTCTATGAACAGTGTACCTCTGTCCTGTGCGTTAAACAGACCGTAAGCCATAGCCGTACCCGATTCAAAAGCAACAAGCGAACCGACCGTTCTGGTGGGGATTTCACCCATATATGGACGGTAGCTGTCGAATACGGTATTCAGTACGCCTTCACCCTTTGTATCGGTCATAAACTCGCTTCTGTAACCGAACAATCCTCTTGAGGGGATAAGGAACTCAATTCTTGTTCTGTTGCCTACAGGCTGCATATGAACAAGCTCTGCCTTTCTGACACCCATCTTCTCCATAACAGAACCGACGCAGTTATCAGGTACATCTATTACAAGACGTTCGATAGGTTCACATCTTACGCCGTCAATTTCCTTGAACAGTACACGGGGAGTACTTACTGAAAGCTCATAGCCCTCACGGCGCATTGTTTCAATAAGGATTGAAAGGTGCATTTCGCCTCTGCCGGCTACATTATATGCATCGGAGTTTTCGCTGTCTGTTACTCTGAGCGATACGTCCTTTAATAGTTCCTTATGAAGACGTTCTCTTATCTGACGTGATGTAACGAACTTACCCTCTCTGCCTGCAAACGGGCTGTCATTTACCGAGAATGTCATTTCTACTGTAGGTTCGCTTATCTTTACAAAGGGGAGCGGTTCGGGATTGCTTACGGCACAGATAGTCTGACCGATCGTGATACCCTCGATACCCGATAAACATACGATATCGCCAATAGTAGCCTCGGTTACGGGAACCTTGTTCATACCCTCAAATGTGTAAAGGCTTACGACCTTTGACTTGAACGGCTTGTGTGAGCCGTTGTAGTCGCAGACCATAACTTCCTGGTTCTGCTTTATTGTACCTCTTTCTATCCTGCCGACTGCGATCCTACCTACATAATCGTTGTAGTCGATAGAAGAAACGAGGAGCTGTAAATCGCCGTCGGGGTCGCCCTCGGGGCAGGGAATATGCTCGATTATCTTGTCGAACAGAGGCTTGAAGTTCTCACCCATAACATCGGGAGAATATGACGCAACACCGTTTCTGCCGGAGCAGAAGATGACGGGGCTGTCAAGCTGTTCGTCGGATGCGTCAAGGTCAAGCAGAAGTTCGAGTACCTCGTCAACGACTTCCTTGTTTCTTGCATCGGGCCGGTCTGTTTTATTTACGACAACTATTACCTTAAGACCTAAGTCGAGCGCCTTCTGAAGAACGAATCTTGTCTGGGGCATTGTACCTTCAAAGCTGTCTACAAGGAGCAGTACGCCGTTTACCATCTTTAATATACGTTCAACCTCGCCTGAGAAATCGGCGTGGCCGGGAGTGTCTACTATGTTTATCTTAACTCCGTTATAGTGTGCTGCGGCATTCTTTGCAAGGATGGTGATACCACGTTCTCTTTCGAGCGCGTTGCTGTCCATTACACGGTCTTCTACTTCCTGATTGTCACGGAATACGCCGCCCTGCTTCAGCATTTCATCGACCAGTGTTGTCTTACCGTGGTCAACGTGTGCGATGATCGCTATATTTCTTAAATCTTCTCTTTTCAACGTCAAGTCTCCTTCTTCGCATAAATTCTGTCTTTATCCTTATAATTATACTCATTTCCCGTGATTTTTACTAGATTATATTTAGATAATTTTGTACAAGTGATAAAAGTTTCACTTGTTTATTTTTCACAAAAAATAAGGAGTCCCCGCAGGGACTCCCCGGTTTTGGTGCTGTTATCAGCAGCCGCATCCTCCGCAGTTGTTACCGCAACCGCCGCCACAACCGCAGTCGTTGTTACCACAGCCGCCGCAACCGCCGCAGCAAGAGAATAAGAGAATGAGGATGATGATCCACCAGCAAGAGTTGTTTGAACAGAACATAATATGTTTCCTCCGTTGTATTATTTGAGCTGAGCCGTTTGAGCGTCGCTCATAGTACATAATATGCCACAGATAAAAATGTGTTACTGCAATTTATTCCTTTATTTTGTGATTAAAGAGAAAAAATCTGCCTATAATTGTATATGAGAAAGGCGGTCGGGGTATGGAATTCAACGGATTTACGGATAAAGCAAACGATGCGCTTACCTGTGCGCTTACCTGCGCTATGAGTATGGGGCATACCTATGTTGGCAGTGAACATATTTTATACGGGCTGTGCGCCTGTAAAGGCGGAGTAGCATATATGATACTTGAGCAAAACGGTGTAACGCCTGCCGCAGTCATTTCGCGGATAAACTCGCTTATCGGCAAGGGTCTGCCGACAACGCTCGATGTATCGGATTTTACGCCGAGAAGTAAGCGCATACTTGAGGCGGCGGTACTGATAGCAAGAAATTCCGGCAGAAACGCCGCCGGTACAGAACATATTCTGCGTGCGATAATGCGTGACAACGAGTGCTATGCGTCTATATTTCTGCGTGATACGGGTCTTGACAGCGAGGCGGTAATAAACAGAAGCGCAGATCCGCTGAAGAAAACGACGCAAAGCTCAAACGGAAATGAAAAAGCCGGCAAAGTCTTGTCATCGACGCTTGCAAAATACGGCAGGGATCTTACCGAGGCGGCGCGCAAAGGAAAACTTGACCCTTGTCTTTGCCGTGAAAAGGAGACCGCCAGGGTCATCGAGATACTTCTCAGGCGCTCAAAGAACAATCCTTGCCTTGTAGGAGAACCCGGTGTGGGCAAGACCGCTATTGCAGAGGGACTTGCAATCAGGATTGCGCAGGGCAATGTTCCTGCCGAGCTTAAGACAAAGCAGATCTATGTGCTTGATATAACGGCGATGCTTGCGGGGGCAAAATACCGGGGTGATTTTGAAGAACGGCTCAAAAACGTTTTTGACGAGATAAGAAACGACGGGAATATCATAGTTTTCATTGACGAGATCCACAACATTGTCGGTGCGGGTGCGGCTGAGGGTGCTATAGACGCGGCAAATATCCTGAAGCCGATGCTTGCACGCGGGGAGATACGGCTTATAGGAGCGACCACCAATGCCGAATATAAAAAATATATCGAAAAGGACGCGGCACTTGATCGCCGTTTACAGCCTGTCAGCGTATCGGAACCCGATATAAACGAAACGATCACTATTCTCAGTGGGCTCAAAGAGCGCTATGAGAGTTATCACAACGTAAAGATAACCGACAATGTTATAAAAGCGGCGGCTGTGCTTTCTGCAAGGTATATAAACGACCGCTTTCTCCCAGACAAGGCGATAGATCTGATAGACGAAGCAGCGGCTAAAGTAAGGGCTATGGCAAGCGTAAATGAAGAAAGCGCTGATAAGAGTGCAAGGCTCAGGGAGTTGTCCGAAAGGAAAATAAAAGCGATAAACAACAAGGATTTTGCGCTTGCTCTGCGCATACGGGAAGAAGAAAAAGCGGTAGCGGCTGAGACCGCTTCGGATGGTCATATTGCTGTGCTTACCGAAAAGAATATCTCCGATGTCGTGACAAGCTATACGGGAATACCTGTCAGCTGTGACGACGGAAACGCAAAGAAGCTTTCTGAGCTTGAAAAGATACTTTCGGAAAGAATTACGGGTCAGAGCGCGGCAATATCTGCTATTGCGAATGCGGTAAGAAGAGGGCGCTCGGGACTGTCAGACGAGCACCGCCCGGTAGGTTCGTTTATATTCCTCGGAACAAGCGGAGTAGGTAAGACAAAGTGCTGTAAGGAGCTTGCAAGGGCATTGTTCGATGATGAAAAGGCTCTGATACGTTTTGATATGTCAGAATACAGCGAAAAGCATTCGGTGTCAAAGCTTATAGGCGCGCCTGCGGGTTATGTAGGGTATGAGGACGGCGGAAAACTTATTGACAGAGTAAGGCAAACACCGTACAGCGTTGTATTGTTTGATGAAATAGAAAAAGCGCACCCGGATATATTCGATATACTGCTACAGGTGCTGGACGACGGACACCTTACCGATTCTGCGGGCAGAACTGCTGATTTCACAAACACAGTCATAATAATGACCGGAAATATAGGAAGCAGACTTATAAGCGGCGGTAAGGGCAGGCTTGGATTCGGTACGGGACAAAGACAAAATGAGATGTCTGAGCTTATAAGAAACGAGCTGAAAGAATATTTCCGCCCTGAATTTCTCGCCAGGGTGGACGAAGTGATCGTGTTCAACGAACTGAGCGCGGAAGATTACCGTCAGATATGCGGCAATATGCTGTCGGAGCTTGCCGGAAGGTGCGCTCGCCGGGGTATAACGCTTTCGTGGAGCGAGCGCCTGAAAGACAGGATATGCGCAGACGCAGAGAAAATGTACGAGGGCGCACGACCGATAGCTAAGCTAATTGATAAAAACGTGATGAATTTTATATCGGACGGAATAATAAGCGGCGAGTTTACTTCCGGTGACGGGATATATGCCGATATATCGGACAGCGACGGTTATACGGTAAAAAAGTTGTGCGATATAAGCAGAAACAACGGATAAAAACAACGGCGCTCCGCATTTACTGCAGAGCGCCGTTTCATATTCTTCTTATCTGTTATCAACATAGCCGACAGCCCGTGCTGTCTTTTTGATCTCCTGCTTGTCGATATACATTTGCTTGTCTGCACGTTTGAACACGTCAACATAGTCGTTGTCGTCCGCCGAATTTACGGCATATCCGACTGCTATGCGTACTCCAAGTTCATAGTGCTTTGCGTTGCGGTTGAACAGTTCCTGCTCGGCTTTGAATTCTTTTACAAGCTTTTCGCAAAGTCCGTCCTCAGGGGCGTTTATCAATGCCGCAAATTCATCGCCGCCTATGCGGAATATGTTATATTTGCCGAAGATACGCTTTATTATCGAGCTTGCATCGGATATCAGCATATCACCGAACTCGTGACCGTATTTGTCGTTGTACATTTTAAGATAATTGATATCCATGACAAATACCGCATAATCACCGTTATTGTGATGGCTCATCTTGTCGATGCGCTGTACTGCGTCCTGATATGCCGCCTTGTTGCCGACATCTGTCGCGGCATCGGTATATGCCTGCTTATTTATCTTGTCGATGTATTTTTTGAGCATCTTTACGGTGTCGCTATAACGTGCGGCAAGTACGCCGATCTCGTCCTTTGTTTTACATTCGATCTCAACGTCAAGGTCGCCTGTAGAGATTTTCTTTGAAACATCCGTGAGGTGCTTTATAGGCTTTACGATAATATTGGTGAACTGTAAAGTAAGCAGTGATGCCACTATAAGAGCGATTGCAGCCGCTATGGTATCGTGAATCATTACCGATGTGCGCTTTTCGTTTATTTCGCTTTCGGGAACGGTGATGACAATGCTCATACCGTTTGAAAGCTCTTTCGCACAGAGCTTGCGCTTTTCGCCCTCATAGTTAAGTATCGTTATGACGTCGCCGAAATCTTCTTCATCAAACTGATTGTCGATCACTTTCAGCTGATTGTTGTTTTTAAGTTCATCTACCGATATACCGTCAGGGAACTGCTTATGATAAACTATGTTGCCGCTGCTGTCGCACAAAAAGGCGTAGCCTGTTTGATACAGCTTAATTTCATTTATCATTGAGATGATGCGGCGCATATCTATATCCATACCGATAACGCCGACCGCAGTTCCGCTTTCGTCATAGAGCGGTATAACATACGATATCATGTAAATATCGCTCAGGTTCTTGTTTATGTAAGGGTCTATCCAGATAGGTTTTCTGGCTTTAAGTGGCTGGTAGTACCACGCAACGTGTTCGGTGTCGTCCTCGTCATACTCCTCTATATCGGTGAGTTTGTGCGAGTTTATTCTTTCATTGCGGCTGTCCTTTACCCAGAATACACCGTCGGAAGAAAGCTTCAGTTCCGGGTTGTAACGGATATATCCGCAGATAGAAGCGTCGGTATTCGACATAACATTCTTGATAAGCTGACCCACAGCGTCGTTATAGTCGGTCAGTTTGTCGGGATCGCTTTGAAATTCGGAAATGCTGTGGAAACGGTTAAGCGCATAATCGTAACAAGTATTCATGGCAAGCTCAACAGAAGAAAAAAGCCGGTCAATGCTCTCTGTGCTGGTAGAAGCCTGCAACTGCATTATAGTTTCGGCGTTTTCTTTTGAAATGCTGTCTACACCGACAACACTTATCGAGCCGATGGCAATCGAGCATATCATCACACAGCCTATCATCAGCAATACAAATTTATTACGGATAGATTTCACAGGGCACCCCTCCCTATAAATCAGTTTTTAACTGTCTTATATATTATCAAAATTATAGCATTTTTCGACATTAAAATCAAGCGTTTCTTTGTATAAAATGCAAATATCGGGGTGATTTTATAAAATTATACGTCCGCCGTTTTTAATGATATATCGCGTTATTTCCGCAAGGTCGTTTTTATTGCAACGTATCTTTGCCGTAACTCCGCGGCGGTTTTCTATCTCATCAAGCGTGGTATTTTCGGGAAATACGGGGCAGAATATATTAGTCATAAAGTCAGCACCCGGAACAGTCATCGGGACTATGCCGCCGTAGCTGTAATATCCGTCGGTGATCTGAGTTGTGTACATATCCAATGATGCGTTGTACAAGGCGTTTATATATACGGCGACACGCTGTGCGGTATCGGCGTCGTTGAATCTTGCTGTAATATTTGTTTTCATTTTGTTTTCCTCCGTTTTATTATGATTATTCCCATATAGGGCGGTGTAATCCACACTGAAGATTTTACATAAAATTTAACTCAATAATTGCAAATCAGACAAAAATGTGGTACAATATATTAAATATCGGATGAAAGGAGCGGAACAATGGATATTCAGGTAGGAGATATTCTTAAAATGAAAAAGGAACACCCCTGCGGAAGTAAGGAAATGCTTGTACTGCGTGTCGGTGCGGATTTCAAGC
The DNA here is from genome assembly GCA_017935365.1 of Ruminiclostridium sp. Taxonomy (GTDB): domain Bacteria; phylum Bacillota; class Clostridia; order Oscillospirales; family Ruminococcaceae; genus Ruminiclostridium_E. The sequence continues at coordinate 79,001 of JAGBHT010000007.1, read as the reverse complement.
TGAGATGCTCAGGCTGCGGAAGAGAATTCATGACGCCCCGCTCAAAGTGTGAGAAAAAGATAAAGTCGGTTATCCGTAACGCCGTCGAAGAGGAGAAATAGCCCTGATTTAAATTTGCTATTCTGATTTTTAACGTGAAACGGAGAATATTCAATGACAGAAAAACTCGAAATAATGGAAAAGCGTTTCGATGAAATAAACGAAAAGCTTACCGATATAAATGTGATAAACGACCAGGAGCAGTATAAGAACTTGATGAAGGAACTCAAGAACCTGACGCCGATCATTGATAAGTACAGAATGTACAAGACTGCCCGTGCGGATTATGAAGAGGCGGAGCAGATGCTGTCGGACGGCGGGCTTGACAAGGATTTCAAGGAGATAGTGCAGGAGCAGTACGAAAGTAATAAAAAGCTTATGGAAGAGTATACCGACGAGCTTAAAATTCTGTTACTGCCCAAAGACCCGGACGATGACAGAAATGTTATTATAGAAATAAGAGGCGGTGCAGGCGGAGAAGAAGCGGCGCTGTTTGCAAACTCAATGTTCAGGATGTACTCAATGTATGCACAGACAAAGGGTTGGAAAACAGAAGTGATAAGCTCTAACCCCACCGAACTCGGCGGATATAAGGAAATCAGTTTTTCGGTTGAGGGCGAAGGCGTATACGCAAAACTTAAATATGAGAGCGGTGTTCACCGTGTTCAGCGCGTCCCCGAAACCGAAGCGCAGGGCAGGATACAGACCTCGACTATTACAGTTGCGGTACTGCCCGAAGTTGAAGAGGTCGATGTCGAGATAAATCCCGCCGACCTCGAATTTCAGACTTACCGTTCGAGCGGTGCGGGCGGTCAGCATATCAACAAGACCGAATCCGCTATAAGAATAATCCACCACCCGACAGGCGTTGTTGTAGAGTGCCAGGAAGAGCGAAGCCAGTACAAGAACAAGGACAAAGCTATGAAGATGCTGTACAGTAAGCTGTATGAAGCAAAGCTGAACGAGCAGAACAGCAAGATCGCGGCTGAACGTAAGATACAGGTAGGTACGGGCGACCGTTCCGAGCGAATCAGAACATATAACTATCCGCAGAGCCGTGTTACAGACCACAGGATCGGTCTTACGCTGTACAAGCTTGAGCAGTTCATGAACGGCGACTGCGACGAGGTGTTTGACGCACTTGCGATTGCCGACAGGTCGGCAAAGCTTGCCGCAGGCGGTAACGATCAATAAAGATAAGGTGACTTTTTTGAAAACTGAGATAAAGAAGCCGTCATACGAGGTATTATGCGAGGCGGCGGAGCTAATAAAGAAAGGCGAGGTCGTTGCGATCCCTACCGAAACGGTGTACGGACTGGCGGCAGACGCATATAACCCGGAGGCGTGCGCAAAGATATTCAAGGCTAAGGGCAGACCGCAGGATAATCCGCTGATAATCCATATCTGCGACCTTGATATGCTGAAAAATTCGGTAAAGGAGATACCGCCGCTGGCGCTTACCCTTGCCGAGCATTTCTGGAGCGGTTCGTTGACGATGATCTTCCCGAAAAAAGATATAGTCCCAGATACGACAAGCGGCGGACTTGATACGGTGGCAGTCAGAATGCCCGACAACGAGGACACGCTGAATCTTATAAAGATGTGCGGAGTACCTCTTGCCGCACCGTCTGCCAATCTTTCGGGCAGTCCAAGTCCGACAACCGCACAGCACGTTTATGCCGATATGAACGGCAGGATCCCGCTGATAATAGACGGCGGCGAATGCCGTAACGGTGTGGAAAGTACAGTCATCTGCTTTACGGACGGCGGAACAGGTATAAAGGTACTGCGTCCCGGCGTGATAACCGCAGAAATGCTGAACCGTTTTGCTAAGACAGAAACCGACAAGAATGTATTTGCAAAGCCCGATGAGAACGAAAAAGTAATCTCTCCCGGCGTTAAGTACAAGCATTATTCGCCGAAAGCCGACATAACTATTATAGAAACAAACAGCGATGAAAAGCTGGCTGAGTTTTTGAACAGCAGAAATGATGGCAGCACTTACGGCGTTGTTTTCGGCAACGAAAAGGGTATAGAGATACCAACAATATCCTATGGCGAAAGCGCAACAGAGCAGGCACACAACCTGTTTGCGGTACTGCGTAAGACTGATGAACTCGGAGCAAAGCGCGCCTATGTACGCTGTCCCGAAAAGACCGGTGTAGGTACTGCGGTATATAACAGACTGCTCCGTGCGGCGGCATTCAAGACTATAATACTGTAAGCGGGGCTCATATGACTGATAAGAAGATATACGGTCTGACGGGTATGTCGGGCGCAGGAAAATCCACGGTAAGCGAAAGCTTTAAAAAAGCGGGATTCTTCGTGATCGACTGCGACAGGATAGCCCGTGAGGTTGTAAGAAAAGGCGAGCCGTGCCTTGATAAACTGCAACGGCTTTTCGGTGGCGGCGTTATAACCGCTGACGGCGAGCTAGACCGCAAGGCTATGGGTAGTATCGTGTTTACGGACGCTGATAAGCTGAAACTGCTCAATGACACGATATATCCGTACATAACCTACAAGGTTATTACAATGTGTGAAAATGCCGGCGGCAGATTTGTACTGCTTGACGCACCGACGCTTTTTGAAAGCGGCATAGACTTTATATGTGACGGTGTAGTGAGCGTTACCTGCGACAAGGAAAAGTCGGTAGAGCGTATTATGCTCCGTGACAATATAACAAGAGAAAGCGCCGAAAACAGGCTAAGTTCACAGCATAACGCTGAGTATTACAAAAGCAGGAGCGATTTCTGCATCGAAAACAACGGCACTCCCGATATGCTGAGAGCAGAAGCGGAAGACACAGCAAGAAAGATAATCAATGGCAACTAAGAGAAAAGGTAAGAATACAGGCGGTAAGGCGCTGATAATAACATTTGTCTGTCTTATCGCAGTAACTGTGGCGGTATTCGGAGCGTTCTTCGGTTTTGACAAATATGAACGTTCCACTCACCCTATGCTTTACAGCGACTTTGTAAACAGGTATTCTTCGCAATATGATCTGGATAAATATGTGGTATATTCATTTATAGCGGTAGAAAGCGGATTCAACGAAAATTCCGAATCGTATCTCGGCGCAAGAGGTCTTATGCAGATAATGCCTGAAACGTTTGAATGGATAAGATACAAGCTTGACGAGGAAAACGATCCCGAAATGACCTTTGACAGAATGTACAATGCCGAGGACAATATCCGTTACGGCTGTTTTCTGCTCGGATATCTGACGGAGAGCTTCGGAGAGCTTAATGAAGTAGCCGCCGCATATCACGCAGGTTCGGGAAGCGTTTCGTCGTGGCTTGAGGACAGCAGGTATACCAAAAACGGCGTGCTGAGTGATATACCGAATCCTGATACGGCGCACTATGTCGATAAGATAACAAATGCCTACGATACTTATTGCAGGCTTTATAAAAAATAAAGGAAGGCAAAGAAAATGGCTGAAAAGAAATCACAGGCTGAACAGCTTAAAGAAAAGCTGTTCTATGTAAAAAAACACGCAACACTCGTTATGAGCGAACAGGAAGAGAAGAAAGCGGACAAATACTGCGAGGGCTACAAGAAGTTCCTTGACGCAGGCAAGACGGAGCGTGAGGCTGCCGCTACCGCTGTTGCTATGGCAGAAAAGGCAGGCTTTGTGCCTTTTGACAAGAAAGCACAGTACAAGGCAGGAGATAAGATATACGTTCTCAACAGAGAAAAGGCAGTTATCTTAGCCGTTATAGGCAAGAGCAATATTGCAGAGGGTGTAAACCTTACAGCCGCTCATATCGATTCGCCCAGACTTGATTTAAAGCAGAATCCGCTTTACGAAAGCGAGGAGCTCGGCTATTTCAAGACGCACTATTACGGCGGTATCAAGAAATATCAGTGGCCGACTGTTCCTATGTCGCTCCACGGCGTTATAGTAAAGTCGGACGGCAGTAAGGTAACTGTAAGAATCGGCGAGGACGAAGGAGATCCTGTGTTCGTTGTGACCGACCTTTTACCGCACCTTGCGGAAGAACAGTACAAGCGCCCCGCAACTAAGCTTATAAAAGGCGAGGAGCTGAATATTCTGGTAGGTTCAAGACCTTTCAGGGACGACAAGATAAGCGAGAAGGTAAAGCTCAATCTGCTGAACATTCTCTTTGAGAAGTACGGCATTGTCGAAAAGGATTTCTTAAGCGCAGAGCTTGAATGCGTACCTGCTTTCAAGGCAAAGGATGTCGGCTTTGACAGAAGCCTTGTAGGCGCTTACGGACAGGACGACAGAGTTTGCGCATACACTGCGTTTACGGCTATCATTGACATGAAGGCTGTTCCCGAAAAGACCGCTGTCTGCGTTCTTACCGACAAGGAAGAAACAGGCAGTGACGGCAACACAGGCTTACGCTCGGCATATCTGAAATTCTTCCTTTACGATTTAGCCGAGAATATGGGCAGTGACGGAAGAACTGTTATTTCCGCTACACGTTGCCTTTCAGCCGATGTAAATGCGGCTTATGACCCCACATTCCCCGAGGGCTACGAGCGCAACAACTGCTCATTCGTAAACAAGGGTATCGTTGTTACTAAGTACACCGGTGCAAGAGGAAAGTCAGGTACAAGTGACGCAAGTGCAGAGTATGTCGGACTTATCCACAATATGCTCGACAAGAACGATGTTGTATGGCAGACGGGCGAACTCGGCAAGGTCGATTTCGGTGGCGGCGGAACTGTTGCGGCATATATTGCTAACCTCAACATTGATACCATAGATGTAGGCGTTCCCGTGCTTTCAATGCACGCACCGTATGAGCTTACCGCAAAGAACGACGTCTATATGGCATACAAGGCATTTACGGCATTCTACAAGATGAAGTAATTCAATATCATAAAATCAGCCCGCTCAGAATATAGTATTATATTTGAACGGGTGATTTTATGAAGTTAGATTTATCAAAGCTGAAACACAGGCTGGGGCTTAAGCTTATCGGTACGGCTGTTATTCTTCTCGGATTTGCGGGAATATTACAGCTTATGATAAGACCGAATATCATTAACGTCTGCGAGTACAATTCAAAGGCGGTCACAATAAGCCTTATTGATGACGCTATAAATGAACGGCTTGTTGATCTCGGAGAAAATGCAGATTACGGTAATCTTGTAAAGCTGAGCTATACCTCGGACGGCAAAGTTGCTTCAATTGAAAGCAACACAAAGCTTATCAACCGTATAAAAAACGATATGCTGACTGAGATAAACGACAGGCTGATGAAAGGTGAAACAGAGAATGTTGATCTGACAGTCGGAACGCTGAGCGGTATACCGCTGTTTCACGGTTCGGGACCGACTGTCAGAATGGAAGTCGAGCCGAAAGGTTATGCCGACGCTGTATTTATCAGCGAGTTTACGGACGCAGGGCTTAATCAGACATTGCACCGTATGATAATGCGTACCACTGTCAGCGTTACCGCATTCATACCTATGTACTCGGTGGAAACGAAAGTCAGCGGCGATTTTCTGATTGCCGAAACTGTCATTGTCGGAAACGTGCCTGAGAGTTTTACTCATGTTGTTTCGGACGATAAGGACGTTGTTGACGCAATAAACGACTTTGAGGCAGAGCCGTATGAATAGGATTTACCGTAAAAACGGAAGAAATTATATTATAAAGGAATTATAATGGATAAAGAGCAGATCAAAAAAGAATACGAACAGCTTTGCAGAGAAGCTGAACAGCACAATTTTAATTACTACGTTCTCGATAATCCGACTATAGAAGATGACGAGTATGACAAGCTGATGAGAAGGATAAAGGAGATCGAGGCTGAAAACCCCGAGCTTGTTTCGGAAAAATCGCCTACTCAGCACGTCGGCGGCTATGCAATAAACACATTCGAGAAGGTAACTCACGAGGTACAGATGGGCAGTCTGCAGGACGTATTCTCAAAGGGTGAGCTGTACGACTTTGACGAGCGTGTAAAAAGTGCTGTCGGAAAGGCTGCATACTGCGTTGAGCCGAAAATCGACGGTCTTTCGGTATCGCTTGAATATCGTGACGGCGTGTTCGTAAGAGGTTCTACCCGCGGCGACGGTTTTGTCGGCGAGGATATAACCAAAAACCTCAGGACGATAAAATCGATACCTATGGAGCTTACCGAGAAGCTTCCGTTTATAGAGGTCAGGGGAGAAGTCTATATGCCGAAAGCAAGCTTTGAGAGGCTTGTAAAGACACAGCTTGAAAACGATGAACAGCCGGCTAAGAATCCCCGTAATGCCGCCGCAGGCTCACTGCGTCAGAAAGACAGCAGAGTGACTGCATCAAGAGGTCTTGATATATTCGTATTCAATCTTCAGCGTATAGAGGGCAAGGAGCTTACAAGTCACAGCGAGAGCCTTGACTATATGAAATCGCTCGGATTCAACGTGATCGACGGCTACAAGACGTTTGACAATATTGACGACGCTGTTGACCGTATTATGGAGATAGGCGAAAACAGACAGACGTATTCTTACGATATTGACGGTGCGGTTATCAAGGTAAACGACTTTGAGCTCAGAAACGAACTCGGCAGTACCGCAAAGGTCCCCAAGTGGGCGGTGGCGTTCAAATATCCGCCCGAGGAAAAGGAAACAAAACTGCTTGATATAGAGATAAATGTAGGCAGAACAGGTGCGCTCACACCTGTTGCGGTGTTCGAGCCTGTATGGCTTGCGGGTACGACTGTATCAAGAGCGGTACTTCACAACCAGGATTATATCGACAGCAAGGGTATAAGAATAGGCGATATTATAGCTGTCCGCAAGGCGGGAGATATTATCCCCGAGGTTGTACGCAGTGTAAGCCACGCAGAAAACAGCGAGCCGTTTTTAATACCGCATATCTGCCCCGTTTGTCACGGAAAGGCGGAAAGGGAAGAGGACGAGGCGGTTATCCGCTGCGTCAACATCGACTGCCCGGCACAACTGCTTAAGAACATCGAACATTTTGCGTCAAGGGCGGCTATGAATATTGACGGACTGGGTGAAGCGGTAGTAAAACAGCTTGTAGAAAACAAGCTTATAAGCACCGTTGCGGATCTGTATACTCTCACACAGCAGGATCTTGAAATGTTGCCCGGTTTTGCTAAGGTTTCTGCGGCAAAACTGCTTGCAAGCATTGAGGGTTCAAAGTCAAATTCGCCGGACAGACTTTTGTTTGCACTCGGAATAAAGGGTATAGGTCAGAAGAATGCACAGCTTCTGATGAAGCATTTCGGCAGTATCGAAAAGCTGTCGGAAACTCCCTCTGAAGAAATTTCGGCTGTAGAGAACTTCGGTGACATTCTGGCAAATAACATCTATACCGCACTTCACGAGCCGCATATGATCGAGCTTATCGAAAGGCTGAAAGGTTACGGCGTGAACACGGTGTATGAGTCTGACGTCAAGAGCGATAAGCTGGCAGGACTGACGTTTGTTATCACGGGAACCTTACCCGATATGACACGAGATGAAGCAAAGGCGCTGATAGAGCAGAACGGCGGTAAGTGCAGCGGCTCTGTATCAAAGAAAACAAGCTATGTGCTTGCGGGCGAAGAGGCAGGAAGCAAACTTACAAAAGCACAGCAGCTTGGTGTTGCGGTTATCAGTCAGCAACAGCTGATGGAAATGTTAGGCGAATAATTTGTAAAAAACTATTGACAAATGAGTTTTTGTAAGATATAATATAATTGTTAATAGGAAAAGACGTTGATCAGGAATAAAGCCGTACATTTATTCACAGAGAGTTGTCGCTTGGTGCAAGGCAATATTAAAGGTCGGAAATAGCTCGCCTGAGAGTCGCATAGCTGAACATTGCAGTAGGCTATGACGGGATCTCCCGTTACAGAGAAGCACATTGATAGATGTGGCATAAGAGGACATAGCATACGGCTGTGTCAAGAAGAGTGGTACCACGAGGATTTACCCCGTCTCTTTATTGAGGCGGGGTTTTTGTGTATTTACATTGCTTTTTTAATGCCTGCATCGGAAAAACCAAATAGGGAAAGGACATCATTTATGAAAGGTACAATGAACACAAACAAATACTCAAGAGGATATTTTATGCCTCCTACGCAGTGTCTGGACTGGACAAAGAAGGAGTACATAGACAAGGCTCCTGTATGGTGCAGTGTTGACCTGCGTGACGGAAACCAGGCGCTTATCGTTCCTATGAGCCTTGAAGAAAAGCTCGAATTTTTCAAGGTGCTCGTTGCGATCGGATTCAAGGAGATCGAGATAGGTTTCCCTGCGGCATCTGAAACGGAATATGAATTCTGCCGCGCGCTTATCGAACAGAATCTTATCCCTGACGATGTAACTATCCAGGTACTTACACAGTCAAGAGAACACATTATAAAGAAGACTTTTGAAGCTCTTGCAGGTGCAAAGCACGCTGTTGTTCATCTGTATAATTCTACTTCTGTAGCGCAGAGAGAACAGGTATTCAGAAAGCCCAAGAATGAGATCATCGATATCGCAGTCACAGGCGCAAAGCTTTTAAAGGAATACAGAGAAAAGACGCCCGGCGACTTCAAGTTTGAATATTCGCCCGAAAGCTTTACGGGAACAGAGCCTGAGTTTGCATTGGAAATATGCAACGCAGTGCTTGACGTATGGCAGCCAACCCCCGATGACAAGGTAATAATCAATCTGCCAGTAACGGTAGAAATGTCACTTCCTCACGTTTACGCAAGCCAGGTAGAGTATATGTGCAAGAATATGGTGAACAGAGAGAACGTTATAGTTTCACTTCACCCCCACAACGACAGAGGTTGTGCGGTTGCAGACAGCGAGCTGGGCTTACTTGCAGGTGCTGACAGAATCGAGGGTACGCTGTTCGGCAACGGCGAGCGTACAGGTAACGTTGATATAGTAACGCTTGCTCTTAATATGTACTCACATGGCGTTGATCCGAAGCTCGACTTCTCAGATCTGCCTTCTATCACAGAAGTTTACGAGAAGATGACTTGTATGAAGGTTTACGACAGACAGCCCTACAGCGGTTCACTGGTATTTGCCGCATTCTCAGGCTCACATCAGGACGCTATCGCAAAGGGTATGAAGTGGCGTGAAGAAAAGGATCCCGAACACTGGACAGTTCCTTATCTGCCTATCGATCCTATGGATATCGGCAGACAGTATGACGGCGATGTTATCCGTATCAACAGCCAGAGCGGTAAGGGCGGTATCGGCTATCTGTTACAGCAGAAGTACGGCATTGATCTGCCCAAGAAGTTCCGTGAGAAAGTCGGCTATACTGTCAAGTCTGTTTCCGACCACAAGCACAAGGAGCTTTCACCCGATGAGGTTTACGAGGTATTCTGCTCTAACTTTGTAAATATCGAAACTGCGCTCAAGATCACAGAAGCACACTACAAACAGGAAAACGGTGGAATTACAGCGACAGTGACTGTAGATTACAAGGGCAACAAGGCAGAGTACAACGGCAGCGGTAACGGACGTCTCGACGCTGTGAGCGACGCTATCAAGAACGGTCTGGGACTTAGCTACAGCTTAGTAACATATAACGAACACGCTATAGAGGTAGGCTCAAAGTCAAAGGCAGCCGCTTATGTTGAGATATGCGACAAGAACGGCAATTCGTTCTGGGGCGCAGGTATCCATACCGATATCATTAACAGCTCGGTAAGCGCACTTGTTTCTGCTATCAATAACAGCGATCTTGTGAAGTGAGCATAAAACAAATACAATATGAACAGAGGGCTTTGAGATACTCAAAGCCCTTTTACTATGCCAAAAACGCATAAAAATAACCGTAGCCCGAAAGCTACGGTTATAATTATTTACCTTTTATTCTACTCAGGAATTACCGCTTGAGATAAGTCCGTTGTAGTATTCGATCTGCTTGTTGATCGAACCGATATTAGCTTCACGCATCTGTGTCCATGACTGACCTGCGTAAGTTTCGCTCTGGAGGTCGAACAGCGTGTTGCCGAGGATATCCTTGATTATCTGACCTGTTGTTTCGTCAAGTCCGTAGGGCTCGTCAACGACTGCATTGAAGTTTGATACATCCTTGAAGCTGTACAGGAAGTCGTACTGTTCATCGGTATACTTCTTGTTCTTCATAATACTTGTCTTTGTTGTAGCCTTAAGATCCTCATCTGTGTTGCTCAGGCGGCAGCAGTTGATGAATACAGAAGCCTGCTTAGCGTTCTTTGAACCTGCGGGAACAAGGTAACCGAATGCTGACATCGAGTAGTAATAGTTGTCTGCTTCAGGATCTCTCGGAATCGGAACGAAGAAGATGTCAAGGTTGTCGTCTTTCGTCATCTTTCTTGCATAGTTTGTGATGATCCATTCGCCCATGCCCTGGAATGCGGCTGTACCTGAAACGATAGGATCTTCATCTACGTCGATAACGCCTTCCTGGAACTTAGCAAGACCTTCCTTCTTGAGTGTCTGCATGAAGTTTGCGGCTCTGTCTACATTTGCATTGTTGAAGTTGCTTATGAGCTTGCCGTCATCGCCGATCTCGATAAGGGGAGTACCCGTTGTATCGATAAATGCGTGAGCTGTGTAAGCTGTTGCGCCGTAAAGACCTGTTCTTGCACCGTCTGAATCGGAGTCAATGAACTTGCGTATGCAGTCTGTCATTGTATCCCATGTCCATTCGCCCTTGTCGTAAAGCTCCTTGGGATCGTCTATACCGATCTGCTCGAATACGCCGCGGTTGTAAATAAGGAAGTATGGCGAAATGTTGTAAGCCCAGGGGTAGTAGTAGTTCTTACCGTTCCACTTATACTTGTTTATGTACTGATCAAGGCCTGACCACTGCGGAGCGGAGAGGTCTATATACTCATCAAGAGGAGTGTACATATTCTTTGACATAATAAGCGGGAATGTGTTATCCGCATAGTCAACAAGGTCGGGCGACTCGCCTGATGAAATAGCTGTTGTAAGCTTTTCAAGTATCTGAAGCGAACCTACTATCGTGCACTTGATCGTACAGCCGTAGTTCTCAGAGAAGTACTTGTATGCGGGCTTTACGTCACCTGCGGTCGTAATGTCATAGCAACCGAGATATTCAAGCTCTGCGGGTTCTACCTCTTCACCTGCGTCTATGCTTATGTCGCCTATACTGACGGGGTTGTCGATTTCGTCATCGATTGTTGTCTCTGTGCTTGTAGTGCTGTCATCGGAACTTGTTGAAGCGGTTGTGCTTGTTCCGCTGTTAGAGCATGCCGCAAGTGAAACAGCGGTAGCTGCCGCCATTACTCCTGCGAGTATTCTTTTGAAATTGATCATAAAAACCTCCATAATGTAATGTGTTGCAATCGTTTACACACATCTTTTCTTTGATTTTATCACAATATGTACATTTATTCAATTCACATTTTAGTCAAAGTTAAATCAAAAAAATTGTGCACTATGTACAATGAAACTTATGGAAATAAATAAAATCAAGCTAATAACCGCGTAAAATAGCCAAATTAATAAAACTATTTTCAGATTTACTTTATTAACTAAAACAGCCCCCTGTAAGTGATTTACAGGGGGCTTGTGATATTGAATTATATTTACTGAGCGAGCAGTCCGTTATAATATTCTATCTGCTTGCTGATAGCACCGATATTTGCTTCTCTCATCTGCGTCCATGACTGACCCGAGTAATCGCTCTGGATATCAAACAGCGTGTTACCGAGGATATCCTTGATTATCTGACCTGTTGTTTCGTCAAGTCCGTAAGGATTGTCGACTACGCAGTGGAAGTTTGTGGGTTCTTTGAAGCTGTAGATAAAGTCGTACATTTCATCTGTGTACTTCTTGCTTCTCATTATGCTTTCCTTTGTAGTTGCCTTGAGGTCTTCGTCTGTGTTGCTCAGACGGCAGCAGTTGATGAATACAGAAGCCTGCTTTGCATATTTTGAACCTGCGGGAACGAGATAACCGAATGTGGTTATGGGATAATAATATTCATCGGCTTCGACATCTCTCGGGAACGGAACAAAGAAGTAGTCAAGGCTGTCGTCCTTAAGCATTGCTCTTGCAAAGCCCGAGATGATCCATTCGCCCATGCACTGGAATGCCGCCGTACCCTCAAGCATAGGTGTTGTATCAACATCAATGATACCTTCCTGGAATGAAGCAAGGCCTTCTTTTTTCATTTCCTGCATGAAGTTTGCGGCTCTGTCAACATTCGCATTATCAAAGTTCTGTACAAGCTTGCCGCTTTCATCGATCGTTATCAGTGGAGTGCCTGTACTGTTGATGAACGACTGGGCTGAGTACTGCATTGCACCGTAAAGACCTGTTCTCTTGCCGTCGGGATCGGAATCGATGAACTTGCGGATATCGTCCTTCATTGCGTCCCATGTCCATTCGCCTCTGTCATAAAGAAGCTTGGGGTCCTCAATACCGATCTGCTCGAATACCGCTCTGTTATAGATCAGGAAGTAAGGAGCAACATTGTATGCCCAGGGGTAGTAGTAATTCTTGCCGCCCCACTTGTACTGGTTTATGTACTGCTCAAGGCCTGACCACTGCGGTGCGGAAAGATCCATATATTCTTCAAGCGGCGTGTACATATTCTTTGACATAAGCAGAGGGAATGTATTGTCTGCATAGTCTACAAGGTCGGGAGATTCACCGGAAGAAATAGCTGTAGTAAGCTTTTCCTGGATCTGCAGAGATCCGACTATCGTGCACTTTATTGTACAGCCGTAATTCTCTGAGAAATACTTGTATGACGGCTTTACGTCGCCTGCCGTTGTTATGTCGTAACAGCCGAGATATTCAAGTTCTGCGGGTTCGACTTCTTCACCTGCGTCAATGCTTATGTCGCCGACGCTTACGGGGTTTTCTATCTCATCATCGATAGTTGTTTCCGTGCTTGTATTTGTCGTGTCAGAAGAGCCTGCGCCTGAACTGCTTGTTGCGCTGTTTGAGCAGGCGGCAAGTGAAACTGCCGTGACACCGGACATAACACCTGCGAGTATTCGTTTAAGATTTACCATAAATACCTCCAAATTTTTATATCGGGTTTGACTTTATTTATACTATACCACCGAACGCCTGCCACGGCAATGCTTTTTTCTGCTTGATACAGTTACGTTTTGTGCACAGATGTTGTGACATATTATGGCTGAAACGCTGTAAACTGCTTTCCGATATATAAATTTGCGCAAAAGAAAAGCCGCAACCTTTAACGGGTCACGGCTGTAACTTCAAATATTATGTTGTTATCAGAAGTTGATGTTGTTGACATCGGAGTTTGCAAGCTGTATTTCCTTCTTAGGAATACGCTTGAGTGGAGAATATACAAACTTCTTGCAGGAATCGTAAGACTTTACAACACCGAACTTTGAGCACTGAATCTTATCGTCACCCATAGCGGTGCCAAGCTCACAGTATTTGCAGGAAGGCTTGATATTGTTGCCGAACAGTTTCTTTTTCATATAAAACACCACCTAACGAAATTTGCACTGATTTTTCAGTGCCACTTACATTTATTATCATTATAGCATAAAATCGAGCCGGTGTCAACTGACAAGGAGGTACTTTAAAAATTTTATATCAATATGATTTTTCCGTGTTTCTGAGCAGAACAAAAGTCATTCCCGCAATGCACAGAAGTAACAACGGGTCGCTAATAAGCATATCTGTCGCATATGCGAATACATTTACGGCAGGGTCATATCCGCTGACGCAAACGATGATATAGCATATCAGCGCCGACAGTGCCGATATAGCCGCTCTTGACGCTATAAAGCGCAGCATATTTATTCTGAATGCCGACAAGGTATACAGCTGATAAATAATGCACAATCCGCCGAAAGAAATAAGCGCAGTGGCTACCGGCAGAGAACAGACCGTACCGGGATTTTTTATATTGGTTATCTCGGTCACGGCTTTTATTATATACGGCATTTCACCGCCTGTAAAATTGCCTATCACAAAGTCCGCAAGCTCTGTTGCGGTATTGAACAGAAGAATCGCAAGCGCAATGTTCATCAGTGCTTTTGCCGCTCCCGAAAGGCACGTTGTGATATCTTTTCCCGTAAGCGAGAACCGCACGGCGCTGTCGTTTCCGGGTTTACGGCGGATATTCATAATAACGGCGGCTGTAAAATTTGCCGCAAGGCACGACAGAAATACTATAAGCCCCGCTTTTACATCGCCGTATATCCCTATTCCGACAATGCCGATAACGAACGCAGGACCGCTGTTATAGCAATAGCACAGCGCCGTGTTGCACCGCTTATCGCACGCTTTACTGCCGTCCGTAAGTTCACTCAGAAGCCTTACCCCGACGGGATAACCGCCGATCTGACTGAGCAGAAAAACACTGAACATCTTTCTGTCGAGATGAAGTATGAATTTCGTTATGTACCACAGCGGGGTAAACAGAATCTCGCCTATGCCGCTTTTTATCAGCAGAGATGAAAATACCATAAAACAGAATAACGACGGTATCAGACTGTCAAGGCACACATATATACATCGTTTTATCGTTCCTGCCGTACCGGCACTGTCGGCTATAAGCAAAATGCCGATCATAAGCGCCGATAACGCCGCAAATATAATAATCGCTTTTTTCCTTTTCATAGACGCCTCGCTTCTTTTTTATCCGGACCTGCATATAGATTATATGAAAGGAGCGGAGAAAAATGAATGTAAACAAACTTGCGGGCAGATATGAACAGCTGAAAGACAAGACACGCAGTCATTCCTATATAACAATAAAGGATAACACTTTTGTTGAAATAGAGTGTTGCAGAAAGGTCACGGGGTTCGGCGACAATATGATAGAACTCGAGATACCTTGCGGTCTTATCAAAATAGTCGGGCTGGAGCTGAGATTAAAGAACTTCGGCACGGACAGCGTGAAGATATACGGCAGGATACATTCTGTAGGCTTTGAAGAAAATGCAGGACACGGCACGGAGGAACTATGAAGAAAGACAAAAAGAATAAGAAGAAAACGAAAACAGGTTTTCCCGCAACATACATCACGGTAGAGGGCATAGGCGGCTTTCAGGAAAAGTTCATCAGCGGTCTTATAGCGGAAGATATACAGATATATGCAATTACTCAGCAGACGGCAGGCTTTACAGCTGTAGTAAAACCGGGTTGCTATCTTAAAATGAGCAGGATCGCACGGAAAAACGGCGTAAGGCTAAGGGTGACAGAGCGGAAAGGGCTTGCATTTCGTCTGTATCCGTACCGCAGGCGCTGGGGACTTATAACAGGAACATTATGCTGTTGCGCTGTGATAGTATTCTTGTCGCAGTTTGTGTGGAAGATAGATATCGAGGGGAACGAGCGCCTTTCCGATACAGAGATCGCCGCAGTTATGGAAGACAACGGTCTTTTGCCGGGCTGCGGCGTGAAATCATTTGACACAAAGGTGTGCGAGCTGTCGGCTATGTCACGGCTGAAAGATCTGTCATGGATAAGCGTTGAGCGCGAGGGAAGCAGGGTATACATAAAAACAGCCGAAATAGGCGACCCGCCGAAAGCCGATATTCCGATAAATACTCCGTGCAATGTCATCAGCGACTATGACGGACAGCTCATATACACGGAGATATATAAAGGAAAACTACAGACTACGGTCGGTAGCGGCATTGTGAAAGGTCAGCTACTTATCAGCGGAACAGTCAACGACAATGGCGGTAAGATAGTATATGTTCATGCCGACGGTTTGCTTAAAGCCGAGTGCGAACAGACAGAGGAATTCTATCTGCCGTTTGAACAGACACGAAAACTGCCGACAGGCGAAAAATATTATTCCACATATCTGATGTTCGGCTCTTACGCTTTGCCGCTCCCGTGGGAACATTATAACGCAGACGATATGAGCGGTTTTACTTACAGCGAGGATACTTATAATATCAATATTTTCGGAGCTGACACGCCGTATAAATACAAGCAGGGCGTGTATACGAAAACGAAAGAAGAAACGATAAGATACACCGCCCGTGATATAATGTCACAGCTCGAAAAGCAGAAAAAGGATTATGAAGATAACTTTCTGTCGGATTGTAAGATCATATACGATGAAAAAGAAGTTACAACAGACGAAAAGGGAATAAAAATGACAATAAAGTACAAGGTTGAACGCTGTATCGGAGTAAAACAACCGATCACCGTTTTATATTGATTTGACGTAAATTTGTATTGAAATAAAGCCCGGAATGTGGTATACTATCATAGAATAGATAAATTTCTAAAATCTGAAAGGAATATATCACGATAAATGACAGAAAAAGCTGTTAATATTCAGGATATGAGCCAGATTCACGAGGTTTTCGGTGATTTTGACAGTAATATCAATATTATACAAAAGGAATACAAGGTTTCGATATACAGCCGTGATGACGAAATACGCATAAAGGGCGAGGAAAATGCTGTCGATAACGCACAGCAGGTCATAAATACGCTTATCACATCGGTAGGAAAAGGCGAAATACCGACAGAACAGAGCGTGAGATATGCAATCTCAATGATAAACGAGGGCAAGAGCGAAGAAATGCAGGCGCTGTCCTCGGACTGTATCTGCGTCAGCCATACTGGAAAGCCGATAAAAGCAAAGACGGTCGGACAGTCAAAATATGTGAACAGCATAAAGAAGAATACGATCGTATTCGGTGTAGGTCCTGCCGGTACGGGTAAGACTTATCTTGCGGTTGCGCTTGCGGTAAGAGCGTTCAAGGCGCACGAGGTACAGAGAATTATTCTCACTCGTCCTGCGGTAGAAGCCGGAGAGAAGCTCGGATTTCTCCCGGGCGATCTTCAGAACAAGGTCGACCCGTATCTGAGACCGCTGTATGATGCATTGTTTGATATGATGGGCTCGGAAGCATTCCAGCGCAATATGGAGCGAGGCTGTATAGAAGTCGCTCCGCTTGCATATATGCGAGGAAGAACGCTTGACGACAGCTTTATCATTCTTGACGAGGCGCAGAACACAACTCCCGAACAGATGAAGATGTTCCTTACACGTCTTGGCTTCAACAGCAAGATGGTAATTACGGGCGACGTTACACAGATAGATTTACCGGATTCAAGACGTTCGGGACTTGTAGAAGCTACAAAAATTCTGAAGAATATAGACGATATTGCAATAAACCGTTTTACGGAAAAGGACGTAGTGCGTCACAGGCTTGTACAGGATATAGTAAAAGCCTATGAGCAGTACAATGAAAGAAAGAAAAGCTGACCGCTTTTAAATGAGGAAAGTAAAAATGTCTGAGAAGAAAACACCTAAAATATATATGTCGTTCAGGAACAATCAGAAAGCAATTGAAGTGCCTAACGGACTGCGTACCGTTATCAGAAAGTGCATTGCGGAAACACTGAGAGTTACCGATTTTGTGGGCGACGCAGACGTATCTGTAACACTGGTCGACAACGAGCGTATCAAGAGAATAAACAAGGAGTTCCGTGACAAGAACAAGGTGACGGACGTTATCTCATTTCCGCTCGGCGCTTACGACGAGTACGACATAAACCCCGAAAACGGTGCATATATGCTCGGAGATATAGTTATTTCCATGGAAAAAGCCCATGCACAGGCTATTGAATACGGACATTCGCTGATAAGAGAGGTTGGTTTTTTAGCTACCCATTCAACCCTTCATCTGCTCGGATATGATCACGAGGACGACCCGGAAGGTGAAAAGGTAATGCTGGAGCTTCAGGATCGTGTGCTGAACAACCTTAAAATTACACGGGAATAATCAGAGGACAAAGTGTTTAAAAGACTTGGTAACAGCTTTAAATATGCGGCAAGAGGAATATGGTTCTGTATCAGTCACGAGATGAATATGCGTATCCATATCGTTGCAACTATGTGTGTGCTGTATCTGGCGCAGTTTTATAACTTTACGAAAGAACAGTTCATACTGCTGATAATCACCTGCGTTGTCGTTATCTCAGCCGAGATGATGAACACCGCTATAGAAGTCGTGATAGATAAGGTTTCGCCCGGCTATTCGGCGCTTGCCAAAGTCGGCAAGGACGTTGCCGCAGGTGCGGTTTTCGTTACCGCAATTGCCGCAGTCATAATCGGCATAACACTTTTCTGGAACACGGAAAAATTTGTGCTTATATTCAGATTTTTCACGGGCGATATATGGAACCTCGCTATGCTTGCGGCTTTTGCCTGCCTTGCATTTTTGTTTATTGCAAAAGGAAAGAAAAGAAATATCAAAGGAAAGATGAATAAATGAATAATCCAAAATCAGTATTCGTGGCTATTGCCGGCAGACCCAATGCAGGCAAGTCAACGCTTACAAACTATCTTGTCGGCGAAAAGATCGCAATAGTCAGCGATAAGCCCCAGACTACAAGAACAAGAATAAACGGCGTACTCACAAAGGGTGAAACGCAGTATGTGTTCATAGATACGCCCGGTATGCACAAGGCGAAGAACAAGCTTTCCGACCAGATGTTAAAGTCTATCAGGGAGAGCGTTACAGATGTTGACGTTATACTTATGATGGCTGACGCTACCAAGAAGATCTCGCCGATAGAGCATAATCTGATAGACAGCTTCAAGGACAGAAAGACCGATGTCATTCTGCTTATAAACAAGGTCGATCTCATAAAGGACAAGTCGGAGCTTCTTTCGCTTATAAAGGAATACAGCGAGCTGTACGACTTCAAGGAGATCGTTCCGATAAGCGTTAGACAGAGAATAGGTGTTGAAGAGATAATGCCTATTATCGACAGATATGTAAAGCTGTCGCCGCATTATTTTGACGATGAACTTCCGACCGACCAGGCAGAAAAGGTATGGCTTGCAGAGATCGTCCGCGAGAAAATTCTCCGCAACATGAACGAGGAGATCCCGCACGGAACTGCCGTATATGTTGAAACTATGGAAGTAAGACAGAAACCGAACGGCAAGGAAATTGTCGATATCGGCATTGTAATTGTCTGCGAAAAGGCTTCGCACAAGGGCATGATAATCGGCAAGCAGGGTTCTATGCTCAAAAAGATAGGCTCTGAGGCAAGAGAAGATATGCAGGACTATTTCGGCTGTAAGGTCAATATGCAGATATGGGTAAAGGTAAAGGAAGACTGGAGAAACAGAGAATCCGACATTGCCGACTTCGGACTTAAGGCAGACTGAGATATTTAAAGGAGTAGCTGTTCAATGCTTATTACGCTGAAAGGGCTTGTTATCGGACAGCGCAGTATAGGCGAGAACAGCTGTTTTCTTGACCTGTTTACGGACAAGCTCGGTATGATAGAGGTTATGGCGCACGGCGCAAAAAAGATAGGCGGCAAGAATTCGGGGGCGGCATCGCTTTTCAGTTACGCCACTTTTTGTGTAAGCCGAAGCAGTAAAGGATATACGCTCAACAGTGCAGAGCCGATATGCAGTTTCTATAATATTTCCGCGGATATTGAGGCGCTGTCGCTGGCGGCATATTTTGCAGAGATAATAAAATATTGCGCAACATCTGAAGAGGAACATTCTGACTTGCTCCGCTTTACCTGTATGACATATTTCCAGCTTGAAAAGCAGAAACTGCCACTGAGATTTATAAAAGCGATATTCGAATTCAGATTTCTGTCAAGGATAGGTTTTATGCCGGATCTGCGCGCCTGCCGTGAGTGTATAGCGTACCGGAGCGATACCATGATGTTCTTACCGGTCGAAGGTGTGATCTACTGCTCGGACTGCTATGAGGAACACTCGGAACTGCTCGAAAAAAACGCATTTGCACTCAACCCAACGCTTCTTCATACGCTGAGATATGTTGCATATTCGGACACAGATAAAATGTACAGATTCAGAATATCAAAGGAGAACGAAAAGCTGTTTGGCGCCGTGGCGGAGTTCTATCTGCTGTCACAGCTTAACAGGACATTCTCCACGCTTGATTATTATAAAAACATCGTAATAGAAACATAGAACAAAGGATATAAATATGAAAAAAGATTATAAAAAGCTTGAGCTTGACAAGATACTTGACCTGCTCTCGCAGAACGCATACTGCGACGTATGCAAGGAACGGATAAAAAAGATAAAGCCGTCATTTGATATAGACACGGTAAGATCAGAAATAGCGAAGACAGATGATGCATTCACACTGTCGTCAAAATTCGGTACGCCGAAATTCTATAACATCAAGGATATATGCTTTGGTGCAAAAAGGGCACAGCAGGGTTCATCGCTGTCACTGAGAGAACTTATGGATATCGGAATGTTCCTGCGTGAGGTATCGGGGCTTGACGACTGGTACTCGCAGTGCAGTGGCATTCAGACCTCGCTAACGGAATACTTTGAACAGCTCAGCATAAACAAGCACCTTGAGAATATGATAAATAATGCTATCATATCCGAGGAAGAGCTTGCCGACAGCGCAAGCCCACAGCTTGCCGCAATCCGCCGTTCAATACAGCGCAAGAGCCTTGCCGTAAGAGAACGGCTTGACAAGCTGATAAAGAGCCAGTCAACGCAGAAATACTTACAGGAAAGCCTTGTCACAATGCGTGACGGCAGATTTGTAGTACCTGTAAAGACCGAGTACAAGAGCGAAATAAGCGGTCTTGTGCATGATACGTCAGCAACGGGCGCTACACTGTTCATAGAGCCTATGGCGGTAGTAGAAGCAAACAACGAGATAAGGGTTCTGCAAATTGAAGAGCAGAAAGAGATAGAGCGTATCATAAAGGAAATGTCTGAGCTTGTCGGCAGTTTTGCGGAGCCGATGATAAACGATTACGAGATAGTTCTGACGCTTGAGATCTACTTTGCCAAAGCAAACCTCGGCGCTAAGATGAAAGCAGTAACACCCGTAATTACCGATAAGCCGTGCTTCAATCTGATAAAGGCAAGACACCCTCTTATCGACAAGGATAAGGTAGTGCCGATTTCTCTTGAGCTTGGCAACGAATATTCATCGCTTATAGTGACAGGTCCGAACACGGGCGGTAAGACGGTTTCGCTCAAAACCGCAGGACTGCTTGTGCTTATGGCAATGTGCGGTATGATGATACCCGCAAGCGAAAACAGCGTTATAGGTATGTTTGACGAGTTGTATGTTGATATAGGCGACGAGCAGAGCATTGAACAGAGCCTGTCAACGTTCTCGTCGCATATTACAAATATCGCACGCATACTGAGAACCGCCGATGATAAATCGCTTATTATGCTTGATGAGTTATGCTCAGGTACAGACCCTGTAGAGGGTTCTGCACTCGCCGTATCTATCCTTGACGAGTTCAGGAAGCGTGACTGCAAGGTCATCGCAACAACTCACTATCAGGAAGTAAAGATGTACGCGATAAAGACCAACAGCGTTGAGAATGCGTCGTGTGAGTTTGATATAAAGACATTAAGACCGACATACAGAGTTATTGTCGGTATGCCCGGTAAGTCAAACGCTTTCGCTATATCGTCAAAGCTTGGTATCGGCAATGATATTATCGACAACGCAAAGGAGCTTGTCAGCACAGAGGACAAGCGCTTTGAAGAAGTCGTACAGTCGCTTGAAAAGACAAGGCAGGAACTTGAAAAGTTGAAAAGTTCGGCGGCGGCAGAGCAGAGAAAGTCAAAGGAGATCACCGAACAGCTTAAAGCTGAACGTGATCAGCTTGAAAAAGACAAGGAAAAAGAGCTTCAGGACGTAAGAAGAAAGGCGGCAAGCATTATTGAAGAGGTGCGTTTTCAGGGCGATCTTATGCTTGAAGAGCTTGAAAGGCTCAGGAAGCAGAAAGAAAGCGCCGATTTTGCACAGAAGGTCAAGGGCGCCCGTTCACATATCAACTCTTCTGTGAACGGAATGTATGATACAGCAAACCCTATACTGCAGAAAAAGGTAGATCATTATGTACTGCCCAGACCGCTCAAAGTCGGCGATACGGTGCACCTTGCAGACCTCAATAAAGAGGGAACGCTACTCAGACTGCCCGATTCAAAGAATATGTGCTTTGTTCAGGTCGGCGCAATGAAAACCAAGACAAAGCTTGAAAATCTGCGTCTTGTGGAAGAGAAGAAGGAAAGCAAGAAACAGCCCACACCCTCAAAGGTCGGAAAGAAGCTTGTCAGCAACTATTCACGCAAGAGCGGTATGGAGCTTGATATAAGAGGAATGCTCGGTGATGACGGCGTTATGGAGGTCGACCGCTTTATTGACAGCTGTCTTTTAAGCGGAATTTCCGTGATAACTATCATTCACGGCAAGGGTACAGGCGCTCTGCGTTCTGCGGTACAGCAGTATCTGCGTAAAAATCCGCACGTCAAGTCATTCCGTGACGGTGCATACGGCGAGGGCGAGGCAGGCGTAACGGTAGCCGAGCTTGAATAAATATTATCGGAGGCAGATATGATCAAGGTAGCCGCATTTGACATAGGCGGTACGCTTATGGAATATAAGGGTATGCCGGGTGTGTGGGTAGATTATTACGAAAACGGTTTCAGACACGTCCGTGACAAGCTGTTGCCAAAACTCACAGATAAGGATATAGCGGCAGGTATGGAGATACTTCGTGGCTATAATCCCACGATAAAATATCGTGAAGCGGATTATTCCCATGAGCACATTTTCGGTGAAATAGCCGAAAAATGGGGCGTGGATATTACTGCCGACAAAATCGCATATTGCTTTTTCGAGGCTTTCCCGCTTGAAGCATACACATATCCCGAAACTATACCGGTGTTGCAAAAACTGCGTGACAACGGTATCAGAATAGCGACACTCACCGATGTAGCTACCGGAATGCCGGACGAACTCCACAAGAGTTATTTTCCTGATCTTATGCCGTATTTTGATCTGTACGTTTCGTCAACTTCATGCCGATACCGTAAGCCGAACATAAAGGGGCTTGTCGATATAGCGGTGCATTTTGGCATAAAGACCGATGAAATGATATTCATCGGTGACGAAAGGAAAGATGTACTGGTAGCGAACAGCTTCGGCTGTACATCTGTTTATATCTACAGATATAATAATAACCGTGATTTCGGACAGAAATACACGGTGAAAAATCTGAATGAGTTTTATGATATTGTAACCAAGCTATAAAAATTGCCCGGTCATTGACCGGGCATTATTTTTTACATATCAGTTGTTCTGATCGTCGGGGAACTGCATATCGTCAGGCTTATCGCCGTTGTTCCAAGGCTTGCGGTTGTCGTTTCCGTCCTGCATATCATCTGCGTTATCGTCTTTATTGTTCTTATCATTTTTGTTGTTATTATCAGAGCCGTTGCCTGTACTCTCGGAGATAACCACAACGTCACCTTCATTAAGTCCGCTGAGTATCTCTGTGTAGCCGCCTGCTGTAGCTCCGACTTCAACATAAAGATCGTACTTCTCGTTACCTTGCAGAACGCTGCAATATGTCTTTGTGCCGTCCTTCTTTATTGCTTTTTCGGGAACGGCGAGTACATTGACGCGTCTTGTTGTGACAGCGTGTATTGTCGCCCAGCCTGCGTCAACGGCGGTTATGCCGTTATTCTCGTTCAGAAGCTTGTCAAGGCTGTCTTTTGACAGCGTAACAGCGCAGTACTTGGTTGCGTCCTTGCTGGCATCTGACGGCGCAGTATCGGGAGCGGCAGTGACCGTTCCTGTATAGTCAACGTCATTGATAACAAGGTCAACGTCCATACCGAAGCGCAGATCTTTTCCCGCACCCTGGGAATTGTACACGAATATTGATTCAAGCACGGCAACACGGCAGAGCAGTGTACCCTGCTCAATATTTGTGCCGACCGCAGAATAACAGCATTCTGCAATTACTCCGTCATACGGTGCGGTGACAACAGCGCCTTCGCGCTGTTCTTTCAGCTTGTCCAGTTCGATCTGGGCATAACCCTTATCAACGCCGTCCGCCATAGCGGCGACCTTCATTTCCTGATCGTTTATCTGAAAATCAAGGTCAGTCGTGTCAAGAGCAAAAAGCACATCACCTTTTTTGACCTTCATATTCTTTGATACATTGTTGGTCTTTATCTTGCCTGAAACGGGAGCGTAATATGACTGCGACTGAGCATAGTCGAGGCTTGCGGGGATTTTTGCTTCCTCTTCGATAGTCATATACTGTGCTTTTGCAGTTTCATACGAGAACTGTACCTGGTCGGTGATAGAAGTAACAATTTCTTCTTTTACGGGGTCGCTGTTACAGCCCGATGAAACTATTGCTATTGCTACAGCCGAAAATAAAGCCGCAGTTTTAAAAATTCTGTTTGAAACAGACATGGGAAATCCTTTCGATTACATACGAGAGATTATCTCTAAGCACATTCTTCCGTTGTGATAGGGGCACTTCCACGGATCTACTACCGGTTTGAAGTCAGCAGGCTGATCGTTGTCGTCAAGCTGTGAATGCCATTCGCCGCCAGGACGCTTATCGATCATCTTGTCCTTGATGTAGTTCCACAGAGTGCGTGATATTTCAAGATATCTTGCGTCGCCGTATCTCTGATATGCGTTGCAGAAGCCTACAACACCCTCAGCCTGTACCCACCATATGTGCCATGTGTTTACAACGCCGTGTTCAACTTCATTATTCAGTCTGCCGTTTGATAAAGCTCTGTCGGCAATATTTCTTACAATTACCTTGTTCATCTCGGCACATCTCTTGGAAAGATGCTCGTCGCCGATCACATCGCAGGCTCTGTCGATAAGCCATGTAGCTTCAATATCGTGACCGTATGAATAGATATCACCGATTTCATTCAGGTTCTTGTCGAAGAATACAAACAGCTTGCCGCCGTTCTTATCGTAGATCTTGTCAAGCGTGATCTCAAGTGTAAAGCGCAGAGCCTTTAAAACCTGCTTGTCGCCGCTTACTCTGTAAAGCTCGGTGTAGGCTTCCATAACGTGCAGGGTAGTGTTCATTGTCTTGTCTGCCATAAGACCGTTTTCGGAAAGTGCGTCATTCGGGATAATGTTCCAGTCCTTTGAGAAAGCCTCAAGGTATGCAATATCGTCACGGCACTTGTCCTCAACAGTGTGGAATACATCAAGTGCAAGCTCTAAAGCAGCCTTGTCCTTTGATGCATCATAGTAGCTGGACATAGCATAGATGAAGAAAGCCTGACAATATGTGTGCTTCATACTGTCGTTTACAGTACCGTCGGCATTCATCATCCAGTAAACACCGCCGTTTTCCTTGTCAACGCAGTACTTTGAAAGAAATTCAAAAGCGTGCTTTGCTTTCTTAAGACAATTCTGATCCTTCAGCACAAGATAGCAGTTTGAATAGAACCAGAGTATTCTTGAGTGCAGGATAACGCCCTTGGGTGCATCTTTATCAAGTGTAAGGTCGTTTCCTACATATCCGTAGAAACCGCCGTTTACATCATCTTCAAGGTTGTTCCAGAAAGGAATAATGTGTTCTGTAAGTTCTTTTTTGCATTCACGAGCAAGCATTGTTTTTATTCTCCTCAATCAAATATTTTGTTCATAACAAGTCCCGTTGTGAGTTTGGGATAGAAGTATGTGGACTTCTGCGGCATCTTTTCGCCTGCAAGAGCAACATCTCTTATCTCTGAAACTCGTGTGGGGTTAAGTATAAATGAGCAGTTTGCACTGCCGTTGTCTACAGCTTCGATAGCCTCATCGAGAACTCTTGTATATGTAAGGTTCTTCTGATTAGCCATATTCTCTTTGTCTATGCCGAAAATTCTTTCAAGTACAAGTGTATGCAGTACGCTGACATCAAGTTCACGCAGAGCCTTGCTTGCAGTCGGCATAAGCTTTTCCATAAGAGAAGTGTCCTTTAACGTCATAAGTGTGTACTTACCGTCGCAGTAAAGCACAAATGCCTTCTTACCGTCCTTGTATGCCTTGTCGAGCTTTGCTGTACTGTCATCTCTTGAAAGTCCCTTTTCTATATCAAAGTAATCCTTTGACTTTTCGATAACCGCATTTACATCAAAGTTATCAAGATCTCTTACTATTCTGTGGGTAGGGAATACCACAAGTCCGCTGTTCTCCATGTTTACAAGCATCATGGTAACATATTCGGAAGTACCTGTGTCCTGCTTGTTCTCGGCAACGAACTTCTTGTAGCGCAGAGCCGTTTCATAGCGGTGGTGACCGTCAGCAATATAAAGCTTCTTGTCAGCCATCTTAGCGGTGAGCTTTGCGATAAAGCCTTCATCGCTTACGCACCACAGCTTGTGGGTAACTCCGTCGGGATCGGTAAACTGCTTGTCGGGTGTGCCCTTGCTTGCATCGTTTATAAGCGTGAATACGCTGTTGTCATCATCCATATATAAAGAATATATCTGGCTGAAGTTGCAACCGGTTGCGCACATAAGGTTGAATCGGTCTTCCTTAGCCTTTGAGAGCGTTTCCTCGTGGGGAAGGATTATTCCCTTTGAGAACTCCTCGAGCTTTACAAGTGATACATAGCCCTTTACACTGTAGTTTGAGCCGAGTGCGTCAAACACCATCTCGTAAATATATATTGACGGCTTTTCATCACATTTAAGTATCTCTTCGTCAAGCCACTCGTTAAGATAAGCTCTTGCCTTGCCGTATGCCTCATCCGTATCATTTGCGGTCTTGGGCAGTTCAAGTCTTATGATATTGTGGGGGTTCTCAGCAATGTACTTCTTTTTCTGTTCGGGACTGATAATGTCATAAGGCGGACAGCAGACCTTGCCGATCTCTCCTGCCTTGTCGGTAAATCTAAGTCCTTTGAAAGCTTTGATCTCAGCCATTTCGGTATTCCTTTCATTGTAAGCTTTGATAAATTATTCCGTTTGTCGTATTAAAGCGTTCAGCTTACGCCCGTTTTATGAACGCAAGCTGAAACCGCTCTGTTATCGGTAATTATTCGTCTTTACCGCAACATTTCTTATACTTTTTACCGCTTCCGCAGGGGCAGGGATCATTTCTGCCGACCTTTTCTGCGGCTGATTTCTTTACAGTGGTGTGTGAGCCTGCGTTTTCAGCGTCGGGCTTCATAACCTGTTCACGCTGAGGCGGTTCTTCCAGTCTTACCTTGACTGTAAGGACAAGTCTTGCCGTATCTTCACGAATTGCGGCGATCATCTCATCGAACATTGCGAAACCTTCAATACGGTACTCGACAACAGGATCTCTCTGAGCGTAGCTTCTGAGATAGATACCGCGCTTGAGTTCTTCCATTGCGTCAATGTGATCCATCCACTTTGTATCAACGACCTTCAGCAGACAAATACGCTCAATCTCACGCATATTATCCTCGCCGAACATCTCTTCACGCTCGGCATAGAGTGCATCGGCTCTTTCCTGTAAGAGCTTGACAAGATCCTTGCGGTCAAGGTTGTTGAGGTCGTCCGTTGTATAGTTGAAGTCATCTTCCTTTGTAAGCATATTTGCAAAGTGCTCACGCAGACCGATGAAGTTCCAGTTTTCCGGATAATCGTCAGAGCAGTACAGCTTGACATTCTCTTCAATCGTTTCCTTGATCATACTCTTTACATAATCGCTTACGTCTTCGCCGTCAAGAACCTTGGCACGCTGTGAGTAAATTGTCATACGCTGCTGTGACATAACATCGTCAAAGTCAAGGACGTTCTTACGGATTGAGAAGTTTCTTCCCTCAACCTTACGCTGTGAAGATTCGATTGTCTTTGTAAGGAATCCGTTTTCGATCGGTACATCATCTTCAATACCGAGCGTCTGCATTACGCTCTGTACCTTTTCGCCGCCGAACTTACGCATAAGGTCGTCTTCAAGCGAGATGAAGAAACGGCTTTCACCGGGGTCACCCTGACGTCCTGCACGACCTCTCAGCTGGTTATCGATACGGCGCGATTCATGACGTTCGGTACCGAGTATGAACAGGCCGCCTGCCTGTCTTACTTCCTCAGCCTCGTCCTTTATAGCTGCCTTGTATTCGGCATTGTACTTGATATATGTTTCTCTTGCGTTGAGGATATCCTCGTTATCTGTTTCGGCAAAGCCTGTAGCCTCATTGATAAGAGCCTCGTCCATGCCCTCTTTTCTCATTCTTGCCTTGGCAAGGTACTCTGCGTTACCGCCGAGCATGATATCCGTACCACGGCCTGCCATGTTGGTTGCAATGGTAACCGCACCCTTCTTACCTGCCTGAGCTACGATCTCAGCCTCGCGCTCGTGGTTCTTTGCGTTGAGGACTTCGTGCTTTATGCCTTTTTTCTTGAGCATAGAGGAGAGAAGTTCCGACTTTTCGATTGTGATAGTACCTACCAGTACGGGCTGTCCCTTGGCGTGGCACTCTTCGATCTGACGTATAACGGCTTTATACTTGCCCTCTTCGTTCTTGTAGACCTGATCTTCGTGGTCAATTCTTGCTACGGGCTTGTTTGTAGGGATTTCTATAACGTCAAGAGCATAGATCTGTCTGAATTCCGCTTCTTCAGTCATTGCGGTACCTGTCATACCCGACAGCTTATCGTACAGTCTGAAGAAGTTCTGGAATGTGATGGTAGCGAGCGTCTTACTCTCGTTTTTGACCTTAACGCCTTCTTTTGCTTCAATAGCCTGGTGTAAGCCCTCATTGAATCTACGGCCGAACATAAGACGACCTGTGAACTCGTCAACGATTACGATTTCGCCGTCCTTTACAACGTAGTCAACATCACGCTTCATAATGCCTACAGCTTTGATAGCCTGGTTAACGTGGTGAAGAAGCGTCATGTTCTCAGCGTCCATAAGGTTATCTACGCCGAAATATGCTTCCGCTTTCTTAACACCGCGCTGAGTAAGCGTAGCATTCTTCGCCTTTTCGTCTATGATGTAGTCGCCGTCAAACTGATCCTGATCTTCCTTGCTGTCAAGATCAATTACGGTAAACGGCTTTAACTGAAGTGCAAGTCTGTTGGCTTTCTGATAAAGGTCTGTCGACTTGTCGCCGGGGCCCGAAATGATAAGAGGTGTTCTCGCTTCATCGATAAGTATCGAGTCGACCTCGTCGACAATGGCAAAGTTGAATTCACGCTGAACCTTGTCCTGCTTGTGGATACACATATTGTCACGCAGATAGTCAAAGCCGAACTCGTTGTTTGTACCGTATGTTACATCGCAGTTATATGACTTTCTTCTCTCGTCGTTTCTCATATCGTGCAGGATAAGACCTACAGAAAGACCTAAGAATCTGTGTACACGGCCTATCATCTCACCGTCACGCTTGGCAAGGTAGTCGTTGACCGTTACAACGTGTACGCCCTTGCCGCTGAGCGCTACAAGGTAAGAGGGGAGAGCCGCAACGAAGGTTTTACCTTCACCTGTTCTCATCTCCGCAATACGTCCCTGGAAAAGAATAATACCGCCGAGTATCTGTACGGGATAAGGCTTTATACCGAGAACTCGCCACATAGCCTCACGGCATACAGCAAATGCATCGGGGAGAATATTATCGAGTGTTTCGCCGTTTTCAAGTCTTTCTTTCAGAGCGGGTGTCTGCGCCTTAAGCTCGGTATCGGTCATTGCCGAATATTTTGATTCAAGCTCAAGAACCTTGTCCTTGATAGGAATTATTCGCTTGATTTCTTTTTCGGAATAGTTACCGAATATTTTTGTAAGTAATCCCATGTAAAATGCTATTTCCTTTCGTTTTTGAATAAACGGGCTGTATTGCTTAAAATACGGCATACCGCCGGGTTTTTATATCAAGCCAGACGCTGTTACGTCATCAGCCTATTGTCATATTTTAGTTTACATTCTTTTATATTATACACTCCGTACCCCGTTTTGTCAATATAAGAAGAGCAGTCGGAAAAAATTTTACAGGCTATATTTAAATATGTGTAGAATCAGCGTGTTTCTATTGACGTGACCGACAGAATATGATAAAATGTAAAAAACAATACGAAATCGCTTTTTACTGCGAAAGGGAACATATTATGCTTATAAATATGATGGAACATTACGTTGACGAAAGACTTTCCGAGCGGCTCAAAGAATACGATTGCTGTAAATGTGAAGTGTGCGTTGAGGATATGAAAGCGTTTGCCCTCAACCGTCTGCCTCCGAAATATGTCAGCACCGTGAACGGTCAGGTATTTACCCGCATACAGCAGGAGCTTGAAAACCAGCCGTCTGTTGACCTTGACGTAGCGATAATACAGGCTATACAGCACGTCAGTGCAAGTCCCAGACACGGCTGATACGGCAATTGCCGATTTGCATAAAATTTTACGGCTTTTTAGTGCAAATTGCGGATAATCGATAATTGTTATTGACTTGATCCGCTTTTTGTGCTATATTTTTTACAGTAAAATCGTAAGGTGCGAGATAAGATACATATTTTCTTTCACCGAACGACAATACGCTTACAATTTCATATCAACCGAACTGATCTGAAAGATTTTCTGACGGAAAAGCAAGGCGTTTTTGTTTTACGATATTACGGTAGAGCTGTGCCTTGGCATGGCTCTTTTTATTTTTATTCAGGAAAAAGGTGAAAAAATATGTGTTCTGAAAGCAGGGTCGCTCTGATAGGCATAGTCGTATCCGAGCCCTCTTCGGTTTCAAAGCTGAATGAATATCTGCACGAATGCGCTCAATACATCATCGGCAGAATGGGAGTGCCTTATGAAAAGGCAGGCGTATCTATAATCAGCGTTGCTATCGATGCACCGCAGGACGTTATAAATACGCTCTCAGGCAAACTCGGAGCGCTGAAAGGCGTAACATCTAAGACCATCTATCAGAAACTTCCCGAAGAAGCCGCAAAGACAAAGGAGGCGACCGGTTGAACGAGTTAAAAGCACTTGCAGATAAGCTGTACAATACTCATCATCTTGATAAGGACGAGTATGTGACGCTTATCGAAAACAGGGACAGCGTGCGTGATTATCTCTTTGAGCTGTCACGCAGCGTCCGCGAAAAATATTACGGTAAGGAAGTCTATATCAGAGGTCTGATAGAGTTTTCAAGCTACTGCAAAAACGACTGCTATTATTGCGGTATACGCCGGAGCAACAAGCAGGCTGAGCGCTACAGACTGAGCAAAGAACAGATACTTGACTGCTGTAAGACCGGCTATGAGCTAGGTTTCAGGACATTCGTACTGCAAGGCGGTGAAGATCCGTATTACACGGACGATATGATATGCGATATCGTCTGTTCTATAAAGCATGATTTTCCCGACTGTGCCGTAACATTATCGATCGGTGAAAAGAGCGAGGAAAGCTACCGCAGATATTTTGAAAGCGGTGCAGACAGATATCTTCTCCGCCACGAAACCGCAGATTATGAGCATTATTCAAAGCTCCACCCGCCCGAACTTTCTGCAAAGCACAGACAGGATTGTCTGAGAACGCTTAAAAAGATTGGTTTTCAGACGGGAGCAGGCTTTATGGTAGGCTCGCCCTATCAGACGGCAGAGAATTTAGCTGAAGATATGCTGTTCATTGAAGAGCTGAAGCCCGAAATGGTCGGCATCGGTCCGTTTGTACCGCACCACGCAACACCGTTTGCCGATATGCCACAGGGCACGGCAGATCTTACGCTGTTCATGCTGGCGCTTATACGGCTCGCACTGCCGGATGTGCTTCTACCCGCAACAACGGCTCTCGGCACGATACACCCGACAGGCAGAGAGCTTGCGCTGAAAGCAGGAGCAAACGTTGTAATGCCGAATCTGTCGCCGACAGACGTAAGAAAGAAGTATCTTCTGTATGATAATAAGATCTGCACGGGCGACGAATCCGCACAGTGCAGAATGTGCCTGCAAAGACGAGTTGAAAGCGCAGGCTATGAAATAGTTGAATCAAGGGGCGACCACGCCGCTTATAACGAAAGGAAATAAATATGTATAATTACGACCCCAAATCACTCAAGGCTGAGGAATTCATCAATCACGAGGAAATCGAAGAAACGCTGAAATACGCCGAAGAAAACAAGCACAACGCCGAGCTTATCGACAGCATTCTCGAAAAGGCAAAGCTCAGAAAAGGTCTTTCCCATAGAGAAGCCGAGGTCCTGCTCGACTGCGATATTCCCGAAAAGAACGAAGAGATCTACAAGCTCGCAGAGCAGATCAAAAAGGACTTTTACGGCAACAGAATTGTAATGTTCGCTCCGCTGTACCTGTCAAACTACTGCGTAAACGGATGTCTTTACTGCCCATATCACGCTAAGAACAAGCATATCTGCCGTAAAAAACTGACGCAGGACGAGATAAGACAGGAAGTTATCGCGTTACAGGATATGGGACACAAAAGACTTGCCATTGAAGCCGGCGAAGATCCTGTCAATAATCCTCTTGAATACATACTCGAATGTATCAACACTATCTATTCGATAAAGCACAAGAACGGCGCTATCCGCAGAGTAAACGTAAACATTGCCGCTACAACCGTAGAAAACTACAGAAAGCTCAAAGAAGCGGGAATAGGCACATATATCCTGTTCCAGGAAACCTACCACAAGGAAAGCTATGAGCGCCTTCACCCCACAGGACCGAAGCACAATTACGCATATCATACAGAGGCTATGGACAGAGCAATGGAGGGCGGAATAGACGACGTCGGTATCGGTGCATTGTTCGGACTTGAGCTTTACAGATATGAGTTTGCGGGACTTTTAATGCACGCCGAACACCTTGAAGCCGTTCACGGCGTAGGTCCTCACACTATCTCGGTTCCGAGAGTAAGAAGAGCGGACGACATTGACCCCGATGAATTTGACAACGGTATCACTGACGATACATTTGCAAAGATCGTAGCATGTCTCAGAATTGCCGTTCCTTACACAGGAATGATAGTTTCTACAAGAGAAAGCCAGAAGTCAAGAGAAAGAGTTCTCCACCTCGGCATTTCACAGATAAGCGGCGGATCAAGAACAAGCGTCGGCGGTTATGCAGAGCCCGAACCCGAAGAAGAAAATTCGGCACAGTTTGACGTATCGGATAACAGAAGTCTTGATGAGGTCGTAAACTGGCTTATGCGCTTAGGCTACATTCCGTCATTCTGTACAGCCTGCTACCGTGAGGGAAGAACAGGCGACCGTTTCATGAGCCTGTGCAAGGCAGGACAGATACAGAACTGCTGTCACCCCAACGCTCTTATGACGCTCAAGGAATACCTTGTAGACTACGCATCCGATGATACAAGAAAAATCGGTGAGGAGCTTATCGCAAGAGAGCTTAAGACTATCCCAAATGAAAAGGTAAGAGCCAAGTCGACCGAGTATATAGATAATATTATGCACGGTCAGAGAGATTTCAGATTCTAAAGCCCTACAGCGAAAGGAGCAATCTGTGAGCTTAAATTCAACTCCAAGCGGCGAACGCATACACATCGGACTTTTCGGCAGACGAAACGCAGGCAAGTCAAGCCTTATCAATGCGATAACAGGGCAGGAACTTGCCGTGGTTTCCGATACGGCAGGCACAACTACCGATCCGGTTTCAAAAGCTATGGAGCTTTTACCGCTCGGTCCCGTTATGATAACCGACACACCAGGACTTGACGATGAGGGCGACCTCGGCAGTCTGCGTGTACAGAAAAGCTATCAGGTACTTTTCAAGACGGATATAGCATTACTTGTCGTTGACAGCACCAAAGGTGTATCCGAATTTGATACAGCCATTCTTGAAAAGCTGAAAAAGCAGAACATACCGTACATTATCGTGATGAACAAGTGCGATCTGCTTGACACAGTTCCACCGAAAACCGGGGAAGTAATTTACACCGACGCACTGAACGGTACCAACATTTACGAGCTGAAAGAGCTTATCGGCTCAAGACTGGACGTAAAAGACGAAAAGATGCAGATCTGCGGAGATCTGCTTGATCCCGGCGATATAGCGGTGCTTGTTGTTCCTATTGACAAAGCTGCCCCGAAAGGCAGACTTATTCTCCCTCAGCAGCAGACGATAAGAGATGTGCTTAAGGCAGGAGCAATATCCGCTGTTTGTCGTGAAACAGAGCTTACTGCCACCCTTTCAAAATTATCGGAAAAGCCGAAGATCGTTATCACTGACAGCCAGGTATTTTCACGAGTTTCGCAGGAAGTCCCGGACGATGTGATGCTTACATCATTCTCGATACTTATGGCACGTTATAAAGGCGACCTTGAAACGAACGTACACGGCGTTACAGCGCTTGACAAGCTAAGTGACGGCGACAGGATACTTATCTCGGAGGGATGCACTCACCACAGGCAGTGCGGCGACATCGGCACGATGAAGCTCCCTGCCTGGATAAACAAATATACCGGCAAGCAGTTACATTATGAATTTACATCGGGCGGCACATTCCCCGAAGATCTGAGCCGTTATAAGCTGATAGTCCACTGCGGCGGATGCACGCTTTCGGAGCGTGAGATGAAGTATCGCATAGCCTGTGCAAAGGACGCAGGCGTTCCCATCACAAATTACGGTATCTGCATTGCATACATACACGGCATTTTGAAACGCAGTGTACAGCCTTTCCCGGCTATAAGTGCATTACTTGACTGAACGCTTGACTTTTTATGTGAAATGCGTTAAAATTCTCTCTGCCGGCAGGCTTTACGCTTTGGTATAGATATAAAGGAGAATTACAATGGCAAAGGAAAAAGAGAACAAAACCAATGCAATGCGCATACTGGATAAGAACAAGATAAGCTATGAAGTAAACACTTACGAGTGTGATGAATTTATAGACGGCGTACACATTGCTGATATGCTCGGACAGCCTTACGAAAGCACTTTCAAGACGCTTGTGACCGAGGGCAAGACAAAAAATTACTATGTATTCGCTATCCCCATAGCGCTTGAGCTTGATATGAAGAAAGCGGCAAAGGCGGTCGGTGAAAAGTCGATAGAAATGGTGCACGTCAAGGATATAAATGCAGTTACAGGCTATATCCGCGGCGGTTGCACACCGATAGGTATGAAAAAGCAGTACAAGACAGTTTACAACAGCACTATCAAGGATTTTGACAAAGTTATAGTCAGTGGCGGTAAGCTCGGCACACAGATAATAATAGCTCCCGATGACCTGATAAAGGTTACGAGAGCTGATGTGTGCGACATTGTAAAAGACTGATACGATATAAAGAAAGCACGGTAGCATTTGATCACCGTGTTTTTTTAATATCAGAACAAGAGCCTTACCGTCACAGCCGATGCGATCCAGCCTATCATATCGCCTGTCAGCGCCGCAGGAATGGCATAACGGCTTTTCTTTATCTTAGCCGATCCGAAATATACCGCAACTGTGTAGAATGTCGTTTCGGTAGAACCCATCATTGTTGAGGCGACACGCCCCGCAAAACTGTCAGCACCGTATTGTGAGATTATGTCATCATAAACCGATAACGCGCCGCTTCCCGAAAGAGGTCGTATGAATATAAGCGGCGTACATTCATCGGGAAAGCCGAAAAAGGATGTAACGGGACTTATAAACTGCGTCAGCATTTCCATACAGCCGGACGCCTTGAACATTCCTATGCAGGTCATAAGGCAGACAAGAGCAGGGAGAATGTCAAACGTGGTTTTGAGTCCCTCGGTCGCACCCTCGATAAATGCGTCAAATATGTCAGTCCTTGCGGCGATGCCGTATGCAAATACCGCAAGTATCATAGCAGGCGCTATGTAATCTGTGATCTCAGTCATTTTTTCTTTCTCCGTGATGATATTCCGTCGGCGGCAAAAACTGCTGTTACCGAAACACCGAGTGCAATTAGAGATACTACCCATACACAGGGAACAATATCGGCAGGCGTTGCGCTTGCATAAGAAGCCCTGAGCGCAACAATGGTAGACGGAAAGAATTGTACGCTTGCGGTGTTCATTACAACAAGCATTATCATATCCCGTGTAGCGGTTTTCTCCGCTTTCTGTTCGCTTTTAAGTTCCTGCATAGCTTTTATCCCGAGCGGGGTAGAGGCATTTCCGAGCCCAAGAAGATTGGAAATAAAGTTCATCACTATATACTGCATTGCAATACCTTTTTTGTCGATGCCGGGGAAGAGAAGTCCAAGCGGTTTTGCAAATATACACGACAGCTTCTTGACTGCTCCCGAACGCTCCGCAACTTTCATAACACCGCTCCACAGGCAGATAGTACCGCAAAGCGAAATGCACAGCGTCACCGCGTCCCTGCAAGATGTAAGCGCCGCTATCGATAGTTCCGACATTTTCCCTGTAACAGAAGAAAAGATGAAAGAAAGACATATTATAACAAAAATTACATAACTCATAGTCACTCCGCCGGATTTTTTATATCAAATTATACTATATACAAGGCAACGCTACACGCGTATATGTGCATATTGCCGAATTTTCAGTTGGGCTTTAAAGCTGATAACTTTTCATATTTGTAAATTTTTATCTTTATTCTGCTATCTTTACTGCAAATTTGCGATAATACTGCGATTTGCATAAAAATACAATTTGAATACTGTTCAATTTCTTTTCCTGCTATGAATGGAAGTGAATTACAGCTATATAAAATCCACATTTGACAATTGTAAAAAGATTTGGTAAAATATAATCGAAGCAAGCGGAAGTGACGGTCTTCTTGCTAAAAAAGGAAAGAAAAAGTAAAAATCACAAGGAGAAAGAACATGAAATCTACAGGAATTGTAAGAAAAGTTGATGAACTCGGAAGAATTGTTATTCCGATAGAACTCAGAAGAACTCTTGATATCGGTATCAAGGACTCTCTTGAAATCTATGTTGAGGATGACCAGATTATTCTTAAGAAGTATATGCCTGCTTGCTCATTCTGTAACAACGCAAGTGATATACAGCAGTTCAAGGGCAAGAACATCTGTTCAGAATGTCTTGCAGAACTCATCAAGGATTTTGCTGAATAAAATACATAGAGCCGCAGGATATGCGGCTCTTATTTTTTGTTAATTTGTACTTGCATTTGCAGGGCGGATGTAGTATAATAAATCTGAAAGGCGGTTTCCGCCGGAATAAGAATCAAAGGAGAAAACAAATGTTAGTTTCTGCAAAAGAAATGCTGAACAAGGCACTTGAAGGCAAGTACGCCGTAGGCCAGTTCAACATAAACAACCTTGAATGGACAAAGGCTATCCTTCTTACTGCACAGGAGTGCAACTCACCTGTTATCTTAGGTGTATCTGAGGGCGCAGGTAAGTATATGTGCGGTTATAAGACCGTTGTTGGTATGGTAAAGGGTATGATCGAAGAACTGAACATCACAGTTCCTGTAGCTCTTCACCTTGACCACGGTACATTTGAAGGCGCTAAGGCTTGCATCAATGCAGGTTTCTCTTCTATAATGTTTGACGGTTCTCACTATCCTATCGCTGAGAACATCGAAAAGACAACAGCTCTCGTTCACACATGCGATATCCTCGGCATCTCACTTGAGGCTGAAGTAGGCTCTATCGGCGGTGAAGAAGACGGCGTTGTTGGTATGGGCGAATGTGCTGATCCTAACGAGTGCAAGGCTATCGCTGATCTCGGCGTTACAATGCTCGCAGCTGGTATCGGTAACATCCACGGTAAGTATCCTGCAAACTGGCCCGGTCTTTCATTTGAAACACTGGCAGCAGTTAAGGAAAAGGTTGGCAATATGCCTCTCGTACTGCACGGCGGTACAGGTATCCCCGCTGACATGATCAAGAAGGCTATTTCACTCGGCGTTTCTAAGATCAATGTTAACACAGAGTGCCAGCTCGCATTCCAGGAAGCTACAAGAAAGTACATCGAAGAAGACAAGGATCTTCAGGGTAAGGGCTTCGATCCCAGAAAGCTCCTCGCTCCCGGCTTTGAAGCTATCAAGGCTACAGTTAAGGAAAAGATGGAACTCTTCGGATCAATCAACAAGGCTTGATCGTAGTTACAAGAAATATATGTCCCGTCGCTTACAGCGACGGGATTTTTCTTTTTTATAGCAAATCTTGAACTGAGCGTGATTTTATAGTATAATAGTTAACAGAGTAGCATTACAGAATTTTACACGCAATTTCGTAAAATCAAAATTTTACGAAATTAGAAGTGCTGAAAAACCGAAAGGCAATAAAAAATGGCTTACAACATAGATTTCAGACAAGCTACATCGGACGCACCGGCTTGCCTTACCGAATACCTGAATTATCTGACTACGATCAAAAACCGTTCACAGCTTACGGCTCTGAACTATTACACCGACCTGCGTATGTTCATGCGTTTTCTCAAGGTCAAGAATGATCTTGTTCCAGCGGATACCGATTTCTCGGAGATAACCATATCAGACCTTGACGACAAATATATCAAGGCTGTAACTCTCAGCGACGCTATGGAATTCTTAAGCTTCACAGTAAGTGAACGCTCCAATCAGGCAAAGGCTCGTTCACGCAAGGCTGTATCTCTGCGGCAGTTCTACAAATTTCTTACCAATAACAAGGCTTGGTTTACGGCTAGCCCGATGCTGAATCTTGAATTGCCGTCACCTAAAAACGCACTGCCTAAGCACCTTACTTTGCAGGAATGCAGTCAGCTGTTGCACGAGGGCTTCAAGGAATTTTCAAGCTGGATGGATTTCCGTGACTACGCTATGATCATAATGTTTCTTAACTGCGGAATGCGTCTGAGCGAATTGGTGGGTATAAATGTAAACGATTTCGTAGAGAACATTGATCCGTCACAGCCGGATATAAAATACATATCGGTCAAAGTTCTCGGTAAAGGCAATAAGGAACGTATAGTATATCTGAATGAACAATGCGTTGAAGCGGTCACAAGGTATAAAGTTGAAAGAGATTCCGTCGCCGATCCTAAGGAAAAAGCTCTGTTTATCAGCAAGCGAGGCAACCGTATAACAAACCGCCGTGTCGAACAGATAATCGACGACCGCCTTAAAGCCTGCGGACTTGCCGGTAAAGGAATTTCGGTGCATAAACTGCGTCATACGGCGGCTACGCTTATGTATCAGAACGGCGTTGATGTCCGTGTGCTTAAAGAGGTCCTCGGACACGAAAACCTGAATACAACACAGATCTATACCCATGTGGTAAATACTCAGCTCCGTGACGCTATAAATTCAAATCCGGTAATGGATATAAAAAGCAACCTCACCGAACACGATTTAAAGCACGGAGAGGATAAAAATAAAAAGTAATTTCGTTTATAATTTTAATTTTACGAAATATAATTATAAGAACAGCCGCCGTGATAATCGGATTTATCACGGCGGTACTGTTTTATTTACTTACGATCTCACCTAACAACGACTTACACCCCAGCAATACATCTCTGTAGGTATCATCAAAGTTTCCCGTATACCACGGGTCGGCTATACTACCACTCATTCCTGCATGTGACAACAGCAGACTTACTTTACCCTCAGGGTCGCTCTTTATGATCCGCATTATGTTTCTTACGTTCATCTCGTCCATAGCTATTATGTAATCATACTTGTCATAATCGGATTTTGTCAGTTGCACTGCCCTTTTACCGTCACAGGATATACCGACTTCTGCTAGCTTTCTTTTAGTGCCGTAATGCACCGGGTTTCCTATCTCCTCGGTACTTGTCGCACATGATGCAATATAAAATTCATCGGACTTACCTGCCTTTGCGACTATATCCTTCATTACAAATTCTGCCATAGGTGAACGGCAGATGTTGCCGTGGCAGACAAAGAGTATGCGAATCATAAAAACCTCCCGATGTACGCATTTTTTGCAAAAATCGCCTGTATCAGCACTATACTATTATATCTTTACAGTAAGAAAAAGCGTCCTTAAAAGGATGCTTACGATACCTTGTATTATTCTATCACTTCATCAATTTCAACGTTTTTCTCTAACGCTTGATTTATATACCCTACAAATTCATCGTAAGACATATCATCGTAATATATCTCTTCATAAGTGTCAGGCAAGCACCCGAAACGCTCATAGTATTCATCATATAATTGGCTTAATTTTTCATCATATTTACCTTCCCACATACTTATTTCACTCTTTTCAAAGCCATTATAGCACTTTGGTCAAAATTTGTAAATATGCTTTGTATCTTCATATCAACATTACAGCCATATTACACCTGAACTCATCTTAATTTCGCAATAATTTCAATTTTACGCAATTGCATTCTTCCTGCTACAATATCCCCTCAACCTCGTTCAGCTCGTCTATAACATAATCCGCCTTGATACTATCACTCTGAACGCCGCCAACATTGTAAAAACACGTTTTCATTCCGTAATTTCTACCGCCATCAATATCAGAAGTAAGCGAATCGCCTATAATAATCGTATCAGCCGGCATTATAACTTCTTCTCTGCCACTGTTGAGCTCTGCGAACGCACGCTTGAAGAACTCTTCCGACGGCTTGGATGCTCCGAGTTTTTCGGATATGAATATATAGTCGAAATACCGCTTCATTCCTGCAACTTCAAGCCTATGGACCTGTTGTTCATACGGTCCGTTGCTCGCCGCACAAAGTGTATATTTACCACTCAGATAGCGTAACATTTCATCGGCATACGGCATAGGAATAGCGCTGTCGTAAAGCGCACGCCTGAAATACTTTTCAAACACCGTACCGTCAAAACCGATCCCAAGCCTTGCGAATATAATGTTCCACCTTACCTTTTCAAGCTCCGAAAATACAAGCGTTCCCTGCTCTATTCTGTGCCATAGCTTGTTGTTTTCCTCGGTAAAAATATCATACATATACGGCTCATAACGCATCAATCCGAAATGTTCAAATCCCGTCTGCATTGTATGCTTTACATACTCACTGAAGCTCAGCAGTGTGTTATCGATGTCTATAAAAATAACTTTCATATAGCTCTCCGTCAGATTTAATAACAACAGTATAACACAAAAACGTCAGCTTGTACAGTTTCCGGATTACTCTATTGCAATTGACAAATCTGACAAATAGCGGTACAATATATCATAGCAAGCTTATGGGGAGAAAATTATGAATAAAACTTTATCCGGAAAAATCATCAAGCGTAACGAGAAAGACGCAAATATAGTAGTAGCAAAGATATTCTTTATTACATTTTTGCTGTTCACAGTAGTGTTTTTACTGAACGTACTGGGCGTTTTTGTGATATATCAGCCTGCAATGATACTTGCTTATGTTTCGAGCAGTGTTCTGCTCCTTTCACCAATGCTTATAAACAAGCTTGTTCCGACCTCATCAAAATATCTGAAATATATCTATGTATCATTTGCGGCGCTGTTCATACTGATTGTATCAACAACGCTTACATATCACGTTGTACTTATCTATGCCTATCCTATAGCACTTGCGGGAGTGTATTTTTCACGCAGGCTGACTAACTATTCGGTATATCTGACAATAGCCGTTACTGTTGTCGGACAGTTGCTCGGATATTTCTTGCAATGGCGACCCGACAAGAACTTCCCGACCCTCGACAAGCTCATAGTATTCAGCATTGTTCCACGGCTTATAACGCTTATCAGCTTTGCCTGCCTGCTGAAATATCTGACCGACAGAACATCCGGGCTTATGCAGGACGATCTTGAACGTTACGACCAGCTTTCCGGCTACAATCAGAGTATGATATACAGCTTTGCGACACTTGTTGAAAGCCGTGACGCTAACACCGGCGGTCATATAAAGCGTACAAGCATATATGTAAAACTGCTGGCGGAAGAACTGCTGAAAGAGGGCATTTACAAAGAAGAGATAAACGAGGAATTTATCCGCACGCTCTCAATGGTTGCTCCTCTTCACGACATAGGAAAAATTGCGATCCCCGACAGTATTCTGCGCAAACCCGGTAAGCTTACCGATGAAGAATTTGATATAATGAAGACCCACAGCAAAAAGGGCGGCGATATAATCCGCGAAACATTCAGGGATGTTGCCGACGCAAGCTATACTGATATGGCTTATGACGTTGCCATGTACCACCACGAAAAATGGAACGGTAAAGGTTACCCTATGGGTCTTATGGAAACAGGTATTCCGCTGTCTGCCAGAATAATGGCAGTGGCAGATGTATTTGACGCCGTATCGGAAAAGCGCTGTTACCGTGAAGCTATGCCGCTCGAAAAGTGCTTTTCTATAATAGAAGAAGGAAGCGGCATGCATTTTGACCCCGTTTTAGTCAAATCTTTTCTCAATATCCGCGATAATATAACGGCAGTGCATGAATTACAGTAAAACAACGACCTTTATGCAAATTGAGCATAAAGGTCATATTTTTGCCTTTTTATGAACAAAAGCTTGGAAACACATATTTTAAATCACTCAGGTTCTCCTTTTAACAATTTTAAAAAGTCAGATTTCGACAACAGATATCATTTTATCTCAGTAAATCAAATTAGAAAAGCGAATAATTATCATATTTAAAATGATAATATACAATTTAACGTGCCTCCATTCCTTAAAAAAAGTATTCAAATGCGGTCAATATCGTTTATTACGCTTCAATTTATTGACAATTCACGCTTAAATGTGGTAAAATAATATGTAATATATGTAAATAGTTATATCGGAATACCGATAAAACGTTATATTTATAATAATGAGGAAACATAATGGAAAACAAAAAAGGTGTTGCTATTGTAATTCTGCTGACGATTATAACAACATTTCTGTTCGGCAATGCATATTATTCGTATGTATCGAAGATGATTTTTATAGAAAGTGCAACTCATCTTACCGAGATATATTCACAGGTAGGAAAGTCGCTCAGTAATCTGCTTACGGATAACTGGAGCGCTATGAAGATGTGGATACCTTATTTCAATGACGCAGGCAGCGATGAAAATATAAGGGAATATATCTATAACATAAGGGAAACAAGCGCTTTCACCGACTTCTATTTTCTTTCGGAAAGCGGAAGTTATTGCACCATTGACGGCAATAAAGGCAATATGGATCTTGGCAGGAATATGAAAAAGCTGATGAATGACAAAGAAAATGTTGTATCGGATACTGCGCTTATTGACCGCTCAGAACTTGTAGTGTTTGCTATACCCTGTCCACAGGGGAAATATATGGACTTTTCTTATTCCGCAATAGCTATCAGCTTTAATAACAAGGACATTATTTCGTTGCTTAGCGCCCAGACATTCGGCGGACAGGCAGTCAACTATGTTATATATCCCGACGGAAGGGTCGTTGTCAACAACAAAGGCGAACACGGCGATGAAATTGATAACTTCTGGCGCTTACTGACTGAAAAGTCACCTCTTGACGAGAATGCTGTCAGACAATACCGTACCGATATCTGCTATAACGATTCCGGCGTTGACGCACTTATGATAAACGGTGTTATGCACTATATAGCATATGAACAGATCGGCTTCAAGGACTGGATACTTATCGGCATAGTTCCATCGGAAATAGTAAACGAAAACCTGAATAAACTTCAGACGGTTACAATAACAGCTTGCGTCAGTTTTGTTGCGTTTATAAGCTTTCTTTCTATACTCTATCTTATCCGC
The DNA here is from genome assembly GCA_017935365.1 of Ruminiclostridium sp. Taxonomy (GTDB): domain Bacteria; phylum Bacillota; class Clostridia; order Oscillospirales; family Ruminococcaceae; genus Ruminiclostridium_E. Next base: position 35,679 of record JAGBHT010000007.1, on the reverse strand, counting down.
AAGAATTATGTAAGCATACGCCTTAAGGATACCGAAATCAAATACCGTGAAGAGCTGTTCTCGGTGCTTTCTAACAATGTCGATGATATTTTCCTGATGGTTGACAAGGACACATTTAATGTCGGTTATGTGAGCCCTAATATCGAGCAACTGCTTGGTATTTCCCGTGATGAAGCAATGCGAGATGTCAAGGTTATTGAAAATGCAATCGAAAGCAAAAACCAAATTGAAATCAGCAAAAGATTTGCCGGTATGACAAAAGACGAAAGAGTCGAATGGGACAGTATATATAAACATCAGAAAAGCGGCGAACGCAAATGGTTCCATACTACGGCATTATGCCGTACAATAAGCGGACAGGAAAAATATATACTCGCCCTTTCCGACCGTACTAAAGAACGCAAGATAAACAAGGCGCTGAAAGACGCCGTGAGTGAAGCAGAACGTGCAAGTATGGCGAAAAGCACTTTTCTGTCGAATATGTCGCACGATATCCGCACGCCGCTCAGTGCGATTATCAGTTTTGCACAGCTTGCCTGCAATGAAGAAGGAAATACCGAAATTACAAAGGATTATCTTTCAAAAATACTGATATCCGGCAATCATCTTCTCGGACTTATCAGTGACATACTGGATATGAGCCTTATTGAAAGCGGAAAGCTTACTTTTAATATCACAGATGTGGATATATCCGAAGTGCTGTATGATATCAGAACTGTAATGGAATGTCAGGCGGCTGAAAAACGCCAGAAACTTACAATATCTATGAACGGTGTCATTCACGAAACAGTCCGCTGTGACAGAAGCAGACTTGAACAGCTATTCACAAATCTGCTTTCAAACGCTGTAAAATTTACGCAAGAAGGCGGCGATATATCGCTCATTGTCAATGAGATCGCAGGAAAAGCGGACAATATTCCGGTATATGAGATACGTGTCAGGGACAACGGAATAGGTATGAGTGAAGAATTTATCAGTAAGATATTTGAGCCTTTCGAGCGGGAAAGAAAAGTCAACGGCAATATTCAGGGTACGGGACTTGGAATGCCGATAACAAAGAACATTGTTGATGCCGCAGGCGGTACTATCACAGTAAATACAAAACAGGGAGAGGGCACGGAATTTATAGTTCATCTTCCGTTCCGTATTTCCGCTTCATACAGCGACCACAGATTGTCGCATATTTATGCACTGGTGGATATAAGCACCGCCGACATTGCCTGTCAGACAATTGCCGCCCTTGAAAAGCTCGGAGTAAAATATGATACTGCAAGCGTGACAGGCAGAAAATACGATATTTTCTTAGTAAGTCCGGATACCGCGGAAAAATATTCCGCCGATGACAGTGAACGTAAAAGCCACATTTGTGTAATTTTGCAGAAAACATACGCCGACAATGCAATTCAGAATATGCCGCCATATATCAGTTCAATATGCACTGCACCTGTACTTACATACGAACTCAGAAAAATTATTATGTCGTTCTGCAGGGATATCTCAGGACAAAATGCAAAAGCCGAGGCAATCAAAATACTCGGCGGAAAGCGTATACTGCTTGTCGAAGACGTAAAGGTAAACTGTCGGATAGTAACTGCTATGCTGGCACCTTACGGGCTGAATATAGAAACCGCCGGAAACGGTGCGACAGCCCTTGAAATGATAAAGTCGCACAAAGATGATTATTACGACTGCGTACTTATGGATATACAGATGCCTGTAATGGACGGATATGACTGTTCGCGTGCAATAAGAAATCTGAAAAACGACCGTATGTCGCATATACCTATTATCGCAATGACGGCAAACGTGTTCAGTGAAGACAGGGACAGAGCCACAGCGTGCGGTATGAACGCATTCCTTACAAAGCCCGTACATATAAAACAGCTTATAGAAACACTGACGGGAGTTATTTCCGCCTGAGAAACGATACCGCTGCATTCTTAACATTTCTGTCGCATTTTCATATAATGTATTACATTAGCTGAAAGGTGAAAAATATGAAATACGACAGAGAATACACTATTGCTCTCGCTGGCAATCCGAATGTCGGTAAGAGTACCGTGTTCAACGCATTGACAGGGCTGAAACAGCACACAGGAAACTGGGTAGGAAAAACAGTAGGCAACGCTGTCGGAAGCTATATATATCATAATGATCTGTATGAGATAACCGATCTTCCCGGCACATACTCATTGTGTGCGCATTCGGCAGAAGAAGTTATAGCACGGGATCATATCTGTTTTGCAAAACCCGATGTCACTGTAGTAGTCTGCGATGCCTCCTGCCTTGAGCGAAATCTCAACCTTGTATTGCAGATAACCGAGATAACGGACCGAGTGGTAATTTGCGTGAATATGATAGACGAAGCGGCAAAGAAAAACATAGGCGTAGATATACAAAAGCTGTCAGATATACTCGGGACAGAGGTTGTCGCAACCTCGGCACGCAGTAAAAAAGGGCTTGATAAACTGCTTTCTGCGATTGAAAAGACTGCATCGGGCGAAAACTGCCGTGCTCCGAATCCGATGATTTACACAAAAAGAACAGAAAGCGCAATATCGGAGCTGATGCTGCTTGCAAACGGCATTACCGATGACACAAGAAAACAGCGGTTTATCTGCCTGAGATTACTGCAAAACGATGATGATATGAAAAAAAGTCTTTGCAGTAAATATGGGATATGCTCAGAGAAATATGAACCTTTACTGCAAAGGGCTGAGGAACTTATATTGCAGACCGATAAACCGTTTGCAGACGAAACTGTATCATGTATATTCATAACGGCAGAGGGGATAGCGGCTGAATGCGTCCGCAAATCGACAGATAAGAAATTTATCCGTGACAGGAAGATCGACCGCATACTTACAGGCAAACTAACGGGAATACCGATAATGCTTCTTATGCTGCTTGCGATACTGTGGATAACGATAGCGGGTGCAAACTACCCCTCTTCCCTGCTCTCGGAGCTTTTCGGAAAGCTTGAATCGTTGCTTCGTGACGGACTTTCGGCTGTCGGAACGCCGCCGGTCGTCAACAGTATTCTGACCGAAGGCGTGTTCAGGGTGCTGGCGTGGGTGGTAGCAGTAATGCTTCCGCCAATGGCAATATTCTTTCCGCTGTTTACTATTCTTGAAGATTACGGAATACTTCCGAGAATAGCTTTCAATCTGGATAAATCGTTCAAAAAGGCGGGAGCGTGCGGCAAACAGGCGCTGTGCCTTTGTATGAGCCTCGGCTGTAACGCCTGCGGAATTACCGGTGCAAGAATTATCGACAGCAAACGTGAACGTCTTATGGCGATAATTACATCGTCGCTTATGCCATGCAACGGAAAATTCCCGACCATTATAAGCATTATCACTATGTTTGCAATAGGAATACCTGCTGTTGCAGGTTCGGGATTTATTGCGGCATTGTGGCTGTGCGTTGTCATCGCCGCCGCTATTGCCGCTGTAATGCTTGTTTCAAGGTTCTTATCAAAAACACTGCTCAAAGGTATTCCGTCGTCTTTTACTCTCGAACTTCCGCCGTACCGTACCCCACAATTTGGGAAAGTACTGGTAAGGGCATTCCTTGACAGAACATTGTTTGTACTCGGAAGAGCTGTGCTCATTGCGGCACCTGCGGGACTTATAATATGGATAATGGCTAACGTAACTGTCGGCGATATATCACTACTCGGACACTGCACCGCTTTTCTTGACCCGTTGGGCAGACTGATGGGGCTTGACGGTGTTATCCTGTTTGCGTTTATACTCGGATTTCCCGCAAACGAGATAGTTATACCTATTGTCATAATGGCGTACTCCGAGGGTACAGCACTTACCGAAATATCGGAGCTTTCCGCACTGAAAGATTTATTTGTATCAAACGGCTGGACCACAGTAACGGCTGTATGTATGATAATATTTGTGCTGTTCCACTTCCCTTGCTCGACATCATGTCTTACGGTATACAAGGAAACAAAGAGCATTAAATGGACTGCAATCAGCTTTGCTGTGCCGACAGTTATCGGAATAGCGCTTTGTATGGCAGTAAACGGGTTATGCACCTTGCTCGGTATAGCATAGAATAATAACAGAATACCCACACGGTAATTTAGCCTCACCGTGCGGGTATTTCTTATATGCTTTTTACGATGCGTTCTCTACATAATACTGTGCCTGAGCGTTGTACATTTCGGAATAAATACCGTTTTCGATTTTCACAAGCTCATCGTGCGTGCCGTATTCCTTTATTGTATCATCGGCAAATACAGCGATTTCATCGCAGAACTTACAGCTTGACAGTCTGTGGGATATGTAGATAGCTGTCTTTCCGCCTACAAGCTCATTGAAGTGCTTGTATATCTCGTATTCGGCTACAGGGTCGAGCGCCGCTGTAGGCTCGTCAAGAATTACTATCGGGCTGTCGCGGTATAAAGCACGGCAGATCGCAGTTTTCTGTTGCTGACCGCCCGAAAGCTCCGTGCCGTTTTCATCATAGCTTTTGAAAATCGTTGTATCAAACTTGTTTTCAAGTTTCAATGCGTCTTCATATAAGCCTGACATTTTAAGCGTTCTGATAAGCTTTTCTTCGTCTTCCTGCTCGTCAAGTATGATATTCTCCTTAAGGCTGAAAGCAAACAGTTCAAAATCCTGAAATACCACTGAGAAAAGCTTTCTGTACTCGCTGTCGGAGTAGTCCTTTATATTGATATTATCAATCAGTATCTCACCGTCGGTCACATCATACATACGGCAAAGGAGCTTTATAAACGTTGTCTTTCCCGCACCGTTAAGTCCGACTACCGAGAGATGCTCACCTTGTTTAATCGTGATATTTATATTTCTGAGAACATATTTTTCACTTCTCGGATATTTGAAGCTTACGTTTCTGAATTCTATAACGTGTTCGCCATTTGAAATCGGTTTATCGCCTTTGGTCATTCTGTCGGGAATTGAATCAAATTTCAGATATTCGTATGCATAACCGCACGCCTTTATTGTATCAGCAATGCCGGATACAATAGAATACAGCCCCCAGTAGAGCGTTGAAGCAGATGAAACGCACATTGTAAAATCGCCGAGTGTAATCGCACCTGTCAGCGCCTTAAAGCCTATGTAGAAATACGAGATCCCGTCACGCAGTCCGTTTGTGATATTTGAATATTGCGTGTACTTGAGCTGTGCCCTGCACTGTTCCCTGAATGTATCTAAAGTTTTATTGCTGTAGTAGTCTGCTTTATCGCACATCATATCCTTACTGTCAAATAATCTGACTTCCTTACCGTTTGACGGATCGGACAGCTGGTAGAAGAAATATCCGAAAAGACGATTGATTTTAGACATCTTCTTGAAATACTCAATATCTATCTTGTTGCACTTATTAGTAAATATTGTAATCAGAACAAGTGATATGATCTGTATCGGCAGAAGCAGCGGACAGGTAACGGCAATTATCGTTATGACGCCCAGCACTTTCACGCAGTTTGAAACAACGTTAAAGAAATTGTTGAGTATTCCCACTACTCCGCCGCTGTACCACGACATACCCTCTTTTGCTTTGTTCATCTGATCAAGGGTATCCGGGTCTTCGGTATGCTCAAAATCCATCTTCATAACCTTTTCGGACAGGCTTACTTCAAAATACTCGTTGAACCACTCGGAATAAACATTCTTCATCTCGTTAACAAGATAATTGATAAGTGCCGCAAGCAAGGTCACACCGACTATAAGCGCAATGCAGAATATCGCAGTAGGTATATGCTCCTCAGCTTTACCGCCGCCGATTATTGCGGCGATCTCATCTACAAGATATTTTGACGAGATGATATTAACCATTGTCTGCGAAAACGAAACCACCACCTGCAGCGCATAAGCAATAAACAGCTGAGGCTTATTCTTTACTGCCGTTTTCAGCATAAATTTAAGCGTAGGCAGTATCTTTTTCTCTTTTGCTTTACGCATTGACAGCCACCCCGCTTTCATTGTTATCAATATAATACTGAGCCTGGACATTGAACATATTTGCATATTCTCCGCCCTTGTCCATAAGCTCGCTGTGAGTTCCGTACTCGACTATGCCGCCGTCCCTGAACATTGCTATCTTGTCGCAGAACTGGGTAGAGCTTAATCTGTGGCTGATATAAACCGCTGTCTTGTTGCCGATAAGCTTGTCAAAGTCCCCGTACAACTTGCTTTCCGCAAGTGCGTCGAGCGCCGCCGTAGGCTCGTCAAGAACCACTACAGGCGCATTTTTATATAGCGCCCTCGCAAGAGCCAGCTTCTGTTTTTCGCCGCCCGACAGGTCAACGCCGTCGTCGTAAACGACCTTTAGTATCTCTGTATCCATGCCTTTTTCAAGCTCATTCAGCTTATTTTCAAGTCCCGAATCAATAACACATTGCTTAGCCCTTTCCTTATCGGATATTTCGGGACTGCTCATCGAAACGTTCATATACAGAGGAAATGCGAACAGTTCGACTTCCTGAAAAGCAGGAGAGAAAATCTTATAATAGCTGTGCTTGTTATACTGTTTTATATTGACACCGTTCAGCAGTATCTCACCCTCCGTGACCTCGTACAGCCTTAACAACAGCTTTATAAAGGTGGATTTTCCTGCGCCGTTAAGCCCTACCACCGCAAGCCGTTCACCCGCGTTAAGAGTGATATTGACGTTTTTAAGCACATACTTTTCAGCCTTGGGATATTTGAACGAAACATTGCGGAACGTAAATTCATAGCTGTCACACTGCGGAACATCAATTCCTTTGTCGTCCTTATCACCGCAATCTGCGTCCATAAAGCTGCGGAAATCGTCATATTCCCTGCTCCTTGCAAGTATATCCGATATAGCGGTAAGAAGCTGATTTGTATAATCAAAGAATGTCATTGACGACGCAAGATACAAAGTGAAATTGCCTATCGTCATAGTTCCGTTTACAACACTGTATAAAAGCCATGCGTAAACCGCAGTTTGCACTCCTGCCCAGAGTACAGCATTTACTGTTGCCGACACCGCCCATATCTTTGAATTTTTCTTCTGCGCCGCATAGCGTTCTTTGTTCAGCGCTCTGAACTTCTCTGTAAGCCAGTCGGATATTCCGAACATTCTTATATCCTTAGCCGCCTCAAAGTCGCTCGTGGTATATGAAAGATAATTATGTCTGCGCCACCACGGAGCTAACGGATCCCACACCTTTTTCTTAGCGTAAGCGTTTGTCTTATTGGTAACAAAAAATTGCAGTACCGAGCAGATAAGTATAGCAATAACGATAAAAATATTCATCGTACCGAGAATGGCGATACCGACAACGATTATCGGTATAAGCGTGAGAAGACGCACAATGCCTCTCATCATACCTTCTATACCGTTATTGTTGCTGTTACAGGCGTTTCCCGCTTTCTGATAGCAGTCCATGAAGTCCTTGTCCTCAAGACAGCCGTAATCCACCGACATTATCTTGCGGTTTTTAAGTCCCATCTGGCGGAATCTCGCTCCGATATAATTGTGATAGAACGAGTTTCCGTAAAGGTTCAGCATAGTAGCCGCGATCTGTATTACGGTAAATCCGCCCATCAGCAATGCAAGCGACGCTACGCTCTGACCTGTAGTTATCATATCAATAACGAACTTCGATATAAACGACCACAGATACTGCATTATCGGTGCACAGACTACGCTGATTATTATAACAGGTATAAACTTGTGTGTATAATCAAGCATTGATCTCAATGCGTGAATGCTGTTGCTTAAAACACCGTATTCCTTATGATAAGGATTAGTGTTCTTCTCTTTATTTTTCTTCATTTTTCTCTCCCGGTTTTATAAAGCTCATGTCCTTTCGGTCAAAGAAAGGATAATCACGGTTGTTTACGCTTGTCTGATAACCATGCGGCTGATTGAGTACGGCAAACGCACCTGTCAGCAAAATAAGCATTTCAGGTAAGTAGTTTCTTACTCCATAGACTTTTTCTTTATCATTGTCGGCGCAAAGCACGCTTATTTCGATTATCTCTTTGTTTGAGCCGTTGATGCTCAAAAGATACTGAAGCGCTTTTTCTATCTTTTCTTTCGGATAACCGAGATGAGTTGCTATGGTCGAGGCACCGACTACCTCGCCGTTATCAAGAGAAAGAAGATACATTACCACCTTTAAATTCATCTTATCTCCTAAGAACCTGAACAGTTCCGACAGCTTATCAATATCCGAAAACTGTTTTGCGAAACTCTCCGGCTGTTCTATAAATGTAAAATAGCGGAAATCCTTATTAAGCCGCACATACGTCACGCCTGTATTACAGGTGCATTCGGAAGCAATCGTGCCGTTTGAATCTTTAAAATCGGGAAGATCATAGTAATAGCGATTTTCACGCCACGCAGTAAGCTGCATAGCCCAGATTATGTTAAGGTAATTTTCCAGCCACTCAGCACAGGAATCCTGACTGCTGTCTGCTATAGCCCGCATATGATTCATAACCTGCTGTTCAAACGAACACTTTTCCTCTCCTCTGCCGTAAAGATTGTCTATAGAAACATCGAAGATGTCCGCTATCTTAGGCAGTAAATCACCGTCCGGGTAGCTCCCGTTTTCCCACTTTGATACCGCCTGAGCGGTAACGCCGAGCTTAGCGGCAAGCTGTTCCTGTGTGATACCGCTTTGCTTTCTCAGCTTCTGTAACTGTTTTGAAAAAATTGTTTCCATATCAAATCCCCCTTGTTTGCATTAAGTTTAGCACAAATATCAGTTGTATGCAACATATATTTCGGCATAAAATTCGAACATTGGTTTATTAAATCAGCAAATCCAACCAATCTGAGAAAAACAGCATAGAAAAAAGCGGCAAAGCGTGTTGCTCTGCCGCTGTTTGCGAAGTTTTTCAATAATCAGAATGCGAAATAGTCGGGAGCGGAATCGCCCGTAACAGGTGCAAAACCTACAATCGGACCGATCTCATCGGGACCGTCAGCCTCAAATACAGTGCCGTACTTTTCATTCGTTGCAATATCGAAGAATTTTCCGACAACACCCTCTTTAATGATAGCGCCGTTTGAAAGATATATCTTTCCGTCAACGGTCTTGACTTCTTTGAGTACTTCTCCGTCGTACTCTGTAATATCTCTTGTGAATGCGTTGTTCAAAAATAACATACCTTTGCGTCCTTTCATTAACAGATTCTTAATCGAGAGATTTAAGCTCCCTTGCAAGCCGTGCCACTGGAAGTCCTACAACATTGTAAAAATCGCCGTTTATGCGTTTGACGAACATAGCGCCCTTTTCCTGAATGCCGTATGCGCCTGCCTTATCCATAGGCTCACCGCTCGCAATATATCGCCTTATCTCATCATCGCCGAGCGGATAGAATTCCACCTCGGTCTTTTCGTAAAAATGTATATGCTTATCGGGAGAAATAACGCATACTCCCGTAAGTACCGTGTGTGTCCTGCCTGACAGCTTTTTCAGCATATCGAAGGCGTCCTGCTCAGTCTTTGGCTTGCCCATAATTCCGTTACCGAGCGCTACCACCGTATCCGCACCTATAACTGTGTCACAGGGATATTTCTCTGCTATCTCCTCTGCTTTCTGAAGGGACAGCAACAGTACCGCGTCTGACGGCGATGTGCCGTCGGGGATATTCTCTTCACCTGTGGCAGGAACAGCTGTGAAATCAAAGCCTGCCAGTGTCATAAGCTCAATTCTGCGTGGGGATTTACTTGCTAGTATCATCGTTATTGTACTTTTCGCCGTAAACCTCATCGTAGTTCGCGATACATTCCTTGATTATCTCAACTGCCGCTTTATGTCCCATAACCTCGTTAACGGCAGTTTCCTTGCCCTCAAGCTGTTTGTATACCTTGAAGAAGTGGAGCATTTCGTCAAAGATGTGCGAGGGTAAACCCTCAATGCTTCTGTATGAGTTATAGTTCGGATCTTCAAACGGAATTGCGATTATCTTCTGATCCATCTTACCGTTATCTATCATATTGATAACGCCTATCGGATAGCACTGTACGAGTACCAGAGGAACGAGAGGTTCGTTGCACAGTACAAGTACATCGAGCGGATCGCCGTCATCTGCAAGCGTTTTCGGAATGAATCCGTAGTTTGCGGGATAATGGGTCGATGTGTACAGTATTCTGTCAAGGATAAGTACGCCTGTCTTCTTGTCAAGCTCATATTTTGACTTACTGCCCTTTGATATTTCTATAACGGCTAAAAAGTCGTTAGGGGTTACTCTTTCTTTGTCAATGTCGTGCCAGATATTCATAAATTTAACCTTTCCTAGCGTTAACGCTACTAATGTATTTATTATACAACTATATTAATAATATTTCAAGCGGTTTTCTGCACTTTTTTGTAAAAATACTCATATTTGCTCAGAATGTAGAAAACAACGCCTTATGCCTTTTCAAACGCTTTTAGCGTTTTTATGGCGATTATTGCAACAAGCAGTCCGCTTGCCGTCCATATAATAGGCTCTGATATGCAGACACCGAAATATCCGCAAATCGGGATAACCGCAATTACCGTTACTATCTTCCATACCATCTCCACAAGGCTTGCGCCTATCGGAACCACGCTCTTGCCAAGTCCCTGTAAGGTGCACCTAAGTGACAGAAGCGTATTGAGTGCATAATAGAACGGCACATTTATTCTCAGATAGTATACCGCGGTATTGATTATTTCACGATTGTCGGCAGGCGCTATCATCAGCACCAGCTGTTCTCCGAACAGATACACGATCAGCACAGCTAAGGTCGACCAGCCGTAACCTATCAGCAGACCATACTTTATACTCTTCTTTATTCTGTCAAACCGTCCCGCGCCGAGGTTCTGGCTGACGAATGTTACAAGCGTTGCGCTGATTGCCGAGAACGGCATTATAGTAAAGCTGAATATCTTTCGAGCGGCTGTGTGAGCCGAAATTATATCCGTTCCCAGTCCGTTGATACCGTTCTGAAGCACTATTGAGCCGATATCTACAATCGAGTACATAAGCGCCATTCCAAGACCTGTTGCAAGCAGTGATCTGATCTCTTCGCCGTGAAGTTCGAAATCAGCCTTATGGAGCTTTAAGAACGGGCATTTCTTTATAAGATAGATAAAACAGATAACAGCTGATATCAGCTGTGCGATAACAGTCGCCAGAGCCGCACCGTCAACGCCCATTCCGAAGCCGAATATGAACAGGAAGTCAAGTCCGACATTAAGTACGGCTGATATTACAAGAATTATAAGAGGCACAACGCTGTCACCGAGCGCACGGAGTATATTAGCCTCAAGGTTGTATATAAGCGTTACTGCAAGTCCGCCTGCTACTATAGTAAGATACAGCTTTGCCCGGTCAAAGATCTCAGCCGGTGTATTTAGCACCGTAAGAAGCGGGTCGACAAATACAATACACAGCGTCATAATCACAGCGGTGATTATTGCCGAATATGTGATCATTCCCGCAACCGTGCGCCGCACCTTATCCATATCGTTTGCGCCGTAGTGCTTTGCAACAGGTATTGCAAAACCCGTGCACAAACCGTTTATAATGTTGAACATCAGCGATACTACCGCCGTTGTCGAGCCGACCGCAGACAGCGATAATTCACCTAGTTTCTTACCGACAATGATAATGTCGACCAGGTTATATGCCTGCTGAAACAGACTGCCGAGTAAAATTGGTAGGCTGAACAGAAGCATAAGTCTTATTATGCTTCCTTTAGTTAAATCTCTCATCGTTTTTCTTCTTTTCTTTCCGTTGTTCTTTTGTTACTTTTCTTTTTAGGTAATACCGAATGTTATTTAGCTTATCTTTTCGGTAAACATTAGTATAACATATCGCAAACACGGTTTCAAGTAGAAAATGCTTGTTATTGCACTGTTTTTGTGATAAAATTAAATGTAATTATGAAAAAGAAAGAGAGCAACAGAAAAATGGAACCTAAAGATTATCTTGTTACAGAAATAAGCGGCGAATATGCCACACTGACCGATATCAATACAAAAGAAACATTGTTCATAGCACTGGCGCTTTTACCACTCGGAACAGACATCGGCATAAAACTGCACTATGAAATGCTTGAATATACTATAGAGGAATAATGGGAGAACTTATATGTTATTAATGCTTCTCGTTGTTGCCTGCTATACTATCTGCGGGCTCAGCGACAAATACTCCGTTGCAAAGCTGAAATTTGACGGAAACTCGTTTACATTTCTTATGGCTTTGCCTACAGCTATACTTTTACTGCCGCTTATGCCCTTTTCCGATATGCACTTACAGCTCTGCTGGCAGTCGGCGCTTGCGGCAGTCCTGATAATGGTATCTAAACTGCTTGAGTTCAAGATGTCTGCGCTTGTTCTTACCGAAATGTCCGCATTTGAACTTAAAGCGTGGCTTGGACTATGCCTGTTTGCGTCATATGCGACCGATATAATAACCGCTGTTGACACATTCAGCTGGCTCAGATTGCTGGCTATAGCGGTTACAGCTGTCGGACTGTTTATGATAGCAAGATCGGAAAAAGAACGTATTAACTACAAAAAGATAATCGTTCCGCTGTTTTTCTATCTGCTGTCTAAATTCGGCTACGGATTTATAATCACTGCGTCAGCGCCGTTTATATCGTCTTACTTTGCTCTGCTTTTCGGACTTATCCTACTCGCTACCGTGCTTGCCCCGTTTGTTCACCCGATAAAGCTTATCAGGGAAAAGTCGAAAGGTTGCGCTTTCGTTGCACTGACAAAAATACCGAATGCTCTGGGACTTGTGCTTGAAAACGCTGTTATTGCGACAAGTATGACCAACTATTCGTTCATACAGCCTATGATAATGGTGGCTCTGTTCTTTATCGGTCTTATCAGAAAAGAAAGCACAAAGGCTCTGAATATCATCGGTAGTATCGTCTGCATAGCAGGAATAATAGCATTTCAGCTTTTCGGATTTATATGATACAAAAAAGGCTCTCACTACTTAAGTGAAAGCCTTTTGTTTATTTTCAGTATCAATCCGCCGGTACTATATAATATATACGTTCTTCCGGCTTTGCATAACCAAGCTTATCTCTTGCTATCGTTTCGATATATTCGACTTTGTACTGCTCCTCGGAATATCTGCTGAGCATTTTATTCTCGTTTTCTACTTCGGTTACCTGAGCGGTAAGCTTTGCAAGCTCTTCATTCTTCTGCGAAATCTCTACCTGTATGGAAATGAAGTTATACACACAGATCACAAGTGCTGTAACAAGCAACGGTGCAAGTATCAGCATAACTTTATTGAATTTTCCTAACTTTGCCTTCGATCCTGCTGACATTTACAACTTCGTTCCTTTCAAGATTATTATCATTATTATATAATATTTCACGGTGCTTTTTCAAGTCTGCCTGCGCTCTTTTTATTTTATCATTTATATTTTTGTGAAAATGCACAAACAGCACTGCTGATTTATGTATAAATGATACAAAGGCTTTTCTGAGCGGTCTTAGCAGTTTTCCGAACACAAATCCGAACAATTTTTTTACCGCTCCTATGACCGCGGTATATACAAATCTGAAAAGCCTGCCGACCGTAAAAATGTATAATATAAAACCGATAGCGGCAAACAGCAGATATGACGCGCGGAAGTTGCCGTTTCCGATTTCCATTGACAGCCCGAAAAGTACAAGTCCGCAGAGCGCAAGATAAAAAGTATCCTCTACCCCGACTGCAAAACTGTGGTGCGGTATTACCGTTCTGATAATTCTCAGGACCTCATAACCGACGCCGAGTAACATTCCGCAAACAGAAAAGCAAGCCAGTTGCCAGACAAGTGATGTTTCAACGTTCATACACTCACCTCTATCTGAAAATCCTGGATATGAAATTGTCTGCGTACTTTGTTCTGTTATTACTGAAATTAAGCGAACATATATTTCCGCTTATCTCAATATTACCGTTTTCGGTAAAGGCACTGCCGATTTCAAGCTCCGAGCCTTTTATACGCATATCGCCGAGAACCGTATATAGCACGATACACTCACTGTCGTAAGAAATTATCTCAAGTACGCCGTTTACGCACAGCGCTCTCCTGTCAGTCAGTGTGAGCACCTGTTGTCTGTCGTTCAAAAAAATACCCCCGCTCATTATTTACTTTGTAGTAAATAATATTCGGGGGATGTCCTGATTATGCTTAAACTACTTCATAAAGGTCGGATGCGCCGTCCTTGCCGACTACTTCAACAACCTTTAATACGCGTATCTTAAGCGGGCTCTTGCCCATATTGATCTCTATTTCATCACCGACTTTAACATCATATGAAGCTCTTGCAGGCTTGCCGTTTACATAAACCTTTTCAGCGTCGCAAGCCTCGTTTGCAACAGTTCTTCTCTTGATAAGACGTGATACTTTCAGATATTTGTCAAGTCTCATAGAAAGTCCTTTCACCGATTTTAAAATAAAAAACGGAGGCGGTAATAATACTGCCTCCGCTATTGAATCAGACTTAATTACTTAGCAACTGCATCCTTTAAAGCACTGCCTGCCTTGAAAGCGGGAACCTTAGAAGCAGCGATCTTGATCTTGTCGCCTGTACGGGGGTTAACGCCCTCACGAGCTGCACGCTCACGAACTTCAAATGTACCGAAACCAACGAGCTGAATCTTTTCGCCCTTTGCAAGTGTCTCAGAGATGCTGTCTACTACAGCGGAGATAGCCTTTTCTGCATCCTTCTTTGTCAGGTCAGCCTTTTCTGCAACCATTGTAACTAATTCTGCCTTTGTCATTTGAGTAATCCTCCAAAAATTTTATTAATATTTAAGCTAAAAGCTTATAGACGTAATACGGTCAACCGACTAATTGCTTTACGGTTAATCAGAATTTAAAAACAGCGCTTTTATCTGCTCATCTGACAGATTGTCGAGCGTTTTGCCTTGCGACTTCGCATTACTCTCAAGCTCTCTAAAACGCATTATAAACTTATTTACAGCAAAAGTCAAGGCTTTTTCACAATCTTTTTTGATAAAACGTGATAAATTACAACAAGAGAGTAAAAGTTCTCCAAATTTATCTTCTGTCAGTTCTTCGTTTTTGTCATTTATAGCTAACTCAAGGCTATCTAATCTATCTTTTACAAGGTCAAGTGCTTCATCGGTGCCACTGAGCTCCACGCCTGCATTTGACGCACGTTTAAACACCTTCTGACCTCTCATAAGCGAGGGAAGAACCATAGGAACGCTGTAGAGAGTATCGGCGACTGTGTCCTGATGTTTTGATTTTTTCTTCAGTTGATCCCAGTTTTTGAGCACATCGTCACTGTTATTTACTTTTACATCACCGAAAACGTGAGGGTGACGGTAGATCATCTTCTTTGTGACGTCATCGCATATATCATTGAACTCAAATCTGCCGCGTTCCGTTTCTATCTGACAATGGAAAACTGCCTGGAAAAGCAGATCGCCGAGTTCTTCTTTCAGCATTGCGGCATCATCAGTGTCGATTGCCTCCATAACCTCATACGCCTCTTCAAGAACATTCATACGGATCGACTTGTGATCCTGTTCTCTGTCCCACGGGCAACCGTTCTCGCTTCTGAGAATACGGGTCACTTCAAGAAGATCGTTTATGTCGTACTTATCTTTAAACTTAAAGTTCAAAATATACACTTCCTAAACAAAATCGGCTTTACAAAGCCGGCGCAGTGCGCTCATATAATAATACACTAAAATCTGTCATATATCAAGGCTATTTCCGCAATTTTTTCGTTTTTGTCGATTTAGCAAGGATTTTATATTGATTTCGTTGAATAATATCAGTAAAATTATATAAATAAAACCGCCTGCACCGATTGAAGCGAACAGTCTTATAAACCCACCCGACTGCTCAAAAAGAATATTCTCGCACAGATAAGCGGTCACAGCACATAAAGTTCCGGCGATAAGCGGCAATAACATTTTCCGCAGAATGTGAAAATCTATACCTGTTACCGCTTCTAGGGCGAAATATCCGCCAAGAGCGACAAACGCATACATCACAACGGTCGACACAGCCGCACCGCTGATATTTATCTCGGGAACCGATATCGTAAATACGTTTACGATAAGCTTGAGCGCACACCCCGGTAGCATAAGTTTTATCGGAAGGTCGGAACGTCCTATGACCTGAAAAACGGAAATGAAAGTAGACGACAAGGTAAGGAACACGCCGCCAAGTCCCAGGATAAACAGTGGAAGAACGCTTACTTCTACCTCCTGCTGTCTGCCCGAAAACAGAAAACCGAGTATATAAGGGCTCATAGCCGAAAGTCCGAGATACAGCGGAAAGCCTATCATAAAATTCGAACGCAGAACCACCGAAACCTTGCGTTCAAAGTCCGCTTTGTTGTTAAGCGTCCACGCCCCGGCTATCTGAGGAAGTGCACTTCTGCCGAACATTGCGGTAAATGACGGTATCAGCATGAACATTGTCCACGACAAGCCGGTATAGCTTCCGTACATAAAATTTGCAAGTTTTACCTGCCCGCCCTGAGAGTTTATAATATCCGAAAAACATACCCTGAAATACTCCGGATCACACGAAAGCGCAAAATTCAGACACCGCGGTATAGTTATAAGGTCGATGAACGACGAAAGATTTATTACAACAGCCGCCGCCGAAACCGGTATACAGTTCTTCAGCAGTTCACGCACTATTCCGAACGTTCTGTCGGTCGAGGTGTCGCCTTTATGTATGTCGATCACCTTTCGGCAAAACTTCTTTCTGATTAGCAGGCAGACAAGCGCACAAAGCTCGCTTGCGGTAACGGCAAGAACAGCGCCTGCCGCGGCATACGGCATTATAATGTCAATAGCCTGCGTTCTGTTATCGGCTAATGTGCCGAATATTGCTTTGCCGTTATCAAAGCATTTTATACCGTAATCAAGAATAAAATATGAGGTGCCAAGACCTACAACGGCACGGCAAACCGACTCTGCAACCTGCGAAACGGCAGACGGCATCATATTACAGCAACCCTCATAATAGCCCTTATAAACCGACGAAATACAGCAAAGACATACAGACGGCGCTATTATCATAACCCCCCATACGCTCTGCGGCGACTGAGCGACATAATCCGAAAACGGTTTTGCAAGAATGAGAATGAGCGCGCTTCCGACTGCCCCGACAGAGCCGAATGTCATTATTGCCGTGCGCAGTACTTTGTTTGCGTTTGCAAATCTGCCCAGCGCGATGTTATCGGCGACGGTTTTGATTATAACTGTCGGTATTGCCGCCGCTGTCATTGCAAATATCGGAGTGTACAGGCTGTACGCGGTAGAATAATAGCCCATGCCGACTCCGCCGAGTATATTGGTCAGCGGTATCTTGAACACGGCTCCGATTATCTTGCTGATCACCATTGACACAAACAGTATCGCGGTGTTTTTTACATAGGTGTTTTTCAAATAATCAGTCCTTTCCGCTTAAATTCTATTACGGAAAGGACAAGAATATGCGGCTGGCACCGCTTTCGGAGCAATAAAAAAGGACACCGAAACACAGTGCCCTTATATCATATCGAATCTGTTTTATGCCTTGAAATCAAACGGGTGATTTTCTTCCGGTACAGCAGTCGGAACATACTGTTCATAGGCTGTCTGTGTCTTGTTGCCGTTAAACTCTACCCTGTCAATTTTAAGCGCATCATCATTCTTGTCGCTCTTTTCAAAGCGGTCGTCTGACTTGTCCGAATATGCCGCCTTGATAAGACTGATAAGCTCTTCAACGGAAGATGCCTTTACAAGCCGTTCTTCATATTCTTCCTTTTCTTCCTTTTTTGCTTCTTCCGCCTTTTTCTCAGCGGCTTTTTCCTTGGCTTTTTCAACGTTTTCGTTCTTCTTGAGGCTTTCCTTGATAAGCGCATAGTATGAAACGTTTCCGTCACTGTCAACACTTATTCCGAGCTTTGTGACATTGTCCGAATCACCACCGAGTTGTTTTCTTATTTCGGGCAGTTCGCCTATTGCCTTGTCGATTATACCCTCGAACTTTGCTCTTTCGTTTTCGTCTGTAGCCATTTTTTCGAGAGTGTCGGGAGTTATAACGCAGTTATACTCGCCTTTACCTGTGGCAAGATGCTTTTGCGCCTCTTCATCGGAAGAAAAATCCGCAACGATAAAGTCAACGTTCTTATATTTATCTTTCAGCTGTTCAAGGTATTTCTGTGCTTCCGAGCTGAGCTTGACCGATGAAGTTTCCTTTGATTTATCGGTCTTGTCAGTGGCGCTTACCTTGTATGCAGGCTTGTATTCGTAATTTGTATTTACAGTAGACATAATACCACCCTTTCTTTATATTATATCGGCAGAAAGGGCGATAAGTTTAGAAGCGGTTGCTTTTTATATCTGAAATGCTCTTCGGCACGCTCCAGCCGCGCGAATTCATCTCATCAAGCACAAGTGACGCGGCTTCGTTTATCCCACGCTGATTAAATGTAAGCTTTGTGCGTATATCGCCGCTTACAGCAGAACATAGCATAACAGCATATTTTTGGGCAAGCGAATTTTCGGCTTTCAGCAGTTCGTTAAGTTCGGCTTTTTCATCTGTCATTTGCTTCACCTGTAAGTCTTTCTATAACACTGACGTGACTGCTGTGCACAGCCGCACATTTCTGTAACTTTTCTTTAAGCTGTGGATCAGAAACAGATTCTGCCGCTTTTATATATTTATCTTTTATCGCTTTTTCATCGGCAAGCAGATTTTTCAGCTGTACCGCCTCATATGCAAGCATATCGCTCATAATCAAGTCCTCCGAGGGTTTTAATTTGATTTATCCGTATATATATAAATATAGTTTGCTTTTTGTCGGGAATTATGCTATAATTTTATGGAATAAGCGATTTTTTATTAAAGAAAGGATTTTTAGCTTGGCAGATAAGGAATATATGCAGGAGATACGCAACTTCTGTATCATCGCACACATAGACCACGGAAAGTCAACGCTTGCGGACAGAATACTCGAACAGACCGAAACAGTCGCACAGCGTGAAATGGAAGAACAGATCCTCGACAACATGGACCTTGAGCGTGAGCGTGGCATTACCATTAAAGCCCGTGCCGTAAGGCTCAGATATAAAGCGGACGACGGCGAAACATACGTTTTCAATCTTATAGACACACCCGGACACGTCGACTTCAACTATGAAGTTTCACGTTCGCTCAATGCCTGCGAGGGCGCTATACTTGTAGTAGACGCTTCCCAGGGCATCGAAGCGCAGACGCTTGCAAACACATATCTTGCTATCGAGCAGGACCTTGAGCTTGTCCCCGTTATCAACAAAATAGATCTGCCCTCTGCGCACCCCGATGAAGTCAAGGAAGAGATCGAAACAGTCATCGGCATACCCGCAGATGAAGCGCCGCTTATCTCCGCAAAGATGGGCATAAACATAAAGGACGTAATGGAGCAGGTGGTAAAGAATGTTCCCGCTCCCAAGGGTGACCCCGATGCACCTCTCAAAGCGCTTATCTTTGACAGCTACTATGACGCATATAAGGGCGTTATCGTTTATGTAAGAATAAAGGACGGCACATTAAAGCCCGGCGACAGGATAAAAATGATGGCGACCGGCGCTGAGTTTGACGTTGTAGATGTCGGATATATGGGTGCCAAAAACCTTGAAAATGCAAAGGAACTGCGCGCAGGCGAAGTCGGCTATATTGCTGCATCAATAAAATCGATCGGTGATACAAAGGTCGGCGACACGGTCACGCTTGTAAATAACCCTGCCGATGAACCGCTGGAGGGTTACCGCAACGTAAACCCTATGGTATACAGCGGTATCTACCCTGCCGACGGCGCAAAGTACGGCGATCTGCGTGACGCTCTTGAAAAGTTACAGCTCAATGACGCATCGCTGACATTCGAGCCTGAAACCTCAATAGCACTTGGATTCGGTTTCCGTTGCGGATTCCTTGGACTTCTGCACATGGAGATCATTCAGGAACGACTTGAACGTGAATATAACCTTGATCTTGTTACCACCGCACCGTCGGTTGTATACAAGATAACAAAGACAGACGGCGAAACTATTTATATAGATAACCCGACAAACTACCCTGACCCGTCAGAGATCGAAGTTGCGGAAGAACCTATGGTAAAGGCAAATATCTATACCCCGTCGGATTATGTGGGCAGTATTATGGATCTGTGCCAGGAAAGACGCGGTACATTCAAGGATATGAAGTATCTCGATCTTAACCGTGTTGAAATGCACTATGACTTACCGCTGAACGAAATAGTATACGACTTCTTTGACGCACTGAAATCACGAACAAAGGGTTACGCAAGCTATGATTACGAAATGTCCGGATTTGTTCCGTCACGTCTTGTAAAGCTTGATATACTCTTAAACGGCGAGGTTGTCGATGCGCTGTCGTTTGTCGTTCATGCTGACAAAGCATACGCAAGAGCAAGAAAGATAGCCGAAAAGTTAAAGGACAACATTCCGCGTCAGCTGTTTGAAGTACCTATACAGGCGGCTGTCGGCGGTAAGATAATTGCAAGAGAAACCGTAAAGGCTATGCGTAAGGACGTACTTGCAAAGTGCTACGGCGGCGATATTACCCGTAAAAAGAAACTGCTCGAAAAGCAGAAAGAGGGTAAAAAACGTATGCGTCAGCTCGGAAGCGTCGAAGTTCCGCAGGAAGCATTTATGGCAGTGCTCAAGCTTGATGAATAAAGGACTGTATATCCACGTTCCGTTCTGCCTGTCAAAATGCCCGTACTGCGACTTCTACTCGGTGGCGTTTGACAGCGACACGGCAAATCAGTATAAGAATGCTGTAAAAAGAAATCTTCGGTATTATCTGTCGCAGAACAGCGGTCTCAGATTTGATACGGTCTATTTCGGCGGAGGAACTCCTATACTGCTGTGGCGCGAAATCTGTGATATTATGGACGAAATACAGCCGTATATAGCCGAAAATGCCGAGATTACCATTGAAGCAAACCCGTGTTGTACAAATGAAAATGTACTTTGTTCATTAAAACAGCATAATGTGAACAGAATTTCATTCGGACTGCAAAGCGGCAACGACAACGAGCTTAAAGCGCTCGGCAGACGGCACACCGCTAAGGTTGGCGCAGATGCCGTGAAAATGGCATACAAAGCGGGATTTGAAAATATTTCGGGCGATATAATGCTCGGAGTACCTCTTCAGACAAAGAAGAGCCTTATAGAAACTATCGGCTATATGTCTTTCCTGACGCTAAGTCACATTTCGGCGTATCTGCTGAAAATAGAACCCGGCACACCGTTTGCAAAAAAACAGCTTACACTCCCCGACGATGACGGATATGCGGATATTTATCTTGAAACGGTAAGCCGTCTTGCCGACAAAGGATATAAGCAATACGAGATAAGCAATTTTGCAAAGCCGGGTATGGAAAGCAGGCACAATCTGAAATACTGGCGGTGCGAAGAATATCTCGGTATAGGACCTGCGGCGCATTCGTATTTTAACGGCGAACGTTTTGCTGTCGGACGTGATCTCAGCGCTTTTATTGAAAGCGACGTCCAACCCGCCTTTATTACCGAGCGTGAATGCGGCGATTATGAAGAGTGGGCAATGCTGAAACTAAGGCTTTGCGAAGGACTTGATTTCAGAACTGCCGAAAAACGTTTCGGCATATCAAAAGAGGATATATTAAAAAAGTGCAGACTTATCCCGGATAAGCTGTACAGAGCGGACGATAAGGCTATACGTCTTACGCCTGAGGGATTTCTGGTGTCAAATGCCGTTATCGGCATATTAACAGATATATGATTTTTGGAGGAGCTATGAACAAGGAATTACTTAAATCCGATATCGAATCGGTACTGTTCGACAAGTATGAAGTTACAGCCGATAAGGCACAGCCCTATCAGTTACACGAAGCACTTTCATCTGCAATAATGAAGCAGATAGCACCCGTATGGAAAGACAGCAGAAAGGCTCATCTTGCCACACGCAGAGCGTGCTATTTCTCAGCCGAATTTTTAGTAGGAAGAGCGATCTATAATAATCTTCTCTGCCTTGGCATTGAAGACGAAGCAAGAGATGTTCTGTCTTCACTCGGCGCAAAGCTGTCCGATCTTGAAGAAATTGAAGATGCCGCACTCGGAAACGGTGGTCTTGGCAGACTTGCGGCTTGCTTTTTAGACAGCGCCGCTACTCTGTCTTTACCTCTTGACGGTTACGGAATACGTTATAAGTACGGACTTTTCAAGCAGTCTATAGTTGACGGTTTCCAGAAGGAAGAAGCTGACGACTGGACAAAGTACGGCGATCCGTGGAGCAGAAGAAACGAAAACGACAAGGTTACGATAAGCTTTGCAGATCAGACAGTAGTAGCTGTACCTTATGATATGCCTGTTATCGGATACGGAACAAAGAACATAGGCACTCTGCGTCTGTGGCAGGCAGAGCCCGTAAATACTTTTGATTTTCTCAAGTTCAATGCACAGGACTATGTAAACGCAAGCATTGAGCAGATAAAGGCTGAGGATATTTCAAGAGTTCTTTATCCCAATGACGATACAAGAGAGGGTAAGATACTCCGCTTCAAACAGCAGTACTTCTTCAGTGCCGCTTCCCTTGCCGATATTGTGAAGAAGCATAAGGCGGCAGGCTATGACATTGAAAAGCTGTATGAAAAGGTTACGATACAACTCAACGACACTCACCCCGTTATATCTATACCTGAGCTTATAAGAATACTTGTAGATAACGAAGGTCTTTCATTTGAAAAGGCTCTTGAAATTGCCAAGAAGACATTCAACTATACAAACCACACCGTAATGGCTGAGGCTATGGAGAAGTGGGGCGTTGATATAGTAAAGGAAGTTCTGCCCAGAATTTACGAGATCATTTTACAGATAAACGAAGCTTTCGTTGCCGAGATGTACGCAAAGGATATGCCCAAGGGCAAGACCGATTATATGAAGATGATTTCAGGCGGCGTTGTACATATGGCTAAGATGGCGGTTTACTGCTCAAGCTACACAAACGGCGTTGCGGCACTTCATACCGAGATATTGAAGAACGATGTTCTGAAGGACTGGTATCAGCTCTTCCCCGAAAAGTTTCAGAACAAAACAAACGGCATTACCCCTAGACGTTGGATCGCTCTTTGCAACAAGGAATTATCTTCTCTTATCACCGAACAGCTCGGCGACAATTCATGGGTCACAGACCTTTCAAAGCTGAAAACGCTTGAAAGACTGCGCGGCGACAACAACATGATGCAGAGATTCATGGACATAAAGCAGGAAAAGAAAAATCAGCTTGCCGAGTATATGAAAGCAAGGGACGGAATCGAAGTCGATACAAACAGCATTTTCGATATTCAGATAAAGCGTCTGCACGAATATAAAAGACAGCTTCTCAATGCGTTCAGCATTCTTTACATCTATTTCGGTATCAAGGACGGAAGCATAAAGAACTTCTACCCCACTACATTCATATTCGGTGCAAAGTCCGCACCCAGATATATGAGAGCAAAGGCTATCATCAAGTACATAAACGAGATCGGCAAGCTCATCAATGCCGATGAAGAAGTAAACAAGCTGATAAAGGTCGTATTCGTACAGAACTACAACGTTTCTTATGCCGAAAAGCTTGTTACCGCCGCCGATATTTCCGAGCAGATATCTACTGCCGGCACAGAAGCTTCGGGTACAGGTAATATGAAGTTTATGCTCAACGGCACTGTTACTCTCGGAACTTACGACGGCGCAAATGTCGAGATAGTACAGGAAGCAGGCGAAAGCAACAACTACATCTTCGGTGCAAGAGTTGAAGAGCTTGAAACGATTATGAAAGACTATGATCCGAGAAAGCTTGTCAGCAAGAACCCGAAAATCAAGCGTGTTCTTGATACACTTATTGACGGAACGGTAAGCGACGGTGGCACAGGCGATTTCAAGGAGCTTTACTTTGCCCTGACCGACGGTGCAAGCTGGCACGTTCCCGATCATTACTACCTGCTCGGCGATCTTGAATCATACGTTGAAGCAAAACTCAAAGCCAACAGCGACTATGCAAACGCACGTCTTGACTTTGCAAGAAAGTGCTGGGCTAATATGTGCTTCTCAGGCAAATTCAGCTCTGACAGAACAATAAGCGATTACGCTAAGGAAATCTGGAAGATAGAGCCGGTACAGCTGTAAGAGGTATAATGTATGATAAACGGTATACACCACGTTTCATTCAAATGCAGCGGTGAACAATTAAGAAGGGTTATCGCTTTCTACAGCGATACGCTCGGCGAGCAGATAGAGCTTTTCTGTGAAAAGTAAACAAAACAGCCGCAGACCTGCAATAAAATGGTCTGCGGCTTTGCTGTATTCAGCTGTCGATTTCGGGGATGCCGGTAGTGTAGCCATAGGCTGAGGCGCACTCTTTGGCGAGGGTCAGAAACAACTCTCTTGTGGCTGTAAGGGCGGAGAGCAGGTCGTCCGCATCGTAGCGGGAAAAGCAATCACCAAGCTTATCGACGATGAACGGCTCTGCCCACTGCTCTGCCATTCTGCCGTTATGCCATGTATCGTAGGCAGTGCCGTGAATGCAATGTTCATACATCTCGATAACTGTGATCAGTTTTGTCTTGAGATAGCCGTTCACGCACATTATCGCTGTCCAAAGCTCTCCACGTCTGATTTTCTTCTCTGCCCACACGGTATGGAACATAAAATCATTTGTAAGATTACGGAAACTTTTCTCTGATAAAGCAGTAAAATCACAGGGTGTGATTTTTGATGATTTACAAATAAGCTGTGATATACCGCAAGCGTCATAACAAAGCGAAAAACCACGATTCAGAATAAAATCAGCATTGTGTGATTTAAGTAGATTTACAAGGCTGTCCTCAGACATAACAATCATATCGACATCAAGTGATTTTTCGAATAGGACACGGCGTTCTTTTTCTCCTGCAAAGGTATCTTCAACAAACGAATATACGGGCTTACCCAGTTTGCCTATTATATTATTTTCATAAAGCAATATTTGAGGTTCTGAGCAAGCAATAATCAGATCGAGGTCGGAATATTCGTCCGCCTTTGAAATTTCTCTTGCCTGTGAGCCGACAATTATTACCGCCTTTATTTCGGGCTGAGCTTCGCACACAGCAAGCAAACGTTTCATCAGTTCATCGTAACGATTCATAAACACCTCCGTTAAAGCAGAAAATGAAAAGCCACAGTAAAAAACTGTGACTCGGTTTGTAGAAAAAGTATGTTTTTGAAATAAACTTCTAACTCACTACCCCTATCCCCCTGCCCCCTTTCCCCAGGAAAGGGGGATTTTACTGGGGCTACCGCCCCTAGACCCTGTCGGGGGCTTCGCCCCTGCGACCCCATTTTTAATATTTACAAGAGGTTTTTCGACAATCTGAAGCCCCAGTAAATAACTGTGACTTTTATTATTTACGTTAATACTCAAGCGGTTCAAGCTTTGTGAGATCGAACGGGGTTTCCTGATATACGCAGAAGTTGAGCCAGTTAGAGTACATAAGACTTGCATGACCCCGCCACGTGAAATGCGGTGTCAGCTTGGGGTTATCATCGGGGAAATAGTTATACGGAACTTCTATCGGTATACCCTTTTCGACATCACGCATATACTCATCTTTAAGCGTGTTCCTGTCATACTCGGCGTGACCTGTAATGAAGATCTGCCTGTTTGTACGATCAGCAATGATATATGCACCCGCTATATCGGAATATGCAAGCAGTGCAAGATTCTGATTCTTTTCGATATCCTCCATATTCACTCCGGTGTAGCGTGAATGGGGTACCATAAAAATA
Source organism: Ruminiclostridium sp. (assembly GCA_017935365.1). Taxonomy (GTDB): domain Bacteria; phylum Bacillota; class Clostridia; order Oscillospirales; family Ruminococcaceae; genus Ruminiclostridium_E. The sequence goes on along the minus strand of JAGBHT010000007.1, from coordinate 9,901 downwards.
TCATCAAAGCCCTTGAGAAGAGGGTGATTTATTGCGTTTATCTTGTGAGGGAAGATGCCGAACATTTTCTTATCAAGCACCTGCTTTTGAATACCGTAATGATAATACAGTCCTGCAAAAGCCGCCCAGCAGATATGAACCGTACTGAATGCGTGTGTCTTGCTCCACTCCATTATGTCACAGAGTTCTTTCCAGTAATGCACCGAATTGAAGTCAAGAAGTTCAACAGGTGCACCGGTGATAATAAGAGCGTCAAAATACTGCTCCTTTATCTGATTGAACGTTGTGTAGAAATTTATAAGGTGCTCCTGCGAAGTGTTCTTCGGGTTATGAGTTTCAGTCTTTACAAGCGTAATATCTACCTGCAACGGAGTGTTACTGAGCAGTCTTAAAAGCTGTGTTTCGGTAACTATCTTTGTAGGCATAAGGTTAACTATCGCAACCTTAAGCGGTCTGATATCCTGTCTTGATGCTTTTTCATCAGCCATAACGAAAATATTTTCGTTAATAAGTGTGCTGAAAGCCGGCAGATTATTAGGGATTTTAATCGGCATTTACATCATCCTTTTTATTTCGTCATAATTTATAATTATACCACACGAAACGTTCAAATGCAAGCAAAACAGACAATATCAATCAATTTCCGTGATTATATCGATAACCCCGGATAAGTCATCACATTTAGCGAAAGCCTTGCCGGTGATCTCCGCCGGGACATCTACTATATCCTTTATAAACACCGTTCGCATACCCGCTGCAATACCCGCCCTGAGCCCGTTTGAGCTGTCCTCTACTATAAGGCATTCCGACTTTTCAAAGCCTGTTTTCTCTGCCGATTTTATGAATATCTCAGGATCAGGCTTGCCTTTCGTTATCTCATCGCCGCCGATAATTCCGTCAAAATATCCGAGAATACCCGAATGTTCAAGCTCCTTAGCGGCTGAATCATGATATGTAGAAGTCGCAACGTACATTCCGATTTTGTTGGCTTTGAGATATTGGCACAGCTTATCAAAACCCTGTTTTACCGGTATACCGCTCTCCTCTTCTATCTCGCCAAAACGTTGCTTTGTATGTTTCCAGTAAGTTTCAAAAGGAAAATCCTTGCCGAGTTCTCCGAGAAAAAGGTCTTTCATTGAATTGTAATTAAGTCCGATCGAGCGGTAAGGAAGCGACAGATCAAAAGGCAGACTGTATTTATCAATGACGTACTCCCACGCCTTAAGCCCTATCCTTTCGCTGTCAAGCAGTGTACCGTCCATATCGAATATAACCGCTTTTATCATTTGTTCACCGCAACTATCGCACTGAAACCGTCAAGATGTACACTGCCCGATAAATCTATCTTCTTGCCGGTAAGGACATCGGTAAATTCACCGCAGATACCGGGGTTGAAGTCAAACGGATTATCATCTATATTCAGAAGCGTTACGACTGTTTCACCGTCACAGTCACGTCTGAACGAGAACTGTCTGTTGAGAAGCTGTAAGGGCGTATAATCGCCGTGTGCGAGCGCCTTTGAAGATGTACGCAGGTTGCACAGTGCGGTGATCTCGCCTGTAAGATCGGCAATACCCTCAGCCTTGAACTTTTCTTCATTATATTCTACACGCAGAGCGTCGTCACCGTGGTGCTTATCGCCCTCAATACCGTATTCACTGCCGTAATAAACACCGGGGATACCGGGCATTGTGAACAATAGCGGATAAATAACGGGAAGCTGACGCTTGTTGTTCAGCATTGTGGCAATTCGTGAAACATCGTGATTGTCAACAAAGCTGTAAAGAAGCTTTCCTGTATAAAGGCACCACTGCTCCTTGCCGAACTGGCGGTTAAGAGAATGTGCAATTTCAAACATATTTAAGTCATTGAAGCTAGAGAACAGGCCCTTATAGCATTCGTAATTCGTTACGCTGTCAAGCATTTCCGGATTCATCCAGCGGTTATAATCGCCGTGGAGCGTTTCGCCCATCAGCCAGAAATCGTTCTTAAGCCACTTGCAGTGACCATGCAGTTCCTTTAAGAAATTGAGGTCAAGGCAGTATGCGACATCAAGGCGCAGTCCGTCTATGTCAAATTCCTTTACCCATCCCGTGATGACTTCCTTTAAGTACTCTTTAACGACAGGATTGTAAAGATTGAGCTTTACAAGCTCATAGTGGCCTTCCCAGCCCTCATACCAGAAGCCGTCGTTGTAGCAGGAATTACCGTCGTTTATATGGAACCAGTCGCGGTACTGATTATTACCGTTTCTGACCTCGACAAACTTTGTGAAATCTCTTCCGACGTGATTGAATACACCGTCAAGAATTACCTTGATACCGTTCTCGTGCAGTTTTTTACAAAGTGCCGCAAAATCTGCGTTTGTGCCAAGTCTGCTGTCTATCTTGGTATAATCCACGGTATCATAGCCGTGCGCCACCGACTGGAACACAGGTCCGAAATAGATAGCATTGAAGCCCATTTTCTTTATATGAGGAATAGCGTCCTCTATCTTTTTAAGTCTGTTTTCGGTATTCTCCGAATAATCATTTGTTTTGGGGCAACCGCAGAAACCCAGAGGGTAAATGTGATATACCGCAAAATTTGTAAAATCGCTCATTTTATTATCTCCCTTGTTTTTATTTACACACCTGTTAAGGCGTTAAGTTTAAGCGCCGCGTCAAAGACGTGCATATCTGTTGCAAAAACGCTGACGTTATATTCTCCGGCTTTTCTGAGAGCTTCTTCATCAGGTTGTACGCCCTCGCATAGAATAATACAGGACGCACCCGTGTGAACTGCTACTGCAACAGTATTGACATTACCAATAACGGTAAACCAGGCACAGCCGCTGAGATTTTTCGTCATTGCAAGACTAAGCAGATCGCAAGTATATATTTCTTCGATATTGCCCTGCTCGTTTCCTTTGTTCAATACGCCGAAAAGTCCCGTTTCAGTAAGTTCATCTACGGTCATTTGTGAAACCTGCCTTTACCGATAATTGCGTTTTGTGCCGTATTATATGCAATATGCACAAATCCAATTGTTATTATACCACATTCTCACCATTATGTAAAGTTGAAAAACAGGTGTGAAATTTGTAGAAAATGACGGTTTTTAGGTCAAAATAGAGTAATTTTATCCGATATAAAATTATCGATTAGTGCACTATTAACAAAGAGCGATGGAAAATTTGAGTACAAATATATAGTGAAATTTTCATAACGAATATGCTATAATTGACATATCCCCCGTGAATCGGCAAGAATTGCGGGTCAAATCCAAGGAGGTTATATAATGGGTTCCAAAGAAAAAACTACCGTACCGTTCAACGGCACGCCTGAGCAGGAAAAGGCTCTGCGTGAGATGATCGGTCAGCACAAGGAGCAGCAGGGCGCGCTTATGCCGGTGCTCCAGCAGGCTCAGGAAATCTACGGCTATCTGCCTATAGAGGTTCAGTCGATAATAGCCGAAGAAATGGGAATACCGCTTGAAAAGGTATACGGCGTTTCCACATTCTACTCACAATTCTCTCTTTATCCCAAGGGCAAGTACAAAATTTCAGTCTGTCTTGGTACAGCCTGCTATGTAAAGGGTTCAGGCGATATTTTTGCAAAGCTCTCCGAAAAGCTCGGAATTTCGGACGGAAAATGCACACAGGACGGTATCTTCTCTCTTGACGCCTGCCGTTGCATAGGCGCTTGCGGACTTGCTCCCGTAATGACAGTAAATGATGACGTTTACGGAAAACTTACAGTCGACCAGATCGACGGTATTCTGGCTAAATATACCGAATAATGTTTTCTGAAATTTCTCTTCACATTCTTGATATTGTACAGAATTCAATCAGCGCACGGGCTTCACTAATTGAAATAACCGTCAACATTGATAATACATCCGATACTCTTACCGTTATCATAAAGGATAACGGCTCAGGTATGACCGATGATGAGTTGTCAAAAGCCGTTGATCCGTTCTATACTACAAGAACAACGAGAAAAAACGGATTCGGAGTACCTTTTTTCAAAGCCGCATCTGAAATGACCGGCGGCAGCTTTGAGATAAGCTCGGAAAAAGGAAAAGGTACTGCCGTAAAGGCTGTTTTCGTACTGTCAAGCATTGACAGAATGCCGCTCGGCAATATGACAGATACGCTCATATCGCTTATAGATACAAACTGCCGCATTGATTTTATCTACAACTATTCGGTTGATGAAAGAAGCTTTACTCTCGACACAAGGCAGTTAAAAAAAACACTCGGCAATGTACCGATAGATCTACCGGAAGTAACGGTATTTTTAACCCGTTATCTTGACGATAATACAGCCGAAGTAAGCGGCGGCAGAAAATACTAACATCACGAAAGGATAATTTTAAGATATGAAATCTCTTGAAGAATTAGCTGTTATCCGCGACAAGATGCAGGCGCTTGTGAATCTCAGAAACGAAGCGACAGACTGCACAAAAATTGTTGTCGGAATGGCGACCTGCGGAATTGCGGCAGGTGCAAGACCTGTGCTCAAGGCATTTTCCGACGGGATACAGGAAAAAGGCATAAAGGACGTAATGGTAATACAGGAAGGCTGTATCGGTCTTTGCCAGTATGAACCCATAGTCGAAGTAACCGCACCCGGCAAGGAAAAGGTCACTTATGTAAAGATGACAGCTGAAAAGGCTGCGGAAGTAATTGAACAGCACATTATCGGCGGCAACGTTGTAACGAAGTACACAATAAACTCCGCTATGTAAAATCTGAAAGGAAATTAATATATGTATCGTTCACAAGTATTGATATGCGGTGGTACCGGATGTACTTCTTCAGGCAGTGATAAGATCGCCAAAAGATTGCAGGAAGAAATAGACAAGAATGGTCTTACCGATGAAGTAAAGGTAGTCCGTACAGGCTGTTTCGGTCTGTGTGCACTCGGTCCTATCATGATAGTTTACCCCGAGGGTACATTCTACTCAATGGTAAAGGAAGAGGATATTGCGGAAATCGTTTCCGAACATCTGCTCAAGGGCCGTGTCGTTACACGCCTTGTATATGATGAAACGATCGGTGAAAACGAGATCAAATCGCTCAAGGAAACAAACTTCTACAAGAAGCAGCACAGAATTGCACTGAGAAACTGCGGTGTTATAAACCCCGAATGTATAGATGAATATATCGGAAGAAACGGTTACGAAGCACTCGGCAAGGTGCTGAAATCCATGACACCCGATGAAGTTATCCAGACAATTCTTGATTCAGGTCTGCGCGGAAGAGGCGGCGGCGGATTCCCGACAGGTAAGAAGTGGCAGCTTGCAAGGAACCTTGTAAAAGACGCCGATCAGAAGTACGTCTGTTGTAATGCCGACGAGGGCGACCCTGGTGCATTCATGGACCGTTCTGTTCTCGAAGGCGATCCCCACGTTGTAATTGAAGCTATGGCAATTGCCGGCTATGCGATCGGTGCTACACAGGGTTATATCTACATAAGAGCGGAATACCCCATAGCCGTTCAGCGTTTACAGATAGCTATCAATCAGGCAAGAGAATACGGTCTGCTCGGCAAGAACATTTTTGACAGCGGATTTGACTTTGACCTTGACATAAGACTTGGCGCAGGTGCATTCGTATGCGGCGAAGAAACAGCGCTTATGACATCGATCGAGGGTAACAGAGGCGAGCCCAGACCCCGTCCTCCCTTCCCTGCGGAAAGCGGTCTTTTCAAGAAGCCTACTGTACTCAACAACGTTGAAACATATGCAAACATTCCTCAGATAATCCTCAACGGTGCAGACTGGTTTGCATCTATGGGTACTGAAAAGTCAAAGGGCACAAAGGTATTTGCTCTCGGCGGTAAGATCCACAACACAGGACTTGTTGAAGTTCCTATGGGTACTACACTGCGTGAAGTTATTTACGAGATCGGCGGCGGTATCCCTAACGGAAAGGCATTCAAGGCGGCTCAGACAGGCGGACCTTCAGGCGGATGTATTCCTGCTGAACACCTCGATATTCCGATCGACTACGACAACCTTATTGCTATCGGCTCTATGATGGGTTCGGGCGGACTTATCGTTATGGACGAAGACAACTGTATGGTTGATATTGCAAAGTTCTTCTTACAGTTCACTGTTGACGAATCCTGCGGTAAGTGCACACCCTGCCGTATCGGTACAAAGCGCCTTTACGAAATGCTTGAAAAGATCACTTCCGGTAACGCAACTATGGAAGATCTCGACAAGATGGAAAAGCTCTGCTACTACATCAAGAACAACTCGCTGTGCGGTCTTGGTCAGACAGCTCCCAACCCTGTTTTATCTACTCTGCGTTACTTCAAGAACGAGTATATTGCACACGTTCAGGATAAGAAGTGTCCCGCAGGCGTATGTCAGGATCTTCTCACATACAAGATCATCGACATCAAGTGTAAGGGTTGTACAGCCTGTGCAAGAGGATGCCCTGTCGGAGCTATCTCAGGCACAGTCAAGCAGCCTCACAGCATTGATACGACAAAGTGTATCAAGTGCGGCGCTTGTATGGCTAAGTGTAAGTTCGGTGCAATTATTAAGGAATGATCCCGTTTGACGGATCACTGAAAGGAATTAATTTTACTATGGTTAATATAAAGATTAACGGCATAGAGTACTCGGTAAAAGAAGGTACAACGATCCTTGAAGCCTGTCGTCAGAACGGCATCAGAATACCTACTCTCTGCTGGTTAAAGGATATAAACGCTATCGGTGCGTGCCGTATCTGCGTAGTTGAGATGACCGGTGCAAGAAGTCTTGTTGCATCATGCGTATATCCCTTATCAAAGTTTGACGAGGGCAAGAATATAATGACACACTCCCCTGCTGTATTGCAGAGCAGAAAGATGACATTACAGCTCCTGCTTTCAAACCACAATATGGACTGTCTTGCCTGCTCAAGAAACGGCACCTGCGAATTACAGGAACTGTGTAAGGAACTCGGCGTTGACGATACTACATACTTTGAGGGCGAAAAGAACGAATACGAGATCGATTACAGCTCAAAGCATATGTTCCGTGACAATAATAAGTGTATTCACTGCCGCCGTTGTATTGCCGCCTGCGACAAGCTCCAGGGTATCGGCGTGATCGGCGCAAACAACAGAGGATTCAAGACAAGCATTGACTGTGCTTTTGACCTTGAGCTTGCTGAAACCGCCTGCGTATCATGCGGACAGTGTATCATAGCCTGTCCTACAGGTGCACTTGCCGAAAAGGACGATACCGACAAGGTATGGGACGCACTTGCAGATCCCGAAAAGGTAGTAGTAGTCCAGACCGCTCCCGCTGTAAGAGCGTCGCTCGGCGAAGCTTTCGGCTATCCTATGGGTACACCCGTTGAGGGCAAGATGGTTGCGGCTCTGCGCAGACTTGGCTTCAACGCCGTATTTGATACAAATTTCGGTGCAGACCTTACAATTATGGAAGAATCGCACGAATTCCTTGACAGAGTTACAAACGGCGGTGTTCTCCCGATGATCACATCATGTTCACCCGGCTGGATAAGATATTGCGAAGCTTACTTCCCCGAATTTATCCCGAACCTGTCAACCTGCAAGTCACCTCAGCAGATGAACGGCGCTATAACAAAGACTTACTGGGCAAAGAAGATGGGTATAGACCCCAAAAATATTGTCAGCGTATCCGTAATGCCCTGTACGGCAAAGAAATTCGAGATAGGCAGAGAGGATCAGTCTGCCGCAGGCGTTCCCGATGTTGATATTTCCATCACAACAAGAGAGCTTGTAAAGATGATAAACCGCGCAGGCTTACGCTTCAGGGATCTGCCCGATGAGGTTGCGGATTCGCCTTTAGGAAACGGCACAGGTGCGGCTGTAATCTTCGGTGCAACAGGCGGCGTTATGGAAGCGGCTCTTCGTACAGCTGTATGGAAGCTGACAGGCGAAACAGCCGACAGCCCCGTTGAGTTCAAGGACGTAAGAGGCGTTGAGGGCATCAAGACAGCCGAATACAAAGTCGGCGATCTTACGGTAAAGGTAGCTGTAGTATCAGGCCTCGCAAACGCAAAGAAGTTCCTCACACAAGTAAAGAACGGCGAGGTAGAATGCCACTTCATCGAGATCATGGCTTGTCCCGGCGGCTGTGTAAACGGTGGCGGTCAGGTAATACAGCCTGCCGATGTACGCAACTTCACCGATATCCGTGCCGAGCGTGCAAAGGCACTCTACATCCTTGACGACGCCAACAAGATGAGAAAGTCACATGAAAGCCCCGATGTAAAGGAAGTTTACGCAAACTTCCTCGAAGAACCCGGAAGCCACATTGCTCATGAGATCCTTCACACATCATATAAGGCAAGTCACTTAAGCAAGTAACACCCATTATATAAAAGCAGACCGCTCTGTGAGAAATTGCAGGGCGGTTTGTTTTGCGTTATGACACAAAAATACCGCTCATAATCTGTGTGAGCGGTATTTTAATATTATTCGTAATCCTTGATCTCTACTTTTTCAATGATTATTTCCGTCTTGGGCTTGCTTACTTCAGTGCCGCCCATAGCGTCATTTGTTTCAACTTCAACAGCCGAAATCTTGTCGAGTACGTCAAAGCCGTCAACTGTCTGACCGAATACCGTGTAATTGCCGTCAAGAGATGGTGTTCCGCCGACTTCCTTATACTTTGCCTTTGTGGCGTCATCCATATTCTCTATGAACTGTTTCAAGTTTCTGTAATAGTTTGCCTGGAACATATAATATGTGTATTCCTGTGAATCCTTATCGTACTGTTTTGCATAATCTTCATAGCCCTGAATGTTGTTATCGATTCTGGCTGTGCTGAAATTGGTATAATCCTGAGACTTCTTGTTGTTTACGATATAGAATTCAGTTGAGTTCTTGCCGAGTGCATTTGCATAACATAAAGCACCGTAGAAATGACGCATATTGTAGTTGGTTTCAATACCGAAGCTCTCAACATCTGTCTTTCCTGTGAAGTCCTTACCGCCCTGCGCCATGAAATCGGCTACTACTCGGTGGAACGTCTTTCCGTTATAATATCCGCTGTTTGCAAGGTCGATAAAGTTCTGCGTACCCTTAGGTGCGGCATCGGGATATAACTTGATAGTGATATCACCGTAATCCTTTATTGTCATTACGGCGTACTTGTCGCCTTTTTCAAGCTTTACATCACCTGCGTTGCCGGTTATCTTTGCCGAAGGATCAGTCGATACGCCGGGAGTGGCACTGCCTGAACAGCCGACCGATAATGTAATCATTGTTGCGGCACATAAAACGCCTGCTAATATTTTTTTAATCATTATAAGCTCCTTTTCTTACATAAACTAACTGTTATTTTACCACAATGAAAAGTAAAAATCAATCTGTTTCAGCTAATTTTCAGAATAGAAAGCAATTTTATATACGATTTATATACGATTTAGATACGATTTATATACAAAAAGGCTCGTCCGAAGACGAGCCGTAATGTATCAAGGGTTACTGATTATATTTCAGCGAAGTACTTGATTGTTCTTACCATCTGTGATGTGTAAGAGTTCTCGTTGTCGTACCAGGATACAACCTGAACTTCGTACAGATCATCAGCGATCTTAGCTACCATTGTCTGTGTAGCATCGAAGAGTGAACCAAATCTCATACCGATAACATCAGATGAAACGATTGCATCTTCGTTGTAACCGAAAGACTCAGAAGCAGCAGCCTTCATAGCAGCGTTGATGCCTTCCTTAGTTACGTCTGCACCCTTAACAACAGCTGTAAGGATTGTTGTAGAACCTGTGGGAACAGGAACTCTCTGTGCAGAACCGATGAGCTTACCGTTCAGCTCAGGGATAACAAGGCCGATAGCCTTAGCAGCACCTGTTGAGTTAGGAACGATGTTAGCAGCACCTGCTCTTGCTCTTCTGAGGTCACCCTTTCTGTGA